>CAZKMA010000005.1:30216-40741 GCA_964553615.1 uncultured Spirochaetales bacterium | reverse complement strand
GTCGGTGGAACCGAAGCCGTCGGTGGAACCGAAGCCGTCGGTGGAACCGGTTCGGTCGGTTCCAGGAGGGCCACTATGGAGCGTGCGAAGGACACGGCAGTCTGTTCGGCAGATAGTGCATCCCGCGAGATTCTGGCATTCCTGCGCAGACTTTCAGACATGCCGGATGTGATGTCGATGATGAGTGCAGCGTGCAGGGGTATTCGTAATCTTGTTCCTGCAGGCAGCGGCGTTGTTCTATTCACCCTTGATGCGGGTATTCCATCATCAGTGGTGTGGCCGCAATTGGCCGGCCCGGATTGCGATGTATTCCGGTTCTACTACCGCGAGATAGCCCCCGGGATGCCGTTCGAGGCGGGGGCGATACGAGATCCGGTTGTGTGGCGTCGAAGTTACGACCGCCATCCGGCGGGTATGAGTGTCGGCATCCGCCTTTGTGACGGATACCGACAGAGGTCGTATCTGCTCGCCCTTCATCGCACGGCCGCCGAACTCCCGTTCACCAGGTACGAGGCAACCATTCTTCGCATTCTGTCGGCCCTTGTCTCGCGCCTGCTCACGCTACGGGCCAGGTCCGATGAACTCAAAAGGAACCGGACTGCTGCACCTCGAATCAGGGAGTGAGTTGCCGTGTCAAGCTTGCGCACTCGGCCACTGCAAATGCGAGTGCCTGATCGTAGCTCATCGCATATCCTGCTTCCCAGCTTTCGGTCGCAGCCGCCCGGGAAGCAGCCGATGCGGCTGCCACCGTTTTGTTTGCCGGAGCGAATTCCGCTGAGATCGGCATGGTTGGTTCGAATGAGTGAAATGCTCCGAAAAAACATGCAGCGGATGCGTCATTCCCGGCCTGGTGAAAGGCCGTGCCCAGCCATCCGAGCATGAAGACGGCGTTCGCCTGATCGCCGAGCTCATCGAATAGTTGAATGCTCTCCTGCACCGTTCGACACGCGCTCTGGAAATCTGAATCAAGGATTGCAACGCGAGCAAGCCCCTCCAGATTCCACGCGATGAGCCAACGGTCCTTGAGCTCCCGAAAACTCTGCAGCGCCCGCTCATAGTTCGTTCGGGCTGCCTTGTAGTCACCCATCTGTGTGTAGAGGTCACCCAGACCATTGAAGGTGTGCGCCTCCGACCACAGATCGCCAAGGCGACGTGAGAGTTCGAGTGCCTCCTTCAGTTCATTTATCGGGGGCGGACCCGTGAACTTGCCGCCGGTGGTTGAGTAGGCCCAGATGAGTGCCAGCTCGATTAGAAGCGGATCGCGCAGATCCCGTGCCAACTGGACCGAGGCTTCGACGTGGGCCATCCCGTCAGCGGTTTCGCCGAGCCAGCGCTCGGCCGTGCCGAGGCCCGACAGGGCAAGAGACTCGTTTCGCCGGTCACCGGTCACCCGTGCAATTCGAAGTGATTCCACGTAGCGGTCACGTGCGCTTGACCAGTCTCCCTGAACAAGGAGAATCCAGCCGAGTGCGCGGAGCGCCCGACCGGTCGCCCGTGTTCGCTCGATCTCTTCTTCGGGCGAGACGGCACCGAGAACCATTGAGTTGCTGGCCGGCTCCTCGCCTCCAATATCCGGCGCAAGAATGGTCCGCAGCCACGCTTTCCCGTCGCCGAGGTGTGCGTATCGATACCAATACCACTCGAGCGAAATGCAGATACGGGTTGCCTCGTACCGTTTATGCGTATCCACATACCATTTCAGTGCCACCTGGAAGTTCTCGTAATCGCTTTCGAGCCGGTCGAACCACTCCATCTGATTCGGTCCGTGGAGGTGCGGTTCTGCCTGTTCCGCAAGTCCAAGGAAATACTCGGCATGTTTCTGACGGATCAGGTTGGTGTTCGGACTCGCGTTGAACTTGAGGAGTGCATATTCGCGAATTGTCTCCAGCATGGAAAAGCGACTATCACGGCTGTGCTTTGCCATGCGTATCAGATTCTTGTTCACGAGCGACGAGATGCCTTCAAGGACATCAAAAGATTCATCGGAGAGACCGGTCAACGAGCAGACGACTTCGGCTGCTTCGAGAGTCCATCCGCCGACGAATACGGAAACATTCGCGAACAGCCGCCGCTCAGGTTCGTCGAGAAGATCATAGCTCCAGTCGATTGCACGCTGCAGCGTCTGCTGGCGATGTGGCCGGTCCCGGGTCTGTGTTTTGAGCAGGCCCAGCCGTTGCGGAAGCATTGCCGCAAGGTCTGCGGGAGAAACGACGTTCAGACGGGCCGCAGCCAGTTCGATAGCGAGCGGTAGCCCGTCGAGTCGGATACAGATCTCCCCAATTGCTCGTACGGTATGGGGATCCAGTGCAATCTCGGGACGGGATACCACAGCCCGACTGAGGAAGAGTCGTACAGATTCGCTTCGGAAAAGCATCTCGAGATCTGCCATCGGTTGTGGGAGTGTGAGCGGCGGCACGCGATACTCATGTTCGACGCTGATTTCGAGCTTCTGCCTGCTTGTCACAAGAGCCTTCACTCCCGGTGCAGTTGCAAGCAGCTGGGCGATCGTATTCGCTGCTGGTAGCAGATGCTCGAAGTTGTCCAGAACCAATAGGAGATTCCGTGTGCGAAGATAGTCGGTGAGAATTGCGCCGTGTGACCGCGGTTTCCCCATGGATTCCCGGATTTCGAGTGTGGCCGCAATAATTCGACCGAGGTCCCTGGGATCGCTGATCGGAGCCAGATCGACAAGGAACACCCCATCCTCGAAAAGGTGCGTCGATCGCGCCGCCGCGTGCAGAGCGAGCCGTGTCTTTCCGGTTCCTGCGGGACCCGTTAGCGTAAGCACGCGTGTCTCCGGGTGCGCAATTGCCGTCGCAATCTGATTGAGCGCCTGTTCTCTCCCGATCAGTGGTTCCGATTGACTGGGAAGGTTGTTTCGTACGCTGTCCAGTGTACGCAGAACAGGTGCAGTTCGAATGTGGTGCGGATGAAGGGCCTGGTACAGGGTTTCCGCTGAGCCGAGGTCGGCGAGCCGATGATAGCCGAGCGATCTGAGCGATATACCGCTCGGGAACGGTTGACGTTTTGGATCCGGAACGGCAGCAGCGGATGAGATGATGATTTCTCCGGCGGGGACTGATGAAAGAAGTACATTCGCGTGTTCGAGATCCTCGGCCCTGCACCCGGAGACGAATGGGTCGGTTCTTGCCATGTGAATGGCCAGACGCAGCGCACGGTCCGTATCGATCTGCGCCTGCAGCGCCGCACCGATCGCCGCGGCGACCGTCGGGAAGAGTGCATGAAACGACACGCTGCCGACGTCCCCGTTTACCGGCTGTTCCCCGGCGCGACGGACGATGTCTTCAAGATGCGCGAGGTGGGATGGATCGTCCGCAGCAGCCGCAAGAATGGCAACCTCCCGGCCACCATCGGAAACGATAGTGGATTCGTGCGCCGGCCCGTGCCTGTCTTTCTCCGGCTTCGGGATCTCTTCGGTCGCGTCCTTTCGTCCCTTCACTCTTCCATTTCGGATTGCCGCGTAGAGCTCCTCGGTTGCCTCCTCCGGCTCTTCTCCGAGCTCCGAAGAGAGTATGCGGACACAGTTCTCGTACTGTCGATAGGCTGCCGCACGTCGTCCATTCAGTGCGTACAAGCGCATCAGCAAACGGTGCGAAGACTCTTCCAGTGGATCAAGGGAGAGCAACCGTTCGGCGAAAACAATGGCGTGCGCAGGCTCGTTCCTATCTTCGTGACTATGGATCAGCGTTCGGAGCAGTTCGGCCAGCTGGGTTCGCAGCCGCTCGCTCTGGATCAGCTGCCATTCATCAAAGTCGTTGCAGTCCGGGAGCGTGAATCCGAACAGGAAGTCATTCTGGTACAGGCTTTCGGCCTCTTTCAGAAGTGGCAGACAGTTTTCGCATGTCCTCCCGGATTCGTGCCGGCCACAACCGGCGGCGAGCCGCCGAAAGGTCTCAACGTCTATCGTTATTTCTCCGTTGTCGATCCGCAGGGTATCCGCGTCCGCCGTAAGGACATTCGCGCCGACGGCCCTGTTCAGGGAGAAGAGGCAGCGTCTGAGATTCGCGCGCGCGCGCGATTGCCCGTTGTCGGGCCACAGGAGCGTTGCAAGGGCATCCCGGCTGTGTGGCTGGTGGTCCACCGAGAGGTATGCAAGAAGGGCAATCGCTTTTCGGCGGAGCCCCTGGACGGACCTGCCGTCGCAGTTGAGGAGTGGTGGACCGAGTAGATGCAAGCTGAGATCAGGCATTGCCGAAAGCCTCAGTGTTTGCTGCGCGACGGAGCCGCGTGCGCTCGGAGCGCGATTTCACCATTAATTATAGGTCAGGTCGAGAAAAAGTGGGGAAAATTCATCGGCAACCGGATGCCGGCATCATGAGGTGCCCCTTCCGCTCAAAATGGAGAATCGCTCCGCCGCAACGTTTTGGCAACGCGCCGTACCCAATCATGTGTGAAGATCTTGGAGAGGGATCCGTTGTGACCAAATTCGAATCTATCACTGCCGGCGTGGCGCAGCTTTTCGAACGATATTCCGAGGCGGTAATTGCCGGCAACAGCGCGCTCTGGGCATCTCTCTGGGACGAGAAAGCTGTGCAACTCCCGCCGGGCGAACCTGCCGTTTTCGGGAGGAAGGCAATTGAGAAACGGTTCCGGAAACGGTTTAGCGGGGTGATGCGCGAGTTTACGGTTATTACCGAAGAGGTTCGGATCTGCGGTGACCTCGTGTTTGCTCGCGGAACCATTCTGTCCTCCAGCAACCCGATCCTCGGAGGAGAGATAGTCTTTGCAGACAGCAAGTTTCTCACCATCCTCGGAGAAGACAGCGACGGCACATGGAGGATACTCCGCGAATGCTGCAACTCCAACCTGCCGGTTCGTGGCACGTTCCCTCCGCGTAATAATCTCAGCTGAGATGGGCCGATTCCTGGAAAGAAAAAATCGACGGCACGGCGAATCGGTGCTACGATCGTAACTGTCCATATGAAACGCTTCAGTCGGATAGTGGCAGAATTCGCCGAGCACGTGGCCGGAAATCTCTCAATGCGAAGCGGGGGGACCAGATGAAAAAGGGAATCCGTCGCGTTGAGTTCTTTCCACCGGAATGGGATCTGGGAAAATGTTTCGATCTTGCCAGGACGCACGGCTTTCAGGGAATGGAACTCATATTCCGATCAGGACCTGGGCCGATTACCTCAACGGCTCGCGCATCCGGTGATGGTTCTCCAGAACGGTATCACCCGTGGCAGACGCTTGCCGCATCGATTACTCTTGAATCGACGGAGGCCGAATGTGTCCGCCTGAGCCACCGTGCAGAGGGATACGGAATCCAGATTTGCAGTCTGGCCGCGGGACATTCGGTAATCGGGCCACCGGGTTCCGCCGAGTATACCGGTGCGTTTCGGTACCTGGGGGAAGCTATTCAACGGGCATCATGGCTCGGCGGTTCCACCGTACTTGTTTCCTTTGAAAAGGCCATGCAGGAAACTCCGGACAGCGATGCCCGCATCTGGGTTACGGCCATGCTCACAGAACTTCGGAGCACCGCGGAGAAGCACGGGATATCGCTCGCATACGAGCTCGTATGGCCTGCTGTATACACGAGGCCGGAAGAATTTCGCTCCATTCTGGAAGGAGTCGATTCGCCGTACGTTGGCTGCAATTTTGATCCAGCAAACATAATTCAGCAATTCGGCAATGCCCGTGACGGTGCGAGTGGATCAACGCTCCCGGAGAAGTGGCTGCGGGAGCTCATACCGAAAGTGGTGAGTATCCATATGAAGGATTATTCTGCCGGGAACGGACCGGCCGAGCTACTGTCCGGCGATGTTGACTGGGGCGCGCTCTACAAGACGCTCAAGACTTCCGGATATTCGGGTTGGCTCATCGCGGATACCGAAGTCGGACCTCGAGATCGTGCGGACACTCTGGTACGGGTTTCTTCCGCCATGGATCGATTCATCGAAGGGAAAATCTGACAGGGGCACCGGTGCATCAAATCATGAAATAAATGGATTCATGAATGATACCGAGTACGAATTGTTGTTGCGAATTCACTAAACCTGCCGCATAATAGAGGCCTATCCGGACAGTTGTCATTCTCGGTGCTCAGGAGGGGTAGATGAACATAGGGAAAAGGATAAGGCTCAGCAGACTCTTCTCACATCCAAGCGGTCGGCTCTTCTCAGTTGCGGTAGACCATTTTGGCGCCTACCCGCAGGGATTGCCGCCGAGTCTCCAGCAGATGCAGGAGACTCTGAGCCTGGTGGTGGAGGGAAGACCGGACGCGGTTACCATGCAGATTGGTGTTGCCATGAACGCCTGGGCGCCCCACGCGGCGAAAGTGCCGCTCATTCTCCAGAGCACATTTGCCCGCCCGGATGATTCCCATTATGAACTTCTTGCGTCTCCGGAAGACGCGGTCCGAGTCGGTGCCGACGCCTTTGCTATTGCAACCTACGTGCGAGGACCGACGGAGGGCAAGTATCTCAGGTTGCTTTCCGATCAGGTCCGGATTGCGGCGCGGTTTGAGATGCCTGTGATCTGTCACATCTATCCGCGAACCATTCTGGAGAGCGGCGCAGTCATCTCCTTTCTTCCCGAGGACATTGCGTGGGCGGTACACTGCGCGTTTGAATGCGGCGCCGACGTCATCAAGGTGCCCTACTGCGCGAACGTGGATGCCTACCGTCAGATTGTCGGGTCCTGCCCCGTGCCTGTCGTTGCGGCGGGTGGACCGAAGCAGGACACGCTGCCGCTCGCGCTGGGGATGATGTATGATGTGGTGCAGAGCGGGGCGCGTGGTGCAACGGTGGGCCGGAACGTCTGGGGATTCGCGCGTATACCCGACTCCATTGCGGCGTTCAAGTCGGTTATCCATGACGGAGCGACGCCGAAGGAAGCGCTTGCAAAGGCGGGGTTTCCGCCCCCATGAAGTGGGATGTGCTCGCCTTCGGCGCACTTGCTGTGGATGAGATCTTCTATGTCGACACGTACCCTGAGCCGGATACAAAGACGGAGGTCCGCGAGAAACGAAAGGAGTTCGGTGGGCTCGGAGGCGTGGTTGCCATGACCGCCGCACGCATGAATGTGCGGGCCGCCTATTGCGGCGTACTGGGAAAGGATGCGCTCTCGCAGTTCTGCCGTACCGAGCTTGCGGCGGAGGGCGTAGACTGCAGTCCTCTCCAGAATCGACCAGAAGCGCGACCGTTTCATTCGTTTGTGATTATTGATGTTTCCACCGGACATAGAACAATCCTCTACTCGAGCGAAGGTGTGACCGAACCGTCTTCCGGGTCTATTGATCGGGGCACAATAGAGAACTGTCGCGTTCTTTTTGTCGACTACACCGCGCCCGCCGCTGCGCTTAATGCGGCCCGCCTTGCACGTGAAATGAACATACCCGTAGTGGGCGATGTGGAGCGCTGGGACAGAACCGGGGGTGCCACCTTCCTGGACTATGTCGATCACCTCATTGTCGGACTCGGGTTCGGCAGGGAGTTCACCGGGCGGGAGGACCCCGGCGATATCGTGCTGAAGCTTGCGTCTTCGGGGCGACGGCTTGTTGCGGTTACCGCCGGCGAACGTGGCTGCTGGTGGGTAGCCGAGGGCGGGCAGGTCCGTCACCAGCCCGCATTCCCGGTGCACGCGGTCGACACCATCGGCTGCGGAGACGTCTTTCACGGAGCGTACGCGGTTGCACTAGCGGAAGGTGAACCGCCTGCACGTGCCATCCGGTTTGCCTCGGCGGCTGCAGCGGTCAAGGCCGCGCACCATGCGGGCCGTGCGGGCATTCCTGAAAGAAAAGAGGTCGTTCAATTATTGCAGCAGTCCGAGCATCAGGTATGAGCCGCCGACTCGCGCTCGGTTCCAGGAGGTATGAGTGACGAAGAATACGTCTCGGGGAATTGCTGCACTCTGTCTTGGAATTACGCTGCTGGTCGCTCTTGCCGCGGCCGCGGGGGTCTTCCTGCGCGGAGACGGTTCAACCATGCGGGTAACGAGTGTCCGCGGGGAGAATTACTCTATGGTCACGACCGGCGTCTATCGGTACAACGCAGAGCGCGTCGTTGCCGAAGGAGTAGGGTGGGACGTTGTCACGCTCTTCCTGACGGTTCCGGCAATGCTCATTGCACTGCCTCTCGTGGTCCGGGGGTCACTCAACGGGCGTCTTTTTGTGCTCGGTCTTCTGGCATACTACTGCTATCAGTACCTTGAATACGCAATGTTCTGGGCATTCGGTCCGCTCTTTGTTCTGTTCATTGTCATATTTCCGGCAGCCGCTGCGGCGATTGCCTGGATCCTGGCGACTATTCGCCTGCCGGACCTCGCGACACGTGTTTCCACACGCTTTCCGCGCCGCAGCATGGCGGGTCTCGCCTTCGCGGTCTCCGCGGTTCTTCTTCTCATGTGGACAAAACGAATCGCCGGGGCACTCGGTGGCAGCATCGATGGTGTCCTCCTCGGTCAGTCCACCATGGTTGTCCAGGCGCTTGATCTTGGGTTCATTGTGCCGCTTGCTGTCTTTTCGGGCATTACGGTGTTGCGGCGCCGTCCGATTGGATACCTGCTGTCGGCAATCCTCGTGGTCAAAGCGGTTGCCATGGCCTGCGCCATTGCGGCAATGCTGCTTGTTGCCTGGTCTGTGGAGGGGACCCTCGAGGTTGTCCCATTCGCGTTCTTTGCGGCAGTTGCACTCGCTTCAGGCTGGATCGGGTTTCGCATGTACGGAAGTCTGGGCGGAGAACGAGGAGAGGAGGATGCCACGCGGGAGCCCTGATTCCCATGCTCCCGCGCGTTGGGGCTACACGCTTTCGATTATGTGACAGTAATTCACGCTGAGATGTTCGAGCCTCTGCGCGTGGAACGCGAGTCGATTCTTGAACGAGTCCCAGTCCCGCAGGGACCGGGGGCTCCAGAGCACCTCCGCGAGAGCCTCCAGACGGGGAAACAGCATGTATTCGACCCGTTCCATCGAGTCAACATCTTCGGTCCAGAGGTTCGCCTGACCGCCCAGAATGCGCTTTGCGTGCTCCGGTTCCAGAAGGGCGGGAACGGGCTCGAACTCGTAGACGTCTCGAAGCCGAGTGACCGGCGGGTCGAAGTGAGTTGGCCCCGGCTCCCCGGGATTCCCCGACTGTCGATAGTCGAAGTAGCAATGACTCGTCGGGCTCATGACCACGTTATGGTCCGCGCGAGCTGCGGCAATTCCGCCCTCGACACCTCGCCATGACATAACCGTTGCACCGGGAGCGAGCCCCCCTTCGAGGATCTCGTCCCAGCCGACGATACTCTTTCCGAGGGGTTCGAGATGTTTCTCAACCCGACGGATGAAATAACTCTGGAGTTCCGACTCGTCTTGCAGGCCTTCAGTCTGAATGCGAGTCTGACAATCCGGACATTCCTTCCACCGATTCTTCGGGCACTCGTCGCCGCCAATGTGGATGAGCGGGAACGGGAAGAGCGTTGCGATCTCATCCAGGACATCGAAAACAAGCGCGAATGTCTCTTCCCGGCCGGCACAAAACACATCTTCGGCAATTCCTCCGCCGGACCATATGGTTAGCGCTTTCTTACGGCAGGAGAGCTGCGGGAAAGCGGCAAGCGCCGCGAGTCCATGGCCGGGCATCTCGATCTCAGGTAGGACGGATATACCCCGCTCGGCGGCGTAGGCAACAACGTCCCGGACATCCTCCTGGGTATAGAATCCGCCGTATCGGGATCCGTCTTTCTCCGTACGCCACGCACCAATGCTCGTCAATTCAGGATGACTGTTGATCTGAATACGCCAACCCTGGTCGTCAGTCAGATGCCAGTGAAAACGATTGAACTTGTACAGCGCAAGGAGATCGAGTGTTCGCTTTATGTCGTCAACGGTGAAGAAATGACGGGACACATCGAGGTGCAGGCCGCGCCACCGGAAACGAGGAGAATCATCTATTGTAACAATTGGCAGGACAGCCTGCGAAGGGTTACTGTTTGTCGGATTCTCCCATTCCGGCGGAAGAAGCTGCCTCAATGTCTGCACTGCAGAAAGAAATCCACTTTCGGATGCAGCAATTGCAATTCCTGTGTCTGAGATTTCAAGGTGGTAGGATTCCTCGTCGAGGCGGGCATCCTCCATGCGCACAAAAGAGGCATGCGGCAAATCCGTTCGCTCGGTCAGGAAAGTGTCGGAGCCGGGATCAGGAACGACCATCACAGAAGTTTCCGGGCCATTCTGAAAGAGTTTCCGGAGATGTTGCGCTGCGCGCTCCGCCTTCCTGGATGCAACTATGACAATGCGACTCGACAGGAGAACTTCCCCCGACGACATTTCTATGCTTCTGGGTGCCGGAATAAGATTCAACTGAGTGCTCATTTTCTCCCCGTGTCTCATGACACCATAGACCGAACACGCTCGGGTTGCAATCGAAAACCTTCGCCCCCAGCAGTTCTCATTTTGACGCGGCCAATGGAATTGCATAGCGGTTGAAGAGAAGATCCTGCTCCTCAACCACTCTGCCGCTTGCGCCACAATGAGAATTGGTGCTTCGCCCCCGTCCCCGCGATCAGCACTCTCCGATCG
>CAZKMA010000005.1:0-30116 GCA_964553615.1 uncultured Spirochaetales bacterium | reverse complement strand
GATCAGCACTCTCCGATCGCGGCTCGAGGTTTATTGTTCTCTACTTGGTGGATTTCAGTCGCTTGACGAGGGATGGATCGCTATGGAGTGCCTTTATTATCTGATTGAAACGGGCCACGGTGAATCCGTCCTCCTTCACTTTCTTCACCATCGACTGCTGGGAGCTTCTCTGAAGATTGTTGAGCTCCTGTGCGAGCGACTTGTACTCTTTCGATTCCTTCCCGGTAACTTTTGGCGTCGGATTTTTCCCGGAGCGTTGAGCATTATAAATTTGGAAAAATCGTTTCTGGGAAAGAGGGGACTTGGAAATTCTGGTGTGAACCACTCCGCGAAATGTTGCCGCTATCTTGTCGACATCATGCAATGCAACGGAGAATTTCTTGAGCTCCGTGTTGTCAATCTTGATATGGGATGATCCGGACCTGGCTACGGAATTGGAAGTGTTGTTTGCTGCAAAGACAAATCCCGTGGTGAGCAGCATTGACACAGCAAAGAGAATAAACATGCGTGAGCGGATGTTCTGGAACATGACGTACCTCGTGAAGAAATTTGGTTGTACAGGAATAAACACAAATCAGAAAGATGTGCTTGAAACCATGAAGAACTTTGAGTTACCTAACTTAACATCGTAAGCCGCGACTGTCAAATCGCGTCAGGTAACGCGAGGCACGGGAAGACCATTTTGCATGCAGTACGCTTTCAACATGTTTCGCATGAGAAAGGCTACCGTAACGGGACCGACTCCACCCGGGACCGGAGTATAGTTCTGAACCCGATGGTAGACTCCGCGGTCCACATCTCCAAGGGTCTTACCCGCCCTCCGCGAAATGCCCGCATCTATTATGGTCAACGCCGGATTGTCAACGGCGTCCAGAAATGCATTGTCAATCAGGCCGGGCACACCGGTTGCGGTAACAATTATGTCGGCGTGGCGGACGGCAAGCTTCAGATCCGGAGTGAACTTATCGCACATTATCACCGTTGCGCCCTCGTTCTGGAGCATTATTGAGAGAGGCCGCCCAACGATATATGACTGTCCGATGACGGCTACCTGTTTCCCGCGAAGACCGCTCATGCCGCCGCGCTTGGGGAAAACTGTATCCAGTGTATGCACTATGCCCCACGGTGTGCAGGGATGAAGATAGTCGCGTGTGCTGCGCACGGTCAGCCGCCCAACATTGAGCGGATGGAGGCCGTCCACATCCTTCAACGGTTCCAGCGCTTCTATGACCGGCTCCAGTTGAATGTGTTCAGGCAGGGGCAGCTGCACGAGGATGCCGTTGAACGCCTCCGAACGGTTGAATCCGTCGATCAGTCCAACAAGACTCTCCAGCGTAGTGCCCGAATCCAGCTGCGCAGACACAGTCTCCATGCCGATTGCTCGCGCCGCTTCGAGTTTCTTGCGGACATAAACGGCAGACGCCGGATTTTCGCCCACCTGTACAACCGCGAGGCGAGGCTTCGTGGGCAGCTTCGATGTTTCGCGTGCCACATAATCGAGAATCCTCGTTGCTATTGGGGTGCCGTCAATGATCATGCTGATTGTCGCCTCCGGAAGACTATACACACAATGAGCATTGACGACAACGTCGGGGAATTGCCGGGACCGCGCGAACGAGTCCGGTTGGGGTGATGTGCGTATCTGCATGTTGGACCGTTTTCGATTTACATTATCGCGGATGTTATGTAATAATACGCGCCGGTCGTATTCCTAATTCCTGGAGGTGCTCAATGGCTGAGACAGACGTAAAAATCTACCCGTACCGATGGGTTGTCCTTGCAGTTTTCATGCTGATAAATGTCATGGTGCAGGTGCTCTGGATTGGTTATGCGCCGGTAGCCTCTATTGCTGCAACTGCATACGGCGTTCGACAGGATAGCGTGGATCTGCTCGCGAATCTGTTCATGCTCATCTATATTGTTGTTGCATTCCCGGCTGCATGGGCAATTGACACCTTCGGATTCAAGAAGGCCGTGGGATTCGGAGCGATCATGATGGGAGTTTTCGGACTCCTTCGTGCGGTCTTTCCTTCCAATTACACGGCGGCGCTCATAGGCACCATCGGTATTTCCATTGGACAGCCATTTCTTCTGAACGCTTTCACCAAACTCGCGGCTCTCTGGTTTCCTCAGAGGCAACGTGCCACAATAACCGGTGTCATTTTTCTTTCTCTGTTCCTCGGAATAGGCCTCGGTGAGGTCCTGGGGCCGGCACTGGTCGGCAGCTATGGATTCGGAGGTATGCAGCTCATCTACGGCAGCGCCTCTGCCATCAGCGCAGTCCTCTTCCTGGTGTTCGCAAAGTCCGAGCCGCCGACGTCGGCGAGTCCCGCGGGGGAAGAGATCCGCGCACTGGTTCTGGACAGTTTGAAACAGATTCTGAAGAACCGGAATGTCGGGATCCTTGCTCTTGCTCTTTTTCTTGGCAGCGGGATCGTGAACGGAGTGTTCACGTTGATCGACGGACTGGGAAAAGAACTCTCACTGTCTGTGGATCAGGGGGTCTTTCTCACGGCGCTCCTCCTTGTGGGAGGCATAGTGGGGAGCATCGTAGTTCCCGCCGTTTCCGATGGTATCGGGCGCCGGAAACCGATTTTGCTGGTGGCAGTTTTTCTTGCGGTTCCCGCTACGATTGGGCTCGTCCTGGGTCGAGGTTTTCCGTTTGAGGTCGTGGCATTCTTTGTCATGGGATTCTGCATTACCGGTGTTACACCCGTTGCCTACCAGTACGGGGCAGAGATTACCTTTCCGGCGCCCGAAGGCACCAGTAACGGAGTCTTTGCGCTCGTCGTCCAGGCATCCGGATTGCTCATAGTCCTCATGGACGCACTTCGCGGCGTGTTTCACCATTCGTACATACCTTCCTTCATCGGGCTCGCGGTTTTGCTTGCCGCAAGCGCGTTCCTGATGTTTCTTCTTGCCGAATCGCCGAAGGTGCATGGATCTTCCGGCGGTGGAGATGTCGAAACCCGGCCGGCCGCTGAGTTCTCGTAAGGGAATCCCCGCGATTCAGCTTCCAGACACCGGGAGCGACGGCGATCCGAATTGCACTTCGGGTACTCGTGATCTATAGTGAGCGGATTCCGTTTTCGATGGAGTCACGATGTCGTTATCTGTGCGCCGCCGCCTCGGTGCGGTGCTTTCCGAAATGCCTCCAACCTACTGGCTTTTGTGGGTTGGAACCCTCATAAACCGTCTCGGCGGATTCGTTGCGCCTTTCCTGAGCCTCTATCTGACGGGCGAACGAGGCATTCCGGTCGTCCAGGCAACACTGGTGATTTCGCTGTTCGGTGCCGGATCCTTTGTGGGCAGAATTGTCGGTGGTGAGCTCTCCGATCGGATCGGAAGACGACCGGTCATGCTCGCCAGCTTTCTGATATCGCCGGCAGTTATTCTGGCTGTCGGACTTGCGCGGGATCTGTCGGCTCTGGCCGTTTTCACCTTCCTCCTCGGATTTTTCACCGACATCTACCGACCGGCTGTCAGTGCGGCGATTGCGGATCTGGTGCCTCCGGCAAGACGAATACGTGCATTCGGCTATCTCTACTGGGCCATCAATCTTGGCGCGGCAATTGCGCCTGCCGTCGGTGGCTTCATGGCGCGAGACGGCTACTTCCTGCTCTTCGCAGTGGATGCAGCGACCACTTTCGTGTTCGGCCTGATTGTGCTGTTTCGATTTTCCGAGTCCCAACCCGAGGAACTGCGAAGTTCGGGACGAACAACTGCTGTGGGTCCCGGAAGGCTTACCCTGCTTTTCCGTCAGCCGCTGATTCTGCTTCTTGCAGCACTTGCCCTGATTTTCGGAGCCGTGTACGCACAGAGCTCGTCCACGCTCCCGGTCGCAATGAGCACCCACGGCATCGAAGCATCCGGATACGGCATCGTTATCTCCCTGAACGGTCTTCTCATTGTGCTCCTCGGAATCCCGGTCGCCCGGAATGCAGAACGATGGAATCGATTCGGCGCAATAGCCGTGGCAAACCTCCTCCTCGGCGTTGGGTTCGGTTTTGCACGATTTGCCGACACGGTACTTCTGTATGCGGTGAGTGTCGTTGTATGGACACTTGGGGAGATATTGAACGCTTCGATTGCACCTGCGGTCGTTGCAGATCTTGCCACCCCGGAAGTTCAGGGATTGTACCAGGGTGTCTATGGTTCGGCATGGGGCCTGGCATTCTTTATTGGTCCGGCGATCGGTGGATGGATCTTTGGTCGTTTCGGGCAGCCGGTTCTCTGGACCGTATGCTTTGTTGCGGGTCTGGCGGGTGCGCTCGGGTATTTCGTACTCGGGGGTCACGTCCGGCGGACGGCAGGCGAAAAGAAAGACTCCGGACAATTGGGAACTTCATAGGACAAATGGCACCTCCGACATACGCATGATGGAGATATCCTTACCCTTGAATCGCGTCAGTAACGCGCTTCTCCAATACGCGAAACAAAAAAGCTTGACTTTGAGGTAAACGAGTTCTAAGCTTTTTGTACGGATGTCGGATCGCTGATGAGGCAACTCACTGTGCCGCATCGCTTCGATATCTGTCACCCAAAGCGCTGTGTACGCTCATAACCGAACACCTGCATGGCAGCGGGTAGCGACGAGGAGGTGTAACAGAGTACAGAAGAGTCCGTTTCACTTTATTCCAAAACACTGGGTTACTGGAGCGTACGTTGTTTCAGTTAACGTCTCATCAAGGAGGACGAAATGATCAGAAAGATTTCTTGGGTAGCACTCGCTTTTGCAGTGCTCTTCGCTACGGCTGCTTTTGCCAACGGGCAGAAGGAGAGCGGAGCATCATCCAGTGGCGCAGCAAAATCAGCCGGTCCGGCCACCATCAACATTGCCGGTGGTGCGGTTGGAAACGAGCTGAAGGCCCTTCAGGATGAGGCCAACGCGTGGGCAGCCAAGACCGGAAACAAGGTTGTGGTTGTAAATACTCCCAACTCGAGCTCCGATCGTCTGGCGCTTTTCCAGCAGCAGCTCGCCGCAGGGTCGAGCAGCACGGATGTTTATCAGATCGATGTCGTATGGCCCGGACTACTTGGGGACTATTTTGTCGATCTGAACAAGTACATTCCGAAATCGGATACTTCTCAGTTCTTCCCCCGAATCATCGAAAACAACACCTTCAAGGGAAACCTCGTGGCCATTCCCTGGTTCACGGATGCCGGACTGCTGTTCTACCGCTCCGACCTCCTGAAGAAATACGGGTATAGCGCGCCTCCCAAGACCTGGGCCGAACTGACCACCATGGCCCAGAAGATTCAGGCCGGAGAACGACAGGCTGGAAACGCGGATTTCTGGGGCTACGTCTGGCAGGGAAATGCCTACGAAGGACTCACCTGTGATGCACTCGAGTGGGTGAAATCCAATGGCGGCGGAACGATCATCGATGGAAACGGCAACATAACCATCGATAATCCCCAGGCCGTGGATGCAATCAAACTGGCCGCCAGCTGGGTGGGCACCATTTCTCCCAAGGGTGTCACCGGCTACATGGAAGAAGATTCGCGCGGTGTCTGGCAGGCGGGCAACGCAGCATTCATGCGGAACTGGCCCTATGCCTACCAGCTCGGTGAGGGCAAAGACAGTCCGATCAAGGGTAAGTTCGATGTGGCGGCATTGCCGAAGGGATCCGGTCCAAACGCGAGCGGTGCAGACACACTTGGTGGATGGAACCTCGCAGTATCCCGCTTCTCAAAGAACCCCAAAGAGGCCGCATCGCTCGTTCAGTACCTCACGAGCTACGATGTTGAGCTCGAACGGGCAATGCCTCCCTACAGCTTCCTTCCGACCCGCCCGGCGGTGTACAAGGATTCGAAGCTCGCAAGCTCAGCGAACTCATTTATCGTGAAGCTGCTTCCGGTATTCGAGAATGCAGTCGCACGTCCCGCAACAATCGCTAAGTCCAAGTACAACCAGGTTTCCAGTGCTTTCTGGACCTCGGTACACAACGTTCTGACAGGACAGCAGCAGGCCGCTCCCGCCCTCAAGGCGTTGAAGAGTCAGCTGGAATCGATCAAAGGTTCCGCCTGGTAAACGAACATGTGTGGGCTCCTTTCCGAATTTCGGGAAGGAGCCTTTCTCTATTGGGGGGCTACAGGATCATGAAAATGTCTAACCTTCAGAATCGCAGATCGCGTACGGCCTGGCTCCTATTGTCCGCAAGCGTAGTTGCGCTTCTACTGGTTGCCGGTTATCCGTTGCTTCGCACGATATTCTTGAGTTTTACCCAGACGAACATACTGCAGTATCCGCTCAAATCGAATCCGGTTGGATGGAGCAACTTTGTTCGCCTCTTCCACGACACAGCGTGGTGGGTGTCGGTCAGGAACACCGTCGTGTTCACCCTGCTTTCAGTCGGGTTTGAAACAGTTCTTGGCCTTGGGATCGCGCTGCTTGTAAACGCGAATATCGGTGCCAAGGGAATGATGCGTGCAGCAATGCTTACTCCGTGGGCAATCCCAACGGTAGTCTCGGCTCAGATGTGGCGGTGGATGTACAACGATGTGTACGGCGTGTTGAACGATATTCTGAAACGACTTCACATAATTCACACTTCGATCGCCTGGCTCGCGGAGCCCGCGCTTGCGCTTCCGGCAGTTGTCGCGGTGGATGTGTGGAAGACGACACCGTTCATGGCCCTGCTCCTGCTTGCCGGTCTTCAGTCCATTCCAAATTCACTTTACGAGGCCGCTCACGTTGACGGGAGCACGACGCTGCAGAGATTCTGGCACATCACACTTCCGCTCCTGCGGCCGGCGCTGCTTGTTGCACTCATCTTCCGGACACTCGATTCGCTGCGTGTTTTCGACGTTATATACGTCATGACCGGAACGGTGCCGTCGACAATGACTATGTCGGTGTTTGCTCGACAACAACTCGTCGATTTCGGTGCTCTGGGGTACGGATCGGCCGTAACCATGATGGTATTTCTCATTATCGGAATATTCACTGCCGCTTATGTAGTGGCTCTTCGGGTGGAGGTGGACTGATGATATCGACACGAAAGACCGGATTCGCCTACCACCTTTCACGAGGAGCTTTCTTCGTGCTGATCGCGGTGGTGCTGGTATACCTCATATTCCCGTTCTTCTGGGCAATCTCTTCCTCGCTGAAATCCCAGGAACAGCTGTTTCAGACACCGGTAGTCTATTGGCCGCCACATCCGAGATGGCACAACTATGTCGAAGTATTTACCGGCCAGCCATTTGCCCGGAACCTGCTCAACTCGGCGATCGTTGCCGGGGTTACGACGCTGCTTGCGCTTTCTATTGGTAGTTTCGCTGCCTATGCCCTGGGAAGGTTTCGGTTTGCCGGAAAAAAACCGGTATACTACACAATCCTCGGCGTCTCCATGTTCCCGCAGATAAGCGTTCTGGGGGGTATGTTCCTGCTCATCCGCACGCTTGGCCTTTCCAACAGTTGGTGGGGGCTCATCCTCTCCTACATGATCTTCACATTACCTTTTACCATCTGGATACTGACCTCGTTCGTTCGTGAGATACCCGGCGAGCTGGAAGAAGCCGCGCTTATGGACGGCGCGGGTGTGTTGCGAACACTGCGCAGCGTTCTGCTTCCGGTTATGGCGCCGGGTCTGGTGACCGCGGGGCTTCTGGCGTTTATACAGGCATGGAACGAGTTTCTCTTTGCCCTGACATTCACCGTGGATAACACCTCACGGACAGTGCCGGTTGCAATTGCACTGTTCTCCGGTGCTTCGACGCACGAATTGCCGTGGGCACAGATAATGGCCGCTTCGGTCATCGTTACAATTCCGCTCCTGGTACTGGTTCTTGTATTCCAGAACCGGATCATCAGCGGCTTGACCGCCGGAGCTGTCAAGGGATAAGAACTCGTGTGCGGAGGACGGTTCTACCGTCCTCCGTTCATCTTTTCGAACAGCATCTCCCGCATTTCCCTCATTCCGGCCGCAGGCCCTATCGGCGCTTCCATCACGTCGTTTTCTATCGCGTCCATCGCTGCCGCAATGAATTCAGTGACCGGCATTCCGCCATGCGTTTCCTCTTTGTTCGTTCGCCGGTCGGAGCCGAGCTCGGTGTCCACCGAAGGCGGCGCAATTTCGAATACCTTCACACCGGTCTCCCGGAGCTGATGCCGCAGGGAGAGAGTCAGTGAGTGGATCGCCGCCTTCGTTGCGCAGTAGATCGGCATGAACGCGATGGGAGTGAATGCGAGACCGGATGAGATATTGATAATGGCAGCCTCCCGTTTATCGGCAAGATGCCGGGCAACAAGAGACGTGAGATGTATGGGAGCGATGAGATTCGTTTCGACTTCCGAACGAATTCGTAACAGGTCAACCGGCCGGGTCAAGTCGGCAACGAGCTGAACTCCGGCGTTATTTATGAGAATGTTGATGTCCGGATATTCGCTGATGGCCCAGCGAGCGAGCTCCGTTCGTTCGCTGTCGTCACTCACATCGCATACGCGCGGCACAACGGTCGGGTATTCTCCTGCTATCTCTTCCAGTCGCTCGCCCCGGCGGCCGCACGCAAGAACGGTGTTGCCTCGCTTCGCGTATTCCTGCGCAAACGCTCTTCCAATGCCGGAGCTTGCCCCGGTGATCAGCACGGTGTTTCCTCGTGTTTGCATGGCTTACTCTCCTCAATGCCAGAGGATACACCCATCCGTCAATCGCTGACCACCGACGCGGCGCAGGGAGGAACTCCGATCTACTTCGTCGGTTGAAGCTCGACGGGCGGCGTTCCACCGGTCGGAACGAATATGAGCGCGGCCGAATCTATGCAGTAGCGCTTTCCCGTTGGCGCGGGGCCGTCGTCGAACAGGTGACCAAGGTGTGAGCCGCTCAAGCTGTCCACAACCTCGATGCGATTCATGAAATAGCTGTTGTCCGGACGGAGCAGCACGGCGCCTGCATCAACAGGCTTCGTGAAACTCGGCCAGCCCGTCCCCGAATCGAACTTGTCCGCTGAACTGAACAGGGGTTGGCCTGTTGCCGCGGAATAATAGGTACCCGCTCGGTGGTTATCCCAGTATTTTCCGGTGAACGAGGGCTCGGTTCCCTGTTCACGCAGTATGTTGTATTGCTCGGAGTTCAGCCGTTTGTGCCATTCGGCGGACGAAAGGGCGATCGGAAACCGATAGTCTTTGCCGATCATACGTGGCGCGTTCATTGCTCCGCCGGTCGTGTCCACTACCAGGACTGCGGAGTCGGATGTGGTTTTTCGGTCCGATACGGACAGGAACACGCTTACAGCAATCCCCAACACAACAACACCCGCGATGATGGCGAATATCCGGCGGGTTCTTCTGGATTCTTTCATTGATCATCCTCCGGAACCAATGATACGTGCAGGAGGTCACGCCCGTGTCACGAAAGAGTAAAGACTGAACGCAATGCCCGGTCGTATCTGCACGGAGGTCTATTCGTGGCCGATCCTGACGGACGTCATTGTGAGAGAGCCACCGACCACCCGATCATTGAAGAATGAGACGTCGTCCTTCGGCTCCTGCAATGCGAGCGCGTACAACAGCGGGTAGTAGTGATCCGGCGTCGGAATTGCGAGCAGGGCAGATTGTCCGAGCGACGGGTACGCGATGAGTGATTTATGTTCCCCGGCCGCAATGAGGGTCTTGAACTTCTCGTTCATTTCGAGAGCCCAGTCGTAGCCGTAACCGGGTTTCTCAAGCTTATCCCAGGCCACCATTCGCAGATTGTGCACCATGTTCCCGCTCCCGATTATGAGGACGCCCTTCCTGCGCAGTACGGCAAGTTCCCGGGATAGTTCATAGTGATACTCCGGCGGGCGCTCGTAGTCGATGCTCAGCTGCAGGATTGGTATGTCCGCTTCAGGGTACATGTGTTTCACGACGGTCCAGCATCCGTGATCCAGCCCCCAGTCATGATCGAGGCCGACCTGGGTTCGCTGGATGAGCGTAACGGTATCCTCGGCCAGTTCCGGATCGCCGGGCGCTTCGTACTGCACCTGGAAGAGCTCCGGAGGGAAGCCGCCAAAATCGTGAATTGTTGGAGGTTTGGCCATTGATGTAACGTGGGTTCCGTGTGTGAGCCAATGTGCCGAGATACAGATTACGGCTCGGGGCCGTTCGATCTGTTTTCCGAGTTCTGTCCAGGTGTTGCTGAACTCGTTGTTCTCGATTCCGTTCATCGGAGAGCCGTGCCCGATGAAGAGAACCGGCATTCGCCGTTTTGATTCCGGAAGTTCCCGAATAAATGATTGGAAAGGCCTCAGTGATGACATCTTATGACTAAGATACTCATGTTTAACCCGTCAGTGGCATTCTAAATGGCGCTGGTTTGTGCTTGCTTCTCCATTGACTTCAGACAATTCCGGGCGTACCATGGAATGGTCACTGCGTGCAGATGCGGTGACTTATCATCAAGAAAAAGCAGAAGTCATCGCTTCACAAGGCAGGGCACCGGTGGATGTCGGACAAAATGTCGCGCTCCCAGAGCGCACACCAATTACCACGTTACGTGAATTTCTGGCGGAGAGTGTCTATCGGTTCAAGGATCTGCCGGCTCTCATCCAGTGGAAGGGTGTTGTCTACAGTTTTTCCGATGTAGGCAAACGAGCCGGCGCGCTCGGTGCACTCCTGCGTTCTCGC
This sequence comes from uncultured Spirochaetales bacterium, assembly GCA_964553615.1. Taxonomy (GTDB): domain Bacteria; phylum Spirochaetota; class Spirochaetia; order DSM-27196; family DATKUC01; genus DATKUC01. Next base: position 19,507 of record CAZKMA010000005.1, on the reverse strand, counting down.
GGTATTCGTCCCGGAGATAGAATTGCTCTTGTCAGTGAGAATAAACCGGAATGGGGGATTTTTTATCTTGCGGTGACGGGCATGGGTGCAGTGATTGTTCCCATCCTTCCCGATTTCTCGGCCGCGGAGATTGCGGGAATTCTGACCCATGCGGATGTCTCGGCCGTATGTGTGTCTGAAGCGCTCCAGACGAAGGTGCAGAGTGCGGCACCGGATGCGCCTGTCCTCCAACTTGACAAGTTGTTCTCCGACATGCTCATTCCTGAGCCGAGCGCCGAGTTTGATGCGGCGGAAGACATTGCGCCATTGCCGGAAGACCTTGCTGCCATACTCTACACATCCGGCACCACCGGGCAGCCGAAGGGTGTCATGCTTTCGCACCGGAATATCGTTCAGAATGTGCTCTCATCACGTTCTCTGGTTCAGATCGGTCCTGCGGATCGGTTGCTGTCCATCCTTCCGCTTGCCCACACCTACGAGTGTACTGTGGGCTTTCTCGCGCCGTTTTCCTGCGGTTCGGCCATCTACTACCTCGGCAAGCCTCCCACCATGTCGGTGCTTCTCCCCGCGCTTGCAGATGTACGTCCAACAATGATGATGAGCGTTCCTCTGATTATGGAAAAACTCTATCGTTCTCGCATTCGTTCTTTGTTCGAAAAGAACATCATTACCCGGACCGCAGCGCGGATATCTCCGGTCCGGCGAATCATGCATCGAATTGCAGGCAGGAAGGTAGCGAAGACCTTCGGCGGAAGAATCCAGTTCTTTGGCATCGGAGGCGCGGCGCTTCATGCAGATACCGAACGCTTTCTGCGCGAAGCGCGGTTTCCCTACAGCATCGGCTATGGACTGACCGAGACAGCACCCCTTATTGCGGGGACCGGGGCATCCGGGACGCGCTTTCGTTCGACCGGCCCCGCAGTACCGAATGTCGACATCCGGATTGACCACTCCGCCGGGGACGGCATCTATGGGGAGATTCAGGTTCGCGGACCCAACGTCATGATGGGCTATTTCAAGAACGAAGAGGCAACCCGGGAAGCCTTCACGACGGACGGCTGGCTGAGGACGGGAGATCTGGGAACGATTGACCGCCATGGGTATCTCTACATCCGCGGACGGCTCAAGAACATGATTGTCGGCCCCGGTGGTGAGAATATCTACCCTGACGACATCGAGGCGGCCATTAACGAGAACGATCTTGTGGTTGATTCACTCGTTTTCGAGTGGCGCGGACAGCTTGTCGCCCGCGTTCACATCAACTTTGACGCGTTGAAGGAACGAATAGGCAACGTTGCAGATGCGATGACCGGAATGCAACAGAAGGCGGAAGAGATCCTCAATACAATCCGGATCTCAGTCAACGCGCGCGTCAACCGTGCATCCAGGCTGAGTCGCGTTATCCTGGAACCGGAGCCGTTCGAAAAGACACCGACGCAGAAGATCAAGCGGTTCCTCTATACCCATCTGGACAATAAGTAGCCTTCCGGAGGGAGGGGACTGCTCCCGGCAGGTGCAATGAAAGCGCGTTTGCTCAACCGATAGCCGTCGGTCCGGTCTCTCCGGTGCGGATGCGGATGCAATCGCCAAGATCGAGAACGAAGATCTTTCCGTCTCCTATCTCCCCGGTATATGCGGCCCGCCGTATCGCTTCTATGGTCGGTTCGACGAACTCTTCGTTGATGGCAATCTCGAGCTTGATTTTACGCAGCATGTTTCCGGTTTCCCGGTGTCCGCGATAGATTTCAGTGACTCCCATCTGTCGTCCGTGGCCGAGGACTTCACTGACGGTAACCAGATTGACATTGGCCCTGTACAGTTCCTCTTTCACATCATCGAGCCGATGCGGTTGGATAATTGCAATGACATACTTCACGTCCGTACTCCTCAGTCGACCAGCGTATATGCTCGTTCGTTGTGCTCTGAAAGGTCGAGTCCCAGCACCTCTTCGTGTTCCGAGACCCGTACGCCGATAGTCAGATCAATTCCTTTCAGGATGATGTAGGTGGCGGCCACCGTGTAGGCGATGGTGGCAACTGCTGCGAACGCCTGGACCCCAAGCTGGTGGGAATGCCCCGTGATCAGGCCCTGCGCCCCGTGAACTGCGGGAACCGCGAAAACACCCACCATGAGGGTGCCCCAGAGACCGCCCACCCCGTGCACGCCGAACGCATCGAGGGTGTCGTCGAAATTGAACCGGGGCTTGATAGCTGCCACCATTGCGTAACAGACCAGTGCGCTCGACACCCCGATGGCGAGGGCCCCCCATACATCCACAAAACCGGACGCCGGAGTAACCGTGGCAAGGCCCGCAACTGCTCCGGTAGCCGTGCCCAGAAGAGTCGGCTTGCCGCTCGTAATTCTGTCGAGCAACGCCCACACCAGCGCGGCGGCTGCCGCGGAAGTGTTCGTGGTCAGGAATGCGTTCGCAGCAATGGCATTCGCGGCGAGCGCCGATCCTGCATTGAATCCGAACCATCCGAACCAGAGAATCGCCGCGCCAAGCACGGTGAGAGGGAGATTGTGCGGTGTCGGGAAATGCGTTCCATTCTTACGTCTTCCGATGAAGAGTGCCGTCACTATTGCGGCAAACCCCGCGGTTATGTGGACGACGATGCCGCCTGCGAAATCCAGTGCGCCCATGCGCGCAAGCCATCCGCCGTGTCCCCACACCCAGTGACAGACCGGATAGTACACGATGAGGCTCCACAGTACGATAAAGGCGAGGTAGGCGCCAAACTTCATCCGTTCGGCAAACGCACCTGCGATGAGCGCAGGGGTAATGACGGCAAACATCATCTGGAAGACTACGAAAACCAGTGCAGGAATATCCGGGGCGTACGGTGATGGTCCCATTCCGACCCCGGCAAGTCCTGCCCATTGCAGTCCGCCCACAAATGGTGTCCCTCTTGCAAAGGCAAGGGAGTAGCCCACTATCACCCACATGACCGACAACACTGCAAGCGCCATCATGCTCTGCATCAGTACCCCGAGGATATTCTTCTTACGCACAAGGCCGCCGTAGAAGAATGCGAGTCCAGGGGTCATGAGCATGACGAGTGCGGCCGAAATGAGCACCCACGCAGTGTCTCCGGCTTGTACGGTAGAGTGGGTACCGATCATGGTTGAGGTGTGCGGCAACGGTGCCGGATTAACGCCCTGTTGTTGCGCAAACAGAGGGAGGGAGAAAGCACACAAAAGTAGTCCAACGGTGAAGAGTCTTCTCATTCACTGTCCTCCTGAAGCCGGTGTTGGCGGTTAAATCGAAGTGATCCTATCAGAATAATGATTTTCCCGCGAGGGTCGAGGTAGGACAGATCGGGGTTCTTGTGGCTATTTCTGGACTCTCACTGAACCCCTCCGGTCGAAATCCATGGTGAACCGGGGAATGAAGTCCAGTGGGGTAGTTACGGAGGCATTCCCGGCCAGGTGGTATTTCACAATTCCCAGATCTGCAACGGTGTCCAATACCTTGCGTCCCATCTCGATGAAATTCAGTCGGAGCGGAACCGGCACCTGAACAGTCGTACCCGCCGCCACGGGTTCGGGCAGATCCTCGGTGCCGTCGCCCCATGTCCGGTCGTCGGCTGAAAACTGGTAGGTGATGGATCGGAAATTGACCGGGAATACATTGGGATTGTGTACTGCAAGGGTAAGCGTGAGCTTGGACTCGATGAGGTCATATCGTTCGATGTGTAGTGACAGTATGGAGATGGACGGCTTCTGAATAACGGGGAAGCGACCGTCGGCAGCAGTTTCCATAACCGGCAATGCAGCGCCGCCCTGAAACGACGCAGTGGCAGACACCGCAATGTGCCAGAATGCCGTTCCCGCCGTTCTCAAGCCGGGCAGGCTGGTGAATAGTTCAGAAAGCCGGACCGTGTACCGGATGAGAATGGTGGCCGTTCCGTGGGCCGGGACCTGGACGGGAGCGGTTTGCCTCCACACGCCGGCCGGAACGTCCTGCACGGTAAGGTTCGCTGTGGCGGCGGTAACCGTGACTTCCCGGCTGTTTGTATTGGTAGCAGTCGCAACGAACTCGAGCCGGACGGTATCCAGGTCTGTCGCGCTCACGGTGGTACCTGTTATGCGCAGGCTGATTGCTGCCTTCGATTGTTCGGGGTGCTGTTGTTTCGGGGTCTGGCATCCCAACAGGAGGAGTGTAACGGCGACAATTCCCCCTGCTACGCGTGTCGCCCGTTTGAGCGAACCACAGATTCCGCGGCGCTTGCTGGACATCCCACCTTCCCCTTCTTACCCGTATCTATCCAGATTATCGGCCGGACTTGTCGTCCTCCTCATCGAACACCACGGTTGCATCTCCCATTCGAACCACATCGCCCGGCTTCAGCACACGTTTCTGCGTGGGGCGGTTATTGACCATGACCGTTTTGCTGCTTGCCACAGTGAACTCGCCGGTCTTTTCGTCGCGCACAACGGTAGCTTCTTCATCGGTGCGTACACCGCCGGGCTGGTCTCCCGAGATGGTCACATCCGAACCCGTGCCGAATTTTATGACCGTCTGTCCTTCGGTTATCGGGAAGACTTGAGTTGTTCCGCCGGCAAGAATTTCCAGATTCGCACCCGTACGACGGTTGATGAAGCGCATACGGCTTATCAGAAACCAGAGCAGGAGTGCCACGGCAAACGGGATAAGGAGCAGCGGGTTCCATGGTCCCGATGGTGCTCCAAAGAGCGTGCCGACAAAGTAGTACTGGGATGCGCTGCCCTCGACATCGGGCCCATGATAGTCAACCTGAACGACCCGTCGATCTCCAGGAATCATTCGCGGCGAATAGGAAAGACGATACTCTTTCAGTACGCGTCGGCGGACATTCAGGTAGACATTCGCCAGTTCCTGTTCGCTTCGGGCATCGTAGACACGTCCGCCGGTGGAATGGGCTATGTTGCGAAGATTCGCGTCCTGTCGAGCCGGGCCGAAATGAATCGGAAATACCGAAATGCCCTCCCGAATGAGCGAGTTAATTGCCTCGTTGCTCGTTGTGAGGTGGGAGCCGAATTGCGGACTCGCGTTGCCGGTGTGGAGTGTGTAGGGATAGTTCTCGCCGTCCGTGAGGAGAATGATGACCTTCCGTCCTTTCCATCCTGCGAGATCTCTGGAAGCCGCCTCGAGCGACGCATACAATTCGGTGAATGCATCGCGGGCCTGCGGTTTTGCGATATCTGCGAAGGACTTTTCTACCTGCGCGCGCACGTCCGTCGGTAGCGTTGCGACCCGGTAGAAGGTGTTGAAGGTGGCAAGTCCGATCCGGTCGGCGGGGTTGTCAACCGAGTTCAGGAACGTACGTATTGCCGCCTTTGCCGCCTGGATTCGCGTCTGCATCTGCGCGGTTGACCCCGAAGAATCACCCGGATTCAATGGATCGTACATGCTTCCCGAGTTGTCCACGAGGAGGAAGAACGTAATTCCGTCGCTCGTGTCCACACCTTCCTGGAACCCGAAATCTTTCACCGGCTGCATTTTTCCTCCGGGGGAGCCCTCGAACAGAGAAAAGTTGTCGGCCGTGAGACCATCGACGGTGTTTCCATTGGTGTCCGTTACGCTCACATACACATCCACCCGCTGGCCGGTAAGGAGTCGCGACGGATCCACCTGGGCAATGTTCACCTCTGCTTCGGCGCGTACCCCCGTTGCCGCAAGAACAATGAGTATGAGCGCAGTCGACGGGAGAAACCGTATTGCGGGTTTTCTTCGGCTATGAGTCATGGCTTTCGCGCCTCCTATTCTCGTCTGAAAATGAACTTTGCGCTGCCGCAGGCAACTACGTCATCGAACTTCAGCGGCGCGCCGGGCTCCTTCGTCAGCAGCTGATCGTTTATCCGTACGTCTCCGTCGACCGCCTGAATGAAGAGATCCCGTCCGCTGACAACCAACCGGCAATGGGTGTCGGCGATATTGCGATAGCCCTTTCGCGTGCCGCCCTTGTCGCCCTTTCCGGCGAGCGGAAGCGGGATATCGCATCTGGGCAGAGTCCCAATGGTTATTTTTCGTTGATTCAGTATGAATTCCCGGCTTTTGAATGGTCCATTCAGCACTCTGAATACGCCGAAGGAGAGTCGTTTCTCGACGAACGCATATGCGAGTCCAATGAGTATGCCGAGGAGGAGCAGTCCCACCAGGTGGACAACCGCCGCATCCGGAAAGAGCAGCCGCCCGTATTCGACTGCGGCGCCACCCAGGAGCCCGCCGACGAAGCCACCGAGGGCTCCAATGCCGACTTTCCTTCCGGAAACGGAGCGTATACCCGAGGCGGCACCGACGCATGCCCCGAGCACGGCCCACCCGACCGCCCTCGCTATCGGCATGGCGATTGTACGGACGTCGAAAACGTTTCCGATCATGTATTCACCAACCACAAACAGCACACCCTGTGCAATGAGAAAACCAAGCGCACCGCCTGCTGCGCCAATCGTTCCACCGGCCGCGCCGCCGGTTACCATTCGTCGGGTTCGGGATGCGATAATTCCATCGGCGCTTCCGAGGAACGCTCCGAAGATCAGTCCGAACAGAGCGCCGGAAGCCACTGAATAGAGGAGATATCCGTGGAAATAGACCTGAAGGTGAATCAGAGACTCCATGAGCGGCCACGTGGCGAGTCCTGCAGCAATGCCGAGGGCAATTTGAATGATCCGACGAATAAATAGCGTCATGGCAGATTCTCCCGTTATCGAAGCAGTTCCGGCGCGTACTCGGAACCGGAACTCTGAAACCGCATTCCGCCCGGCCCGGAGCCGGTCGAAATACTCAATTTGAGGCGTGAAAGCGGTCGAACCGTGCACTCATATCGCGCAACGGTGGAACCACGACGTGCCTCGAGCGTATAGTGGCCCGGAGCCAGCTTCAGTACGGTCCCGGAGGTTCCAACCGAAGGGACCGGCTCAGGATGAGGATCCCGGCCCCACGAACGGTATTCGTGCGAGCCATTTACCGTGAGCGTGAGTGTCCCGGATGATGTGGACAGGGCGATAGCTCCGGGGTACGGCACAAGCGATGCGGCGATATCGAGCTTCGTCTGAAATGGATATACGAGAAGACTGTAGTGTGCAGGAAAGTATCCTTCGTTCTCAACCCTGAACTGATACACCGACCCGGATTTCAGTGACGAGGCAACTGTTCCGGTAAACGGGATCCACAGACCGCTGGACAGGATGGAGACGGAGGATTCCGCGGTTATGTCGCTCCCATTCGCCGCCGAAGTTACCACAATGTCCGCGCTCAGCGGAAGAACCGGACCGGAGCCGACGGATACCATTACGAGCCTCCCGGCGGCGCGATTTCCCGCCTCCCGTTGACGGTTGCGCGACTCGAGATAGAACCCCTTCCAGGAAAGCTGGCCCGCCGCCATTATCTTCAACCGGTATTGACCCGCAGGAACAAAGAGGCGATTGCTCATGAACACTTCGGTTTCCGAAGTTTCCTGCCGAGGATCCATGTGGAAGACCAGGTCCGAGTTGGGTGCGAGCGGAATTGTATTGCCGTCGTCGAGGAACAGTTGCGCGGAGACAAACATATCCTCGGCCGGGCGTGGTCCGCGCGCCACTCTCACGGCAATCTGGAGGGCTCCGTACCGGTCCGGCTGAAGCAGCTCGTATTGAATTCCTGTTTTCATGCCGTAGTAGAAGATGCCGCCTCCTCCGAGAAGCACAATGAGTATGACAATGAGGAGCGCCTTTCGGCGATGCGGTTTATGCTTTGGCGGTATCCAGTTGCCGGCCAGAACGGATGCAAGCTCGGCTTTTTCATCTTCCACGCTGCGCGTGCGAACCCGCCTGTCGAGCTTTTTCAGAATCTGTGTCAGGTCCTGATACCGTTTCTTGAGACGCGCATGCATGGTCTTCCGGATCAGCCGCGCGGCAAAGTGGGTTATTGCAGGATTCTGCTTCCGTGGCTTTTTGTACTTTCCGTGCTGAATGAGTCTGAGCGTTTCTGCGCTGATGGAACCGGGGAACGGACGCTTTCCGGTGACCATCTCGTAGAGCATGACGCCGAGCGAATAGATGTCCGCTCGGCGGTCCACGCTCCGCGTGTCCTGGAACTGCTCAGGCGCCATGTAGGATGGCGTGCCGAGTGTCGTTCCTTCACGAGTCAGTGCGTTTTCCGTATCATCGTCCACGTGGGCGATACCGAAATCAACAAGCTTCACCTCACCCCTTCGCGAGATGAGGATGTTGCCCGGTTTGATGTCCCTGTGGACGACTCCGCGTTCGTGGGCGTATTTCAGTGCCCGGCAGGAATCCCGGAATATGAGCAGCGCAATGCGCTCCGGCAGGTATCGGTCTCTCTGAAGGAGTTCGGCCAGAGACATTCCGTCCACGAATTCCTGAACGATATAGTAGGCAGGGCCTTCCCGAAAATGGTCGAAGACATCAACGATGAACTCGTTTCGAAAGTCCATCATGATGGACGCTTCTCTTCGGAAGCGCTCCCGCACCGACGCGTTTCCCCGCATGGTGAGCTTCTTGATAATGACGAACCGGTCGAGAGTCGGATGCTCCGCCTTGTAGACGGCACCCATCCCACCGCGGGCGATCTCCGAGATTACCTTGTATTTTCCGATGCTGTCAGGAATTCTCGCCATCTCTCGCGTCCTCTGGTGTGCCTGTTTCGAAAATATCATGAGCCGGGTCAGGCGGTCTATCCGGCGGAAGAACTGCCACTATGTACTTGGACGGGTTATGGATCTGCACGTACCGTCCCCCCGCCCGCAGATTGTACCGACCGGTAACCGGACGATGGCCCCCAAAATAGTATGCACTGTCGTGCACCTCCGGGGCGAGATAGTGCTCAATCATCTGTTTGACGGCATCCGGATTTGCCTGACCGTCGTCGGTCCACGTCATTCCGTCCACAACTTCCTCGAGCTGCCGGTATTCGACCACCTCTTCATAGGCAAACATGCGGGCGGGTTCGGCGTGACTGATGAGAAAATGCTTTCCGATTGCAAGAAGCGGAAGTCGCTTCTCGAAATAGTAGAGACCTGCGAGAATCCTCTCGCCGTACACCATCCGGACATAGTCCAGGACCATTGCGCCTTCATAGGCATATTTCCCGAACGGATGGTTCCCGGCAGCTGATTCGTTTGCAACGTTTTCATGGTTTCCCTTCAGCAGGTGAATCCCGCGCGGCTGCGCGATCTTCAGCAGTGAAAGCATTACCACGACCGCCAGGCTTTCGTTCATCTCGCGGTCCATTGCCTCATGCTTGCGGAAACCGTCTGCAAACTCTGCGAGTGCCTGTTTCCACCTGCCACGGACTCGACCTTCGCCATGAAAGTAGTCGCCGACACAGACAATCTGCGCGGATCCATGCAGAACCTCGTCCAGCACGGTACTGCCGGGAGACTCCTCCGGATGAAGCTCATAGTCGAGAACCGACCACACAAGGCCCGGGCGCGCGTGGATGTCCGGAAGCACGACGGTCGGTATGTCCGGATCCAGCAGCACAAGCCCGCCGGGCATGCCGCCCTGGTCTCGTGGGCGGGACGGGCTGTCTTCGGACGCGAGGACTGCATTGACCTCCACAAGAATCCTGAGCAGTTCGTCGTGCTCCGGAACTGACGCCGGCTTTCGGAAGCGGGCTATCTTTGCCCGCAACATCGAGATGTCGTCGTTCGGATTATTCACAAAATCAGTCTGCAACGATGGTCTTGTTTACTTCGACGAAATCTTCGCTGAGTACCTGTGTAGCGTCCGTCAGTCTTTCCTGCTCTTCTTCCGGAGCAAGTTGTTCCTTGTGAACAGCGATTTTGAAGACAGCCGAACTCTTTTGAACGGGACCCTTCGAGAAGACGACCGGTTCGTCTGCGCGAAAATCATCTGCAAGAACAGAAGCCGCTTCACTCGCGCTATCAGGAACGTCGTGACGCAGGCCAATACTGGTGTATTCCGCATTTCGAACACCATCAACGAGAGGGCCGAGGGTGACAAGCGAGCCGGAATAGGTCAGGACGATGGCTCCTCGTTCCTCTTCGCGCGCAAACTCGTCCCACTCTTCCATCTCGAACTCCGAGAGCCGGGACTCGAATGCGTCGCGCTTCTCAATCCATGCCTGGGCAATCAGCTCGATGGAGTCATCATCGTTCGGGAGCCCGGAGGTTGCCGTGATCTTCCTGATGTGTTCCCGGACATGCTCTGGGACCTTGTCCATGTTTTCACCCATAGTTCACTCCTCTTTGTTTCTTTGCCTATCATATCCCTTCCGCGGGATAAATTCAGTTTCACGCCGCACGGTGTGATAGGATGATTGTATGAAATACTCAGAAGAAGAAGTGAAATCTATCCTTACCGAACGGGTCGAGCGTCATCTTCGCTCCGTCACCGACACTTCCGGACTCCCGAAGGGGGAGGAGTCCCTGCGGAGGATTCGGGAGAACTGGCTCGAAAAACGAATGATGTTCGAGGAGCAGACCGAGCTTCTCGGAATGGGTATTCCCGAACGGTTTGAAGCGGATGATCCGCGCGGAATCATCCTGCTGACCTATTCGGGGTCGCTCATTGCCCTCGGTACACTCGGCAATGGTGGTAGATGGTTCGAGTATGCAAGCATAAAGTTGCGCAATGACGTTCCAGGGCTCGTAAAGGCGCAGGGGGTCTCACTCGGTGGCCCGGTGAGCGCGGACAAGCCGGCTCGATTCGACGACTGCCCGATCGAGCGCAGCTCCGATATCCTCCTCCTTGCAACGTGTCCGTCGGATCTTTCCCGGGCGGAAGAGGAAAAACGGCTGCGGGAGGCAACGATATTCCTGACGAACGGCTTCGTGAAGCTCAACCGTACACTGACATTGCCTTCGGACACCGTCGGGCATTTCACCATGAAGAGCATGGTCCAGTATCTCGCCGCAAAGAATGATATCTCGCAGACTCTTGCCCGACAGGTGCTGGACGACTATCTGACCATGGTCGAGGCGGGATTGCTCCTGGGTGAGCGGGTACCGCTCGGGACCATCGGGAAGCTGCACATGAGTTTTCGTCCTGCGCAGAAGGCGCGGATTGGCAGGAACCCGGCAACCGGTGCTGAAATGACCATCCCCGCCAAACCGAAGACCGCAATCCCGCGGATGTCGTTCAGCGCTCGGACGAAGGATCGGTCAGCCGCAATGCCGGTGGAGAACGAGACCGAAGAAGATTGATCGGTCGGCCGCACGGTGCTCATCGGATAACTTCGCGCCTGGCGGGCGGTGGAGAACCACCGCCTGTAATGCGGACTTACGGATTTTGCGGATTCATCGGTACTCGCGGAGGACGGCCGAATGATTGGTCCCTGTCTCTCCTCTTCGGTCCGAAGAATGTCCCTCGCAGTTGGTCGCGACGAGACTGGCGCATCTTCTGGTAGATCTGTTCGCCAACGACTTTCCGGATTTCCAGCTGATCGGAAATGAGGTTCTTTTCCAGCTCTGCGCGGGTCTGTGTCTGAGTGTCAATGAGCCTGTTGATTTTCTGCTTGTCCGGACTTGCGGGAAGCAAGGCCTCGGCTATCTGAGCGCGGATGAGACGCAGGTGCACCATGTCCTGCCGCACGGCGTTCTCCATTTTCGCCTGCAGGTCGAGAACCCGCGTTATCTGCGAATCCGTCAATCCAAGTTGCTTCAAATTTCTGTCCGCCCGCGTCTGTCTGTCCTGAGCCAGGAGCAGCGCGGGGGCGAGCAGCGTCAGGAATACCAGAACCAGTGTTACTCGTTTCATCTTTTCCTCCATACACACAAAACTTATCCGCGGGCCGAAAATGCTGCCATTAACAGAGCATGAACGTCCCATAACATCCCTTTATCTCAGAATCGAATTATGTTGCCTGGGCGCGAATTCGCAGTATACTGGGGAGCACAGGGAGCGCAGAAACGCGCAAGAGCGGGATGAGCAGGGTGCCTGTCTACAGTCGGTCTACTCGCTTCACGCGGGACCAGGAGCATCGGGATAGTCCGGAGCATCCAGGAAGCACTGCGCCCGAATCTCGGCCGGCTCCGCTGCGCGGGAAGATAATTCGAGTTGCGCGGCGCTTCGGGCTTCCCGGAGTTCTTGCGGTGGCCGCCCTCACCCTGGTTGTGGGAACGTGTTTATTCCTGCTTTTATCCGGGAAGCCCCGCCAATATACGCAAGACGACATTGACGCTGCGGTTCGTTACGCCATTGAAAACATGCCGCCTGCACCGTCTGCCGCATCTATCGCCTACGAAACAGTTGGTCCTTCTGTTGTCCGTGTCCGCCAATTATCGAAAGACCTGAAGGACTCGAGCGAGATCGCTGTCGGTACCGGAGTTGTGGTTGTGGACACCGGCGTAATACTCACCGCATTTCATGTCGTGGCAGGGGCCGACCGGATCGGACTGGTCTTTGCGGATGGAACGGAATCCGATGCAGACCTCGTGTCCGCCCAACCCGAACAGGATCTTGCCGTCCTGCAGGCACGTACCATTCCGGATGATCTCAAGCCTGCAACCTTGCGTTCGACCGCAGGTCTCAGACCCGGAGATCCGGTCATTGCCGTTGGAAATCCCTTCGGCATAGGTCCCTCGGTCACCGCAGGCATCATCTCCGGACTGCGCCGTGAGTATCGCTCAATGGACGGGAAACGGATCCTGTCGAATCTGATTCAGTTTGACGCTGCGGCGAACCCGGGGAACTCCGGCGGCCCGCTCGTTACGCCGGATGGCGAGGTGATCGGCATTGTTACTTCAATACTGAATCCTACCGAACAACGTGTCTTCATAGGAATCGGATTCGCAGTACCAATCGAGAACGCAACGGGCGGCATTGGCATTTCGCCGTTCTGAGCCGGAGACAGGGGGGTATCATGTCGGAAAGGCCGATTGACGGAACCGGGACAGCGTTGCTTATGGAGCACGTTCTCTATGAGATAAAGAAGATTGTGGTCGGGCAGGATCACTTTCTGGAACGGGTGCTGGTCGCCATCCTTGCCCGCGGTCACCTGCTGGTGGAGGGGGTTCCGGGCCTTGCAAAGACGCTTACGGTAAAGACCCTCGCCGAGACCGTACACGGGAAGTTCCGGAGGATTCAATTCACGCCGGACCTGGTCCCGGCGGATCTCATAGGCACGCGTATCTACAATCAGAAGACCGGAGAGTTCGCCACGGCACTCGGACCGGTGTTCACCAATCTTCTGCTAGCGGATGAGATAAACCGGGCGCCCGCGAAGGTCCAGAGCGCACTGCTTGAGGTGATGCAGGAGCATCAGGTCACAATCGGGGGCGAGACTCACCACGTTCCCGAGCCGTTTCTTGTCATGGCAACGCAGAACCCGATAGAGACCGAGGGAACGTATCCGCTTCCGGAGGCGCAAGTGGACCGGTTCATGATGAAGGTTCTCGTCGGGTATCCGACTGAGGAAGAGGAGTTCGTCATTGTTGAGCGAATAACCGGTGCACTCTCGCCCATTGCGGCAGTTGCATCAGTTGCCCAGCTCGTCGAGCTGCAGCGGGAGTGCCGCCGGGGTTACGTTGATCCTTCGCTCATGCAGTACGCGGTGAAGTTGTCCCATGCAACGCGTGATCCGGAAAAGGCTGGAATCTCCGACATTGCGAGCTACATTCTCTACGGCGCGAGTCCGCGGGCAAGCATTCACCTGATCGAAGCTGCTCGTGCTCTTGCCTTTCTCCGCGGGCGGGACTACGTGCTGCCGCAGGATGTGCTCGACGTAGCACCGGACGTGCTTCGCCATCGCATTATTCTCTCCTACGAGGCGATTGCGGACGCAGTCTCTCCGGATCAGATCCTCCGCCGCATCGTGGAGAGTATTCCGGTGCCGGATAAGCCGCTGGAACACCATGTCAAGATCGGCACAGAGTCCTGACAAGGCGCTCCTCCGGTTGGAGTGGACCGTCATACGACGGTTGGACGGATATCTCCAGGGTGATTATCGGACGCTCTTTCGCGGGTTCGGGTTGGACCTGGCCGATATCCGGGAATACCAGGTCAACGACGATGTTCGCTACATGGACTGGAACGTGACAGCGCGGCTCGGTGCGCCATATGTCCGCCAGTTCAACGAGGACCGCGAAATCACCGCATGGTTCCTGCTCGACCTGAGTCCATCCGTGGACTTCGGTTCGGCCGGCATGCAGAAACGGCAGATGCTTATTGACTTCGTCACGGTGATGGCGCGTCTCCTGACCCGGCATGGGAATCGTGTTGGTGCAATTTTCTACAGCGACAAGATGGAGAAGGTGATACCGGCCCGTTCGGGTCGCAATCATGTTCTCTACCTGCTGCACACGCTCCAGAATCATCCGTTGCTTTCAAGATCGCCCCTTACCAACCTGTCCGATCTCCTCTCCGGTGCCCACAAGACAATTCGGAGCCGATCGCTTGTCTTCATTGTTTCCGATTTCTTCAGCTCGCCCGGATGGCCCGGGCCTCTGGCACTACTTGCGCAGCGTCATGAAACGCTGGCAATCCGAATATTCGACCCGCTCGAACGCGAGCTGCCCGACCTCGGGATGGTCCTCATGCAGGATGCCGAATCCGGCGAGCAGCTCTTCGTTGACACGCACAGCCGCGGATTCCGCAAGCGCTTTGCGGCAGCTGCCGCGCAACACGAGGCTGAGGTACGCTCCGGTTTGCGGGCCGCGGGTGTAGATGCGCTCGAGCTATCCACCCGGGACGACATAGTCGACTCGATACTCCGGTTTGCGGATCTGCGCAAGCAACGGAGCCTCATGGTCGCGGGAGTAAATCCGCCGACCCGCATGGGAGGGCATCATGACATTCCTCTGGCCTGACATGTTGTGGCTTCTGGCCGTCATTCCGCTCCTTATCGGGCTCTATATTCTTCTGCTCCGGCGGAGGAAGAAGTCCGCATTGCGTTATGCCTCGCTTTCCATGGTAAAGGATGCAATGGGGAAAGGAGCCGGTTTCAGGCGTCATGTTCCTCCGCTCCTCCTTCTTCTGTCGATAACGGTGCTGGTGTTCGCCGTGGCGCGGCCGGCCGCCTATGTAACGCTCCCCTCATCCCGTGGGACGGTGATACTTGCAATGGACATTTCGGGAAGCATGCGTGCGTCGGATATCCAGCCAACGCGTCTGGTGGCGGCACAGGATGCCGCGCGGGAGTTCATTGCGGCGCAACCAAAGAGTGTCCGGATCGGCGTTGTCGCATTCGCGGCAACTGCTGCCCTCGTGCAACCGCCTACGCAGAATCGTGAAGACCTGCTGTCGGCGATATCCCGTTTCAGGCTGCAGCGTGGCACCGCGGTCGGAAACGGGATTCTCGCATCGCTCTCGGCAATTTTTGAGGGGACCGATGTCGACCCTGGAGTTCCTGCCTCTGGCGGGTACCAGGCACCGCAGAACGGTGGCCCCCGACAGCGCGGTGGATCGGGTGCGCCGCTCGGGGAGGCGCCTCAGTCGTCCGGCATTGCACGGGATCCGGTCGCGCCGGGAAGTTACAGCTCTGCAGTCGTCATACTTCTGACCGACGGTCAGACAAACACGGGTCCGGATCCGCTCGAGACGGCACAGAAGGCGGCCGATCTCGGAATTCGCGTCTTCACCGTTGGACTCGGCACCACACAGGGCAACATTGTCGGCTTCTACGGACGTTCCATGCGCGTACAGCTTGACGAGAGTTCACTCAAGGCAATTGCCGAGCGGACACACGCACGGTACTTCCGCGCCGGAAATGAGTCGGAATTGAAGGACATATATAAGCTCTTGAGCAATCAGCTTGTTCTGGAGCGGGAAAAAAGCGAGATAACCGCCCTGTTTGCTGCAGGTGGGGCGTTGATTGCACTGATTGCGGCGGTCCTTTCGCTTCTCTGGTTCAGCCGGGTTCTATAGTTTCCCGCACGCACCTTCATCCACGGTGAATCCGTGGTTGCATGTGCGGTCTTCGCGGGTTAATCTACCACTCATGGCGCAAACCCTTCTGTGGTACGACCTTGAGACATTCGGTGTGCATCCGCGGTGGGACCGTGTCGGACAGTTTGCTGCCATTCGCACGAACTATCGTTTTGAGCCGGTTGGCGACCCCATCTGCATTTTCTGTCGGCTGAGTCCGGACTACATTCCGGATCCCGACTCGTGTCTGGTTACCGGGCTCACGCCACGGATTGTGAACGAGAAGGGCATGAGCGAGGCGGACTTCGCCGATGCAGTACATCGAGAGATGACGGTCCCGGGCACCTGCGTGGTGGGCTATAACAACATCCGGTTCGATGATGAGTTTGTCCGAAACCTCTTCTACCGGAACTTTTATGATCCATATCGGCGCGAGTATGACGCGGGCAACTCCCGATGGGACATACTCGACCTGGTCCGCATGACGCATGATCTTCGACCGGAGGGAATCAGCTGGTTGCACGATGAAGAGGGGAAACCGTCATTCCGACTCGAGGAGCTGACTGCGGCGAACGAAATCGGCCATGAGCGTGCCCATGACGCGCTCTCCGATGTCCGTGCAACCATTGGTCTGGCTGCTCTTCTTCAGGAAAAACAACCGAAGCTATTCCGTTACCATTTCAAACTCAGGAAAAAAGAAGAGGTACGCAGGCTGCTGAATCTGCAGTCGCCACGCCCGGTAGTACACACTTCCGGTATGTTCACGCGCCCCGGCGGGTGTACGTCTGTGGTCTACCCGTTGAGCGTTCATCCCTCGCGTACAAACGAGATTATTGTCTACGACCTGCGCTTCGATCCGCGGACGTGGATGGATCTGGAGGTGAAAGAGATTCGAAGGAGGGTCTTTACCCGCACCGAGGATCTCGATGGCGTGGAACGGGTCAGGTTCAAGAGTATTCATTTGAACCGGAGTCCCGCAGTCGCGCCGCTGAACACGCTGACGCCCGCACGCGCCGAAGTACTCGGCCTGGACGTGAACCAGTGCGCATTGCATGCTCGGCTCCTGCGTGAACGATCAGACCTCGTGCAGAAGGTACGCGCCGTGTATACCCAGGATGATGCCGCTCTCATTGCACCGAGAGATCCCGAGCTTCAGATCTATTCCGGAGGATTTTTCGGTGACGAGGACCGCGAGACCTTTGAGGTCATACATCATACCGACGCGAAGGAGCTCATCCTGAACTCGCCGCGCTTTGTCGACTCACGCGGTCCGGAGCTCCTCCGGCGGTACCTTGCGCGTAATCACTTTGACCTTCTGTCCGACGCCGAACGCAGCCGCTGGATCAGCTACTGTGCCTCACGGCTGCTTGCCCCCGAATTGGACAGTGTTGTCGATTACGGAAGGTTCCGTCGCCAGATCGAGAACATGCTTTCGCGCACCGACACGAAGGCGGCACAAAAAACCACCCTCCGCGATCTTCGGGACTACGCCGACTGGATTGAAGCGAACATTCTACACTATGGTTGAGCAGCAGCCCGCGGCGAAAGCCTGAGCGTGAACCCGATCTGCCCGGCAACGTAGAGCGCGTACTGGTAGTACTCGTCCGCAAGAAATGTTCCCATCATGAACGCCCCGTACAACGAGAGTCCGGCATTCAGATCTCTGGTGTAGACGCCGATTGCATTCAGCCGGTGAGAGAGGTAGCCGGACGCAGGAACGTACATGATGGAGTCGTTCAGCCCGGCGAGCAAACCCGGCTTAAGTGTGTACAGGAGGTATCCGCTATTTGAAAGTTCAATGTCCCGTTTTGCCAGAACCGTGTTTCCAATCCGCTCATAGAAGTAGCCCTGCCCATTGTCCACGTTGTAGTAGGTAAGTGTCCCGGTATCCAGGACGGCAACCGGCCCGAATGCAGCCTTCAGCGTCGGGGCCACCGAAAGCACATAGCCTGAGGTATCCCGGGCGGTGAGCGGGCTCAGCGCTGCACTGTCAAAGCCAGACGTGTAGCTCGAAATATCGTAGAACCCAAAGCCAAGCGCCTTGTAGAACCCAGCAAGCTGGGCGGTTGCGTTCAAGCTGAAAATGGCGATTGGTTCGATATTTACGAACGCGCCCACAAGGTCGTAACTGGGTGAAAGATTGTTTTGTATGCCGAAGTCCAGCTTGGTGGATTCCCAGAGGAGTCCTTTTGCCTTCACGAGGGGCACCCTGAAGTAAAGCTTCGACACGAACTGGAGTCCGAGCGGGTTGTACGAAGCCTGAAGGTTCTGATCATAGAAGAATCCGCTCTTGGCAGGCTCCGCAAACGCGATCGATTGTAGAAGTGCAAGAAGAGCAATCGTCACGAATAATCTTCTCATTCTCATAGTTACCTCCGGAAAGACGATCCGCACACTCACAGAATTGCACAAATTACGAGAAAAGGCGACCTGTTGACTGCGTGTTTTCTTCTGTCGTACGTGACCTCTTGTGCGGTGGTGAGCGACCGGATCCGCTGTTCATGCCACGTATGCCGGCCGTGCCCATCATCATGGGCCTACGGATATAGAGACACGCCCTGCTCTCAGAGAACTTGACTCAGTGCGCTACCCGCGGGATTCCGAGAAACCACTCGTAGATGTCGGTTCCGGCATAGACCCTCTTCCACACATCGTGTTCCATGTCCGCGTGAATGGTGAACCGCACGTCATGGTGGCCGAGCTCTTCCAGCCGGGCTAAGCCGGGGTAGAAATATTTCGGAGGGATTGTTGAATCCCGACCGCCTGCAAACGTCCAGACGGGAAGTCGGGCATGGGCAATCGGGTCAACGAGGGATGGGTGGCCCCAACCGACGACCGGGGCTATTGCCGCAAATCGTTCCGGGTGCCTGCTCGCAATAAACCAGGTTCCGAACCCGCCATAGCTGACGCCGGTCAGGAACACACGGTTCGGGTCTACCCGGTAGTGAGCGAGAAGGTGGTCGAGGATGAAGATGATGTCCTGTTCGCACCGTTCCCACCCTTCGGGCGGCATGACGTACGGAAATGGGTCGTCTCCAGCGTACATGCCGGACATCGGTTGCCGAGGATGTTCCGGGCGGGGGCGTTCCGGTACGCCGCGTTCGAGCCGGTGCGGGATCTGATCCCGGGACCGGTTGGTCAGGTAGGGGATACCCTGTTTGTCCCGGTCGAACATCGGCAGTTGTGGAGCCGCAATAATGAAGGGGAGCTCCCGTTTCTGAATCCAGGTCTCGTACAACGGCCCATAGCTGAGCAGGTAGTCAAGATCTTTGACTCCATCTCCCCGCTCGCCATTGCCGTGGAGAAACAGGATAAGAGGCCAGCGCTCCGACTCCTGTTGTTCATATTCGTGGGGTACGTGGAGAAGAAAATGTCGTCTTTTCTTGTCGACTCCACTGACATAGGGTATGGCATCCATAGCCCAGTGTAACACGACTTGTTAGAACCCGGAAGCTTCTCCGTCTGTGCAGCCTTCGGGGAATTCTATCTCATCGCCATAGAGAGAGTGAAATCGGTTGAGCGCCTTCGACTCTTCAGCCAGCCCCCCGAGATGGACGCCGACGCCGATCTTGATGAGGTGTTCAATTTCCGCTTCCACAAGACGGTTTTCGCATATAGACAGATGCTCAAGAAGCCGTGCAAGAGCATCGGAGATTGTGACGTTGTAGGACATTCGCTCGCCTCCAAAAAACTGAAG
>CAZKMA010000004.1:97180-111903 GCA_964553615.1 uncultured Spirochaetales bacterium | reverse complement strand
GTCCAAAATGTCCATGTTCAAGCCGATCACGACGGAGGAGATGATATACTATCGATAATGGCAGGCGCGTAGGAGTAATCCGAATGGATCGGGCTTCGCTGGGGATCTTGACGCGATATGGGGAATAGTCGCTGTTGAAAAGGGGTGGACGTATGAAGCAACAGGAGAAAGAAGATGCGACACGGGAAATGCGCCTCTACTTCCGGAGGTCAACGGACAAGGCGGCAGAACAAATCGCCCACACTCTCGATGTTCTTTCCTACGCAGAACGAATCCTCGAGGGGGAGGGAATCGACTCTCCCTTTGTGGCGGATGTGATTGTTCTTGCCGCACTTTTCCATGACATAGGAATTCCGGAGTCCCAACGGAAGTATGGATCGAACGAACCAAAGTATCAGCATCTGGAGGGACCGCCCATAGCCCGATCGATTCTAACCGACCTCGGTGTACGTCCGGACATCCTGGAAAGGGTCTGTTTCATTGTGGGGAATCACCATCACAGAAACGAGATTGATAGCATAGATTTCCAGATCGTCTACGAGGCGGATTATATTGTGAATACTGCTTCGGCAGTCTCCGTCCGTTCGAAGGAGCTCGGAAAAGAACATCTCGAGACGATGTACAGCGAGAATTTGTCGACTGCGACCGCCCGCCGGCTCATCCGGGAGTTGGGCTGAAGATCCGGCACGGGAGATCTTCGATGAAACCCCATGTGCGCCACCCGGCGGTCTGCGGAAAACATGCCCGATTCAGACCTTCCCGGTTTACTGCCGGACCCATAATGGAGAGGACGTCGACGCGCTTCTGAATGCGGCCTGTCCAGTCCTTCACCCTCCATTCGTCGCAACCTCCGCAACGGTTCCTGTCCGAATTTGAATCGGCATTGACAGTTTCACGGGTTAGCTTCTTGCTGGTCCGACGCTTCATCCAATAAGCTGCAACTTTCCAGAATTGCACGGGCCTGATTATGCGCTTTGTCCTTTGCGCCGTAGAGGAGCGTTACGTTACCCTTCTTCATACACTCTTTTTATCTTGATGCGCACGTCCTGCTCCCAGTGTCGCGGCCCTGGTTTCAACCGCGTCGATCAGAGGATATTTGACGCATTGTTCTGCGGTATTGGATCAGCACGGCGCGAATTTCCTGAATTTTCTCATAAGCAAATTGACTGAATGGAGTAAGGATGTTCGCGTAGGGTTTCCATACAGTACCAATCAGAACAGATTTCTCCTCCTGGATGAGGTCCGAGTTGTAGGTCAAACCTCGATGTGTCGAATACACATTGCTATGGAATGTCTGCAACTCCCAGTCAATCTTCCCTATCCAGTCGACAATGTTTTTCACTTTCAGCGCGGCTACTCCTTAATCATGTGTCACGTTCCATTTCTTGCGTGCGTGCGACACTGCTGCGTTCTCCCGGCCGCTATCTGACACATCGTTCTATGCTACATCGTCTGTGGGATTTTCGCATCCGAACGGGACACCGTGTGCGGAGGTGCTCCCGCTGGAACGCGCACGGTTGATCGGCTTTTCAACGAAATCGGAACTGTGCTTTCTTCGCCTCAAGAGGCGCATGCCGTTGAGTATAACTACCATTACTGACACCTCATGAATCAACATGCCTCCTGCCATATGAATCCCGCCAAGCAGAACGCCGGTCAGGAGACCCGCCACGGTGATAACGGCAATGACGACATTCTGGCGGATATTGCGAAACGCCATCTTTGACCGCACGATCGCCTCGGCGAGCATCATCAGATCGTTGCGCATGAGAGCGATGTCTGCAGTTTCGATGGCTATCTCGGTACCCGCAGCGCCCATCGCGATACCGACATTTGCCGCTGCGAGTGCTGGAGCGTCGTTGATGCCGTCCCCGACCATGGCCACAACCAGACCACGGCGCTGCATCTCTTCAATCTTTTCAAGTTTCTCCTCCGGCATGAGCGCGGAAAACACGTCGGTGATGCCGACAATGCCTGCAACCTCACGGGCAGTGCGGTCGTTGTCGCCGGTAAGCATGGCGATCTCGCGGACACCGCTGTGTCGCAGAAGGCGGATCGCTGCGGCCGCGTCCGATCGAACCGGATCGGCCACGACCACTGTCGCAATCAGAATGCCCTCTACCGCCACCATCACTTCTGCGCCAGTCTTCAGCGCGGTTGATGCCGCACATGGGGTCTGCGAAAGACAGACGTTCGACTCGCGCATGAGGCGCGACGATCCGACGAGAATGGATTTCCCTGAATAGGTCGCGCTAATCCCGCGACCCGGCAGTGCGTTGGCGGTTTTCGGGGTAGGTACGCTGCCGAGCATTTTTGCTTTCCGCAGGATGGCGGCCGCCAGGGGATGTTCGGAGCCGCTTTCCGCAACGGCTGCCCACCGAATTGCCCGGTGTTCCGGCGCACTATCGGTATTCGCTTCAGCTTCGAAAAACGGGACCCTATCCGGTTCAACCAGGAGCTTCACATCGACTACCTCCGGCCTGCCCTCAGTGAGAGTTCCCGTCTTATCAAACGCAATTGCATTGATGCGGCCGCTTTCCTCCAGGTGTGCTCCCCCTTTCATCAGAATGCCACTGCGCGCCGCGCCACCGATAGCAGCAATCACGGAGACCGGCGTTGAAAGCACGAGGGCTCCCGGGCAGCCGATGACAAGCATCGTAAGCGCAAACTCGACGTTCTTGGTCACTGCGAGTACCAGGAGCGAGAGTGTAATGATGAGCGGTGTGTACCAACGCGAGAATCGCTCAATGAACCGCTGTGTCGGCGCCTTTGACTCCTGCGCTTCTTCCACTCTTCGGATTATCCGGGCAAGGGTAGTGTCCACACCGGCACCGGTAACACGAACGGTCAACAATCCGCCTTGATTGAAGGTGCCGGCATATACCTCATCGCCCGGTTTCTTGGTGCACGGATATGATTCTCCGGTGATGGCACTCTCGTCGATCGTGGATTCCCCTGCAGTGACTATGCCGTCTACAGCGACTTTTGACCCCGGCTTTGCCAGAATCGTCTCACCGACCGAAACCTCCGCAACCTCGACAACTTCCTGTATACCGTTCCGAAGGACCACGGCACGAAGCGGCGCCAAATCCAGAAGGCCGCTGATGACACGGCGGGTTCGCGCCATTGTTCGCGCTTCCAGATAACCGCCGATGTCGAAGAGAAAGGTGACCGCCGCGGCCTCCCAGTAGTTGCCGATAGTCAGCGCACCAACGGCTGCCACGGTTACCAGAAGGTCGATGCTCACATGACGTGATCGGATTGCTGCCAGAGCCTTGGCGGCAATGGGCAGCCCGGCAACAACCGCTGCGCCGATCATGAGCACATTGGATACAACCGATAGAGAGGGCGCCCACCGGAGCACAAGAGCGGCGGCGATAAGGACTCCGGACACGACCGCCGTGTCCTTGCCGCTGCGGAGAATCATTCCGACAAACATAATCTCCACCTCACATGCTGGCGATTCTGGATTCGTACCCGGATCGCCGGACGGTTTCCACCAGCTCTTCTGCGGTCGCTCGCGCTGGATCATGTTCGATCTCGATCCTGCCGGTGTTGAAATGCACTACCGCTGCCTGGACACCGTCGAGGGCTCCAAGTGCTTTTTCGATTTTTGCCACGCAGGACGGGCATGAGAGCTCACTGCTTCGCAACAAGGTTTTCATGATTTTCCTCCTATCTCGATATATACCCAGGATAGAGGGATACGAGGCGAGGAAACATGATCTATGTCAATCAAGTACAAGACAACGCAAGAATATGTTTCATTGGAGGTATTCAGGAGCAAGTTCGCGAAGAGCCTCTCCGTCTGTCAACGCAATCCATCCACGGCCGGCGGTAATAATGTGCTGTTTCTGAAGGCGGCTGACTGCACGGCTGGCCGTTTCGGTTGTGGTGCCCGCCATGGATGCAAGCTCCTCCCGGGTGAGGGGCGCCTGGATAAGTGTGCTATCCTGCCACGAGACGCCCAGTTTGTCTGCCAGGCGAAGCAGCACGTATGCGATGCGTGCTTCCGCAGAATAGCCGCCGAGCTGACGCACCATCTCATGGGCCAGATGAAGCCGGTTCGAAAGCGCTTCCACTGCCTTCAGTGCTACCGAAGAGTGTTCGCCAAGGATCCTGCGGAATGCTACCGAATCAATTGACAGGGCACAGACTCTGCTGCGCGCTATCGCTGTGTCCTGGTATCTGTCCGGCCCGTACCCGGCGAGTGAACCGAAGTATTCTCCGCTGCCGAGTATGTCGATAAGAATGGTTCCCCCCGATTCGGTGGTCCGAAACAGCTTTACAATGCCCATAGCCACAACAAGAAGCCGGTCAGCCGACTCGCCCTCACGTATGATGGTCGCCCCGGGTTCGAACCCCCGATCAACAAATCGCTGGTTGATCGAGTGAACATCGGCAGCCGAAAGCGCTTCAAAGAAGGGAATTTCAGCGAGTATTTTCTCGCGTAACCCGATTGTGCACGATTCAGCTTCGATGTGCGGCAGGACGATGGGGATGTTCCGTCGGTTGGCCATATCCTCATTATAGTGCGTGTCCGGGTGCGCGAACCAGTATCGATCCTGGGAGCGCCCGTAATGAAAAAACTGAGGCGGCGGTTCGGTACCGGACCATGTTCGACCGGATTGTAGTTTTGAGGCAATATTGCGCTTGTTCATCGTTCAGCTATCGATTAGGATGCAAATGACCATGCGGGGACGTCGAATAAAGCAGACCATGCCAGTCAGTCACCTGAGACAAGCCACCGCCGACTGTCGGGGACCGGTTTTCCAACCGGTGACCGAGCGCGTGGATCCGCGATGGGAGGATTCGCGCACTGTCGCCACATTCGCGTCGGGCTTGCCCAATCAACAACTACTTGACTTCGCGCGAGGGTTTCTGACCGAAGCACACACGCCCCGATGTCTTGATCTCGGTTGCGGCGCTGCGCGCAATGCACTGCCGCTCGCCCGGATGGGCTTTCACGTCACCGGAACGGATCTCTCCATGGGGATGATTGAGGCCGCGCGCGTCGCCCGTTCGGGCGCAGGCCTGTTTGTGTTTACCTTCTCAAGACACACCTTGCCCGAGGACGCAAGTCCGGATCCGGGCGAGACTTTCGTTTTTTCCTCGTGGAATGGCGAGCCGCAGTGTTTTCTCTCCGAGAACGAACTGATTGCGGAACTTGCCCGCGGTGGCTTTGCGCCCACGGAAACGCCCTTGACCGAATACAATCGGTCGGCAGCGGGCGTTCTTCGTGTTGGCGGACCGCCTGTCATCTACGAAGGGAAGTTCACGCGGACCGCCCATGGCTGAGCTACTGTGAGGGCGATGCCGACAAATTGTTCGCAAGGGGCCATTCAATGGAAGAACTGCCTGCTCTGAAGGTGCCACTTGGCATTGGAACCATGTTCTGGGGGGACACCACCCTGGACAAGCGGATGGCCGGCCGTATCATTCCCGACGAGACTTTGGCGCGGATTCGCGAGATTACCCGGAATAACGGCGTCACTTTCTTTGATACCGCGGAAGGGTATGGGGTGGGCAGTTCAGAGGTGCGGCTGAACCGATTGGGCTTCGCGGACGGCTCCAACCTTGTTGCGACCAAGTTCCTCCCGACCCTGTGGCGGTGGACCCCGGCGGCTTTCGTTCGCGCCACCGAAGGCTCCAACAAGCGGTTAGGAGTCCCGACGTGCGCGTTGTCGTTCATCCATAGCCCGGTGCACCCTCGGTCGCCGCAGGTGTGGATTCGCGGAGCCGCACAGGCGGTACGTCGGGGAACGCTCCAATCGCTCGGGCTTTCCAATTTCAACGCGGAGCAGGTCCGTCTTGCCGCGAAGAGGGGATCGCCGTCGTCGGGTATGGAGCACTGGGGCAGGGCCTGTTGACCTCGGGTCTGACGCCGGAGCGATTGGGAAAGCACCGCCTGGCTCGACGAATGCGACTCACCGCCGACGATCTCACCCCGCTTCGGGAGACGATTCGTATGGCAGCGGAGCAGCACGGTAAAACCATGGGTCAAGTATGCCTGCAGTGGGTTTGCAGCAAGGGGGTAATCCCGCTTGTCGGAACGCGCACGGTTGAGCAGCTCGAGGACAGCCTTGGCGCGTTGGATTTCTCGCTGACACAGGACGAAATCGCGTTGCTCGACGAAGCGGCCCTGGGTTCCTCGACCTTCGAGAGGCCGATGTGGCGGCGCGCACTGTTCATGGGCTTTCTGTCGCTTCTTGTTGCGGGAGTTAAAGTCTCACGTTCCATCCCAAGTGAACGGCGTTAGCCTGTTAATCCTGCACGCCGGTGAGGCCTTGAGCCTGATGACCGGCATGCACTCACTATCTCCCTACACCCGAAGGGGAGCTCCTGCTTCAAAGGGGTGGTTTCATCAACACGCTTGTTGATACTTCATCAGGCCCGCACCTTCCTCACCGCATACTCGATCTCGTGGAACGGCACATCAAAGACCCCGCTGCGTGCTTCAGGCTCAATGATATTGAAGCTGAAAGTGTCCGAGGAGTCGGCAACCAGGCGAGAACGCGCAATAGGAATGCCCGCATAAAGAGTATTATCGTTCAGCAGTTTCACATCGTACATCTCGCCGGCGAACGAGTTATCCGAGAAGATCGAATGATAATCATGAACGTTTCTGATCTTGTGCTTCACAGACCTCACGTTTACCCACCTCCTTGCGTGTCATTAAATCTGAACAATTCCCTGCTTGATGGCATGTTTGATTAAGCCGGCCTTCGTGTGGATGTTCAATTTCTTCATGATGTTGTTCTTGTGAACATGAATGGTGTGCGGGGAAAGATTCAATGCTTCGGCTATGTTTCGCTCGGTCATTCCTTCGCAGATCAGCTGCAGAATCTCCCTCTGGCGTGAGGTGAGGGTGCTTTCGAGGACTTCGCCGCCGCTGCCGTCACCGTTATGAAGAAACCCCTCCACCAGATATCCGGCAATACCCGGGCTCAGGTAGAAGTGCCCACGGTGTACTTCATGGATTGCGTTTACGATTTCCTCGGATGTGCTTTCCTTCAACACGTATCCGCGCGCTCCCTTCTTCATAGCCTTTTCCACAAGCACCTTGTCCGCGTACATGCTGAGCATGAGGACCTTGCTTCTTGGTCGCATTCGCAGCAGTCGCTCGAGTGTTTCTATGCCATTCAGACCCGGCATGGCAACATCGATGACATACACATCGGCGGAGTTCTGCTCAGCCTGGGAGAGTACCTCCCGACCGTTCGCAGCTTCGCCAACGATTCGGATGTAGGGATCCATCTTCTTGATGACCGCTTTTACTCCATCCCGGACCACCGAATGGTCATCCGCCAGAAGAACCGTAATATCCTGATTGGTTTTGAGGTGACTCTCGATCATAATTATTCTCACTCCTCCACTCTGAGGTGGTATCCGGACCTGTTGAACGTCCTGATGCTAATTCTGTTGGGCCGGCAGGGATTGGCGTGGCAGGGACTCCAATGGTTACCTGCGTACCAGAGCCGGCATGTGAGTTGATTTCAATAATCCCACCTACCGCCTGCAAACGTTCACGAAGCAGGAACAGACCGATTCCGGATTGTTCCTCCCTCTTTTCCGGTTCAAACCCGATTCCATTGTCGGAAACGGTAATCTTGACGTGCCCGTTTTCCTGGAACAGGCGGACTTGAATCCGTTTTGCAGACGCATGGCGATGACAATTTGTAAGTAGTTCCTGTGTGCCGCGGAACAGCACGACACGTCTGTCTTCCGGTAGCAGTGAATCATCGGCAACTCCGCTTACCGTAACATTCAGACCGTAGGTGCGTGAAAAATGCTCTCCGACCCACTCCAGGGCGGTCTCGAAGGACTGTTCGTGCAGCACCGGCGGGCTGAGCTCGGTTATCAGGTCGCGCATGTTGCGAATGACATCAATGATCCCGTCTCTGACCGCTCCTATCTGCCCGGTCTGTTCGCTGGACATTCGCGCGTCCAGAAGGACACCAAGCTGCATATTTGCGGAAGCAAGGTTCTGGCTGATGCGGTCGTGAAGCGCGCTCGCTATCCGTCGCCGTTCCCGTTCTTCAGTCAACGTAAGTTGCGAGGCTACCGTTCTGAGCTTGTCCTGATACCATCCGAGTCGCCGTTCGAACTGTTCATGCTGTTCCATTTCGTCTCGAACTGCACGAAGCTCCTGCTCTATGTGTTTCGGACCGGAGATATCCATGAATGTCATGTGAACGAGAGGGGCGGCATTCGCGTCGCGATGGACGGTGGCGGTAAGAACCCGCGCTGACACCGGACGTCCTCCAGCACCTGCAAAACTCACGGTGCACGAATTTTCCGCGCGGGCTTTACGTGCGGACGTCAGATATGACAGGAACGAAGCCCGTTGATCAGGTTCAATGAAATCGACTATTGTCTTCCCGATCAGCTCGGACTGTTTCGTTCCGATAATTTGTGCGGCCTCCAAGTTTGCTTCTACAACGGCGTTTGTCGAGTTGAGCTCGATTTGTCCGACCGCCGTGCCATTGAGCATTGCCCCGTAATGGGCCAGAGCAGTCTCCAAGCGGCGACGAGCACCGGAAATTTCAATTTCCGGAGATCCGTTCGTTGAATCAACTCCCTTGCGATTGGCTTTCAAATCCGCGTCGCGCTCCATACGTGCCGTGCTACCGTCTCTACCGTGATATGAAATCAATCTACGGCCGCATTCCTGCTGTTGTACATAACCCATTCAGGCTAATATGGCGCGTGCGAAAGGTCACGCAAGATGGAATTGCTCCAATGATCCAGTAGTGTTAACTTACTAGAGGAGAGTAACAAAGAGCAAATGGATGCGTTGAATCAAATAGTTGAAGGAATTCGTACCGCTTTTCATCCAACGCCGCTCCAGGTGGCTCTCGCCCTCGCTGCGATCTTTATCTTCGTCAGCGGGCTTGTTGCTTTCTATCTGATTGAGCGTAGCAGGCATCGCCGAGAGGATCGTATGAATGCGCGCAGGATGTACCAGTCCCTCCGGGATCGCCATCAATTGGCTCCGTCGGAAGAAGATCTCATTTCACGCATGGCCATGTCGTTGAAGTTGCCGGAGAAAAAGCATCTCCTTCTCTCGAACCAGGGGTTATTCAATGCGTGTGCCCACCGGCTTATGCAGGAGGGAGAGATCCCGGAAGCTGCCGTGTCAGCGCTTCGGGTAAAACTCGGCTTTTTCGGTGAAGGGCTCGACGGCGTGCCGGTTTCCACTGCATCGCTTCCGACAGGAGCACCGTTACTTCTCCGTTACCGCGGCACGAACTTCCGTGCACGGGTTCTCGATCTCCAGACAGGATCGATAAAGCTGCGGGTTGCACTCGGGGGTCGGGCAGCAATCTTTTTTCCGGGATCCGATGTGGAAATTCTCTACCAGAACCGACGCGGCACGTTCAGCATGAAGACGACCGTCCTCAAACAGGAAGGCGAACTCCTGAGACTGGCGCACAGTGAAGAGGTGGACCGTTCCCAGCAACGCGAGCACTATCGGAGGGAAGTGAATCTTCCGGTTTATGTCAGACCCGCCGGAAGCGATGAGCGTCCGGTTCAATCCCGCTTTCTGGACCTCGGCGGTGGCGGTGCCAGTCTCTACAATCCGGGCGGGCGATATCGCGGAGCGGATGATGTGGAGCTGACTTTTCATCCGGACAGCGACGAACGGCTGAGCCTTTCGGCACGGGTTGTGAGAACGTCACACGGACATTCGGTCATTCATGTTGATTTCGGACAACTCCGGGAATCTGTACGCGATCGGATATACCGTGTACTCTTTAACAAGACAACCCAACAATAAATCTGGAGGGAATTCGTGCAACCTGTGTTACTGCTCGGTTTCAATAATGGTGAATTGCCACCTCACGCTCGTGAAGAGGTCCGATCCCTGGTATCCGACCGCGATATTCTTGTAACGGACAACAGGGCGGAAATGGAAGAGGTTCTTGATCGCATCGAGATTGCGGTAAGACATGTACCGCTCGAGGTGCTCGGCAATGCGCCGGCGCTCAAGTGGTATCATCACTGGTACGCGGGGGTGGATTGGCTCGAGCGATATCCGGATCTGCGAGGCAGAGACTTTGCGCTCACCAATGCGTCCGGCGTACACGCGGTCTCAATTACCGAGCAGGTGCTCGGCATGATCCTGGCTTTTGGGCGGAGTCTTCATAAAGATATCAGGGCACAGGCACACTCGATCTGGCGCAAGCCGACAATGACTGATGTTTTCGAGGTTTCCGGAAAGCGGATGCTTATTGTCGGTATGGGAGCCATCGGTACTCATCTTGCGCGGGCAGCATCCGGACTCGGCGTACAGGTTACGGGTATTCGCCGCCACGGCGGCCCTGCTGTGGATGGCGTACACGCGGTCCTGGGCATTGAGCATCTGCACGATCAGCTTGGCAGGGCGGATTTTGTGGTTATTGCTCTTCCTGCAACCGCGGATACACGCCACATGTTCGGAGCACGAGAGTTCTCGGAAATGCGGGCAGGTTCCTACCTGATCAACATCGGTCGCGGTTCCATAGTGGATGAACCGGCGCTCATTTCGGCTCTCGAGAGTGGTCATCTTGCCGGGGCCGGGCTGGACGTGTTCGAAACCGAACCTCTTCCGGTGGAATCACCTCTGTGGAAGATGGAGCAGGTCATCATCACTCCACACACTGGAGGACACACCCCCGCATACTTCGAACGCAGTTGGCCAATTTTTATGGAGAACCTGCGGCGCTACCTCGAGGGGCGCGAGCTTCAGAATCTGGTGGATAAGGGCGCAGGCTACTGATATAATGAGAGGCGGGTCATGGCGAAGGATCGGGACCAGGTGACTCAGTTCTGGCACAACCTCGAAGTAGAAATCGCAGAACCTATTCTTATCTACTCAATGGGTCGATGTTTCGAGCCTCCGGGTGCCGATCGCTCATCGCTGTGGGGGATATTTTTCCTGACACCGAGCGCTTTCTATTTCATGCATTTCGCCCAGGCCAGCTGGTTTGCTCTCTTGATGAATCAGGCCCCGCACTTTCGCCGTCACAAGCTTACCGCGCGTATTTCACGAAACTGCATGATAGGTCTGCGTCAGGAACAGCGAGTGAGTCTCTGGAAGCGGCTGTGGTCGAAAGACATGCCGCCAATTTCACTCGAGTATCTTGATGATGAAGGACACAGTCGCGCGCTTCGGTTCACGCTGGAGAAGGATCGCGGCAACTTTTTGAGTCTGCTCGACACGCGAAACCTCTTTCAGGGTTAGTCCGGGTCCATCCCTTACATACAATACATCAAAAAATGCCAGTATGACCGTGGTACCCGATTGACAAAGTCTTCGGCTTGCCGTACATTGTTCGTGTAGGTGAAAAGGAGCTCGTCATGGCAGATAGTGCCGCGCTGAGCGCGAGTCAGGAAGACTACCTGGAAGCCATTTACCATATCATCAAACGAAAAAGTGCGGCTCGCGCCAAAGACATCTCGCTCCGCCTCGGAGTGAACAATTCGTCGGTAACGGGTGCTCTGCGCTCATTGTCGCAGAAGGGTCTCATCAACTACGAGCCGTACGATATTGTGACGCTCACGCCCGAGGGAGATGTGGTGGCCAGCCAGGTGGTAAAACGCCACGAAATACTGAAGGATTTTCTGCTGCGGGTTCTCGGTATTCCCGAGGCCGAAGCGGAAGATTCCGCGTGCAAGATGGAACATGCAATTTCGGACACCATCCTGCAACGGTTGGTTCAATTCATCGAGTTTATTGGTGACTGCAGCGCGCTGCCTTTCCCGAGGGCGGATGGCGAAGGGTTTTCGTGCATGCACCGCGTGGATGGGTGCGAACAGTGCCGGAAGACCGAAGAGAAGGGGTGAAATGGAGTCATTTGCCGGAAAGCGGATAGCTTCGCAGACCGAAGATCTTCATGACCAGACAGTTACACGCGCGCCCGCCCTTCCTTTGACAACAGTGCGGCCGGGGGAACGCGCCATTGTCGTCAAGCTTCTTGGCGGCAGCCAGTTCCGCACGCGTCTGGTATCGATGGGCATCGTCCCGGGACGAGAGATTGAGGTCTTGAGCGGACGCACACGGCATCCCTACCTTGTCCGGGTTGGGGCATCGCGGGTCATGATCGGCTGGGGCATGATTGACCGCGTGCTTGTTCGTCGAAGTGAGCAAGATCTTGAGAAACCGTAACGCATCAGATGTTCCACAGACCCCTTTCAGTGCGCGCCGTGAATCGCAGGCGGATGCCCGGAATTTCGTTATTGCAGTTTCCGGGAATCCGAATTGTGGAAAGACTACGCTTTTCAACGGCTTGACCGGCTCGTCGCAGCAGATCGGCAACTGGCCCGGGGTCACTGTTGAAAAGAAGGAAGGTATTCTGCTTTCCTCCGCTTCGGGCACGAACACTCCGGTTCGTGTCGTGGATCTACCCGGCGTGTACAATCTCTCTGCCTTTTCCGAAGACGAACGTGCGGCGCGGGACTTCCTCCTCAGCGCCAAGCCGGATCTCGTGCTGAATGTGGTGGACTCGACAAATCTGGAACGAAATCTCTTTCTGACGCTGCAGCTTCTTGAAATGGGTCTTCCGGTAGTGGTTGTCCTCACCATGATGGACCTGAGCCGGGAATCCGGGTTGAGGATATCCACCGAGGTGCTGTCAGATGCCCTTGGGTGTCCGGTGGTAGCGGTTACCGCTACCGATTCTTCGGACATTCAGACTGTCCGAGAGTCAATTCGGGCCTGGGTTGCCACCCCGGTGCCGCCGGTGTCAAAGGCGGTGTGCAGGTATGACGAACGGATCGAGACTGTAGTCGAGCAGCTGGCATCGGATCTCGAGCGCGCCACGGGTGCGAGAGATCGGCGCATCAGCTCGCGCTGGCTTGCGGTAAAGATCTGCGAACAGGATGAATGGGCGCTCGCCATGGTAGCGCGTTCCGGCGCCATAAATGAAGAACGTGCCCGGGAACAGGTCAGGGTTCTCACGCTGGACCTTGACGAGGCACCCGACGTGCTGGTTGCCGATGCAAAATATGGACGTATCCAGGAGATTGTTGCGCGGACGGTGCAACGGACGCCGAGTCGTGAAAGCAGAGACGATCGGGTGGACCGGGTGCTCATGCACCGTGTCTGGGGAATACCAATCTTTCTGGCGGTAATGTTTCTTGTCTTCTGGGTAACCATCAATGTCGGGGGCGTGTTCATCCCGTTCTTTGATCAACTCTCGGGTACCCTTTTTGTCGGAGGGACGAGTTACCTGCTTCACCTCGTGTCGGCACCGGAATGGCTCATCACCATTCTCTCCGGGGGCATTGGAACCGGAATTCAGACTGTGTCAACGTTTATTCCGATCATCTTCTTCATGTTTCTCATGCTTTCGCTTCTGGAAGACTCCGGGTACATGGCACGATCCGCCTTTGTAACTGATCGGTTCATGGGGATGATCGGGCTGCCCGGGAAGGCATTTGTGCCGCTTATTGTCGGATTTGGATGTACGGTCCCCGCTATCATGGCGACGCGGACGCTTGAAAGCAGGCGCGACCGGATTCTTACCGTCTTCATGGCGCCCCTCATGTCGTGCGGCGCGCGTTTGCCGGTGTATGCGCTCTTTGCATCCGCATTCTTTCCGGCGGCTTCCGGGGCTGTTGTATTCTCGTTGTATCTCATTGGTATTATCCTGGCCGTCCTTACGGGTCTCCTGTTGCGTCGATCGCTGTTTCACGGTGAGCAGACACATCTATTGATGGAGCTTCCGCCCTATCACCGACCACGCATGGGGTCCGTCATGATCTACACCTGGGACCGGTTGAAACTCTTCATCTTTCGTGCCGGCAAAGTCGTTATCCTTGGCATAACCATTCTGTCTTTTTTTAATTCGCTGGGGACCGACGGCTCCTTTGGAAACGAGAGCACGGGAAAGTCAGTTCTCTCGGCCGCAGGGAAGGCTGTCACGCCCGTCTTTGCGCCTATGGGGATCCAGCAGGACAACTGGCCGGCGACAGTGGCGATCTTTTCAGGCGTCTTCGCCAAGGAAGCGGTGGTTGGGACACTGACATCGCTGTATTCGGAAGTGGACAGGACGGGTCGATCTGAACGCGCCGTACCCGCTACCGCAGCAACGGCTGCGCGGGGCGGATCTGCCGGCTTCAATCTTCTATCCGGCATTGCCACAGCGTTTGCGACCGTACCCCGGGCTGTTTCCCAGCTTTTTTCCTCAATTGCGCAGCCGACCGGGACCACGGATTCGGCCGCGTCCGAGGACAGTGTTTCCGGTTCTCTTCATCGGCATTTCGTGCTCGGTCCATTTCAGGCGTACGCCTACCTCCTGTTCATTCTGATCTATCTTCCCTGCATAGCCACCATGGGAACCGCCATGCGTGAGATTGGCGGCGGCTATGGGCTGGTCATGGCAGGCTATCTCACGCTGGTCGCCTGGACCGTGGCAACACTTTTCTATCAGATGACTGTCGGGGGAAGTATCCTCTGGATTGGTGTCGCCATCTTTTTCGGGGTTGTGGTGGTAGGCGGGTTCTTCGTCGCCGGACGTGCTCCGCACCGCCGCCACGACGTGCGCACGCACATCCGGGGAGCCTGACATGGTCATTCGTGATGTGAAACGGATCCTCTCCCAAAGACAGGAAGCAACGCTGTCCGAGCTTGTGTTCGAGCTTCGGTGCGAACGCAGCATGGTCCGTGTTGCCATTGATTTTTGGGCCGACCGTGGCAGAATAGAGCTTGTGCGCGCCGAGGCGAAGTCGCATGCCGA
>CAZKMA010000004.1:63454-97080 GCA_964553615.1 uncultured Spirochaetales bacterium | reverse complement strand
GCCGAGGCGAAGTCGCATGCCGAAGCGAAGACGCACGCACTGGAAGAGGTGCCGGCGCCGGACTCGGCCGCCTGTTCATCAGGATGTGGCGGCTGCGGATTGGTTCAGATCTGCACAAGTCCGGCAATGCGCTACCGCTGGATCGACCCGTAGTCAGACCTCCCGTCCTATCCCCTTTCTGTTTCCCGCCGGCCCGCCGTCGTTGTATATTCAATCCGACGCGTACAACGCGTACAACGAATGTGTATAGAGGAGATGAGCCGGCGTGAATTATCGCATACTCGGAAAATCGGATCTGAACGTCTCGGTGGTTGGTCTGGGCACGTGGGCCATGGGAAATGATTTCTTCGGTCATGTAGAGGACAGCGAGTCTATCAATGCAATCCATGCGGCAATCGATTCCGGCATCAATCTGATCGACACCGCTCCTCCCTATGGTTCCGGCCATTCGGAAGAGGTTGTGGGGCGGGCAATATCCGGCATGCGGGATCGGGTCATTGTTGCCACCAAGGTGGGAGTCTACCGCAAGAAAGGCGAGTTCGTGCGGGATCTGAAGCCGGATTCAATCCGCCGTCAAATGGAGGATTCCCTTCGGCGCCTCAAAATAGATGCGATAGATCTCTATCAGATCCACTGGCCGGACCCCGAAACACCACTGGAAGCATCGCTCGAAGTGCTCGAAAGACTCAAAGAAGATGGCAAGTTCCGGCATCTCGGCGTTTCCAATTTTTCGATTGAGCAGATGGACGTGGTCCGTCGACATATGCCGCTGGTGAGTCTGCAGCCGCACTATTCACTGTTGCAGCGAAGCGTGGATGCCGAGATTCTTCCGTATTGCGTCAAAAATGAGATCGGCGCGCTTGGGTATGGCACACTCGCGGGAGGAATTCTGACCGGCAAATTCCGGGATATCCCGAAATTCGCCGAGGGAGACACCCGGAGTGACTTCTATGATTACTTTCGAGAGCCGCTGTGGGGCCGGGTGCAACGTCTGCTGGACGTCCTGCGTGGCATTGCCGCAGATCGGTCGGTCCAGGTTGCGCACGTTGCCATTGCGTGGGCAATGCAGCAGCCGGGTATTACCTGCGCTCTCGTCGGTGCCAAGAGCGAGAAGCAGGCAGAATCGAATGCCAAAGCGGGGGACTTCGTGCTCACTTCGCAGGAAATGAGCCGTATTGAAGAGGCCTATCGAAATCACATCGCGGACGCCGTGTAAACATCTCTTTGCCGGTCAGATTCTGGCAAAACTTGGAAACATGAGTTATCATTGGCACTATGACCGCGGCTACTGAGAGCAACAAGCGAGACTTACTCAGAAAGGCGGGGATTTTCTCCACGCTTGGACCGCAGGAGCTTGCTGTAATCGAAAAGTACAGCGAGTTTCGTTCATACACGGACGGTGCTTCGATATTCGAACCCGGAAGTACCGGTGAAGAACTCTTTGTTGTTGCCCGGGGACAGGTTCTTATCCGGCGCCATGTGGAGGACGGAGAAGATATCGATGTGGCTCGCTATATTGCGGGTGACAGTTTCGGAGAGATGGATCTTTTTTACGATGCACCGCGGAATGCGGCTGCATTGGCCGAGAACGACGCACTGCTCCTTGTCTTTCCCGGCAAGGAGATGCGGTTTGAGTCGATACTGTCCGAACATCCGATCCTTTCTGCACAGATACTTCACAAGTTCATGGCCATTGTCGCGGGCCGTATTCGTGGCACGAACAAGCTGATATCGGAAAACACCCAGTGGATCCAGGAGCTGCGCAAGCAGGTCCTCGGAGACAAGCTGACCGGATTGCACAACGCCGCGTTCCTGACCGAAGAGTTTCCTCGAATCCTGTCATCCACCCAGGAGCCGGTCGTGCTCATGATGGTAAAACCCGACGACTTCAAGCACATAAACGACACCTACGGGCACGAGGCCGGTGATAAGGCGCTGAAGACCATTGCGGCAACGCTTCGCACGGTCATGCGGTCGCAGGATACCGGGCTGAGGTACCGCGGAAACGAGCTCGCCATAATCATGGTTGAATCCGGAAGAAAAGACGCTCGAAATGCGGCAAATCGAGTCCTGAACGCGATGCGGAAGATAGATCTTGGTCCGACCGTTGGAGAGCCGGCCGGGTCCCTGCCGCTGACTGTGAGCATCTCGTATGCACTCTATCCTGAGGACTGCCAGGACGGTGAGTCTCTTACGGAACGCGTTCATGAGCTTCTGTACGAAGCCCGGGACAGCGGTGGAGATCGGGTGGTCAGCACATGAAAAAGAACGCTTCTCTCTGCACCGAAGATCTGACCGATTTCCTTAAGAAGGTAGATATCTTCTCTTCTCTGGATCCGAAGGAGCTATCTCTACTGGTATCATCATTCGAGGTCATTGACGAGGGTGCCGGAACCTGTCTCTTCAAGGAAGGTGATGAGGGGAACGAAATGTACATAGTGTTTTCGGGAAGGGTAACTACGACAGTGAGCCTTCCCGATGGCAAAACGATAGAACTCGCCAGCTTCAAAGCGGGAGATTTCTTCGGCGAGATGTCGATTTTCGATCAGGCCTCCCGTTCGGCCACATGTACGACTCATGAACCGAGTCGTCTGCTCAGTCTTCATGAGCGAGATTTCTTCACGTTTCTCACTCGCTATCCCGACAGTGCCATCAAGATAATCTATCGAATGCTGAGCATTACCGCGAGCCGACTCATGAACAGCAGTCGTTTCCTGAGCGACATGGTTCAGTGGGGCGAGAATGCGCGAAAGCGTGCCATTACCGACGAGATGACCGGCCTGTTTAATCGCCGATTTCTCGACGATGCATTCGATGCCCAGTTTCAACGGGCGGAGACGGAGGGTACGCCGCTTACAGTTGTCATGGTGGATCTCGACCATTTTCGAGAAATAAACGAAGAGTACGGACATCAGGCAGGCGACCGAGTCATTCTGACTGTTGCCCCGATCTTCAAGAAGCACATGAAGTCGACCGATATCCTTGCCCGGTACGGCGGCGATGAGTTCACTTTTGTGTGCCCGGATACGGACATGGATGATGCAATGGAACGCGCGCAGGCTATCTGTGATGCAATACGTACGTTGAACATCTTCGATGAGCAAAACGGACCACGGATTACGACAAGCCAGGGTCTTGCATCCTTCCCTCGGCATGCAAAGGATCTCAAGACTCTCAGAGAAATGGCAGATCAGGCACTGTACAGCGCGAAGGAGATGGGAAGGGATCGAGTAGTCGCCGCAGGTCGGGCCTGAGTGCCCAGTGTACACACCGTTACAGCGAAAGGAGCGGTGCCAAGATGAAAAAAAGTGATATCCCGACAATTGCGAGGAAAAACGCCATTGTCGACAACATCATAGACGCAATCGTCCATCGGGACAACTTCCTGGTGCTCGGACATCAGAATCCCGATGAGGACTGCATCGCGTCCATGATAGCGATTGCCCTGCTTCTCACAAAGTTCTCAAAGAAAGTCCGACTGTTTGCAAGCGACCAGCTGCATGAACACTTCGGGTACCTGTTGAACATATGCAAGTACAACTCAATCGGCATTGCGAGAACCTCGCGCCAGGTCGGTGTCGGTGTCGATACCATCTTCATTTGCGATACACCAAAGCCATCCATGGTGAGTTACAGCGACGAAATTGCGGCAATGTTTCACCGGGATGACATCATTAGAATTGAGATAGATCATCACCTTCAAGCGGACAGCGAATATATCGGCGACCCGGACTATTCGCTGGTAACCGAAGCGTCTTCGGCCTCCGAACTCGTGGGATTCATAGCGCTCAAGCTCCAGAACAGGCCCGAACTGCTGCAAAAACATCAGGTAGTGGACCTCCTGTCGCGGAACTTCGTTCTTGCAGTACTTACCGGTATCATTGGCGATACCAAGATGGGGAAGTACATCAAGAGCAGCAAGGAACGCCGATTCTATGAGATTTTCAGCAGTCTCTTCAACGAGCTCCTCCTGCGAAAGACGTCAAAAGGCTCCAACTTTTCGAACAAGGACGAGGTGTTCCGCGAGATCCATCGACTGTCGACGCGGGAGGAGGAGTGTTTCCACTACATGATGGACCGGAAGCGATTTTCTGAGTCGGTGGGGTACACCATCCTCGGCAAGGCGGAGATGCAGCATCTCGAGAGCAAGTATGACCGGGATACCATAATATCGGTCGCACGTGCGACCGCGGACGCCCTGGCAGAGGAGAGTGGAATCCTCAGCCTGGTTGTCTACTACGACGCCGCGAACGGGCATGATCTCGTTCAGTTCCGGGCCCGAAGGAGTCAGGAGTTCAAGAAGTTGGATCTCAGGGTTATTCTGGATATCTTCCATATCGAGAATGGAGGTGGGCACCAGGGGGCCATCGGGTTTCGTCTGGATGCTTCCCAGGTAACGGATATTGACGAGTATGTCGACAAACTCATCTCCGGAATCGAACTCGCGCTCGCGGCGGTAATTCCAGAGGAAACGGGTCCGGCAAGTTAACCTCAAAGAACGCGGGAACACCGTGCAGTTTCCGATGCCATTCCATCTTCAGAAACCGTAACCGACTACAATCGAAAAGGCGAGGCCCCCAAGATATTCTGCGCCGGTTGCGGAGCCAAAGACCGGGCCGTAGAACAGAGAGAATCGCGGACCCACAGAAAGGTGGCGAATAAGGCCGAAATCGAAACCCGCTTCTGCAACCCCTGCCGGGCCCCAGCGGAACTGGCTGCTGAGCGGAGCCCCCTGGGTCGCCAACATGAACGCGGCACCGAGTCCACCGTACAGCTGTCCGAGGCCTGCAATTGGATAGGCAACGCCGAGTACGCCACCAAGTCGACCGATCCACCTGTAACGGTAACTTTGTGCGAGAAAGTAATCACGATACATCGAAGCGTCGTACCCAAGCATAAACGATACGTAGAACGGGGAGCTCATCGGAATGAGGACATGCACCCCTGCGCCGAGCGCGTATGTTCCGTACGTCCCTGAATATAGGGCCGATGTCAGCCCCGTCTGTGCCTGCTGGTCCCACGATCCGAAATATGTCGGTATTGAGCCTGTTGCATCCACGTGGCCGGAATAGCCAAGCGCAGCCGCAGGCGTGGCGGCAACTGCTGCTGCGAGAAAAGAGACGAGCACGGGTACAAGCAAAACAGGTTTCATGAGCGGATTGGTTCTCATTTCGGTATGCGCAGTCTACAGTATTAACGACCGTGTTGATACGGCGATACGCACCGTGCTGCTGAAGCGCTCACACCTCATTGCATGATATTCCCGACGCCAGCTTCCACAACGGGATCCCGGCCGACCGGTCAAAGGCGCACCCTCTGCCGCGAATGGAGTGGGTCGGGTACTTCCTGTCAACACGCTTCGTAATACTTCACCGGTTGTTCGACGGTGGGGCGGCTGGTACAATGCCACGGCAGAAATGCGGAGGAGAAACATGACCGACCTGATAGGCGTCACTCACCAATTTGCAGACTCAGTGAACCGCTTGAGCTTCGGTGCACCGGTTACGCACGTGTACAATCCGCTCGTCTACGCCCAAAGTCCGCACGATGAGTATCTTGCCCGTTTCGGTGGCGGAAAAAAGCGTGTTCTATTCTGGGGAATGAACCCTGGGCCGTGGGGAATGGCCCAGACCGGAATACCCTTTGGCGAGGTCGCTTCAGTCCGGGACTGGATGGGCATTTCCTGTTCGATATCTGAGCCGCCACATCCTCATCCGAAGCGGCCCATCCAGGGGTTCGACTGTCCGCGCAGCGAGGTGAGCGGGAGGAGGCTTTGGGGCCTCATGGAACGACGATTCGGTAACGCGGAGACCTTCTTTTCAACGCATCTGGTGATGAACTACTGCCCGCTGGTCTTTATGGAGGCAAGCGGACGGAACCGCACACCAGACAAGCTTCCGGTCAGCGAACGACGGCCACTGTTTTCTCTGTGCGATCTGTACCTGGAGCAGGTAATGGACATTGTTTGTCCGGACTGGGTTGTCGGCATCGGTGCTTTTGCCTCTTCGCGCATTCGGACGGTGCTTAACGAGATGTCTCTCGGTGTCCGGACTGCAACCATTCTCCACCCGAGTCCCGCAAGTCCCCGTGCAAACAGGAATTGGGATGGTGAGGTAACTGACCGTCTGATCGAACTCGGAATCTGGGACTCCTGATCGCCATCATTCGGAACCTTTCTCCCTTCATGGACGACTAAAGTTCATCCGCGTGTGAAACGCGGGCGAAAGAGGAGAAAGTACGTGAACAAGCTAATTCCTATCGTTCTGGCCCTGCTCGTGTCGGCCGTTGCTGCGGTATGGAGTCTGAACCAATCGGAGACTACTCACTTGCTGCAGCGAACGGGGTTTGGGCTGCCTTCGTCGGAGGTTCAGCAGTTTTCAATCCTGGATCGCAAACAATCAGTGGACGCATTGCTCGGGAATATTCGGAGTGTTCCACAGGTTTCGCTGCCGAAGTGGGCGAATGAACCCATTCCCCGTCCGCCCCGTGCCGCAAAAGGAGAAGATCCAAACAAGATAATGGCAGAGCGGAAGGCTTTCTGGGCGAACGAGCGCGACCGCGGTCGGGAGCTGCAGGCATGGTGGATCAGTCAGATGATTGCTACCAACTCACCGCTTGAAGAACGGATGGTGCTTTTCTGGCAGAATCACTTCACCTCGAGCCTGCAGAAGGTGAGGTATCCGGAGCTGATGTTGAAACAGGATCTGCTGATTCGAAAATACGCCCTGGGCAACTATGCAGATTTTCTCCATGCCATTGCGAAAGACCCGGCAATGATCCTATACCTCGACAACGAGACGAACAGGAAGGGTCGGGCAAACGAGAACTTTGCGCGTGAGGTCATGGAGCTGTTCACTCTCGGAGTCGGCCATTACACGGAGAACGACGTCAAGGCGGCGGCTCGTGCATTCACCGGTTGGCGCGTGAACCACAGGACCGGTAAGTTCTTCTTCGCGAAGGGGGAGCATGACAATACGCAGAAGACATTTCTCGGGGAGACGGGGAACTGGAACGGTGATGACATTATCAACATCATTCTCAAACAGAAGCAGGCTTCCATCTTCATCACCCGGGAACTGTGGCAGACCTTCATTTCCCCGACACCGGACCCGACCGTGGTCGCACGTATTGCAGAGGATTTTCGCAGCCACAACTACAATCTGAAGAGGTTGGTGGGCAATCTGCTTCGAACAGATGCATTTTGGGCTCCGGACAACAGAAACAGCCTGGTGAAATCTCCGGTCGAGCTGATGATTGGCATGATCCGTACCCTGGGCATGACCCCGGCGGCAAGCCCGAAAGTTGACATGAAGATAGCCGGGGAGGCTCGCGTGCTGGACCAGAATCTGTTCGATCCGCTCAGCGTAAAGGGGTGGTCGCACGATACCGGATGGATCCATTCCGATACTCTTCTCGGGAGAGAACGCGCCATCTTATGGCTCTTGCGAGCCTATGCGCGAGTACATCACATCAGCATGGGATCACCGAAAATGGTGCATCTTCGCCGCGTCTGTATGGCGCCGGCATACCAGCTCGACTGAGGGGGGCTCATTATGCACCGCATTTCGTTCTCGACAATAGTTGCCGCAGTCTTCGTCCTTTCCGTGGCGTCCACCGTGGCTGCGCCCCTGGCTGTTGCAGCCGGTACTCCGACATCGGTTCAGAATCGGACTCTGGTCGTTGTAGAGCTTGCCGGCGGAAACGACGGGCTCAACATGGTTGTTCCATATTCCGACCCGCTGTACTACAAAGACCGACCGACCATCGCTATCCCGAAGACCGAGGTGCTTCCGCTCGGCAACGGTCTGGGGCTCAATCCGGCAATGAAGTCACTTGCCGGCTCATGGGACGCAAAGGATCTTGCGTTCATCCTTGGAGTGGGCTATCCGCACCCAAATCGTTCTCACTTTCGGTCAATCGATATCTGGAACACGGCATCGGATAGCAACCAGTACCTGAACACAGGATGGATTGCGCGAATGTTCAAGGTCGATCCCCGTCCATCGTCCATTATCGCTGACTCACTGATTATAGGCGAGGACCACGTCGGTCCGCTTGCGGGGTCGAACATGCGCAATCTTGCGCTTAACTCCATCTCCGGCTTTGTGAAGTCTTCTCGCCTCATTTCCGGACCGACGCCACCAACCGCGAGAAATCAACCTGCCGCCGTTCCTTCGCCTTCCGCGAATCCACTCGGGTACATAGAGTCGGTCGAGGCGGACATCAGGGATGCGGTCACGAAGCTGAGAAGAATCCAGGACAATCTCCCGGTGTTCAAGACCAAATTCCCGGCCACGGAATTCGGCCGTCAGGTCGAGCTCGCGGCGCAGATGCTTGCGGCCGGACGGGACGGATATGTGCCCGTGGTCAAGCTGACCGTTCGTGGATTTGACACTCACGGTGGTGAACGTCTTGTTCAGGACCACTTTCTCCGGGAGCTCTCCGATGGTCTGTCCGCATTCCGGTCCGCAATGAAGGAGAAGGGTTTGTGGGACAGGGTGGTCGTCATGACCTATTCGGAGTTTGGAAGACGCGTCGCGGAAAACTTCAGCAAGGGAACGGATCACGGCACCGCGGGACCAATGCTTGTCATGGGCGGCAATGTCCGCGGCGGGTTTTACGGCCGGGAGCCGAGTCTCACCGATCTCGACCACGGGGATCTGAAGTACACTACCGATTTTCGTCGAGTGTACGCAACCATTGCCTCACGGTTTTTCGGGATACAATCCGAACAGATGCTTCGATCAATTTTCGGGCACCAGTTTGCACCAATTCCGTTTCTGAGGTCCAATGGATAGGCACATTTCTCCACCCGGGAGGCAGGGCGTTTTTCAGTAATCGGTCGTACTCTGTTTGACGAGTTCGCGAGTGGACAGGAGGCCGCAGGCGGCGAGGATGTCCTCGCCGCGTGATCTGCGGATAGTTGTCAAGATTCCCTTGCTCTTGAGGATGTTCTGGAATTCCACCATCTGTTCATCGGTTGCGGGTTGCAGCGGAGTGCCGGGTATTGCATGGAAATGAATGAGATTCAATCTGCATCGAATCCCCTGAAGGATACGTGCAATTTCCTTTGCATGGGCGGCGGAGTGATTCAAGCCACCAAAAACAATGTACTCGAAGGAGACCCGTCGCTGACGCGGAAAATCGAAAGCACGGATTGTTTCAAGAACCTCGGTGAGCCGGTGAACATGCTGCACAGGCATCAATCGCCTGCGCTCTTCCTCGAACGGAGAGTGCATGCTGATAGCCAGATGGCAGGCGCTTTCTTCCAGAAAACGCTTCGTTGCAGGGATCAGCCCGACGGTGGAAACTGTTATTCGGGATGGGCTCATGCGGTATCCCCAATCCGAGGTGAGGATGGAGAGGCTCTTGAGGACTGCGTCGATGTTGTCCAGTGGTTCGCCCATACCCATGT
This sequence comes from uncultured Spirochaetales bacterium, assembly GCA_964553615.1. Classification (GTDB taxonomy): domain Bacteria; phylum Spirochaetota; class Spirochaetia; order DSM-27196; family DATKUC01; genus DATKUC01. The sequence goes on along the minus strand of CAZKMA010000004.1, from coordinate 87,665 downwards.
ACACGATGTTCGTGACCGTGTCCCGCTCCGGGAGGCTTTCGTACTGGTTCGCTATCTCTCCTGCGGAAAGTTGTCCCTGGAGCCCCTGTTTGCCTGTCATGCAGAAAAGGCACGCCATCCGGCATCCAACCTGGGTGGACAGGCACAGTGTTGCCCGGTCGGGTTCAGGGATATAGGCGGCCTCGACAAAGCGCGGACGCTCTGAGTCCGCCGAGTCATTGGCTTGCGCCGAGTCATTGGCTTGCGCCGAATCATCGGTGGCCGCAGGCGGTCGTTTCGCCTGAAAAAGATACTTCCGGGTGGCGTCCGAAGATACCGTTACATTGGCGTGGTCCTGAAGACCGAGTGTGTATGTCTCCTCGAGATGATTGCGCGTTTCCACCGACAGGCTGGTCATCTCCTCGATAGATCGAGCATGTTTCTGGTAGAGCCAATGCGCAATCTGTCTTGCGGTGTAGGGCGGAAGGCCCATTTCATCGGTGATGGTCTTCAGTTCCGGCAATGTCTTCCCGTACAGCATGTCTTTCATTATGATCACTCTGATTAAAAGTATATCTCCGAAAAGATATTGTCGAATGGTACCGATGCGGAGATGAGAATATCCCGGACATCGACTATCATACCCGCGCTCCCACACAGAAAATACCGATACTGCCGCGGGAGATCCGTTGTCTGTGAAGCTTTCCGGAGCCATGAAGTGAGGCGCCCAGGATAAAACCGCAGAGGTTCATCCGATGTTTGCCCTGATGCACGAGGCGGGATTTCTGTCCAGGGTGTTGAAAACGGGGGCGATATCTGATTTTCGCCACATTGCGAGCAGCAGAATCGGGTACGACCCTCGAGTCTGTGCGACAGTTCTTCGGCAAAGTAGAAACGTTCCGGCAGACGTCCTCCATAAATCAGGCTCTTTCGCTCGCAGCGTGAAGAACGCGCGCGCGAAAGGAATGGCGCAATTCCGGTGCCGGTCGCAATCCAAATGGAATCTTCATCGTCGTCGATGAATGACCCGAATGGGTCGGAGAGGAGGACAGAATCGCCGGACGCAAGGGCGGCAAGTTGCGGCGTCAGTTCACCGTCCGGGATCAGGTCATAGAGTATCGAAAGAGTGTCTTCATTTTCACCGCTGGCAATGCTGTAATATCGCGCCGGGCCATCGGGCTGAACCGCTATCGCGACACACTGGCCGGCAGAAAAAGTGAAGGGGCGTTCGACCGTGAGAGAATACACCTCATGCGCAATCTTCTTCTGATCGAGCACCGCAACCCGGCGCGAGGGGCTTCTTCCCGAATTATCAAATTGTTGAATCATCGATTTTTCAAATGAGTCCTGCGCAAGGCGTTTTCCGATTGGTCCTAATCTCCTTTCGGCGCATTATTGCATGCTGCTCTCGAGCTGTAAAGCAGAGCAGAGGATGCCGCTCTGGTAGTTGCCCCCGGTTGACCGGCGCAGATTGGCGCGCTACAGTTGCGCCAATCAGGAGGAACAAAATGTCTCGCATTCGCGTTACGATCTGGAATGAGTTTGTACATGAAAACCAGAATGAAGCGGTAAAAGCGCTCTATCCGCGCGGAATTCACGGCGCAATAGCCGAGGGGCTCGATGCGCTCGGTGATTTCGAAATCAGCACCGCCACGCTCGATCAACCGGAAGCCGGGCTTCCCTCTTCTCTTCTGGACGCGACCGACGTCCTGATCTGGTGGGGACACAAGGCGCACAAAGACGTGCCGGAGGATATCGTTGAGCGGGTTGTGGCACGAGTACAGCAGGGCATGGGGCTTATTGTGCTGCATTCGGCGCACTACTCCCGGGTGTTCCAGCGACTCATGGGCACGAGCTGTTCCCTCAGGTGGCGGGAAGCGGGAGAAAAGGAACGATTGTGGGTTGTGAACCCTGCCCATCCGATCGCTGCAGGGATTGGTGCATACGTAGAGTTGCCGCACGAAGAGATGTATGGTGAGTTTTTCGACGTTCCGGACCCGGATGAGCTCGTATTCCTGAGCTGGTTCGCGGGCGGCGAAGTCTTCCGAAGCGGCGCAGTGTGGAGACGGGGAAAAGGGAGGGTATTCTACTTTCGGCCGGGACACGAGACCTACCCGACCTACTTCAATACTGAGGTTCGGCTGGTCATTGCAAACGCTGTTCGTTACGTGGCCTTTCGGGGTACCTCCGAATCCTCTGCTTCGGTCACGGTGGGAGATTGCCTGCACGTGGTCGAACCGATCGAGCCGTTTCAGACCCGGTAAACCTGGATACGCAACATTGACCTCCAGGCCCAAGACGTGTATCGTAATTTTTGTATGGGCCGATACGCGGTGTTTGCGGGTATTCTGGCCTCACTTTCCATGACACTGATAGTCGGGTGCAGCAACAACGATTGTCCCGGGCATGCTGTCAGGCAGGCACAACTGGACAGCACCGGAATTCATCGCGTGATGGTTGTTGCGGGCGCGGGGACCCTGCGTGTGCAGGGTAGCGGACCTGACATTCGTGCTGAAGGTATGGTGTGTGCGCCCGATCAGCGGACCGCGGATGAGGCGCATCTTCTTCTCTACATCAAGGACAATCGAGCGGTCGTGGAAGCGCGCTTCCCGTTTTCTCCTGACGGACTCAAGACCAGAATGGATATTTCCGTGCAATTTCCGAAAGCTCTTCCCGTTTCCGTGGTAAACAAGAGCGGCGATACGCTGATACAGAAGGTGGACTCCGTCTCCGTCGCCAATCTTGCGGGAAATCTGCGCATCCGAAACGTAGCCGGATCTACCACGGTAACACGCAGCTCCAACGGAGACGTGTCCATCGAGGATATTGGTGGGACGGCCGCTGTCCAGGAGGACGTTGGCGGCTCACTGAAGATACGGGGCGTGGCCGGGAATGTCGTCCTGCAACATACAAACACCACACGGATTCTTGTTCAGAATGTGCAGGGGGACGTGGTGATCTGGAACGACGGCTCGGGCGATATTGAAGTAAAAAACGTTCATGGCGATCTTTTCGTACAGGCGGACCACGGTGGTAAGCTCGTATACAGTGGAATCCACGGTTCGGTCCACCTGCCGACACCCGGAGGATTTTGAGCGGTGGCGAAAGTGGTCGCCAACAGCCGGAAATCGCTATCATTGTTATATGTCTGACGCTCACCCAAAGGGTTCCGGTGCAATTCGCCGCAGTGGGCCGCTCCGGATTACCCGGGAAGAGGCCCTCAAATATCACGAAGAGGGGAAACCCGGAAAGATCGAGGTTGTTCCCACAAAACCTGTCTCATCGCAGTACGATCTGGCGCTCGCATACTCCCCCGGGGTTGCCGAACCATGTCGTGTCATTGCTGCGGACGCCGATGCTGCCTACCGGTACACCGCAAAGGGGAATCTGGTAGCGGTGGTGACCAACGGTTCAGCCGTGCTCGGTCTCGGGAACATTGGTGCAGATGCGGCGAAGCCGGTTATGGAAGGCAAAGCGGTGCTCTTCAAACGGTTTGCCGGAATCGATGTCTTTGATCTCGAGGTGAATTGCGACGATCCGCATGCGCTCATCGAGATAGTGCGATGTCTCGAGCCGACGTTCGGCGGGATCAATCTGGAAGACATCAAGGCGCCTGAGTGCTTCGGCATAGAGGAAGAACTGAAGCGTCTGTGCTCGATTCCGGTTATGCATGACGACCAGCATGGTACCGCGATTATTTCCGGAGCCGCGCTCATGAATGCACTGACGGTGCAGAATAAGCGCCTGGAAGAGGTTCAGATAGTGGTAGTCGGCGCAGGCGCCGCGGCCCTTGCGTGCACGAAGTTCTATATTCTTATGGGCGCAAATCCGAGGAACATTGTCGTGGTTGATCGCGACGGTGTCCTCAGAAAAGGTGATCTGTCCGACCATGACTTCAGGGCACCGTTCGCGACGGAGCGTGACATTCGGACACTCGATGATGCCGTTGATGGAGCGGACGTACTTGTCGGGTTGTCGGTCGGCGGTATAGTGAAGGCCGGGCATTTGAAGAAGATGGCTGCACGGCCCATCGTATTCGCGCTCGCAAATCCGGATCCGGAAATAGACTACGAAACGGCGGTGAATGCTCGACCGGATGCGGTAATGGCGACCGGCCGCAGTGACTGGCCGAATCAGGTGAACAACGTACTTGGCTTTCCGTTCATTTTTCGGGGTGCACTGGATGTGGGAGCGCGGGAGATAAATGAGGAGATGAAGCTTGCCGCCGCGCACGCTCTGTCAGCTCTCGCGCGGGAACCCGTGCCGGATGCGGTAAGTCGTGCATATGCGGGAACCGAGCTCGGGTTTGGTCCTGAGTATCTCATTCCCAAACCGCTGGATCCTCGTCTGCTCACGACGGTGGCGCCGGCGGTGGCGCGCGCGGCCATGGATTCCGGGGTTGCGCGGAATCATATTTCCGACTGGCAGCAGTATGAGGCCGAACTCCTGAGCAGGGTCGGAATCGGTCAGAAACTCGTGACGGGGATCCTGAATCGTGCCAGAAAGTCCCCCAAGCGTGTGGTCTTTGCGGAGGCGGATACCTATAACGTCCTCAAGGCTGCGCAGATTGTCCGGGACCAGGGAATAGCGGAACCGGTTCTGCTCGGCAGCAGGAGCGGTATTCGGCGGTTGTTGATCGAACATCAGATCGAGGGACTCGAAGAATGTGAGATGATCGACCCTGCAACGGAAGATGCCGCGCTGGATCTGTACGCGGATGTCCTGTATGAGAAGCGACGGCGAAAGGGTGTAACGCGCTATGACGCTCGCCGGCTGATGACCGACCGGAACTACTTTGGTTGTGCGATGCTCGCTCTCGGACAGGTGGATGCGCTGATCTCCGGAATGACGAAGGAGTATCCCAAGATCATCCGCCCCGCACTCCAGATAATCGGTCCGCAACCGGACGTACGCCGTGTTGCCGGGATGTACATTGTGAACTCACCGCACGGAGTCTATTTCTTTGCCGATACCACCGTGAACCTGGACCCGTCGGTTGAAGACCTCGTTGACATTATCGGGCTCACCGCCCGAACTGTGCGCTTTTTCGACATTGAACCAGTTGTCTCCGTGCTTTCGTATTCGAATTTCGGATCGACACGTGCCGAGGAATCCGAGCGGTGCCGCGATGCGGTACGGGCAGCCAAGAAACGCTATCCCGGACTCACCATAGACGGCGAGATGCAGGCAAATATCGCCGTGAACGGCGATCTTCTGGCGGAAACATATCCATTCAGCGATCTGGTCGGAAAGCGGGTGAATACTCTCATCTTCCCGAACCTTGCCGCGGGCAACATTGCGTACAAGGTGCTGCATGAGATTGGTGGTGCCGAAATTATCGGGCCGGTGCTCATGGGGATGGCCCGGCCGGTTCACATTCTGCAGCTCGGTTCATCGGTGCGGGAGATCGTGAACATGACCTCACTGGCCGTGGTTGAGGCACAGAGGAACGACGGATAAGAGCATCTGAGACATTTGTCACGCGTCACAGCTCTGTGATATAATCCGCGAACCGATACCCACATGCGATCGAAGGTGACCCATGAGCAACGAGAACAACACGGTAGCCGGCCCGGAATCCGCGGCCGGTCTTGATTTTATCAGATCACGCGTCGTCGAAGACAACAAGAGCGGTCGTTTCGACGGCGTGGTCCACACGAGGTTTCCTCCCGAACCGAATGGATATCTTCATATCGGTCACGCGAAATCAATTGTGCTCAACTTCGGAATAGCAGCGGATTTCGCGGGTGTGTGCAATCTCCGATACGACGACACGAATCCGACACGGGAAAACACCGAGTATGTCGAGAATATCGAGGCAGACGTGCGCTGGCTCGGATACGATTGGGGTGAGCGCAAGTACTATGCGTCCGACTACTTTCATGCGCTGTACGACTACGCGGTTCAACTCATCCGTAAGGGAAAGGCGTACGTGGACAGCCTGAGTGCAGACGAAATTCTTGAGTATCGGGGTTCGCCGACCGTTCCGGGGAAGGACAGTCCGTACCGCCTGAGGAGCATCGACGAGAATCTCGACCTGTTTGAACGCATGCGAAATGGAGAGTTTCCCGACGGCGCCCACGTTCTTCGTGCGAAGATAGAGATGGGACATCCGAACATCATCATGCGGGATCCGATCATGTACCGCATCCGTCACATTTCTCACCATCGTACCGGAGACGAATGGTGCATCTACCCGATGTACGACTGGGCCCATGGCCTGTGCGACTCAATTGAAGGCATAACACATTCAATCTGTACGCTCGAATTTGAGGTGCATCGCCCGTTGTACGACTGGTTTCTGAACGAGCTTGATATCTATCATCCCCAGCAGATCGAGTTTGCCCGATTAAACATTACTCATACCATGATGAGCAAGCGCAAGCTCCTGGAGCTGGTTCAGGAAAAGCGCGTCTCCGGATGGGACGATCCGCGGATGCCGACGATTTCCGGGCTCAGACGACGTGGATATACGCCGGAAGCAATACGGAACTTCTGCCGTCGGGTCGGGGTGTCCAAGACCAACAGTCTCGTGGATATTGCAATGCTCGAATACTTCATCCGGGAAGATCTGAACCGCCGTGCACAGCGGGTCATGGTTGTTCTCCGCCCTCTCAAGGTTGTCATTGACAACTATCCGGAAGGAAAGGTCGAGTGGTTCGATGCCGAGAACAATCCCGAGGATGCCTCCCTGGGCACGCGGAAAGTACCGTTTTCCCGCGAGATCTACATAGAAGAAGAAGATTTTCAGGAAGAGCCGCACAAGAAGTTCTTCCGGTTGGCTCCCGGCAGAGAGGTGCGTCTGAAGCACACCTACTACATTACCTGCCGGAGCGTTGTCAAAGATCCGTCAAGCGGCACAGTCGTTGAGCTGCACTGTACCTACGACCCGGAATCCCGCGGTGGCGACACGCCCGATGGACGCAAGGTCAAAGGAACCCTGCACTGGGTGTCCGCGCCGCACGCAGTGGGAGCGGACGTTCGGCTCTATGACCACCTGTTCCTCGAACCGGATCTTGCATCAATTGGTGAGGATCGCGACTACCGGGAGTTCATCAACCCGCAGTCGCTCGAAGTTCTTACGGAGTGTATGGCAGAACCTTCGCTGTCGGACGCGGAGCCTGGAGCTCGCTACCAGTTCCTCCGTCAGGGGTATTTCTGCGTGGACACATCGGATACCCGTTCGGGAAGGATTGTCTTTAACCGCACCGTTGGTCTGAAGGACTCGTGGGCGAAGATACAGAATACCGGCCGCTCCGTCTGACCCTATGCACTACCCGATCCCTCATCTCACGTGGTACCCGGGCGCAACCACATCCTGCTCCCGGAGTTGAGTATATTCGTCCGGCCCTGCCATCCGAAGGAAATTTTGAGTTGTGTCCAGCGGGAACTCTGAAAGAAATTGTCCCTGTTCGAGAAATCGAGTGCGAAGCGGTTCGAGTTTCAGGATTGAGTCTGAAACAACCAGAACTTCTGTATAGTTCCCGGCGGCGCACCGGTAGACCTTTAGCTCTCCTGCTCGCGTCCATTCCCGATGTGCTCGAGGCACCTCCAGTGGGGGGCGAGCTCAGCTCGCGCTTCCCGCAGGATGCTGCCAATGTACTCCGATTGAGGCGGGATACCCTTGCACCATCCTCCGTTCTCTGGTGTCGAGATCAGCGTTTCGAGAACCTCGCCGACTCCTGCCGCAAGCGACCGGACATTGTAGCCCCCTTCGAGGATGTATGCCATTCGGCCGGAAGCGTGGCGGGCGGCAACCTCGGAGACTGCCTGCGTCATTGCGGCAAATCCGTGGTCGGAGAGCTCCATACCCGCAAGCGGATCATCCCGGTGCGCGTCGAATCCGGCTGAAACCAGTATAAGCTCCGGTTTGTATTCGTCGAATACCGGAACAATGACTTCGCGGAAGAGGGCAAGATAGTCGGCATCAGTCAAACCTGCTCGAAGCGGCAGATTCACCGTGAACCCGGATCCGGACCCGGCTCCCGAGTCCTCGATCTTTCCTGTGCCGGGATAGTAGGGGTACTGATGAAGCGACGCGTAAAGCACTTCGGCGGTATCGTAAAACGATTTCATTGTTCCGTTTCCATGATGCACATCCCAGTCGAGGATCGCGATGCGTGTAAGCCCATAACGTTTTCGGGCATACTGCGCGGCAATTGCCACATTGTTGAAGATGCAGAAACCCATTGCCCGGTCCGTCTCGGCGTGGTGGCCCGGTGGTCTCGTCAGGGCAAAAGCAGCCGACGACAGGTTCTCCATAATCGCGTCTATTGCGCACAATGCACTTCCCGCCGCCCGGAGCGCAGCGTTCCATGTGTGACGATTTGCGCCCGTATCCGGATCCAGGTATGTATGCGATTGCGCGGCAGTCCCGCGTACCAGATCGATGTAAGATGCCGTGTGAACCATGGCGAGCTCCTCCGGGTCGGCGTTCCGGGAAGGGAGTTCGATGAGCGAATTGCGAAAAGGAGCATGCTCGATCATTTCGTCGATAGCCACAAGGCGTTCGGGGCGCTCGGGATGTGCCGGGCCATTCCGATGTTTCAGGCAGAGTGGATCGCGTATGATTGCTACCTTTCCCATAAGGGAAAAGGTAACGCTTGTCTATGCGGCAGGGAAAGTGGTCGACTGACAAGTCTCTGCGCATCAGGTACACTGAAGGACATGGAGAGGTTATGCCGCGGCTGAAGGACGAACAGAAACGACTCACCATCCTGGCAACGTCCAAGATGCTGTTTTCACAGAACGGATTCTTCAATACTGCGGTGTCCGACATTGTTCACGAGACCGGATTCCCGGTCGGGACAATCTATACGTACTTTCGAAACAAGGAAGAGATTGTCCAGACCATTGTTTCCGAGGGGTGGCAGGAGTTCAGACAGGCGCTTGTAGAGTCCATTGCGGAGAAGGACAATCAGATTGACCGGTTGAGAATTGTCATTGACCGATTCCTGCCGGAGCTTCTGCAGGACCTGGATTTCATAAACATTCTCCTGTCGGAGGCCATCCAGTACACCCGCATTGAAGAGAAGATCGAAGACCTGACCTCCATCGTTGCTTCGGTGATTGCCGCCGAGGATCAGACGGATCGGCAGAATGCCATGGACCTTCCACTGACCCGGCGGCAGCTCGAGGCGGGGCTGATGATCTACTTCCTCGGTATTCTCAATGCCGCGCGCATAGCGCGTTCATCCTCCGTTGGCGTAACGCTCACGGATATTCTCGGATTCACCCGTCTGACCATTGAACAGTCCCTCGGGATCTCCATTGGCCCCCCGCCGGGTTAGCCGCCCGGAGGAAAACCGATCAGGAATCCAGGATCCGGCGTTCACCTTCAAGTGCGCGAAGTTTTGTTGCGTCCTGGCTTACCTCGACCGTTCCAAGGTAGGTTCCATCGCTGGACCGGACAGGAAAGTAGTCAATCTTGATGAAGCGGCCTCCCAGGTTGATCCAGAACTCGGCGTCCTGGCTGGTTCCCTGCCGGAAGCCGTTGAGTATTGCATTTACCTTGTCCAGACTCTGCGGTGGATGGCAGTTCTGAACCTTTCGACCGATGTCCATTTTGGTTCGCGGAAAAATTCGGCCTGCTTTTGGCGTATTGAAGTAGGTGACCCTGTCGTTCGCATCCACGAACGAGATATCGACATTGATTGAGTCGAACACTGCTTCGATTGTTTCCATAGTCATTGCGTCAATATTCATGGCGTTTCTATTCCTTCGTTGAATGTATCCGTGAAGTAACCCAGATTGTCACATTCTTCTTTGATGTCCTGCCATTCACTCTCGGAGAAGAGCTCAACTGCGGCAGGGTAGAGAATCCGTTGCTCCTTCTGACTGTGCATGGCGAATTTCTCAGTAAGAAGAATCGCAAGCTGATCCAATTTTTCCAGGTGAACGGAAAGGTCACCATCTTCCTCAACGATCGCGACGAGTCGTTTCTTGTCTTCTCTCATGTCTGTATGTTCCTGCCACATGATGGCCGGCGGCTGTTCAATTCCATAACGCTCGAGCATGGGGAAGAGTGTATTTTCCTGACGGACATTGTGGTTTTCCGCGGCGAGGAGAAGATCAACACACTTTCTCATGGTATCCCGATCTCCAGACGCCTCCTGAAGGTTTTCCCGTGTACGGGCGAGCGCTATCGCCTCACGAAGCTTCTCGAGGGTTCGAAGTATGACACGGTGGTCGTGTTCAAACCGCGATAACGGGTGATCTTCGGGAAGATCGAGGCTGGATTCGGCTGCTGCTTCGCGGAAGAGCTCCAGGTGAACATCACATGCCGAGGTAAGATCCTGAATGGTGAATCCTTCTGCAACCAGTTCCTGTTCCGCCGCCGCAATCATTGCCGGACTTGCGTGGGCCAGGAGGTGCTTTATTGCCTGCCGTTTTTCCGGAGGCATGCGCGCATCGTCCTGTGTGCGCACATCCCGCAGAACCGTCTTGATCCGTTCCTTGATGTCAGTCATATATCCTCCGCCGACTTCATACGAAGTCGGAAATTTTCTTGCTGCCAAAATACTGGACAATTTCGTTGTTCACCCTGGTCAGAAGTCCACCGAACATGCACCGTTCGAACGGGCACGTGCCGCGGTGAAGCGGGCAGGGACTCGCGGTAACCTTTCCCTCAATGGCTTCGTATATCTCAAGAAAGGTAATCTCTTCTTTCGCGCGCTGCAGGGCGAATCCGCCGTGCGGACCACGTATGGACCGAAGAATCCCGGCCTTCACGAGTCTCTGCAGCACTTTGGCGATATGATTCTCAGACGCACCCGAACTTCGTGCAATCTCCTTTGCGGTGAACAGATCCCCGGGAGCGCGTGCGATGTAGGCCACGCTGTGAAGTGCGATTGAAGCTGCCTCTGAAAGCTGTATCATTTGTGCCATAATGTAGTATAGAGGTATTCTAATACCGAAATAAGAAAATGTCAATGCGACGATTATAAAGCCAGCTGGAAACCGAAGGGTGGGTTGACCGGAGCCCCGCCATATGCGTACTTTTTCTTGATAAGAAAACAGCAGGAGGCGCATGAGTGTCATACGTTGCCGCGGAAAAACGGTACAAGTCCATGGTGTACAAGCGGAGTGGGAGGAGCGGACTGCATCTGCCGCTCGTTTCGCTGGGCTTGTGGCACAATTTCGGGGGTGTGAACGCGCTTGAGACGGGGCGAGCGATGATTCACCGCGCCTTCGATCTGGGTGTTACGCATTTCGATCTGGCGAATAACTACGGGCCGCCTCCGGGATCGGCGGAGGAGAACTTCGGCAAGATATTGAAGCAGGATCTTCGTCCGTATCGTGATGAGCTCATTGTCTCCACGAAGGCAGGTTACTACATGTGGCCGGGTCCGTATGGAGACCTGGGCAGCAGAAAATACCTCCTGGCGAGTCTGGATCAGAGCCTGAAGCGAATGGGTCTCGAGTACGTGGATATCTTCTATTCCCATCGTTTCGACCCGGACACACCGCTCGAGGAGACCCTTGGCGCGCTTGACACCGCAGTCCGTCAGGGAAAGGCTCTGTATGTTGGCATCTCCTCCTATTCTGGAAAGAAGACGAAGGAGGCGGCACGCATTCTTCGGGAGATGGGAACACCGCTCGTCATCCATCAGCCCTCCTACTCAATGTTGAATCGATGGGTAGAGGGTGATCTTCTCCCGGTCCTCGAGGATGAGGGAGTTGGAAGCATCGCGTTCTCGCCGCTCGCGCAGGGCATGCTGTCGGACAAGTACCTGAACGGTGTTCCTGCCGGATCGCGGGCGGCAACCGAGGGCACCGCGCTCAGCAGGAAGCTCCTGACCCCTGAAAATATAGAGCGTATCAGAAAGTTGAACGATATTGCGGGGCGTCGCGGTCAATCGCTTGCGCAGATGGCGCTCGCGTGGTGTCTGCGCGATCCACGCGTGACTTCGGTGCTGATAGGCGCGAGCAGTGTGCAGCAGATCGAGGAAAACGTCGCTGCTATCGGGAACCTGGAGTTTTCTCCGGCAGAGCTCACGGAGATCGACAAGCATGCGGTCGAGAGTGGAATCAATCTCTGGGCCAAGTCGAGCGATACCGGTCGATAGGCAGAGAGTAAATATCGGCACCGCGCCTGTGGCGGTGCCTTTTTTTAGCCGTCCTCCGTTTCTGCGGGAGCTGCGTTGATCTCCTTCGCCGCAATTCTGTGCCGCCGCTCCGTAATTGCCAGGACGAACAGCGCTGCGGTGCCGATTACGGCAAGAGCCGCTTCAAGCGTCCAGACAGTCTCGGCAGGGTTGTGTTCCATGAATATTCCAACCAGCATTGGGCCCAGCGCAAAGCCCGCCCCCATGAGAATTGGCACTACCGAGTTCATTCTTCCGCGATGGGACGCCGGTGTGTGGTTAGCAACGTAGACGTTGATGTTTGTTGCACCGATGACCTCCCCGACAGTCCAGATGACCGTTGAGATGATGAAGAGCGGCAACGTGTGTATGAATCGGACCATTCCAAAACCAAGCGTGTAGAGCAGGCCGACGATTATCAGGTTGTGTACCGGGCGAATACGCCGTGTCAGTGCAATGATCGGAGTGGTAAGCGTTGTGACAACGATCGCGTTCGTGGTCATGATGATGCCGTAGAAGACGGGTCCCTGATCGGCGAACACGTTGGTGAACTGGATCGGGAGGGCGAAGGTTACCTGGGAATAGACGAAATTGAGGATCATGACCAGCACCATGAATGCGACAAGGAACGGTCGGCGAATGAGCACCCCCAGGAGACCGCCCGTCTCGGGTAGCTCATGGGGATTTATCCGTCCTGCCCGTTCCATCTCCTCGCGGTCCGGCTTCGACTCCTGCACGAAAACAATGACCAGCGCCATTGCAATGATGGTCGTTGCGGCGTCGCCAAGGAAGAGCAGGGGCATTGCATGATTGAAGAGAAACCCTGCCAGAATGGGTCCCACCGCGAAACCCATATTGTGGCCAAGGTAAAGAAGTGAGAAAGCTGCCTGACGTCGATCGGGATGTGTGCGATCGACAAGGAGCGCGTTGATTGCGGGATTGGTCATACCGGAGAAAAAGTCGGCTCCTATTATGAAGACCGCGACCAGCGGGGAATTGCCGAGAAAGGCACACGGTACGAACAGTGCGGCTGCAGAAAGAGAGGCTACAACGAGCACCTTCTTGCGGCCGACACGGTCGGCGAGTCTTCCACCGATCAGCGAACCGGGAACGAAGGTAACGCTCGAAACGAGCAATACTATACCGGCCTCGGCCGGGGACAGGCCCAACCGTTTCGTCAGGAGAAGAGTCAGGAACGGGAAAACGAAACTTCCCATGCTGTTTACCACACGGGCGACGAAGAGGACATAGATATCACGCGGGAGTCCGGAGTAGGTTTCAAATATCCGACGAGGGTTGATCCGTGTAATGAGGCGGTCGAGCGGCATGGAGAAGTTCCTTCCTGATGTATTTTGGTCGACGTCGGCCTACTTGACCGTGAAACGTGCGCGTACCGCGGCACGATCCTGAGACAGTTCGAGCTCATGTCTGCCGCGGCGCACCGGCACGTAGACCACAAGCGGAGACGTACCCTCGGCGATGAATGCGTCGTCCATGCGAATCGAGATTGGCCGTCCGTCGCGGGAGGTCGCCTCCACACGTATGGCCTGTTCGTCGGCCCTCACGGATTGATCGTAGTAGAAGACTGAACCGTCCTGAGGGTGGACGAGCTCCGGAGTTCCGCCGTTTCCGGTCCAACCGGAATCGGACGCGCCGCGGATGATGTCCCTTCTCTGAGCCCAACTCTGGAATTGCGGCGGATATGAAACCGGCGTACCGAATCCAGTATGCCAGATGCACGTCTCCGGCGAAAACCCCACAGGCACATATTCTCGTACCGTTGCAGGGCAGTATGGAGTTGCCAGACCGCCCGAGAGTGCACAAATATCCACTCCGTGAACGCCTTCCATGGGCGGCAACTTCTCATTGGGCCGGGAGATGAGGGAAAGCATCTCCACTACAACTGCCGCGGGAAGAGAGCTCCCGGGCTTGCCGATGACGGTAGCTCCCGAGAAGTTGCCCATCCATACCCCCACGGTGTGCCGCGATGTTGCGCCGATTGCCCAGATATTGTTGAACTGATTGGATGTGCCGGTCTTGAACATGGCCTCGTATGGCGTATCAAGAATGCTTCGAGTCCCGAATCCGGTCACCCGTTCGACATGGTCGGAAAGGATGCTGCGGATGAGGCCGGAAACCGCGGGCGAAAAAAGCGGGAGACCGACAGGATGCTCTTTCGGGCTATCCCCCGTCAGAATGTCGCGGCTCGAGCCTTCACCGTTCCATTGGTACACCAGCGGGGTGCCGTTGCGCGGGAAGACGGAGAAAGCCCTGACCATCTCGTAGAGGGTCACCTCCGCATTCCCAAGTGCCAGACCGGTGCCGACCGATTCGGCCTGACCGCGCAGAGATACGAATCCGAGCTCGTCCAGTCGCCGTGCAAAATTCCCTACTCCGATGCGCGTGAGGGTGTAGACCGCCGGTACGTTCAGAGAAGATGCCAGAGCCGTCCGCAGACGGACCGGGCCGTTGAATCTGCCGTTGAAGTTTTCCGGAGTGTAGATTTCACTGCTGCCGAACTCCATGGGGATGTCCGGAAGGATAGAGGCGGGAGTAAATCCGTTTTCCAGTGCAAGGGCGTACAGATATGGTTTGATGGCCGATCCGGGCTGTCGTCGGATGAGTACGCCGTCGATCTGGCCCGAATTTGGAATGTCCGAGAAATCGACCGATCCGACCCATGCACGAATTTCACCGCTCCTGTTGTCAATGACAAGGCCTGCACCGTTTGAGATTCGGTTGCTGCGGGCTCCGGAAACTCGTGCCCGCAGCGACGCCTCGAGCGAGTGCTGAGTTTCAATGTCGATGGTGGTGCGGATCGGAAGGCCGCTGGCAAGCAGCGCGTCGGGAACAAGCTGAGAGATTTCGGCGACGAAATGCGGTGTTTCCGCCGGCCACAGGTATAAAGCGGCCCGACCGGCGGAAGCTTCGGCTGCATCCTCGACGGCCTCCGGTTGCATCTTCAACCCGAGCCGTCGTGCAAGGACCATTGCCTCGGCGGAAGCGGCCCGTGGATTTTCATGTGGGTCGTAGCGGGACGGGCTCCTCGGGATGACGGCGAGCAGGATTGACTCTTCCGGGCTCAACTCCGCGAGGTCCCCACCGAAGTAGATCTTCGCTGCGCTGCGGATCCCGATGCTGTTTCGTCCGAAAGGGATGCTGTTCAACCAGAGCTCGAGGATTCGTCTCTTGGGGAGGTGAGCCTCCAGTCGAAGTGCGTTTACCATTTCCCGGGCTTTCCCCCACAGCCCCTGGCTCCTTGCAGAATCCTCGGGCGAAACAAGACGCGCGAGTTGCATCGAGATTGTCGAGGCTCCGGATATGAAATTGCCGGTTGCCGCATACTGCAGCGCGGCGCGCGCGAGGGAGGCGGGATCTATTCCCGGGTGGAAGAAGAATCGGCTATCTTCGCTGCGCAGGAGAATATCCACCACGTACGGCGGAACGTGGTCAAGGGGAACGTACTCCCGCTTGAGTCCGTCCCGCAGAGAGAGGACCTTCAGTGGAACACCGTTCCGATCCTGAAGCTCAAGGCTGTAGGGAGCGTGCAGGAATCGTTCAAGATCAGGATACGGAAGATGCATCACGCCGACCCAGATGGCAAGAACCGCCGGGGCGAACCAGAAGTACCGCAGGAGGCGCCGGTTTTTCATGGGCGGTCTCTGATCACGAACAACGAACCGCCGCTCCGTCCGAATACTTCGGGTTCGTACATGCAGCTGGCAACGGCAGGAGGTGTGGGGAAGATCCCGGGCGTAGTGGTGCGGAAGAGGAACTGCACCTCCTGTTTCCCTGAATAGAAGTCATCGAAGAAATATCGCACCTCGTTATCCATGATATGCTGGATCGGATCGAACACTTCGCCGAAGACGCCGAAGGGGGTAACGGTCAGAGTTCCCTCCGCCCCTGAGGTCAGCTGTTCACCATATACTGTTTCCCGGGTCCAGCTCCGTCGGTTGACGCCACCTGCTTCGCGGTACATGCCTGTCGTGACAAACGACGCGTCGAGCACCTCTGCGCCGGAAGCAACAGGGACTCGGAGAGCCACCATGGTGCGTGCCTTCGGTGTGGACACAACGACACGCATGCGATAGGTAGTTCCGGCGGATAGATTTCCAACGTCGACCCGCGCCCCGGCAAGATCCGTAACCTCGGTGAAGACACTGAAGCCTTCGTCGCGCGGGAGCACAACCTCCGACGGAAGCGCATAGCGTATGGTTGCGTCGTAGTACGCTATTCCGGTGCCCGACTTTTCGAATCTGAGCGCATGGAGCGCATTCCGTTTCAAACCGGATAGCGGCGGAGCCGAGAGTGGATAGACGTGCGTAATTGATCCGCGGGAAATTCCGGAGAAGAGTTGATTCATCAGTTCCTGATTGTCGACAGAAGCATGAAGGCGAAAGTCGGTGCCGGTTCCGCTCTCTCTTCCGAGGATTTGCGCGTATGCAATGAGCGCCCATACAGTATCGGTGGTGTTTACCCAGCGCCCGTGCCGCTGTCGCTGGAGCAGAGTGGAAGCAATTCTCTCTCCCATATCGGATTTTGAATTCAGCGTATCCGAAAGCATCTGCAGGAGTGCGAGACTCTGAACACCGGAATCGAAATAGTCCCGCGATTCGTATGTCTGCGTGAGATCTATGGATCGGGTCCCCACACGCACAAACTGCATCATACGGTCGAGCATTGCATGCGCTTCCCGATCCATGTTCAATGCAGCAAACGCCAGGCCGAGCATGCCATAGCCGGACATGCCAATAGAGTCCCCTTTCTGCTGCATTGCATTCAGATACAATTCAACGTGCCTGCCGAATAATGCCTGAACGTAGAGCGCGTAGATCTTCGTGTAGGTGGTTACGCGCTTGTTGTACAGGCCGGCGAGGTAGCGGAGGAGCAACCGTGCGTCGATGGTGTCATCGACCTTGATTCCGCGTTCAGCGGCAAGCGCCAGAACGTGCGCCATTCGGATTGACATGTATGGACTGGAGACATCGGGGCGGTACTCAGGGGAGTAGGAAAAGCCCCCGTCCGGAAGCTGGTAACGGGAAGCCGCGGAGAAGAACTTGCCGACAAAATCGGAATTGTACGCTGTCCCGGCATCGGCATAGAGGGCAGAAAGAGAATCTCCGAATAGTATCTGCGGAATAATGCGGTTGAGCCGGTTATCCAGGTATTCGTTGAACGGGTAGTCTGCAAGGTACCGTATTGCCTCGCCGAGGTTGGCAAGGCGGCTGGAGTTCACACGCAGGGAGAGCGATCCAGAGCCCGGTGCAATGGACTCTGGAATTACGAGCCCCTCCTCTGCAAAAGAGTCTGCAACAGTCGCTCTTTCCCGGGCAATCAGGTCACCGGTTGCTCCGCGGTTGGTCTGACCGGTGACAGTGAACGCTTCCTCGGTGAGTGAACGCTCGACAACGAGTTGATCCTCGATCTGTTCGGAAAGAACTGCGGACCGGATAGTGAATACCAGATGGGCGGTCCAGCTCAATGCCGATGGGCCGGAAGGACTGCCGGTAACTGTCTGTGCAGCAGCTTCGATTGTAAAGGGCACGGCAAGACTCCCGGATGCGGGAACGGTTACCTGCTTTTCCGATTTTCCGTTCAGCGTGAGGATCCCCGGGTCAATGCTCACGGTAACTCGTTGATCCTCGGTGGTGAGATTGGTCAGAATAACGCTCGCGCGTGCGGTATCACGGAGTCTGAGTCTGCGCGGCAAGGATGTCCGCGCGTTCAACGGATTCTGGACCATGATCTCCCGCTCCTGTATGCCGAAACGGTTGAGGTTCACGATCAGCGCGGTGGCTCGATAGGTCGTGAGGGTATCCGGAAGTTTGAAATGCGCGGATGCAACCCCATTCGAATCCGTCTTCAGGTAAGGTTCAAAGACCGCAAGCGGGGTAAAATCCTTCCTCCTGCCAAGTTTCCCCTCTGAGGCATCGCCTCCGGGAAGATCCTTCATTTCGTATGTCACCGGATCGATCAGGAGCGAACGAGTGTCCGCGCCCATTACTCCGAGAGGAAACTTCGACTCATCGTAGAAGAACGAGACCGGATCCGGTACGTGGTAGTCAATGAGGTCGAGAACGCCGCGGTCGACGGCGAGGAAGGTCACCTCGGCGCCCTCCACCGGTTTCCCGTTATCGGTAACTCTGATTTGCACATTTGCCTGCGACCCGGGGGAATAGACCGCACGATCCGGAAGAATCTCTGCTTTCAGGTTGCGGGTGCGTGTGGAAATCTTGAGTGCATGCAGACCGAAGTAGAGTTTCGGCTTTCCGAGGTCGGGTTCGAAATAGGACGCAGGTGGCGCTCCCCGCTTGCTGAACGAGGCGACAGCCACGTAGAGGACCGGCACATGTGCATCGATTATCGGTATGTCGATAACGTTGGCAGAGCCTTTCAGCTCCACTATGCGCTCTTCGAAAATTCCTTCCCGTTCAAGAGTTACCAGGTAGCGTCCATCTGGAACCGGGGACTGAACAAGAAGGTGGGCGGTGTCTCCAACTTCGTACGTTTTTCGATCGGGGATGATATTGATTTCGGTGCTGTTCTCGAGTCCCCATCGAACCCAGCTCGATCCGGTTGCGTAGAATGAGATCTCGGTCGCCGCACCGTTTCCGGCGCGATCGGAAGTTCGAAACCGAAGCGTGTATCGTCCTGCATCGGATGGAGTGAAACTGTACGTGCCCTTCCCGTCGGCGGAGGAGAGCTTCTCTTCCTGGACAATTTCATCAACCTGTTCGTACCGGGTGTTGATCCTCCCATACACTCCCCGTTGCTGCGCAACTTTCCAGGTGTGCCGCACAAGCGTTATCGCGAGCTGCCGGTCGCCGGCGGCAGGTCCCGTTTTCCCTTCGGGGTGATAGGGTTTGCCGTCAATGGTAACCAGCGCGTATTCGGCTGTCGCCCGGGTTCCTGCCGGAACAAATGGCGACCACCAACCTTTTGTTGCCCCTTTGAGGCGCGCGCCCACGTAGAACGCGGCAGGGTGAACAAGGACGGAACTGCTTGCGGCAATTTCCTGTCTGCTCACATCCTGGACCCGTGCTTCGGCAACGTATCGGTAAGGCTTGCCCTGGACACCATCCGCGGCGGCGAGCTGCTTGAGTTGCGTCTCTCCATTCGCGCCGAGCATGCCGTTGCCGGAGGTGAGCACCTGAGGATTGCTCCACGCTTCGGGTCCGAAGATCCAGCCTGCCCACTCAGTACCGGGTGGCGTGTAGGATGCCGGCTGACGACTGAAGGAGTAGGAGTATTCCGCAGAACCGAGCGTCCCTCCGGAGAGGTAACGTGCTTTTATGCCGAAAGAGATTTCATCGCCTGCCACATAGGTGCGTTCAGGTCGGGCAATGTCCACCTGGAATGCCGCGCGCCGGAAATTCGCGACCTGAAATGAGGTTCCCTCGGTCGCATTGCCGGAGTCCTTCTCATCGGCAGTTCGCCGGTATTCGATGCGGTACGTGCCGGGTTTGAGATTTTCCGGAACGGTGAATGTACCGTGGAAGCCGCCGGACTCCGAAGTGATGCCGGTGATTGTGGCGAACGGTTTTGACCGGTACGTGTATTCCCTCAAAACGATGGAATAGGGGCCCTGATATATGGAATACTTCCCTGCGGACCAGGTCCGGTCGATTCCCCGGAAGGTGAGGTTCTCTCCCGGTTTGTACAGACCACGATCGGTGAAGATGAATGTCTCCATGCGGGGGTGTTCTATGTTCACCGGGTCCACCGAGCCATAAATCCCAAACCGGTATTGATTATGCGAGCGGTTGGGGACGAAATCCACTCGGTCGCTCCCGGCTACTACCTCGATTCGGAGATGGTCGGCGTCCCGCCCATATACGCTTCCTGTGGTGCCGGAGGAAAATGCCGCCGAAAACTCTCCGTCCTTGAGTGGAAAGAGCGCAAATCCCTGTGAATCCGTGACTGCTTCAAACACTGGCTTCAACCCGTTCTTGAGCAGCACCGTTGCGCCGGCAACCGGTTTCCCGGTGGCCAGGGAGTTTACCCAGACCAGCACACGGTTGTACGCGTATCGGGTTGTCACTCCCAGGTCAGTCACTTCAAGCTGAAGGTTTCGTTGTCGCCACTTATTCCTGATTCCCTTCTTGTTCGGCGCGGAAAAATTCCAGGAGAATCCTGCAAACCCCTTCCCATCTGCATTAAGCCAGGGAGCCAGGTCGAGCACCTCGTAGTGCTTCGTGTTCGGTTGCAGGCTGGAGAAATCGTACGGCTGCAGTTCGCCTTCAGCGAAGCTCGTGTACGGGTCCTCTATTGCATCTGCCTTCCATACGCCGTCTCTAATGTTCTGGTATTCAAAGATTATTTTTGGAGGATACTGCGCTTCGAGCATGCGGGTCCCCGTGTTCGGGAAATACGCATAGCTACTCGCCGCGGGAACCTCAACATTGACAATCCTCGTTACACCAAGCTCTCTCCCGTAGATGTCCTTCAGTCCTTTGTCGACTCGTACCGTATACGTGGATTCGTATGGAACCCGCAGCCCGTTCAGTCGAACGGTATTCTCCCAGACGTCGACATGACCGGCGAGTTCGACGGAGGGGATGCTGAGAGTAAGGTGGTCGGCTATGTTCTTCGGATCCACCGGGTGAGAGAACTCGAGATAGACGGGGTTCGAATTGCCTTCGGTCGTTCGCGGAAACGAATAGTTGTAGGAGGAGTAGTCCTTGTAGACGAACGGAGTAATGGTATGAAACGAGCGGGAGACTGCGCTCGGCCTGCCAAGGTTGTTGGCTGCCGAAGACGCTCCTGCTCCGAGGGCAACATCAACATTCGTGTCTTCAGGAAGCGTCCCCGGGATTTCCAGGATGACCGTCCGTTGAACGTATGCTGGATCGGTCTTTGCCCCAGCAGAGTCCGGTCGGTGAACCGAGAAGGGAAAGTCTGTTCCTCCTGCGCTCACTGAGAGAAACTGCTTCACGAACTGCATGTCCACCGGAGCAGTGAAGGAGACAGTGATGTGATGTGCTTCCGGGAGCGGAACATCCGAGGGGTCGATTATCCGACCCTCCCCCGGAAGGCCCGGATCAACTGAGGCGAAGTTCAGGTACTCGCTGAAGAACGAGAAGGTGAATGGAGAGCCGAGTTTTTTTCCTCCGAGCGACGTAACGTCTGTCGACACGGTTACCGTGTACCGACGTTGAGATGTGAGCGGTTCGTCAGGTTCAAAGGCAAGGAGGCGTGAGCCGTACCAGCGAAAATGGCCGGGGACGGCCGGTGAAATGTCCATGACGGGCGAACGTGAAAGCGGTTCGCCGAGCTTGCCGAGGGGAACAACGGGTTGTGTAAACGCAACAAATACCGTCGGACGGCGAATTTCGACGGGCAACTCTCCGACCGGACCGAAATCTTCAACTGCAAGGGGTTCATTGGATTCATTCCCGGAGAATGCGGAGGCGTCAAAGCTGGAAAGAGAGAAATAGTTGATTGTGGAGCTGCCGTAGTCTGCAGCTTTTTTCAGAGACATATGCAACGCCTCGGGCATATCATCTCCGAAGTGCCGGGACAGCTCTCCGCTGGAAGGATTCCCCGCGCTTCCGCACGAGCCGACGAGGACAGACAGGGTGGCAAGGACCCCGAGCGTGGTCAGGAAGGATCGTGGTGAGTGGTTCATTGTTCCTCCGGGATATGCAATTATACAATTTGTTGCCGGGGGAAGATCAAGTCAGCCTGAGGATGGTGGATGAAAATGAAAATCGGCATCAGTAGCTGCTTGCTGGGAATGCCGGTCCGGTATGATGGCGGCCACAAGTACGACGGTTTCCTGGTAAAGACGCTCGGGAAGTACGTCACCTACGTACACGTCTGTCCCGAGGTCGAGTGCGGTTTGACTGTACCGCGAGAGGCCATGCGTCTTGTCGGGGACAGTGCAAGGCCGGAAGCGGCCCGTCTGGTCGGTATTGATAGCGGGACAGATTTTACCGAACGAATGGAGCGATGGGCGGAGAAGAGGCTCGATGAACTCGCGGGAGAGGATCTGTGCGGTTTCATATTCAAGAGCAAGTCTCCGTCGAGCGGAATGGAGCGGGTCAAGGTGTACTCTTCCGCTGGACGGAGCTCGGGGGCGCCGCGGAAAACCGGGGTGGGAATCTTTGCCCGGATGTTCATGCAGCGTTACCCCCTGATCCCTGTGGAAGAGGATGGAAGGCTCGAGGATCCGGGGCTTCGCGAAAACTTCGTGGAACAGATTTTTGTTCTGAAGCGATTTCGCGACTCACTGCGCCGCGGGAAACGGGTGCGGGAACTTATCGGCTTTCATACATCGCACAAACTGCTCATCATGGCGCACAGCGTACGGCATTATCGCGAAATGGGGAGGCTTGTTGCGGGAGCGGCTGAACACGAGGCGGAAGATGTGTACCGGCAATACGAGCAGATGCTGCTTGACGCGCTCCGTTTGCTGCCGACAGCCAGGAAGCACTCGAACGTGCTGCAACACATGGCGGGTTATTTCAAGAACGACCTTTCAGCGGACGAGCGGCAGGAGCTCGCGGCGATCGTGGACCAATACCGGACAGGCACCCATCCGCTTATTGTCCCCATTACGCTCATAAATCACTATGTCCGGAAGTATGGCAAGTCATATCTGGCATCACAGGTGTACCTGAACCCTTCCCCGGTCGAACTGAAACTGAGAACCCACCTGTAACTGAGGTGAAAAGAAAGGCCCGTCGTACCGCCGTGCTTTACTCAGGAAAGAAGTGCTGTCGGTAGAAACCGGATACGTGAGCGTCGAGCTGAGCCATATCGATGTGCTGTACCACGCTCATAACCGGCTTTCCGCCGACGTAGAGCATTACGCCGGGCAGTGCGTAGACTGAAAAACGGCTTGCCGCCATCGGTATTCGCTCCAGATCCACCACCAGACTGCCCATTTTGGGATGCTGGTTCACCATGCGCTCTATTTTCGGCTGCAACGCGATGCAATCCTCGCAGTCCGGCCGGGTAAAGTACAGCAGCGTCATAGGGTAGTTCTTGGCGGCATCCTGAATGTCATCGAGAGTATATGCGTATAACACAGTTATTTATACACCTCGCGGTGGTCGCTCGTAAAGAGGGCTCAACTCCGATTGACAGTCCCTCCCGGAATCTCTACCGTAGAATGCGGAACGGCATTTCTATATGTGAATAGTGCACATAAATCTCACTCTCTGGAGTCGACGATGACAGGACAGATAGCAGACGGTGTATGGCCGACAATGATAACGCCATTCACGGACCAGAATGACATTGACTACAAGGCGCTGGAGTCGATGGTCGAGTGGTATGTATCTCGCAGGGTGGCGGGCCTGTTCGCGGTCTGTCAGTCAAGCGAAATGTTTCAGATGTCTCTCAATGAAAGAGTCGAACTCGCCGGACGGGTGGTCGAGTTCGCAGATGGACGGGTCCCGGTCATCGCTTCCGGTCACGTATCGGAGTCTCCGGCTGATCAGGCGGACGAAGTCCGTCGGATGGCGGATACCGGGGTGGATGCGGTTGTTCTTGTTACCAACAGATTTGCGGGACCCGACGAGGATGATGAGGTATGGAAACGAAATCTCGATCTCCTCATGTCCCGGATCCCGGATTCCATTCTTCTGGGTTTCTACGAGTGCCCTTTCCCGTACAAGCGATTGTTAACACCCGATCTTCTGCGATGGATAGCCGGTCAGGAAAGGTTCCGATTCCTCAAGGATACCTGCTGCAATCTCGAGCAGATACAGGACAAGATAGGGGCGGTCGAACGAAGCGGGTTGAAGCTGTTTAATGCCAACTCGGCAACGCTGCTCGGTTCTCTCCAGGCCGGAGCGGCCGGATTCAGCGGTGTAATGGCCAATTTCCACCCCGAGCTCTACGTCTGGCTATGTGAAAACTGGGAACGTGAGCCTGCCGAAGCGTCCAGGCTCCAGGATTTTCTCAGCGTTGCTTCCCTTGCGGAGAGGGTCATGTATCCAATGAGTGCCAAGTACCATCAGTCGCTCGAGGGAATCGGGATTCGTCTTGCCACACGTCGCATGGACGTGCGGAACTTTGACTACGCTGCCCGGTTGGGCATTGAACAGCTTCGCAGGACGGCCCGGGAATGGAACAGCCGGCTCGGGCTTCAACCGGGGCTTGCGGACTAACCTCTGTAGCGGACTAACCGCCGC
>CAZKMA010000004.1:23866-63354 GCA_964553615.1 uncultured Spirochaetales bacterium | reverse complement strand
ACCGCCGCGTTGACCGGATCCTTTCGGTGTAACCTGAAAACCCAGAAGGCGTATTCGCTTCGGACTCCGCCTGGCCGATAAATAGAAGGTGCAGCACACGGCAGACGGAAGGAGGGCTTGAAAACGGCCTGAATCCGAACGAGACTGTGAGCAACTGAAGCGATACGGGGGGACTCATGGAAGGGCTGGAAATGGGGGTGGAGGAGTATCTCAAGAGCAGGATTCGACGCATCAGCCTTGCCTTCATTGGAGTGCTCGGCGCGGCGCTCCTTGCACTGGTGCCGGTTTTCTTTTTCCTTGTACACAACCGATTTGCCGGTATCGGTGCTTCTGCGGCACTAATTGCCTGCCTGGGCAGTCTTATCCTTGTGCGCGGGGGGATGGAACGGACGGGGAACGCCGTATTCTTCTCGGCGTGTCTCATCATTATCGATGTGGTCGCGTGGGCAAGTCATTCGTCCGGCGGGACCCTCTCGACGGTGCTCATCAGCGTTGTCGGTCTTACCATTATCGTGCTCATGCCCACCGGCATACTCATTACTCCACGGTTTGCTGTTATTGTGACGGTTGCCGCATTCGTATTTCTCCTGCCGACCATCGTGCTTTCGAAAAACCCGGATCTCATTCATCGTATACCACTCTTCGCGGTTGTCTATCTCTTTTCCGGCGCCATCATCTACGTTCTGAGTACCGTTCAGGATTCGCTCCTGCGAAAAGCGATCAGCGAAGGGAGACGGAGCGAGAGCGCTCTCGCATCCGCGCGAGACACGCTTCACCGCGTTGACGAGACTCGTGTGCAGGTGGATCGCGCCCAACAGGTGGTCGGCGAGCATCTGGACCGCATCTCCGAGATCGTCGAGTCCTACACTGCCCGTGTTTCTTCGGTCTCCGGAGGGTACCATGCCCTTGCCGACGCTGTTACGGGAAGCCGGGAGGAGCTCGGCAATCTTGACGAATCGGTTCAACTCATTGCTGGACACATGAAGACGCAAAGCGACCTTGTTGGAAAATCATCGGATGCCGAGGAGCGAATTGCATCCGATCTCCGATCAATGAGCGAACGGCTGAAGTCGGCAAGCGAAACCAATATGGTCCTTGCGGAGTCGGCGGAAAAGGGCAGAGAGAACGTTGCCGCACTGGTGGGGGTAATTGACGAGCTCAAGGACTATCAGCGCAGGTTATCTTCGGTTAATCAGACCATTCAGCGAATTGGTGCGCAGACGAACATCCTTGCAATGAACGCATCCATAGAGGCCGCGCACGCAGGTGCTGCGGGCAGAGGGTTCTCGGTTGTAGCGGATGAGGTCCGTGCGCTCTCGGATGAATCGAGCTCGCGTACGAAGGAAATTGCCACACTCATTCGCGGAATGAACTCCGCCATATCCCGCGGGGTGGAGACGATCGGGCTGGCAGGCGATTCGCTGCTCGAAGTGAATCACCACGCGGAGCTGTCGCGTCCGGTCATTCAGGATCTGAGCAGTGGAATGCAACAGAATCTGGAGGTGCTGACGGCAATGACGGACAACAGTCGGCAGCTCGTCGGAATAACACGGGATATTGAACATTCCGCAGGACAGCAGCAAGGTGTCTTCGGAAAATACCGGGAGACGTTCGGATTGCTCTCGGAAAGACTTGTGTCCACTGTTCGCCAGCTTCAGGAACTCCAGCAGCATACAGATACCGCGCGCGACATTCTTGCGGGTCTCGCCTCGGTTCGGGCTGAAAACGAACGCCTTGGCAGACGTATTGCCGATCTGCTTGGTTCACAGGATAATGATGTTCATGAAAAAGTCATCGATTAGCTCGACCGCTCCATCGGTGGCACTGTTGCTCTTCTTCTTTGCTCTGCCACTGTGTGCCCAGGGTGCAATTCAGGAAGTCGGATCCGGAGAACCATCGGCAGTACCGGATGCGATCTCAATTGATCAAGTCCCTATTCGCTCTGTCAGTTTATTCTCCAGCGGAGTCGGCTATTTCCAACGAGAGGGCCGGGTTCAGGGAAGCGGTGCTCTCCAGTTTCGGGTGAATGTTGCGGATATGAACGATCTTCTGAAGAGCATGGTTCTCAGGGATCTGGACGGCGGGACCATACTTGGTATGAACTACGCGCCACAGGATCCACTCTCCCGGGCCCTT
Organism: uncultured Spirochaetales bacterium; assembly: GCA_964553615.1. GTDB lineage: Bacteria > Spirochaetota > Spirochaetia > DSM-27196 > DATKUC01 > DATKUC01. The sequence continues at coordinate 61,218 of CAZKMA010000004.1, read as the reverse complement.
GCCGCCTTTGCGGTGGACCTGTCAGGCAGCCCCGGCGTACAGCAGATCTTAGGAGAGCTGCGAGGAGAAAGGGTCGAAGTGGTGGCATCCGAATCCATTACCGGCGTCATTCTCGGCGTTGAGGAGCGGACTGTTGCACAAGCGGACGGAGCCGAATCTCGGCCTCTGGGAACGCGGCTGGAGACGCAGCCGTTTGTCGATTTGTATACCGCGGCCGGAATCCGCAGCGTGTCGCTCAACGAGATTCGCACAATCCGATTTCTGCGCCCCGAGTTAGACCGGGAAATACGGCTTGCCCTTGGCGTAATTGCGTCAAACCGGAACAAGGACAAGAAACAGATTGTTGTTCGGTACGCGGGGACAGGATCCAGGCGCCTGGTCATCGGTTATCTCCAGGAGACGCCTGTCTGGAAGACCTCCTACCGCTTGAGCGTTGATCAAAACGGTCTTTTCATGCAGGGGTGGGCTCTGGTTGAGAATACGACCGATCAGGACTGGAGTAACGTACGGCTGAATCTGGTTTCCGGAAAACCCATTTCGTTCACCATGGATCTGTATACGCCCATCTATCTGAAGAGACCCGAGGTGTCCCTCGGCCTGTCCCAGGCCGTCGTTCCTCCGGCATACGAGAGCGACCTTTCGTCCCGGTCCGGGGCTCTCGCCAAATCCGCTCCTGCTCCATCTGCTGCACCCTCGCGGGCGCAGGCGTTTCGAGAATCGGAAGCTGCGCCCAAAAACCTCGCCCTGGATCAGGGCGTGGAGTCCGCGGCGCTTGCGGGGGAGGCGGGTTCGTTTTTCCAGTACAGCATTCGTGAACCGGTGACTATCAGGCGTCGGGAGTCCGCTATGGTTCCCATAGTCAACGAGAAGATAGATGGACGGCGCGTCGCGATCTACAACGATCGAGTGGATGCAAGACATCCATTGAACGGACTTCAACTCACAAACTCCACCGGCCTCGAGTTGAATGCCGGTCCCATCACCGTGTTTGAAGACGGTCAATACGCCGGAGACGCGCGGATTGAAAATCTTGCACCCGGCGCGGAGAGGCTGCTGAGCTACTCGGTGGACTTGAAGACGGAAGTGAGCTCAACTGCGAAATCATCACCGGATCTATTTGTTTCGGCGAAGATCGGAAACGGCGTTCTGGTTGTCTCCCGGAAACTGAAACGCGAACGGGAATATACTATTCGATATGATGGAGATTCACCACGGACATTGCTCATCGAGTATCCACTGGATCCAAACTGGATCCTGACCAGTCCCGCGTCCGCTTCGGAGAAGACCAGGAGCCTTTACCGATTTGACGTTCCTCTCAAACCTTCGTCCTCCCGAACTTTTACCATTGCTGAAGAACGTACAGTGTCACAATCCGTTGCGCTCAGTTCGACCGGTCTGGGAACGCTTGAATTCTATGCGCGTTCAACCGAGTTGAGCACGGAACTCAAGACGGCGCTTGCCCGGCTTATGACTCTGCGGAGCGAGCTCGAAACCATCCGGCGCGAATCTTCGGAGACCTCGCGGCAGCTGCAGCAGATCTATACCGACCAGAAGCGGATACGCGAGAACATGGCGGCGTTGGATCGGACCTCCGGATTGTACAACCGGTATGTTTCGACATTGAGCTCTCAGGAAGACCAGATATCGAAGCTTACGACAAGAGTTGATAACCTCAAGAGCCGGGAAAGCAGCAAGAAGCAGGAGATTGATACCTATCTATCCGGATTGAAGGTGAACTGAGTCCTGACCTTGCCTATCGGGTGAAGGTCCGCGGAAGGCGCACGGTAAATCGTGCGCCTTCGCCTTCAGTGCTGTTAACGAAAATGTCTCCGGAGTGCCGGTTCACGATCGTATCGAACGAAATACTCAAACCGAGCCCGGTTCCCTGTCCCATCGGTTTTGTTGTGAAGAACGGATCAAAGATCCGAGGGATGTTCTGCTCCGATATTCCTGGCCCGTTATCCTGAATCTCGCAATAGACGGAATCGTTTTCCGACCACGAGCGTATGGAAATAAGCTTTGGGCGGTCCCGTTCGTCGTTTTTCAGCGCCTGACCGGCATTGAGAATAAGGTTCAGCAAGACCTGATTGATTGCATTGGCTGCGCATTCGATCCGCGGAATATGGCCGAGATCCTGCTCTACCGTGGCCACATACTTCCATTCATTTCTCGTCATAGTCAGAGCGTTCTCTATTGCTGCATTCAAATCGTATTGACTGTCAATCTCTTCGGCATCCGACCGTGCAAAGGTGCGCAGGCCGCGGATTATGGATATGATGCGGTCAAAACCTTCCTGTGATTCTCTGAAGATCGCGCTTGAGTCCTCCATCGACTCGCTGACGTGAAACTCGCGCTCGAGCTGCTCGACTATGCCTGAGCGCAATTCGTGGAGACCATTGAGGAAACTCGAAAGTTGATTCATGTATCGCTCGAGGGTTCCAAAATTGCTCTTGATGAATCCAAGCGGATTGTTGATCTCGTGGGCAACGCCGGCGGCGAGTTGTCCGATAGAGGCCAGTTTCTCCTGTTGCACGAGGCGCGATTGCGTGAGTTTCAGCTTCTGGTTGCTTTCCGTAAGCTGAACGTTGAGCCGCATCTGGTCCTTCTCCGCGCGGATGCGTTCAGTGATGTCCTTGATTATCCCGCGGTACTCGATTGCGTCTCCGTTCTCTTCACGGATGGCCGTGGATGTCTCGAGTACGATGATGCGGGTTCCATCGCTTCGTCGCAGGACCAGTTCAAAGTCTTTGACATAACTGAGGAGTTTCATCTGCTTGTCGTAATAGGCGCGGTCCTCGACGCTGTCGTACAGCGTCCGGATGTTGATGCCTACGAGCTCCTCCCGATTTTGCCATCCAAGCAAGTCCACCCCCGCACTGTTGATATCGGTTATTGTGCCGTCGGGCAGGGTCGCGTAGACCATGTCCTTCGAATCCTCGAACAGCATTCGGTATCTGCTTTCGCTTTCGCGGAGGGTGCGTTCGGCGATGAGTCGGTTTACGCGGTTTCTCGCTTGCTGCTCGGTGAGCCGCAAGCGCAGGTCCAGCAGTTCTTCGGGTATGGCCGTCGTGAGATACTCATCCACGCCGATACGGAGAGCCCCCTCGATGGTTGCTCGACGCGCAGACCCGGTCAACATGACAAAAGTTGTATACTCGCTTCCCGGATTATCCCGCATGCTGCGGCAAATCGAGCCGCCATCGAAGTCGGCCAGCTCCCATTCTATTATGACGAGGGGGTAGATAGTGGCGTGGTACATCCGGAGTGCTTCATCCGCGGTCGGAGGGCGTTCGACGGCATAGGCGTGGGACTTGAGAAGCCGTATGATTCCATCCCCGTAAGCAGACCCGCTGTCCAGTACCAGACATCCATCGGCTCGAACGGAGTTCAAGAGTCGGCCGGTATCCATCATTGTTCCCTGGAGAGAGATCTCCGGAGCGCCTTGATGCTTTCATCTACCGAGCGGCGTACGGTCTCGGAAACTCTTTCCAGAAACTCTTCGGGTACGGAGTGGCGTACGAAACGTGAAAGGTCCAATGACGCCTTTTGCCGATGAACTGCCAGGAAATTCATGAGCTCGTTCGTGTACGCAAGTGATCGTACCACGTCGGGATAGCTCGTTGCCTTTTCCGGTTCGTGATGGAACAACGTACATTCAGTCAGGACATCCGGCATGTTCCACCAGTCCAGAAAATAGGCCCCGATTTCAGAATGAGTTCCGCCTTCCATACCGAGCGAAAGCTCCGCTTCCCGAAAGCCGGTGCACCCCCCGTGGCCCATTGCATTGCATATCTGTTTGAACCGTTCGGGAAAGTATTCCAGGAGAATAATCTTGCCAATGTCATGGATGAGTCCGACGGAACTGAACTGACGGTGAAGGATTTCTCCGGTCAGGCGCTGATGGATATTCGGCAGGTAGGCGTTCATCAAGAAAGAGTGCACAAAGATTTCAACGATATACTGGAGCTGCTTCGAATTCCATTCCGACCTGTTGATCAGCGAGACGGCCAGAACAATATCCTTGACCTGGATGAGTCCCAGATTCAGGATGGCCTCCTTCAGACCGGTAATCTGTTGGTCCCGTGCAGTGCCATAGAATGCGGAATTGGCAACGTGAAGAATCATTGTTGTAACGGTTGGGTCCTTTTCAACTGTCCGGACTATCTCATCAATCGCGCGATCATTCTCGATCTGCGCAACAAGCTCCAGGTAGAGCATCGGAAGTGTGGGCAGACTGAGTACCGAATTGATAAGGTTGAGCAGACGATGATGACGCAGCACCGAGCGGATTTCGAGAATATGGTGAATGCGATCCTTGATCTGCTTCTCGTCCCACGGCTTCGCAAAAAAAGTTGTTGCAAGACCGCTGCTGAGAGATCTGAATATTTCCGGTTCATCCACGTATCCACTGAGAACAATCCGGTGGACCGATGGATGGAGGTCCCGGATTTTTGCAAGAAGTGACAACCCGTCCGTGCGCGGCATTCGGTAGTCACTGATAACAATATCCACCTGCTCCCGTTCGAGGATCTCCAGCGCATTCTCCGCGGATACTGCGGTCAGTATGTTGATGTCTCCGTGTCCGAATGCCCTTTCAATTGCGCGGATGATGTTTCGTTCGTCATCCACAAACATCACGGTACCCGTCATAACGGACGCCGCTTCACCTGAGCTCATGACGATCCTCCGCGCTGCCGGGTGGGGCGTGAAGTGAAGCGACCTGATCAACGCTGAACCGGGAACCGCAGCGAGGGCAGCGATATCCGGTGCCATGATCCGGAAGAATCATTTCCCCGCAGGCAGGACATGACGGGATGTTATCCGAATCCGGGAATGACGCCCTGGCAGCCTCCAGCGCCACGTCCCGTGATTCGCTGATTGAGAAAAAGTCAATGAACCCGAGAAGCTCGAAGACCGAGCGAATGTTTGGGCCGAGGCCATAGAGCCCCATGCGAAGATTGCTGGTCTTTGCGTGAAGGAGAATGTTCACGAATGCACCGATTCCGGAGGATGCAATATAGTTCAGGGATTGGAGATTGAAAAGAATGATGCGCAAGCGCGGATACATGCCGATCACCTCAACCACACTCGAGGTGAATCCGGCCGAATTTGTTCCATCAAGGTGACCAGTCAGACCGAAGTAGATCGTATCATCGTGGTCCGGTTCGCGATGGAGTCGCAATCTAAGCCCTGTCTGCTTCCCGTTGAACCGTTCGACGACCACAGATTTCAGCTGCACTATGTGGGTAGCCATATTTTTACCTTCTATCCATGTGCAAAAGTATCCTGCACTCATCAAGTATAATTCGTTTGTTCGAAAATTACCGGATTGTTGCTCTGTTGACACCAGGTTTTGCGTACATTACCCTCTTGAGTGCGGTTGTAGTTTCCGTCACAGGGGGGGGCGTCTTTTGCCGGGTAAGAAAATACTGCTCGTTGATGACGAGACCAACGTAATTACTTCGCTGCACCGGGAGCTTTTCCCATGGACTCTGGAAAACGGCGTGGAAATTGTAACTGCGGAAACCGGCGACGAGGCACTGGAGATTGTGCATTCGGACCCCGGCAGTTTTGCCATCATCATTTCCGATCTGAAGATGCCCGGTCTTTCGGGAAGCGACCTGCTTCTCAAGGTTAACGAGACCAATCCAAACATAATGACGATGCTGCTCACGGGTTATACCGATACCTCAGACATCATCAAGGCTGTGAAGGCGGGAGTCTTTTCGTATATTCTGAAGCCATGGGATCGGCAGTATCTGCTGACGGAGGTCCGCAAGGCCTTTGACATCTACATCATGCGTGAAGAGCATGAACGGAACCAGATTCTGTTGCGTGATGACCTTCGCTGGGCCGGGGAGTTGCAGCGTTCGCTGCTCGCATTCGATCCACCGGCATCGGAAAAGGTTCGCTATTCCTTCATGACAATTCCCCGAAGCGAGTTTGGAATAGGCGGGGACTACTACGACGTGCTTCGGCTGGACGAAAGCCGGCACATTATCTTTATCGGGGACGTCGCAGGGCACGGAGTCAAAGCCGCATTCCTTACTTTCGTGCTGAAGACGCTGATCAGCCCGGGTGCCGCACTGGATGCAATCTCATCCGGGGACGGCGGGCTCTCCCGATTCCTCGGCTGGGTAAATACACAACTGTGCGCCGAACTCCGAAATCTTCCGGATGTACTTATTACCATGACAATGTGCCTGCTCAATGTAAAAGAGGCCACTCTCACAATAGCAAATGCAGGCAATCCGCCGTTCCATATACTGCGAAGAGACGAGGTTGTCTCTGTTCACGTCGACGGTCCGGGAATGGGATTCCGTCCGGAGGTCGAATACGAAGAAAAGAAGTTTCTGCTTCAACCGCACGATCGAGTGCTCTTCTATACGGATGGTCTGGCCGAACTGCTTGATTCACGTACCGTGCCGGAAGAAGAGCTTTCGGAAAGAGAACCGTTGGGTCTTCCTACGGTGGAAGACGTGCTGCGGCCCCTCTTCGCCGAAGAATATCTCGTTCCTGCGCTGATCGAGATGGCGAAGTCACGCGCACACGGAGATGAGTTTGCCGACGATGTGACCGTAGTTTCTATTGATCTTCTGTGATTTCAGACCCGCGGTTTGCGGGCCTGTGTGAACCCGTAGCTTCTTCTATTTTCCAATCCAGACTGACTTCGTGTTTACAAACTCGCGAATGCCGAAATGAGAAAGCTCCCGGCCGTACCCGGAAGCTTTCACTCCGCCGAATGGCAGTCTCGGGTCGGACTTCGTGAATCCGTTCACGAATACTGCACCCGCCTCAATAGCTGACGCCGCCTCTCTTCCGCGCTCAATATCTTCTGTCCACACCGCGCTGCCCAGACCGAAACGTGACTGGTTCACCAGCTCTATGCCCTGTTTATAGTCACGTACAACGCTGATTGCCGCGAGAGGACCGAAAGTCTCTTCATCGAACGCGGCCATTCCCGGTTCGACACCGGAAAGCACGGTTGGCGAGTAATAGTATCCCTGCCGGTCCGGACGGGTCCCGCCGGTGACAAGCCGTGCTCCCTGAGCCACAGATCGTCTGACCTGATCATCGAGATCGGCGAGGAGATCCTCGCGGGCCAGAGGTGCAACCTGGACCGATTCATTCATGGGATCTCCGATGGAGAGCGATCGCATCCGGTCTACCATTGCGTCGGTAAATTGACCGGCAACAGGCTCTGCAACAATGAATCGTTTCGCCGCAATACAACTCTGGCCGCAGTTGATCATGCGTGCGGTAACAGCCATTTCCACACAGCGGTCAACGTCCGCGTCTTCCAGCACCAGAAAAGCGTCGGAGCCTCCCAGCTCGAGCACGGTCTTCTTGATGAGACTGCCGGCGCGAGCGGCCACGGCGGAGCCTGCCGGCTCGCTGCCGGTCAGCGTCACCGCGCGAATGTAGGGGTGGCCGATCAGATCTGCAACCCGGTCGGAAGAGACGAGGAGCGTGGAAAACAACGCATCCGGAAATCCAGCTCCGCGGAACACGTCTTCGATTGCAAGCGCGCAACCGGACACATTTGAGGCGTGCTTGAGGAGTCCTGCGTTGCCGGCCATGAGGGCGGGAGCAGCAAACCGAAATACCTGCCAGAAGGGAAAGTTCCATGGCATGACGGCGAGGACAATTCCGATCGGATCGAACTGGACGTAGCTCTGCGCAGCATCGGTTTCGATGAACTCGTCCGCGAGCATGTGCGCCGCTTCGTCTGCATAGTAGTCGCACACCCATGCACATTTCTCGATCTCGGCCCGTGATTCGGCTATCCGCTTGCCCATCTCAGCTGTCATGAGCCGGGATAACTCACCGGCACGGCTACGAAGTACGTCGGCAACACCGTGCATGAGACTGCCTCGTTCAGTCAGTGTGGTGTGCCGCCAGGATAGAAATGCACCCTGGGTCTTTTCTACTACCGATTCAATCGTTCGTGCAGTAAATGGTTCATATTCCTGAATGATTCGCTCGGTTGCCGGGTTTGTCGAACGCATGTTGCTCTCCTCACTACAAAGGTAGTGAGTTTTTGGAAGAGAGGGAAACATTGCGGGCCCGGAGACTCGAAATCAGACGGTTCGCGATCGCTGCGCACGTTCGCCAAACGATGCGCCAATGAGGGCAACAATGAATGCAACGATGCTCGAGATAATTGCCCAGCCAAGTCTCCCGTGGTGGATGCGCGAGATGTCGAAAAGAGATCCGAGCAACGTAATGACCACTGCTCCAATGGCCGGCTCGGCAAGGGTGACTCCGGGGGAGAGCAGGCCGGTCAGATATCCGCCGACGAAATACGTAACAGGTTTGATAATGACGAAGAGAATGAATCCAATCCCGAGGGTCAATATGCCGAGTACCCCGAATACCACACTGAAAAGCACCTGAGCAACGAGGAATATGACGATACTGACAAGAACCCACTTCCATTCCATGTGCCCAAAATCAAAACGTGATGCCATCTATCCCTCCTCTTTCATTCCATGAGTCCCGAAGCCTTTGCCATGAGACGCGCAGCAAACTGCCGTGAGAAAAAATGGCGCATGGTGAATGCGGCAATCCTGTTCACTGCGCCGGTTGCCACGATAGCTCGTCTGCCCAGCTGTTTCAACCCGGAACGCGCAACGGTCCGCGGAGAGGTGACCCAGAACGGGTACCCACGTGAATCGTCCAGGTCGGACGCCCCGGTCTTTCCTCGTGGCGGACCCATGGTTTGCGCATATCCGGGTGTCGAGGTTGCTCCGGCAACGCATCCCAGTACTGCCACGCCGCGCGGTTTCAGCTCCTCATGGAGCGCTTCTGCGAGGGAGATATTGAACGCCTTCGTTGCGCCGTAGGTGGCAATTCCGGGTGCCCCCTGAAAGCCTGCCATTGAGCACAGGATGATAATTCCGCCCCGTCCCCGTCCCTGCATTGCCGCGGCAAAGGCGTGAACCAGTTGCAGCATGTTGGCGGAGTTGACCGTGATTGCACGCAGGTGGTCGGAAACCGGTCGGTTCACGAACGTTCCGGGAGTCGCCATTGCCGCGTTATAGACGAGGAGGCCAATATCCGTCTGCGTGGACATTTCAAGGATCTTCTGAACCCCGTCCGCGGTTCCGACGTCGGCCGGGAACGCATCGACCTTCACGCCGAACTGCCGGTGGATCCGGTCGGCAACCGTGCGAAGCTTCTCCTCCCGGCGGGCAACGAGAATCAGGTCGAGTCCTCGAGCGGCGGCCTCCTCTGCATACGCGGCTCCTATCCCTTCGGACGCTCCCACGATCAGGGCTCTCCGACCATAGCGGGACGCGAACTCGGATGTGCGGCTCATTGGACCTTCTCCGCCCGGGAGAGCAGTCCACCCGAACTTCGGACTGCAAATGGCTCGGCGTAACGCCACATTCTGTAGAGGATATACGCAGGGAAAATAATCCAGCTTGCATTCGCACCGACAACTGCGGCAAGATGGGGTGTTGCATGCGGACCGGCGATCTCTTCGCTCAGGATAATGGTCACGTTTGTCAGCATGACAGATGAGTAGATGATGCCGGGAATGCGGATCCAGTTGCGTCCCCGAATAAACGCATAGATTGCAAATGCGTAGAATGGACCGAACAGCACTGCGTCTATCCAGATTGTGGCGCGCCACCATACCGGTCGGGCAAACAGAAGTGGATCGAAGGTCCGTCCCCACCAGTGCGAGACGTCAACAATGAACTTTGGCGGCCACGGTGGGTATGTGAAGTGGGCTGCGTTCACAATGACAATCTGTTCCAGGTCGAACAGATAGGTGATACACAGCAGGTTGAATATGAAGTAGACAAGTACCGCAATGTCCAGCGGTCGCTTTCGGAGCGGAAGTGATTCCGACACTCTGTCCTCCTTGCATGATTGCCCGTCAAAGGTAACACGGAGGGCTGGAGCAGCTGAAGTGCTGTCCCTGCCTGTCAAACCCGGTGCAGCCTGATCAGCGTGCTCTGGTACTCTCTTGTCATATCGAGCTGGAGCCCTATCCGGTGGAGCGCTTCACCGCTCAGACGTCGAGGTGGATCAGTAGTAATCTCATAGGAGGCGGTTCGGTCAAGGCCGGCCAGACGGATCGGAGGAAGCCGATTGCGGAAATGGTTCCGATTGAGAAACGCGAAGAGGACCGCTTCGGACCGGTCTTCGGACACGTAGAGTACCGACGACATTCCGTGGTCTCGCGGCGAAAGGAGCCGGTACTGACTTCCCCGCTGAACAATGGGGCGAATTTCCTTGTACTCCGCAATGAGCCGCCGTGCGAGCGCACGTTCCTCCGCCGACCAGCGCAAGATATTATCTCCAATGCCGAGCACACCGGTCATTGCAGAATGAAAACGGAACTGCAGCGGAACGTCCCTCTGTTCGAGGATGCTTTCGGGAGCCGTTACCCATGCGACCATTGTGTTTGCCGGATAGAGCTGAGAGTATCCTTCCTGAATGAAGAGCCGGTCGAGTGCGTCGGTGTTGTCGCTTATCCATGCCTGATCGAAGTAGCGAAGGATTCCCGCATCGATCCGGCCACCGCCTCCTGAACAATCCTCGAAGAGGACCGTCGGGTGTTCCGCCCGGATTCGCGCCATAACCCGATAGAGTCCCTGGACATGGCGAAACCAGATCTCTTTCTGCCGGTCGGCCGGCATACCGGGCCCGCCTGGTTCGGAAAATGGGCGATTCATATCCCACTTTATGAAATCGATCTGCGTATCGGAGAGAAGTTGGTGCATGAAACCGAAGACAAACTCCTGCACATCGCTTCTGCCGAGATTGAGAACCAGCTGGTTGCGCATCTGGGACGATTCTCTGTTCGGGAACTGGTAGGTCCACTCCGGGTGTTCCCGGTAGAGGTCGCTGTCGGGGTTTACCATCTCCGGTTCCACCCACAAACCAAACTTCATTCCAAGTTCGTGTATACGTTTTGCCACCGCACCGAGGCCGTCCGGGAACTTCTCGGTATTCACGCGCCAGTCGCCGAGCCCGGCGGTGTCACTGTTGCGCGCCCCGAACCAGCCATCGTCAATGACGAAAAGTTCAACGCCCAGCTCGGCTGCCCTTTCCGCCAGTTCAATTTGATTCTGAGCATTCACATTGAACATCGTGGCTTCCCAGGAGTTGTACAGTATTGGGCGCGGCTCGTCCCGGTGATTGGACGGAAGAACGCGTGTGCGGATGTGTCCGTGCAAATTTCGGCTCACGCCGCCGAAACCGCCATCCGAACGGGTGAAGAGTAACGCCGGTGTTTCGAAAACCTCCCCGGGACCGAGCTGCCAGGCGAAATCGAAATCGTGAACACCCGCGGTAATGCGCACCTGGCCGACCTGAGTCACCTGAACGACTGCTTTCCAGTTGCCGCTGTAGGCAAGAGCCAGGGCATAGACTTCACCGGTCTCTTCGGTTGCCATACCGTCACGGTCAAGGGCGCACCATGGATTCGCTCCGTGGCTGGTGTGTCCGCGGCGGCTTTCAAGCACGTGAGTTCCGTTGCCGACCATGGTGCGCCTGAGCTGCGTTTCCGCTCCCCATCGTCCAGTCAGGGAACTGAGGCGATAGTCTGAAGCGGAGGGAAGGGTGAGCGCTCCGGACATTGCCTCTTCGATAACAACGGGTTCGGATCCGGCGTTGGCAATCCGAGCGCTGCGTTCGACAATGCCGTTTTCCTCGTCTATTCGATAGGACAGTGCAACATCGATGGCTCTTTGTGGATCGGACATGCGGATGGTGAGTTCGTCCTGTGAGATGATGCTGTCCTGATACTTCAGAACAACGTCCCGGGCGCCGTCCGCAAAGGAGATCTTCAGGCACGGTTCGACATACCGAAGTCCTCCCCAGGCCGGGTATTCTTCACCGGAATTCTCATCCAGCCCGGAAAACGGAACATAGACCGGAAAATCCTCCGGAGTCGGATAGTCGCTGTCCTGCGGCAGCGGTCCGCCGAAATAGGTGTGTACGAGGAGCCCGGTCGGAGTTATTCCGAGCGCATATGCAACGGTGGCACCTTCCAGAACCCAGATCCTGCGCGTATCCAAATATCGAATCATGTTGTCTCCATCTGTCTGAGCGCTTTGTGTACCTCCGCAAGCCGGTCTGGAATCTGAATTGACTGCGGACACTTGTCCAGACATTCATTGCAGATAATACATTCCGATGCGCGGCTTTCTGCGGACATGGCATTGTTGTAGCGCCATATGCCGGTGGCCATCTGGTTGAATGCAACGGCCTCATTTATCAACGCAAAGTTACCCGGTATATCCACCCCGTTCGGGCATGGCATGCAGTAGGCGCAGGATGTGCACCCGATTGGCCGCATTTCGTCGTATGCCCGCCGGGCTTTCGGGAAGAGAGCAAGTTCATCCGGGGACAGATCTCCAGTGGCACTCGAGTCCGCAATCCGGAGGTTTTCTTCCAGCTGCTCATAGGTGCTCATCCCGCTCAACACTACACCGACCTCCGGTTTGTTCCAGAGCCATTTCAGGGCCCACTCGACCGGACTGCGTCTGACCGGAGCGGAATCCCAGATGGCCTGGACTGTCGGCACAGATTCCGCCAGTCCGCCGCCCAGAAGCGGTTCCATGACAACAACCCCGATCCCGCGTGCGGCTGCAAGCTCGAGTCCCGCCGTCCCTGCCTGGTGATCCTCATTCACGAAGTTGTACTGTATCTGGCAGAAATCCCATTCGTCCCATCCATTGAGGATCTGCGGGAAGATCTGTGCATCGTCATGGAACGAGAACCCGATGTACCGAATCTTCCCCTCACGTTTCTGTCGAAGTGCCCACTCGAGCGTGCCGATTCGCAGAACGTTGTCCCACCGCTTCCGATCGAGGGCGTGGAGAAGATACATGTCGATGTGGTCCGTCTGTAACCGTTCAAGCTGTTCGTGAAGGATCGAGTCGCAGTCGGCGATGGACTCGGTTTTCCATACCGGAAGCTTGGTGGCAAGCAGGACCTTCTCCCGGTACCCGTCTGCCAGTGCAGTGCCGACAAATGGTTCGCTCGCGCCGGCGTGATACGGATAGGCCGTGTCCACATAGTTCACACCACGGTCAATGGCCGCATGCACCATGTGCCGTGCCTGCTTTTCGTCTATAAGCGCGGGCTCTCCGAGCGTCGGCAACCGCATGCATCCGAAGCCGAGAGCCGAAACTTTTTCTGTAACCCGTCGTCCCAGGGGGCGGTATTGCATAGATCCTCCGGAAATGTGATGGTTACCTTCATAATAGTTTCTTCCGGGGAGGGAGTCCATACGGTGGACGACGGTGGCCGCACACTGGCTTGAACAGCATGTTTCGCTCGCCGAGGGAGAGCGTGGCGCCGAGGAACGCGCCAGCGCAATCTCTCATGGAGTTGCTGCATGCCTCAGCGTTGCGGCCTTTGCAGGTATCCTTGTCTCGGCGAAACCGCCAGGGTTAGCCATCAAGTTATTCGGGCTCTCGGTTTTTGGAATAACCGCGGTGTCCCTGTTTACCATATCCACCATCTACCACGCCGCCCGGAGGCCGGGCAGGAAACGGCTCTTTCGGCTTCTTGACCACGTTTCGATCTATCTGCTCATAGCCGGAACCTATACTCCCATTTCCCTGACGCTTCTCCACGGCGCCTGGGGACACGTCCTGCTTGCTCTTGTGTGGGTCCTGGCCGCAATCGGTATTGCGTTCAAAGTCTTTCTCATGGAGCGGTTTCGAAGGGCGTCGCTGTTTTCCTACCTCGCAATGGGATGGATCATTCTCCTGAATGTCCCGGCTCTCCTTCGCGCAGCACCTTCCGGGTTTCTCATCTGGATACTTGCCGGAGGACTTTTTTACACCGGCGGCACCGTACTGTACGCTGCAAAGAAGGTTCCCTACAATCACGCCTTGTGGCACCTCGCGGTCATGGCGGGTACGGCATGCCACATTGTTGCGATGGCTCTGTACATTGTTCCGTGAAGTGTCCGGGTAAAGGTTTCGAAAGAGAGCGTACCGTCCAGTTCAAGGTACGCGCCGACAATTCCGCCTGTAGTTGTCCACGATCGGCATGCAGCGCGTTACAATGGTAATATCGTTCAGCGGCTGTTGAATATTGAGCTCGGCGACGCCGGATTCGAGTACGATGGGGGATGCGAGTGAAGGGAATGACCTCTGAAGTGTACGTTCCCACAACCACTGCAGCAACACCAGTCAGTTCTTCGGATGTCCGGTTGTCAGTATTGGTCCTCCTGAAGACGCTGCAAAGAACAGGAGTTCTCATTATGGCGGAAGCGGCAGCCCGGGCGAAAAGTAGAAACTTCCCTTCAACGGCTATGCAATTCCATTGGTCGCGGCAACGTCGTATGAAACGAGCATAGGCGCGCCGCGCCAGCGCAAGTCATGCCAGTTGACGTTGCCGCATCAAAATGAGAACTGCTGAGTAAAGAATTGACAACGGAACCTGCAGGGGGGAAGATGGAGATGGGGGGAGTGTCATGTCGGTAGTCCTGGCAATTGTGGTGGTAATTACCGCGCTCATCGCGGTCATGGGGGTCATCGGATCCCGCATGAATATCCGCCTGGCGCGGCAGTTCGCAGGAATACTCGAGTCGGTATTTCAGCCTGTCGAGAAGAACTACACGAACATTGGCGGAGTAGTCGGATACCATTTTCGCTACGACACTGGCCCTCTCCTCGGCGCAGTTGAGGGGACAATGACTTTCCTCCCGCGTCAGACCATTCTCTATCTCCCATTTTCCCTCCTGGCCGGAAGACAGGATCGACTGAGTATCGTCATGCATCTGGAGGCCTCTCCGCCCGGCCAGGGGCACGTCGTTGAAGCGGGGCAGCTGAAGAACGGATGGTTTCCGATCGAAGACGAAGAAAATATGAGTCGAACCCTCATAAAGCAGTCCGGGAAGGATTTCATTATTCTCTGGTACAATCCATTGGTTCGGGACCGGCTCTCAGACGCGCTGGGGAAGATTCCGGATGCTTCGAGCCTTCGACATTTCGCATATAACGGAATCGATCACACATTTCTTGTCGAGCTTCAGCCCAACCCGGAAAGTCTGAGTAAAACGCTTCAATTTTTTATATCTTTCATTCCAGAATTTTCCAGCAAATCATTGTAGAAATCCCTGCAAGATTCTCATTGACGCCGGCCGAGTCTGGGTTTAAGCTGAATTCAAGCGTATCATTTTACGAACCCACCACCTCGAGAGGAGGACAGTATGAGCACACTCATTCTGTTGATTGGGGCGGCGGTATATGTTGTCCTGTACTATACGTACGGTCGACGTCTGGAGCGAAACGTCGTAAAGGCAGACAACAATGTACCTACGCCAGCACATCGAATGTATGACGGAGTTGATTACATTCCCGCGAAAACACCGGTCCTCTTTGGACATCACTTTTCGTCAATCGCAGGAGCAGCGCCAATAGTTGGGCCAGTCCTTGCGCTGGCCTGGGGCTGGTTGCCCGCGCTCGCGTGGGTCTGGTTCGGGAATATCTTCATCGGTGCTGTCCATGACTATCTATCGGTCATGGCCTCTGTGCGATACGACGGCAAATCCGTTCAGTTCGTTGCATCCGATCTTATTACCAAGAGAACCGGACGCTTGTTCTATTATCTGGTTTTTTTCCTGCTGATTCTGGTTGTCGGCGCATTTGCCGCGATCCTTGGCGGCATGTTTGTCGGCAACGGCGCCATTCCGGCTTCATTCACCTGGATGATGATCTCCGCTCTCATCCTGGGATACCTCATGTATCGAACAAAGCTGAACTTCGTAATCTCGACCATCATCGGGATTGTCCTTCTTGCCGCATCGATATATCTCGGTTTTCTCTTTCCGTTTGTGCTGGCGAGGAGCTGGTGGTTCCTCTTCATGTTCCTCTACATAATTATCGCAGCCGCCATTCCGGTCGAGGTGCTCCTGCAGCCCCGCGACTATCTGAACTCGTGGCTGCTCTACTTCGGTCTCCTCATTGGCGGACTTGCGGCCATTTTCAGCTTCCACGGATTCTCCGCACCCGCATTTACGGCATTCTCGCCTATCGTAACAAGTGGTCAGCCGAGTCCATTCTGGCCGGTTATTCCCCTCATCATAGCCTGCGGTTCTCTTTCCGGTTTTCATGCACTCGTGGGGTCGGGAACGACATCCAAGCAGCTGGACACGGAAAAGTCGGGGCTCATTGTCGGATACGGCGGAATGCTGACTGAAGGGTTTCTCTCTACCCTCGTTGTAGTGGCAATAGCCGGATTCGGGTTCGAGCTCATAACGAGCAAGGGCGGGGCACTGACCGCTGCCGGCTGGGCAACTCAGTACACCCCGGCAATGATGAAGACCTATCCGAGCGCCGCGCTCTTTACGAACAGCTTTGCGGCAATGGTTGCAGGAACATGGCTCAAGTTCATACCGACGCAGATAGTCACCATCATTGCAGGTATGTGGGTAGCCTCGTTTGCAATGACAACGCTGGATACGACAAACCGGCTCGCACGGTACACGCTGACCGAGATGTTCGATCCGCTCAAGAATCGGGCTCCCGGGGCGTACTCGTTCCTTACCAACAAGTGGGTGGCGTCTGTAATTCCCGCTGCCATAGGAATCTGGCTTGGATGGAGTGGGAGCTTCAGCGTCCTGTGGCCGTCCTTCGGTTCGGCGAATCAACTCGTCGCATCGATTGCGTTGCTGACCGGGACCGCATGGGTAACCAAACGGCTGAAGTCGCGTTCAACCATGGCACTGATACCTGCAGTGCTTCTGTGGATAACTGTGACTGCAGCAATTGTCTGGTTCAGCGTTGTGGCACTTCCTGCAACCATTGCAGTCAATCCTGCGACCGGAATCGTTGTGCTGATCATTGAAATTGCCATGTTCATTATGAACATAGTTTTCATTATCGACTTTGTCCGTACAAGAAACGATCCCGCGCCGGAACCAGTGCAGTCCCAGGCGTAGCGACATGAGTGAACAGCGGTGTCCGGAGCCAAAGCCCCGGTTGTTTGTCTCCATTTTGCGATACATCAAGGGCTTTTTCACGGTCATGGACGCCGCGCACCGTGAGCAGGTGGTCGCGCTCACGCGCCTCGAGGCGCGTGAGCTGGAAAATGTTTTCGTTCTGCTGCTCATGGGATCTTTTACCGGATTGCCGTCTCCACCGTCATTCCTGGCGGTGGAGCTGCTTCCGTACCTTGAACATGAACTGAAGGTGGTGAACCGTCGCGCCGAGGACGCCTCTGACGCTTTGGCTGAGCTTGCTGGATGTCTTGACATCGATTAGAGGCAGACCGTTGAAAACTATATTCTTTGTTGGCAAGGGCGGCGTCGGCAAGTCTACCCTTTCTGCAACAGCCGCATGGCAGCTTGCGGAGGCGGGCAATCGGGTGTTTGCACTTTCACTCGATCCGGCTCATAATCTCGGCGATATTTTCGGCGTCAGATTGACGGACAGAAAAACACGGATCGGTGAGCGTCTCGACATTGCAGAGGCAAACCTTGACCGTGCTGCCGGTGAGCACATAAAAAAGAATATCGAAATTCTTACTCGTATCTATAGTTACACAAAGGCGTTCAATCTAGATCACTATTTCAAAGTTCTGCGGTATTCACCCGGCGTGGAAGAGTACGCCGCGCTCACGGTTCTTGAGGAAGTCTTCCGGACGGAGAACGAATACGACTATGTGGTTTTCGATACTCCTCCGACGGCTCTGACGCTTCGTATCCTTGCGTTGCCGAACATATCAATTACCTGGATAGACCGGTTGCGCCGTATCCGCAGGGATATTCTCAAGAAACGGAATACTATCCATAATATTACGGGAGAGTTCATTGAAGCGGGCGTTCAACTTCCGTACCGTGAAGAGGACGATGAGGTGATCCAGCAGCTCGGGCAGTTGTTCAGACGCTATGTCGACCTGCACGCGAAGCTGAAAGGAAAGGACAATTTTATAGCTATGGTGTTCAATCCGGATTACCTCTCACGGAGGGAATCGGAGCGCATTGTTTCCGGACTGCGGGATTTGAAGCTTCCGCTGCGTGTGGCGTTTGACAACAAGGTAGCTCCGGAAAGCGCGGCCGCGGCTGATGAGGTGGAACATACATTATTCAATGGAGTGCGGAACGTACCGGTTACCCGGGTTCCGCTTCACGAATATCTGAAAGAGGGAGCGTATCGGATGACATTCAACGTCATCGATGCATTCCAGAGTTGAGGAGAACGAGTTTTGGGTAATACAGGCGTTGCATCGCAGCCGATATTCTATCTGTTTATTGCAGCATCGCTGCTGCTATCGCTTGGATACGTGTGGGGAACCAGAAGGAACCGGAAGATAATCCGCACAACCTTTGACGCTCTTATGGAAGTGATCAAGCCAAAGGATCAGCAGTTCACCAATATTGGAGGGCTGTCAGGCTATCACGCCAATCTGGTACCTCATCGGAACAGATATATCCGCAGAGTCGATGTAACTATGACTCTGCTCCCCCGTCAGTCGTGGCTGTACCTTCCATTTTCATGGCTCATCCGGCGGTTCGATCGCATGTTCATGGTGTTCTATCTTGCGCCGCAGGCTGCAGGCACGCTGAAGGAAGGGCATATCATAGAGAAGGGCTATTCACGTTTCCACGGTGCAAAGATCGAACACGCCGCGGAGCTGAATTCTGAGACAATTCAGTGGGGCGGGAAGACCTTCTTCCTGTACTGGGAAGACACTCAGACGCGGGAAGCCCTCGATCGGTGCATGAATATGCTCTCGGAGCCCGGTCCGGTTCGGCATGTCGCCCTGGTGCCCGAAGAGGACAGGATCTTTCTGTTCATGATTCCGAAACCAAAGTTGGTCAGGAGCACAGTCTCAACCGTGCAGAACTGGTTCACACAGCTTCTTGGTACCCGCGTATCCGCCGGGGCCAGTCTCGAATAAGGGGAACACATGTTGCAGGAACTGATTCGGAAGAACAGGAGCTACCGCCGGTTCTTCGAGGCCGAGCGCATGGATCTGCGCACACTCGAAGAGTTCTTGGATAATGCCCGGTTTTCGGCGTCCACGGCAAATCTCCAGCCACTGAAGTACTCACTTGTCGATTCCTCCGCTCCACGGGAGGAAGTATTCGAGTGTCTGAAATGGGCAGGGTATCTGTCGGACTGGCCGGGTCCCTCCGCGGGGGAGCGGCCATCGGCATATATCGTAATGCTGCATGATTCTGAAATCAGCATCAAGCCCGAGTATCTATGGTGCGATGTGGGATTGGCTGCCCAGCACATCCTGATGTCGGCGGTGGAGAAGGGCTACGGTGGCTGCATGATTGCATCCGTGGACCGTCCCAGACTGCGCGCGGTCCTTACGCTTCCGGAACAGTACGAAATCCTGCTCGTTCTTGCCCTGGGCAAACCTCAGGAAAAGGTCGTTCTTACGGAAGTCGAGCCTTCAGGCAGCATCAAGTACTACCGTGACGCGGACGGAACTCACTATGTTCCAAAGCGTGCGCTGAAAGACTTGATTGTATAGAATCTGCAGAAGTACCGCCCGGCGGCCAGAATGGCACGCCGGGGACGGCTTCGATCTTGTATCAGCAGGCGCGTTCTGCAGTTGATCGGTACATTCTGATGCCTTCCGCCGGGAAGATCTGGCGCAGCTCCTTCACCGCAGAAATTACCCCTTCCGCCATCTCGTTCTCGCAGTACATGATTAGTACGAAGTTCTCTTCCGGAAATATGTGGTCGCCGCGGCGCGGTCCGGAGTTTCCGTAGCCCTGAACTTCGGCAAACTTCGTGTAGAACGGATTCAGATTCCGCGCCTTGAGAAGGTCGTAGAAGTCCGCCTCCACCGACCGGTTGGCTATCAATTCAAGTCGTATCACGATATGCCTCCTCAGTCCTTCGTCGCCGGGATTTCTTGCTCGGCGAGTTGCCTTTCCCGCTCACGGCGCCGTTCCGACCGCTCCTCGCGCCGCTTCTTGAGCTTCTCACTTGCTCCATTGAAAGAAGAGTAGATTACCGGTATCAGGAACAGGGTAAGCAGGGTGCTGATGGTCAGTCCGCCGACGATTGTCTTACCGATGGGCTGCACAAGACTGGACCCCTCGGTTCTGAAGAATGCAACCGGAATCAGTCCGAGTATCGTTGTGAGGGTGGTCATCAGGATTGGCCTGAGCCGGTTTCCCCCTGCCTCTACGCATGCTTCACGAATGGACATGCCCCGTTTTCGCAGAAGGTTCGTGTAGTCCACAAGAACAATACCGTTGTTTACCACAATGCCTACCAGAACCACCAGGCCGACCGCGGTGAAGAGGCTGAGCATTGTATGTGTGAAGAAATGCACGAGCAACACACCGATGAGCAGGAGTGGTATGGCCAGGATGATAATGAACGGATCGAGGAAGGATTCGAACTCGCTCGCCATGACACCGAAGACAAGGAGAACCGAAATTCCGAGGATTATCATGAATGTAAGGCCGTATTTCATCAGGTTCGAATAGTCGCCTCCGAACTCGATTACAAGGTTTTCATCGGACGGAATCTGTGCGGAAATTGCGGCACGAATTTTGGGGACAATCTCGTTCAGCTGCGTGCCGGGCGCAAGTCCCGCGGTTACATGCGTGGTGCGGCGTTGCCCCTCCCGATTTATGGTAACCGGGCCCGTGCTTCTCTTTACCGTTGCGAAACTGGCCAGCGCTATTTTCTGGCCCCGCGTGTTGACCACAAAAATCTGGTTGAGATCCGGTATCGAGTTGCGATCGATTGCCTGCGGGATTACCAGAATATCGTATTCGTCCGATCCGCTGCGGTATTTGCCTGCGTTGGTTCCGTCGATATTTGCGCGCACCTCCTGCCCGATAGTTGCGACATTCAGCCCGAGGGAATATGCCTTCGCCCGGTCAATGACAACTTCAGCCAACGGCAATCCTTCCTGAATGCCAACCGTGGGTTCGGTCACCTGGGAGAATTGTGTCTTCAGGAGATCCCGGATCTGATATGCTATCTGTCTGGCTCGCGCCAGATCTTCGGTTTTCACGAGGATGTCGATCGGCGGAGCCCCGAACAGGTTCCCTCCGCCTCCGCCACCGGTGCCGAATGATATTGTTGCTCCGGGAAACTCTCCGAAGTGTTTTCGCAGTTTCTCCTTGACGGTTTCCGAGTCGTCGACCCGGAACGCAAAGGGCGGGAGCGTTATCGTCATGGTGGCCTTGTGAGAAGATGTCGAACCAAGGAAACCAAAGAGTCCGCGCGTTCCGACGTTCAGGACAATATCCCGGTATCCCAGAATCTCCGAGCGTGCAATTGCAGCCAGGTGCTGCGCGGTTTCTTCGGTAACGGAAAGCTTTGTTCCGATCGGCAGTTCAATTGAAACTTGAACGGTGTCCGAGGGCTGCTGCGGAACGAGCTGAAATCCAATTACCGGAATGAGGAACAGGCTTCCCGCAAAAACTGCAAGAATGACAAGGACGGTTATCAAACGGTGGTTGAGCACGTGACCGAGCCCGCGTTTGTACGCATTATCCAGGCCGGTGAACGCCTTCCCCATGAAGCGATCGACCGCGCCGATTGGACCAAAGAGCGGGCGTTGCTTCCGCGAGTAGATTGCGAGATACTTGCTCGCGAGCACCGGTATGAGCACAAGAGCTACCAGCAGTGAAGCTGCCAACGAGATAACGACCGTGAGTGCAAGTCCGGAAATGAGCTGGCCAATGACCTCGAGCTGACTCTGAAAAACTGCAAGCGGCGCAAATACGCAGATGGTGGTCAGGGTGGACGCCACGATTGCAGTAATCATTTCCTGGGTGCCCAGTTCGGCGGAGACCTTCAGCTTTGCGCCCTTTTCCCGATAGCGGAAGATATTCTCAAGTATGACAATCGAGTTATCGACAAGCATACCGATACCGAGAGCGAGACCTGTCAGTGTCATGATATTCAGGGTCAGGCCGGTGAAGTACATGACCATGAGCGTTACGATGATGGATATCGGGATGGCGGTTGCAATGATGATGGTGGATTTGATGCTTCGCAGGAAGATGAGCAACACGAAGACAGCAAGAATGGCACCCTGAATAGCCGAGGTGCTTACCTGGGAAAGTGAATCTCTGATGACGTTGGTGGTGTCGGAGATGACCCCGATGCTGACGCCCTGGGGAAGGACCTGGTTGATCTGCGGAATTTTCGCCTTGACCGTGTCGGCCACTTTGACCGAGTTTGTTCCGCTCTGTTTCTGAACAATGACGAAAACACCCGGTTGACCGTTTATGAAGACAACGTTCTGTCTGTCGCTCAGCCCCATGTACACGTCCGCGATGTCCCGCAGGCGCACGCCGACCGGTGTGGCTCCGGGATTCGCAGGAGTCGGGCTGCCTCGATAGGCGACAACCGTATTCCTGATATCGTCGATTGACGTGAACTCTCCAGCGGTCGTGATCAGATAGTTGATGTTGCCTTCCGTAACGTTTCCACCCGAGGTATCAATATTCTGACTCCGAAGCGCCCCGGCCACCTGACCAATGGTCAGATTGTACGCCTCAAGCCGGCTCCGCGGAATTTCTACACGCACCATTTTGGTGCGTCCGCCGTTCACGCCCGCGAGTGCGACGCCGTCTATCTGTTCCAGCCGCGGCTGGATCATATTCTCTGCTATTTGACGCAGTTCCTCCGGCGTGCGGTTCCCCGATACCTTGAGCTGGAGTATAGGGATCATTGACGGATCGAACTTGAATATCTGCGGGGAGCCGGCTTCGTCCGGAAGCGCGTTTTTGACGAACTCAATCCGGTCGCGCACGTCGTTGGACGCCTCGGCCATATTCGTTCCCCAGGTGAACTCCATCTGAATCATGCTCGAACCGGCGCTCGATGTTGAGGTGATCTTGTTGATATTGCCGACGTTGCTCAGAGCACTTTCAAGCGGCCGGGATATTGTCTTCTCGACATCCTCAGGACTTGCACCGGAGTAGTTCGTAATGACGAGAAGAACCGGCGGGTTGATCTCCGGGAAGAGGTCAATTGCCAGATTGGCAGATGAATAGAGACCAAATCCGATGACCAGTGCAAAGATAATGATGACCGTCGTCGGTCGGTTGACTACATTCTTTGTGACACTCATGTGCTACCTGCTTACAGAACCGTGTCCTGCGCGGGGAGGGCAGGAAGTTGTTCAATGACCTTGATGCGGGCGCCGTCCTCGAGCAGTGTCTGTCCACGAATAACCACCTTGTCGCCGGCGGCCAAACCCTCAGTAATTTCGGCTTTCCCGTCTATGTTGATCCCAATTTTCACGTTTTTCCGTACCGCCTTTTCGTCTGCGCCTGCCACGAATACGAACTGCTTGCCATCCCTCTCCACAATTGCCTCGGAGGGGATCTTCACCACTCCCTGTTTGTGCTGCGTTATGATTCTGATCTCGGAAAACATACCCGACTTTACCCGGTTGTCCGGATGCACGAACTTCAATGTAACGTCCATGGTCCTGGTCTGTGGATCGACCACCGGACTCAATTCCACGACTGTTGCCGCGAACGACTGGTTCGGGTAGGGCTCGAGCGCGACAATTGCATTTTCGCCGATGCGGATATCGCCGATATATCGTTCTGCTACCTGGGTCTTGATTTTCAGGTCACTGATGGTAGAGATCCTTACTACCGGTACCCCCTGCGTAATGCGTGCTCCCACGTCCACCGGAAGAGATGTGATAGTTCCTGCAATGGGTGCACGCACCGGATTCGGAACGAAGTTCTGGCCAGGTCTGGAAGGGTCGACCTCGGCAACAATCTGGTTCTGGCGCACATACTCCCCAAGGCGAACACTCAGTTTTACCAGCTGACCGCTGGTGTCTGCGTACACATCCACTTCGTTTGCGGGCTCAATTCCGCCGGTTACCGCTATGTAGTCGTTGATGTCTCCAAGCACCGCGTCGGTTACGCTGACCGGGAACACTGTCTGTTCCCCGGACGCTGCTCCCGGACGCTGTTGCCCCGGCGTCGCCTGCTGCGAAGTTCCGTCCTTTGCGGTCTGCTGCGTTCCGGACTGCGCTGCTGCCGGACGTGTACATGCGCTCATTGCGATCAGGAGTGCAAGAAGCGCTGCGACACATACGGCGCGGATTCCCAGGATCCGGGTGCGCCGGATGTTGCCGCTCAATGTGTGCAATCCTGCGTTCGAAACGGGCAGGGCGCATTTCCTATTTGTTCGCAGTTGTGTTTTCATTTATCGTTCCTCTTATGTTCTCGAGTGTCGTATTGAGTGCAGACTGCAGATCGAGCAGCCCCGCCTTGTAGTTGTACTCGTCTGAAAGTACCTCTACCTGTGCCTTCTGGAGATCCTGTTCCGCATTGCGTACGTCAAGGAGATCCCGGGTACCTGCCTTGTACCCCTCTTCGGCCAGGCTCAGCGCACGTCGTGCGAGCCCTGCGTTCAGTTTCTTGACATCGAGCGTGGTGCGCGTTTTCTCGAGCGTCATGACGGTTCGTCGAATTTCGATTTCCGCTCCCTGGAGGGCCTGTTTCAGCGAGTTCTCCGTCTGCTGGACCTGATTTTCGTACTCAGCTATCTGGACCCGTGTCTGAGACTGTGGGACGAGCGGATCCAGTCGAAGCCCGAGGGTTATTGAGAACATGCCGCTGCGTTGTGGCCATTTCGTGCCAAGATCCGAGAACCATGGATCCTTGAACGGATCGCCGGAGAATGTTGGGTCCGCCGAATAGGCGAAGCTGAGTGTCGGGTAGAGTTCTGAACGCGTCAGTCTGACCACATTCTTGAGCTGTCCGACCGCCTCACGCAGGCCTCGGATGTCATAGCGGTTGTTCACGTACTTCGCAATGAGCAGTTCCGCATCTTTCTGCGATATATCGATGAGTTCGGCCTCTATTGTTCCGGAAAGCTCGGGCCGTGCGGATATCTCGACTCCGATTGTCTGGTTGAACGCCATGAGCGCTGCATCGTATCCGCTCTGAAGCTCGTCGAGCACCGGCTTGAGATTTGCCAGTGAAACCTGTGCGCTCAGATAGGTGTATTCGTCAACGAGACCGTTCTGGTAGTTCACCTTTGTCTGGTCCAGCCGCTGCTGCGCGGTCTTGATTGCATCCACCTGGAGTGCAATCCGTTTCTGGATGACAAGCAGGCTGTAGAACTGTTTCTTCACGTCGCGTTCGAGGTTCGCACGCGCCTTCTCCAGGCTGGTCTTTCCGGATTCGTAGTCCAGAACCGTCTGCCTGATTCCGTAGAACATCTGCATGGTAAGCGTCAGTTGAGCCGAAAGCCGGACTCCAACAGCCCATTGCGGCAGATCGATTGCGGGTGTTGTAATGACGCTGTTGTAGACACCGCCGCCGCCCGGATCGGCGAAATTCGGGATGAAGGATGAAGGAATCTGTTGCGTCGCGTTCATGCGGGACAGCGTTGCGCTTGCAGTCATGACCGGAATAAACCGATTCCACACGGTGCTCATTGTTCGCTGTTTTCCTATCAGCTTGAGCCGCTCCGTTTCTATCCCGAGGTTGTTGTGCAACGCAAGTGCAACCGCCGTGTCGACATCCACCACCGGTCTCCCGGTTGCAGTCGTTTCGATTGTATTCTGTGCGCTCAGATTCACGGCAGCTATCAGAAGCAGCAAAGCTGCGTGGGCGAACACCCTGTACTTTCCCTGTGGTCTTGTCATGCTCAGTATCACTCCTTTCCCATGAAGCTGCCCGCAACGCCTTGCGTGATCAGCCGGTAGATTGTGCAAATTGAACCAAGGATCTCCTCCGAGGTATCTTGCGAATACAACGTGGCTATTCGCCACAGGACAACCGCAGACAGCAGTGTCGTCAGTTCTGAATGATTGAGGCCGCCGCCGGCACGCGGGCTTTGCGCCATGACCGTCTTGAGAAACTCGAGCGGCTCCTCAATGCTCTTCCGCTTTCCATCGGTGAACCGAACGTGAATCCGTTGTGACCGGAGCCACTCGAACATGCGAAGCATTGCCGTATTTCGTATCAGATAGGTTGCGAGCGTAATCATATAGCCGTATATCTTCTCGTCCGCGCCTTCAATGCCGTGCGATTTCTCTTTGAAGAGCTGGTTAAAATGCATCTGCTCACGGCGGACCATGTTCTCGAACATTTCGCCCTTGTTTGCAAAGTAGAAGTAGAGGCTGCTCTTGGAGATCCCAACTTTTTCCGCTATTCGCTCGAGCGATGCCATTTCGACACCATTCTCCGAAACGGCTTCCTGAACTGCCGTAAGTAAGCGATCGACCGGCGGCATTTCTTCCCGTGAGATGGCAAATCGATTCATGAGTCGTTCAAAGTCGAGGTCCCTCCGGGCCTCAGGGAAGAGTCCGTGGCCAATGATTCCAATTGCATTCTGAATATGCGCTGTAAAAGCGTGTTCAATGTCTTTGTGCCGGGTCCCATCCACTCCCCAGAAATGGAAGGCGGACAGCAGCATGGTAACGAGTCCCAGGTGGAAGACGAGGATCTCCCACTCGGATTCCGGTGTTCCGGGATTAACCGCCGGTTCAAGGCAGCGGCGGAGCAGACGGCGTTGAGTGTTCATGATCTCGCGCAGGGATGAACGAACCTCCTCTCCGGCGTACGGCATGTACATAGTAAGAAACATGTAGTAGTTGGGGTTCGTACGGATGAACTCCATTTCGGCACTCACGTAGGTGGTGAGAGTCTGGTTGAGTATCTCCTGGCTCGACAAGGCTTCGCCGCTTGCTTCGATTTCCCGTGCACACGCTTCCATTGCATCGCTCACGCGTGAGAAGTCTGCCAGCAGAGAATTGCCCATTGCCTCTATAATTGCGGCCTTATTTGGGAAATAGCGATACAGAGCCTGTTTCGTGAGAGAAAGGCGGCCGGCAATGAGACTCAGGCTGGTGCTGGTGTAATGGGTTTGCGCCCAGACGTCGAACGCTGCTTCGACTATGCGTGATTTTTGATCTTGTTTCATCGTGGTGTTACCGAACGGTCGTTAACTAACCAGAAGTATACTATTCAGGTTATAGGAAATCAACTAGTTTTGGATAATAAAGTGGTTAGATGTAGGTTAGTTTTTCGTCACGCGAGCAATTCCCTGGATATCCAGGACCATTCCGATCAGTATCCGAAATCGTGGAGTAGCACCGGGCGGATGATATCGGTCCATGCTGCGTAACCACGACTGTTCAGATGGATGCCGTCGCGCTTGAACAGCTCCGCTCTGACACGCCCTGCGCTGTCCAGCATTGCGTCTGAAATATCAATGAAGTTGAGATTGTCCGCTTCTGCGCACAGTTGACTGATGAGACGATTCGCCGAAATCATCTCTGAAGCGAAGTTGGTTCGTTTCAGCGGCGGTTTGATGGAAATGTAGTAGATGGGCAGGTCCGGGATGTGGCTGTGTATCCGGGTACAGAAGTCCTGGAAGTCGGTTGCAACCTGAGGTGCGGACCTTCGCGGAGAAAGCAGTGCGCCCGCTATCTCATTCTCTCCCGCATAGAGTACAACCGCGCGCGGAGAATAGGGAAAAATGATCCGGTCCGCAAAGGAAGTGACCTGGTGAATCTGAGATCCGCCGAAACCACGTCCGAGAACGGGAAGTGGTTCCATGTCCCGGTCCAGAGATTTCCAGTAGAAAATCGAGGAGCTTCCCGTGAAGACAACCGGATTCTCCGGTGGTTTCCTGCGGTGATCCTGTGCTTCGTATGCGTTGATGACGCCGTCCCACACTCGTGGATCGGCCGCGCGAAGTCTCCGGATGTAGCGGAAGAGATTGCGCAGCCCGTACAGCGCGAAAAATGAAATCAGGATGACCAGCGCCACCGTGGAAACCGGCATTACGGTTGCGTATGGTCCTTCTCGTATTCGTATATCCGCTGAACTTTCGGCTCGGACCGGCCCCCTGGCGTGTACTCACTGTTCATCCAGATGGTAACGAGTGACTTGGCCAGCTCAACTCCCGTCACCTGAGAACCCATACACATGATGTTTGCGTTGTTGCTCTTCCGTGACCGTTCAGTCGAGTAGGCGTCCGAACAAATTGCCGCATACGCGCCCGGGACCTTGTTTGCCGCCAGGCTGACACCGATCCCGGTGCCGCAGAACAGGATGCCCCGATCATGCTTCCCCGCAACAACTGCCTCCGCAACTCTGAATGCGGTGTTGGCATAGATGGGATCTTCGCTCCCGTAATCTTCGCACTCGTACCCGAGGTCAGCAAGATGCCGGATTATTGCCTGCTTGAGGTCTTCCGCGTTCGGATCACATCCGATTGCTACCTTTTTCATAGTCCTGTTCCTCCCACAGCCGGTATAGATAGTGCCCGCAGTATAGGCGCGGCGCTCAGCGGCGGTCAAGGCTGGCGGCCGGATGAGGCTCGGTGACTGAACATCCCCCGCAAAATTTTGTATACAAAATAGAGATAGTCATGGTATTCTGAACGACGGGACCGCGTGCTGCCCGGCAGACGGAGGAGAGTGATCCGTAAGAAGTGGCACGTTCCGGCGTGGATTACCTGGAGAAAAATGGTATACTGCTCGAAAAATAGAAAGCGGGGGCACAAATGCAGAGAATCATAAATGATCCGGATCTCGTAGTCGAAGACATGCTGAAGGGATTTCTCAAAGCGCATCCAAACATTGTGGCTCCAACGGAGAATCCGCGCGTTATACGGTACGCAAAGGCTCCAGTCGCGAACAAAGTGGGAGTGGTCACCGGCGGCGGGTCGGGCCACAAACCGGCGTTTGTGGGGTACGTTGGCCGCAACATGGTTGATGCGGTCGCTGTAGGAGAGATCTTTTCCTCCCCAACAGCTGCTGCCTTCCTGGGCGCGTTCCGTGCGGCGAACTCGGGCCGTGGAATTGCCTGTTTGTACGGCAACTATGCCGGTGACAACATGAACGTCAGGATGGCGACGGAACTTGCTGCTGAGGAAGATATCCAGGTGAAGACCGTTGTTGCAAACGATGATGTCGCATCCGCACCGAAGAGCGAGCGTGAAAAGAGGCGCGGAGTGGCCGGCGAAGTGCTCATGTGGAAGGTGGGAGGTGCAAAGGCCTCACTTGGGGGATCTCTGGACGAAGTGATAGCAGTAGCCCAGAAGGCTATCGACAATACACGCAGTGTCGGCATCGGGATTACTCCGTGCACCATTCCTGCGGTTGGGCATCCCAACTTTCAGATCGAAGCGGGCAAAATGGAGCTCGGGATTGGTCACCATGGAGAACCTGGAATCAAGGTAGTAGAGCTGACGACAGCCGATGAGATGGCGTCCATGTGTCTGGACATCGTGCTGCCGGACCTTCCGTTTGGATCTGGGGATCGGGTTGTTGTGCTCGTCTCGGGTCTTGGCGCAACGCCAGTCATGGAGCTCTATATCTTCTACAACAAGGTAGCGGAGCTTTTGGGCAAGAAAGGCATAGAGGTATATCGGCCATACGTTGGCAATTATTTCACTTCGCTCGAAATGATGGGTGTGACGCTCACAGTAATGAAGCTCGATGATGAGCTTGCGTCTCTCGTTGATCTGGACGCCGAAAGCATGGGACTTACGCAGTTCGGAGGCAAAAGATAATGGCAGAGTCATTCAAGAATAGCGCAGGCGGCTCCATTGTCACCGCACTGGTGAAGACAATTCAGGAGAACGCAAAGTTCTTGAGCGATGTTGACGGGGCAATCGGAGACGGGGATCACGGAATCAACATGAGAAAAGGTTTCACGCTTGCGGCCGAACGACTGTCCGGCAAGCAGGCGAACCTGACTGAATCCCTGCGCACCCTGGGGACCGTCCTGTTGACAGAGATTGGCGGGTCGATGGGCCCGCTCTACGGAACTATGTTCCGGGAGATGGCGAAAGCGACTCAGGACAAGGACGAGATAGATGCACAGACTTTTGCCCTCATGCTTGAGAGCGCCGAGACCGCAATTACCAGCCTCGGCGGCGCCAAGGTCGGAGATAAGACTCTGATGGATACTCTGGACCCGGCGACCAGACGTTTCCGTGAGGCGGTGAACGCTCATGCGGAATTTGCCGACGCTCTCGATCAGATGTCTGACGCCGCGGAGAAAGGGAAAGATTCGACCAAAGACATGGTGGCAAAGATTGGCCGCGCCGCACGACTCGGAGAGCGCTCGAGAGGAGTGCTGGATGCGGGTGCCACATCCTGCTGGCTCATCCTGAAAACGATGTCCGAGAACGTCGCATCCCTGCTCGGTGATTGACTCGCGGAGACTTTGCAGTCCGGAATACGAGAAGTCAACCTTCGAACTGGACTTGATTCTCCTCTTTTCCATTACGCCGGGTCCAGATGGCAGCGGAGCGTGTATGGTGACGCACCATGAGATCCTGCGCCAGTAGTCCGTTCTTCGTCCGTATGGCCTCAATAATTGCCCGATGTTCGGGAAGGGTCTCATCCGGCGGACGTGCAAGGCCCCGTTGATAACTCTTCATGAGGTATCCGAAAGACTCGTTCATGTTTCGAATCATTTCGTTTCCCGAACAGGCAATAATGGTCTGGTGGAATTGTTGATCCGCAAGTGTGTACGCGCGAAGGGATTGTCCTGCGAGCGGGAGGTCGTATCCGTCGAACAACCGGCACAGACTCTCAAGCAGATCGTCCGGCGCCCGCTCGATGCACAATCTCACGGCCATTCCCTCCAGGCCCGCCCGCACCTCGAACATTTCCTTCATGTCCTGCGGCGTGTACGCGCGAACGAAATAACCCTGCCGGCTGCGCTGCTCGAGATATTTCTCTCCCGACAATCGGTTGAGCGCATCGTTTATCGGAGTCTGACTTACGCCCAGTTCTCGTGCGAGCGCTTGTTTTTCGATCTTCTGGCCCGGTTCGAAATTGCCCTCGAGAATCATGGTGCGGATACGGAGATAGATGTGGTCGCTCAGGCTCCGTGTATCTATGATGGACATGTTACCCCTCCGCACGGGATTCGATGGCAATCTCATTCCGGATAGCATTCCGGGATTCCGAGATGTGTTCGTACATTATGTGTTCCGCCTCGTCCGGATCGTTCCCGCGGATTGCCGCAAGAAGCATCTGATGTTCGGCACTGCTCTTGTGAGGGTCTTTCTGCAGACCCTTCACGTTGGCGATGAGGAGTATGTTAAAAGTTGCAATCATTTCATACAGAACCTGATTGCCGCTGAGCCGCATGACTTCGGTATGGAATGAGTGGTCCGCGTCTTTGATCCGGCGGACGTCTCCGCGCTTCACCGCTTCACCGAACGCTTCTACCAGTTCGGCGAGCCGCTCTTTCTGGTCTTCATTCGCGCGCTCCGCCGCATGCCGGGCGCCAAGTGGTTCAAGACGGAGGCGGATGTCGTAGATGTCGAGAAGCTCGTGCAGCGCAAATTGCTTCACAAACACGCCTCTGCGTGGGATGCTCACAACGAGCATGTCCCGTTCCAGCCGTGAGAAGGCGGACAGGATTGGTGTACGAGAGACACCCAGCTTTCGCGCTAGTTCCTCCTGGGCAAGTTTCTCATTCGGCTTCAATTCTCCGGTAAGAATCATCCCGCGCAGCGCCTGATACACCTGCTGGGCAAGAACCTGATATTCAAATTTCTTCATAGAATTCCGTTGGACCCATCAGGATCCCATGCAGCTTTGAATTCAAAATCGACTTCAGTGTAACTCGCACGCGGATTCCGGTCAACGGGAGGGTATCAGAGCCAGCAGGTCTCATTTTGAGGCGGCAACGTCAACTGGCATGCTCTGGCGCGCCTTCATACGTTTTCGGTCGACATTGGCGCGTCAAGATGCCGTCCCTGCACGTCTCGGACTGGACGCAGGGGTATCGCGCCGGGTGAGTCCCCGATCGGCCGGCAGTTCCTCATGCCGCTCGCTGTGGATTCAGAATCACAGGCAGTCTGGCTACCGGACCGATACGGGGGTACTCCTTCGCAGCTTAACGCAGCGTGGACACGCCGCTTGCCGCGGGAGTTCGTTTCACGTCCTGAGCCGGTTCCCGATTGATATCGAGATATGCCAGTATTGAGCGTGCAATAGTCGCGTGTGTCCATATTCGTTTTCGAACGTCGGTCTCAAGGAGAGTCATGCGAAAACCCGGAAGGTCGCAGGCGAATCCTGACAGTGGAACCACACAAATGCCGGTTGCGCCCAGCAGCCAGTAGGCAAATCGTTTGTCCGGCGCCAGCCCTTCGGTCCGTTCTTCGAGCATCCGCTCAAGATCTCTGTTTTCCACCGGAAGTCTTTGGTGACCGTTCAGCACACCCTCGTCGAAGACCACAGTGAAGTAGAGCGCGCCCTTGGGGCGGGTAACGTGGATGCCCGGTACTTCAGCGAACGAGTCGAATGTCTCGTTCGCTCGATCCTCGAACATTGAGCGTCTTCGTTCGAGGTGCTTCGGATAGCGGGGATCGGAGAACACCCGGGGGATGACCAGTTGTGGGAGAGCCGTTGAGCACACCTCCAATCGCTTGGCGTCGATTATGCTCCGTATGTAGCGGTTGAACCCGGGGTCTCTCTGCTGATTGAATATCTCTGCCCATCCGCTGCGGGCTCCCGGCCACGGGAATTCTTTGGAAATCGAACGCAGGCTCATGCCAGGTACGTCGCCGATCACCTCGGCAAGGCTTACAAACTCCGAATTGTTGTAGGTAATATTCGCGTATGTCTCGTCGCAGATCAGAAAAATGTCGTAGGTTCGGGCAATCCTCACGAACTCCTGCAGCAGTTTCCGCGGATAGACGGTACCCGTTGGATTGTCGGGATTGATGAGGAGGAGCCCGGCAATTGAATCGTTGTAGCGAACCTTCATTTCGATGTCATCGATGTCCGGCAACCAGTCGTTTGCAGGATCGAGCCGGTAGCTCAGGTGCTCATACCCGGAATGTGCAGCCTCCGCAGAGGAAAATGTCGAATAGGCGGGAGACGGTCCAAGAACGCGCGCCTCTCGACGCAGGTAGCTGAAGATCTTGGATACCGCGTCTCCGAGGCCATTGAAGAAGATAATATCATTCGCACTAATCTGCGTTCCACCGCGCCCATTTACTTCGCGAGCAAGAAACTCCCGTGTTCCCGGTACACCCTGTGTGTCCACGTATGCGTAGGATGCGTCCTGCGTGGCAGCTTCGGCGACAATTCCCTTGATCCAGTCGGGAAGAATCTCGCCTTTCAGGATCGGATCGCCGATATTCTCCCAGGTAATGGAAACACCGTGGGCCTCCACTTCGTGGGCAAACTGAACAATTTGTCGGATCTCGTACTTGAGCTGACTTGCCCCGGGATGAACAATATTGCGTCTCATTCTGCCTCCATCGGCTCGCGCTCCCGGAGGCCCGGCCATCCTGCACAACGACAAGAAAAAAGGCCGCGGTCCCCCGTTTTAGAGGACCGCGGCCTTTTCTCGCAAACACGCTTCCGGTGCTACCGGTCGAGTGTCTCCAGACGCGGACCCCTGCAGGGCGCCGCCGCCGCGAGTGAATTTGATCTGTCGTTTCGGTACATGATCACCACAGGAGAATAGCAGCAGCCGAAGTATTTGGTCAATCCCACCGAAGTATCAACAACCGTGTTGATAAAACACGGCCCATGTGCGTCAACACGCTTCCTGACACTTCCGTGATTACGCTCCAAGCTTCTGGGCAAACCGATACGCCTGAACAAAACTGTGAGTTGAGGCCTTTCCCTGCCATGCAATATCGAATGCGGTACCATGGTCGACCGAGGTGCGTACGACCTGAAGACCGAGAGTTACGTTTACGCCGCCTTCGAAGTCGAGAAGCTTCATCGGGATATGCCCCTGGTCGTGGTACATGCAGACAACCGCGTCGAATAGCCCCTTCGAGGCTCGGTAGAAGACGGTGTCAGGTGGCTCCGGCCCTACCACGTCCCAGCCAAGCGCACGTGCCGCTTCTATTGCAGGAAGTATTTCCATGGCGTCTTCGCTTCCGAATGCTCCGTGCTCTCCGGCATGAGGGTTAAGCCCGGCAACTGCAATACGCGGGGACGCGTGCAGGCGTGAGAGTGCCTGATGGGTCAGCCGTATTACGGTGTGGACGCGCTCTTTCTGTACCAGCGTCACTGCTTCGGCCATCGGGACGTGAGTACTCACGTGGGTTACGGCGAATTTGTCACTAATGAGCATCATGGTGTAATCGTGCTTTCCGCACAGATCTGCAATGAGCTCGGTGTGGCCGGTAAAATCCGGCCGATCCATGCGGGCTGCTTCCTTGTTTATCGGCAGAGTGACAATTGCGGAGACCTCCCTGTCCAATGCAAGCCGAGTTGCCTGCTCGACGTATCTCACGGCAGCACTGCCTGTTCTCCGGGAAAGGCGACCCGGTTCGATGTCCGTTTCCGAAAGGAGTCCGGCGTCTATTACCCGGATCCGTGCGAGATCGCGAGGGTCCGCGAAATCGCGAGGGTCCGCGATGTTATTCGATATCGGAGAGGAGTTATCAGGATCCGCATCCGGTGCCTCAGATACATCCTGAGGAGAAGAAACGGTGTCCATCCTGACCGGGATGCCGAGTCTTTTGGCGCATGCTCTGAGCACTGCGATGTCACCAATAACTACATACGGGCCGGTAAGCTCGCCGCGGGCCGCAGCCTTCAGGAGTATTTCCGGTCCCACACCGTTTGCGTCCCCCGCAGTTATACAGATCATTTATCTCCCTCCCTGTTTGGTGAAGGTTCCGAGGCGCGTTTGATTTCCCGAATGAGATTCGGATCTCCGAAGCCGCCCGCCTTCGAAACGAGGCTGGTTGGATTATCTCGGCCAGCCAGACGTGAGCAGACAATTCCCGGCCACGGTTCCCAGATTGGAACGACTGTTCCGACTCCTGCTGCCTTTAGCGTTTCGGCGAGTGTGTCTCCACCAAAGACTACGAGCGTTCCAACGGGCGTACGGTCGAGAATCCGGGCGACCATCCCCCCGAGCACGTGGGCGACTTCCCGGGGGGAGCCGTCGCGTGATTCAATTTTCCGAAGCGGGGAAGACAGAATGCACTGGTCTTCCGATTGGAGCCGGCGCGCAACTTCTCCTACTTCCAGATCCTGGCCCTCACTCAGTGGTTCTCCGAGTGAGGGAGCGGCGAAGATGAAGACTGCGGGTCATCCATCGGCAACGGCGTTTTCTATCTGTGTTCGGGAAACCGGGTGCAGGCTTCCGTTTACAAAAAGAATCGGTTTGCGGATGGGGAAGTTCACACTAGATGCGGGATCCTGCATGGTTTCCGGATGCCGCCCGGGTGTATCACTTCCGACAATGTGTGGGAGTTGCGCCGCGAATCCTGCGCTCCCGGCAATGAGGGGAAAGACCCCGGATCGCAATCTGATTTCTCGCACCGCAGCCGCAACCGTGCCGAGGTCGGCGTCTGTCCGTGCGTCCGCAATCACGATTGTCCCGGATTCGGCGTTTGCGCCGATCTTTTCCGGGGAGTCGGCTAACACTACTCTTCCCCGTGTCTGCAGATGAATGACCCGGGCAATTGAGCTCGAGTGTACGGGATCCAGCACATCGGCGGCGAATTCGGTTT
Source organism: uncultured Spirochaetales bacterium (assembly GCA_964553615.1). GTDB lineage: Bacteria > Spirochaetota > Spirochaetia > DSM-27196 > DATKUC01 > DATKUC01. The sequence continues at coordinate 25,798 of CAZKMA010000004.1, read as the reverse complement.
CGCCGAGCGGAGTTCCATTGACATAGAGGATACCGTTTTTGACCGATCGGTTCTGTGCAGGGTAGGCGGGCGCGAATACCATGCACCGATCAGGCAGGGATTCGAGTGCAGCCGCCAGTTCTGCGCCGATGTTGCCACGCAGAGTCGAATCGGTCTTCTTGTACAGGAGAAGTTCGTCCGAACTGTTCAAGGAGCTCAAGAAATCCTGGATGACAGATCTGATTCGCTGAGCTGCGCGCGCCGGTTCAAGATGACGACTTTCGGTGTCCACGACGTCGACGCGCGGATGCGCAAAGTCTACGCGCGGACTCCTGTCAGTGGGGATTCTCCCGATCTCCGGCAGGAGCCGCACCCGAATGTCATCGGACACAGAAAGCAACTGGACTCCGGTGTCCAGGGCGCCGCTCAGGTCGTCGGCAATGACGAGAATGCGTACCACGCTCAGCCTTCAGGAGGCGGGAATGGTTCAAAACTCTCCCCATGGAAGAGGGGAACTTCTTCCGGCAGAATGGTAATTGCCGGATTGGATTGAAGCTCTGCGGCTATCTCCTCAGATACCAGGAGGTCGTGAACATGGAGAGTGTCGAGCATTCGCACAATGCGCGGGGACCGATGCGGGCCTACTGCGGCACCGCGGATTGCGTATTCCACAGCCTTGCGGTCCGTTTCTGCAATCAGGGGGACTTTTCCACGCTCGTAGAAGCTGCTCGTCACCACATTCTCGTTTGTCGCCTGAAAGTCGATCCGGTCATACAGCGACCGTGTTATGACGTCCGCAAGTCCTAATCCTACGGCATTTCCGTGCGACGCCGGGGTAAGGGCTGCGGTGACTATTGCGCTTATGCGCGGGGAATCGGGCTCCTTCTGGCCACGGACTCGAATGCGTCCAATGATGTTCGTATCCATTCCGGTGCCGCTGATGTCCTTTCCCATGCGGTCAACGACGAGCACATCGATATCCGCTACGGGAATATGGGGCATGTTCTTCCGGGCCTGCTCGAGGAGCTTCGGTTCCTCATCTTCGATGCGATTGGCAGGTATGAGGCGAATTATCTGCGTCTGATCGTAGGCATTCTCGACGATTCCGATGCCGGCGAGTATCTTTCCGGTGGAAAGTATGCGGCGTGCAGTGGGCAGGATCTTTTCCTTGAGGCCCAGAATACCGAAAGAGTGGATGGCAGTTGCCTGATCGTGCTTCCCGAGCCCGATTACGGCCATTTTGATCAGGCCACTTTCGAACTGACCGTGAAAATCGGTATGAGGCTTGATACGGTTGACCAGGATTACTCCATCGGACTCCCACGCGTTTCGGTCCATGAATGCCCGGTGGCCCAGTCCCGGAGCCGGGATTTCCACTGTCTCCATTGATGATATGACCGGCGCGCCAATCTGGTTTTCCGTTACTCCGTAACTCGCAAGCACGGCCGCCTGCCCTTCGGCGGTTGCTCCGCCGTGGCTGCCCATTGCGGGTACAATGAAAGGCTCTGCCCCGACGGACTTCAGTGCGCTGACGACCGATTGAATGATTGTGCTCAGATTCGCGATACCGCGACTTCCTGCGGCAATCGCGATTCTCGCGCCTTTTAGGTTTCCCCGGGATCCTGCAATTGCGGCAAGTACATCGGGTGAGAACTCGGCTGCGACGGCCGATGGAATATCGTGGAGCCGGGTGTCGTCGTAACGGCACAGTACTCGCTTCAGGGCGTAGTTCCGATCTGTCATGGTGAATTCATTCTACCCCTCACACCCGGAGTGATGTCAACCTTGCCGTGCTCGGGCCGAGAAAGGGATGATGGTCAGAGAAGTGAACTGGAAGATCGTTTCGGCATGATGACTTTTTCCGGCGCCCCCGGTAGACTCCGGAATTCCCGGGTTCGAGCTCTGGCTCCCGGAACGTCGACCAGATGGATTTCTTCCGGCGTTGCGCCTTGA
>CAZKMA010000004.1:0-23766 GCA_964553615.1 uncultured Spirochaetales bacterium | reverse complement strand
CCTTGAATGGAACCGGTCGGTGACACTCGCCGAAGTCCATATCGTGTTTGACACTGATCCGGACCATGCAATGGAATCGGTTCTGCGGGGTCATCCGGAATCCGATATGCCGTTTTGCGTGCGCTCTTACGAGCTCCGAGATGAGAGAGGGGATGTGATTGCATCCGAATCCGAAAATTTTCAGACGCTCAGGCGCATCCAATTCACGCGGCCGTGCGTTACCTCTCGCCTTACAATTCGAATCCTTTCGACCTGGGGTGATTCTCCCGGAGCCATTTACGATGTGCGATGCTACGGATCGGTGACATCACCTTTTCACAATCTGATAGTCTGATGCCTTCTGCGTGCCAATCTGGAGCCGACTTCGGAATCCCGTGAAGATTCTTTCTATTCGAATACCTCGTATCTTATTTGTCCATATGCTATAATCTCTCGGGTTGTTCCATTTTTTGCGCACTGGGAGGATTTGACAATTTTGGGTTTCCGAAAACTGACGAGCCGGTTCCTTATCATTGTGTTCGGACTGTTCGTAGTAATTGCCGTTCTGTCATCAATAACGCTTTCGATGGGAGTCAACGGCATTGTCCGGAAGCTGGCGCGCAGCTACGCGTTGGAGCGGGCACAGGAAGTACGGTCCCGTCTTGGAGATATGCTCGACCGGGAGGCTGCTCTTGCCCGCAAGATGGCCGATCTCCCGTCTCTCCGTGCGTGGATGCTCGACGAGCGCAATGTGGGACTCCGGACCGAGGCGTTCGACCGGCTTGATGGTTTTACCCGTGCTTTTCTGGATGGTAACTACTTCGTGGTGGTGGGACAGTCACGCACCTACTACAACAAGCCCGCCGATGGGCCTGTGAAAACGACAATCCTTGAACCGAATCGCCCGGCCGATATCTGGTACTTCAACACGATGGCCAGGAATCAGGATGTTTCCTTCAATCTGGACTACAACGCGCTCGTTGGAGCGGTAAGAGTCTGGATAAACTGTCTGGTTCGGGACAACGGAAAGGTTATCGGTATTGCCGGAACCGGGATAGACATAAGCGAACTCGTATCGCGGCTCGTGAGCGCCCAGGGAGTCGGAGCGCAATCAATGCTCACCGATCAAAATGGTGCCGTCACCGCCCACCCCGACGTGGCGTTTCTCGAACACAACGCCAAGGTCTGGACGAAAGGGAAGAAGATTACCGTCTTTGATCTTGCGGGAACACAACGGGACAGGACAAAACTCGAAGATCTCATGATTCAGGCTCGCGCGGGTAAAACCGCCGTAGACGAAGTGAATCTTCAAGGTCATACTAACCTGACTGCGATTGTCCCGGTACCCGAAATTGGGTGGATGACTGTTGTGTCCGTCGATACATCGTCGTTCATCTCATTCGCAGACTTCGGTCCACTGTTCCTGGTTCTGGTCATTTCGGTGCTTGTTGCGCTTGCCGTTATTGCACTACTGATGGAACGTCTGATCCTGAGCCCCCTTACCGCCGTAACCGATTCGGCAAACCGGATTGCCGCCGGAGACTACGAACTGCCGCTCGAGTTCAGACGCACCGATGAGATTGGCATTCTCGCAAGCGCCTTCAAGGAGATGGCGGTCCAGGTACAGCGCTACACCGGCAGACTCGAAATTCTCGTGGACGAACGAACGGCACAACTCACTGAAACCAATGCTGATTTGAAGGATGCAAATCGGCGCGTAATGGAAAGTATCCGGTTTGCACGCATGATCCAGGACGGCATAATGGCCACGGATGCCGTGCTCTCAAAACGATTGTCCAGTCATGCCTTCTTCCACCGGCAGAGGGATACCGTTGGTGGGGATTTTCTCTTTATCCGGGACGTGCCGGGAGGTTTTCTGCTCGGTGTTGTCGATTGCGAAGGACACGGTGTTCCCGGCGCGCTCATGACAATGATGGTCGATTCGTTTCTGAAGATGATCGCATCAGGACCGTCCGACCGCGACGAGCACAACGGTTCCCCGTCGGGGATATTGCGTTCACTGGAACAACAGATGCGGACCTCCCTGCATCAGGACACGGACGATGCTGCAATACAGGGTGGTCTGGACATCGGGCTGTGTCTGTGTTTGCCGGATAGAAGAACCGTCGTGTACGCCGGTGCAGGAATGCCGCTCTATGTTCTCGAACCTGATGGAGTCGTTTCTTCCGTTGGTGGACGCAGGAAGGCAATCGGTCAGCGCGCCGGACGGCATTCGGGTGATTTCATTGACCACACTTTTCCGGCAGAGGGGCGGACTTTTTTTCTCTGTACGGATGGTTTTGTCGACCAGGCCGGCGGGAGCGAGGGCCGGGCCTACGGTACGAAGCGTCTGGAACATCTCCTGGTATCCTGCGGAAACGCTCGACTCGGTCCCCAGTGTCCCGATTGGGAAGGCGTATTCAACGAGTACCGCGGCGAGCATCCGCAACGAGACGATGTGCTCGCTGTCGGTTTTCGGCTTGAGGACTAATGCCTGAGAGGGAGGAGTGACTGCAATGTCCGATTTCGATTTGTTTTCCCTGCGGAATGTTTTTGCTGAACAGGGTGTCATGATCTGTTTCAACGGGCCCTTTTCTCACAGCGTCATAGAAGAGCTCGGAATTGCGGTCCGCAAGTATCTGGAGAGCAACGAGGCACCGAGAGATCGCGTTGCGGATGTTTTTGCGGTTTTTGTGGAGCAGGCACAGAACCTGAAGAACTATACGTCGAACGAGATATTCGCCTCCCCCGAGCTGGTCAATTACCGCAACGGTACGCTGGTAATATCCCGTGAGAAGAATGGATACATAGTGAGCTCGGGAAACCTCGTTCAGCCGAAGGATGGAGAGATGCTTACTCACCTGCTCGATGAGTTGGTTGGTCTCGACAGTACGGCGCTGAAGGTGCTATACAAACAACGCCTCCGCTCAAATCCATCGAGCGGGCCGGGCGGGGCCGGGCTCGGTTTTATCGACATGGCACGAAAAGCGTCGGAGCCGGTCAGATACTCACTTCGAACACTGGATGATGGTGCGGTCTTCTTCAACATCTCGGTGACGATATAGGAAACAGGGCGGACAACAGGATGCAGGAATTACGGAGAGAATCGGGTGTTTCATCACCTTCAGTATTCTTCAACCCGCAGGACGGGCTTCTGGAAATAGGCGGTGAATCGTATCCGGAAAACTCATTTGAATTCTACTCTCCACTTGCCGAGTGGCTCAGGCAGTTCCTTGCAGAGGGACCCGCACACGTGCTGTTTCGCGTTACCCTTACCTATCTGAACACGAGCAGCACCAAGTGCATGATCGACATGCTGGAAGAACTTCAGGCGGCATTTTCCAGAGGGACTGGTGTTTCCGTTGAATGGTACTACGATGTGGACAATGCCAGGGCGCGGGAGACGATAGAGGAGTTCCGGGAGGATTTCTCGATGCCGTTCGAGGTACTCCCACGATCGTATTGACAGGCGGCCCTCGACCGTAGATCCGGCAGAAGGTGGAACGTATGACGGTGCATTCTGTAGAAAAAGATGTGGGCATTCCCGATGAGTTCAGCAACGACCCGGTGCTCAAATGGGCGGAGAACGTTGCATCCGATCCGGCTGTCCAGGATGAGCAGTCACTGGAGGCCTTTCGAGTGCTTCAGACACGCTACATTGCGCTTCTGAAACGCTTTTCCAAGGTTGTCCGGATCAGTGACGGTTATCAGCGACAACTGAAAGATATCAACACGCTCCTGGATTCAGCCGCGCATACCGATTTCCTTACCGGCCTTTCGAACCGCCGCGACGTACGCGAGCGGCTTGAGATCGAACTTGGTCGCGCCCGTCGTCACCATGGCTCGGTCTCTGTAATCCTCGCCGACATTGACGGTTTCAAGGCCGTAAACGACCAGCACGGTCACGAAGCGGGTGATCTGGTGCTCACCGAAGTTGCGCACCGTCTGAAAATCGGCCTGCGCCGTGAAGATCTCTGTGCGCGTTGGGGCGGGGAAGAGTTTCTGTTCTGTCTGCCGGAAACATCTCTTGCCGATGCAATTCACGTAGCCGAGAAGCTCAGATCGCGTATTGCCTCTGCCCCGATAGAGTACCGCGGGACCGAAATACACGCCACGATCAGTCTCGGTGTTGCAGAGGCCCGGGGTAATTCACCCGTGGACGATGTAATCCGAGCCGCCGACGAGGCGCTCTTCGCGGCAAAGCGGGGAGGCAAGAATCGTGTATCGACTGTCCCCGATGTTCCGGATTCAGACTCATAGCCGAGTCATGCCCCAATGCTCCCGGCCCGGCTCGTTTCGTTGCTCACGAGCATCCGCGCTTCGTCTGCTTCCGGGAAGCTTATGTCCCATTCAGGCAGGGGACAGTTCTCCTCGTAGACGGCTGTGAAGGTCAAACATGGCGCGCAATCTCAATGTGGTGCACCGTTGTCTTAAGCCGGATTGCGAGGCCACGGGAAGGCGCAACCGGCAGCGCGTTTACCCCGGCCTTGAGTGCGAAACGCTTTTCGCCGGGAGTAAATGCCGCAGGCTGACACGGATGACCGTCACCGTGGACCCGGAATGGCCATCCCTCGATGAGCTGATCATCACCCACTTCCATAATTGCGGACGCCGGCGACCGGATTGTGCAGTGCAGGAAGACCGAACCGTAATCAGCAACCTGTCCGTCAACCATCCGCGTGGCGCACCGACAACGATTACATCATGCACGCGGTTTTCCGCCTTCTGTACTATCGTAGTATATTCTCTAGGAACGTCGCCGCGCATCCCCCGAAGGAGATGATATGCCCCTTTCAAAGTTGCAGATTGACGAGTTACTCGACGAGAACCGATATCATGACTGTGAAGGGTACGGAAAGGACAAAATCTGCGTTCGCATAGCCGCAATCGGTTCCCTTCGCTGCGATTGCCGTGACCAGCCTGAAGGAGCCCTGAAGGCTCTCGGATTTCGTGACGACGAGCGCGACTACAGTGTTGCGGCCCACATGATCCATTCGCTGAAGGTGAAATCTGTCAGGCTCATGACGAACAATCCGAAAAAGATACAAGGTTTGCAGGATCCTGGCGTGACGGTTACGGACCGTATTCCGCTGTTTATCCCGGCAAACGAATACAACCGGTTCTACCTCGAAACCAGGCAGCGGAAATCCGGCCATCTTCTGGAGCAGATCGATCGGCCCGTAGTAAAAGCGTCGGGTGAACCTGGCTCATGATGTCCCGATACGCCCGCCTGAAGCCGTCGTCACCCCGGGGAATCTGATGCGTTTCCTGGCAAGACCCCGCCGACCCACCGCGGCTGAAATCCGTGAAGGCTTTTCGTCGTGTCTGCTCGTCATCAATCCCTCGCGGTATCCCGGATACTCCCGGATTCTGACCCGTGCGGCGCGCCGTATCCCGGTCCCCGAACTCATTGTTACCCGCGACCGGGAACACTTCATAGACTCGGTGAGAGATTTCGTTTCGAGCCGCTATCAGCACCTTCTGGTATGGGGCGGTGACGGCACGGCTCACGACGCCATAAATGCCCTGGCCACCGCGGACGCTGAGGCAGTGAGAAGGAAATCCGTCGGGTTTCTGCGCGGCGGGTCCGGAAACGGAATCCAGGACTCATACCAGGTTCCGTACACGATTCGGCGCCAGCTGGAATCCTACGCAACGAGCATGAGAAACGGCTATTCAATTGCCGTCGATCTCCTTCGGGTCGGTTCCGGTACGGAGGCGGAATACGGGCAGCTTGTGGGTATTGGATTCGATGCAGACGTTCTTGCCCGCAGAGAAGGGAAGAGCGGCTCCGCGACTGTCCGGTCCGGCATGGGTCGATACGTCATGAGCGCACTCTACGCATTTCGTACGCTTCGCCTGAAGAATCTGCCGTCCAGAACTCTCAGACTTCGTGATGGCAAGTATGCGTTCCGCGGCACACGGGTGAACGCGGAGTTTCCGATCCGCGCGCTCGATCTTTCCGTGAACCCGGTCATGATCGAGGTCGGGACACGACCGTACTATGGTCGGTTGTTCAAGGTCTGCCCGGATGTCGTATGCAACGACGGTTTCATGGATGTATATGTTTTCCAGTTCGCAACGAGAATCTCGATGGTCTTCAACCTCAGTGCACTCTGGAATGGCCATCATGACAAAATCAACAAGCGTGCGGCACGGTATGATCACCCGGTAATTCAGCGCTACGAAGTTCGATCGCTTGTCGTCGAATCTGCCGAGCCATTCCCGTACCAGCTGGATGGTGAGCTGAGAGTCGCTCCGATCCAGGGTGAATCCGGGGCGCGCCTGGAAATCGGTGTTGTGCCGAGCTCGCTGAATTTCGTTGTACCTCCCGCGTTCTACCGGCTGTTTCACCCATTCGAATCCGTGGAGGGCGAGTGAGTGGCTGCGGTTCCGGAACGATGCCTGGTTATCGGCGGCGCGGGCATGCTCGGCTACGAGATCGTTGATCGACTTCTTGCGGACGGTAAATCTGTCCGCGTTCTGGACATTGAAGCGGTAACCGACTCACGGATAGACATGATAGTAGGCGATATCCGCGACCGGGAGGTTGTGAACCGTGCGTGCGAAGGAATCGACATAGTCTTTCAGACCGCGGCCGCGATCTGGGATCCCCGAATCGACGACTCTGAATATGCGGGGGTGAATATCCATGGAAACCGGAATGTTATCGATGCCTGTCTGAAGCACCACGTTCCCCGAATGGTGTATACCAGCTCCATAGACGTGGTTGTTGACGGTCGACGGCCAATTGTCAACGGAGACGAAACGCTTCCATACCCTCCGGTGCCTCCACGGGACCTGTACTCACGCACGAAGATCGAAGCGGAGCGTATGGTGCTCGGCGTGAACGGCAGGGCGCTTGCTACATGCGTAATCCGACCCGCCGGAATGTACGGCCCACGGGACAAGTACCATCTGCCGAACTTCATTCGCATGGCGAGGAAAGGCATCCGGGTTCGACTTGGAAATGGTACTGCGCTCTTCAGCCACGTCTATTCGGAGAATGTTGCTCACGCGCATCTCCTTGCCGCAGCGAAGCTCTCCCCCGGTTCCACCGTTTCCGGGCAATGTTATTTCATAACCGACCACAAACCGGACAAGAATCTGTTCGAATTTCTGGAGCCATTTCTCCTTGAGCTCGGGCTTGCGCCCGCCCGCATTTCAATTCCCTGCGTGCCGGCATACGCACTGTCAATTCTGGCAGAGATGGTCGCCCCGCATTCGCTCCTTAATCGGTTTTCGGTAATTCAGACCTGTGTAGACCATACATTTGTTCATACCAGGGCCACGAGGGACTTTGGCTACACACCGGTAGTATCCAGTGAAGAGGCCTTTGCGCGGACAGTGCAATGGTTCAAAGAGTTCTCTCCGGACTGCCGACAGATGCCGACCGACGGTGATTGATCTCCCGGGGAGGAGGTGGAACGAGTCTCCTGGTAACCCGGGATCCGACACTCTTCATGACTGCACCCGCCATCTTCTTGATAGGCAGCATGAGGGGGTAGTCTCTGTTGTAGCGTGCCGTCCAATGTCGTCCAATCAGGGTTGCGTAGATTGCAATTGTCTGTTTCGCAGCCAGAAAATCACGCGCGCTGAGGAGTTCGTCCGCGAGCCCGAACGGAATGCTCCGGTAGATCGGCCCGCGTGCATATTCGACCGCCCACACTCCGTCAGTAAAGTTCATTCCGCATGCCTGACGCTTGCCCACATAGATGCGATCGCCGGGGCGATATACACGTTTCTCGAATTGCCCTTCGGCGTAGTACCAGGTCTCTCCATCTATGACCGTGTCCCAGAACGCGACATGGTGTCGCCCTGAATGGCCCTCCGAACCGATGGGTGTTCCCCAGATCATGATGTACTCGTAGAGGGAGGCAAAGTAGAGCTTCATCTGGATCATGGCACCTCCGGCTATGCTGTAGAGCCACGGCTGGTCATGATAGATGTATCCGGGATACCGCTCTTCAATTGCCTGCGCAATGATGTCGAACATTTCCGGCTTCGGATGTCCAATTCCCAGAAGCGAGCACTCGTCTATTATCTCCGGGTCGAAAACATAGTGCATAATCTCCTCCCCGATTCCAGTGTAGTGGAAGCCGGCGGCCAACGCAACGATTTTTGCCGCCGCAAATGATACATACTCCCGATGAAAAAATCACCATTAAATAAAATCTTGCGTTCCCGAGGATGTCACCTTATACTGACTAACGGAGTAAGCCATTGAGACTATTACACGGCGGATTTACACCTAAAATAGTAGGAAGACCTGTGCGGGAGCTGGTTGATGTCCCGATGCCCGATCGACTGCTGATCGACCTGAAGCGGGGACAACTCTCCTACTCGGCAGCTGTCCATTCAGGGGAGCAGGTGAGCTTCGGTCAGCCGCTTGCAACGGTAGAGGCAGCGGGCGGCACGCTTGTGCTCCCTTCACCGGCAGGCGGGCGCGTATCGTTACCGGAGTCCGGTGACGAATCTCGCATCATCATCGAGGACCCGTCCGACGGAACCGTCGCTGAAGGCTTCGAGCCGAGTGTTCCCGAGCGCGTTTCACGGGAACATGTTGCAGGAACTCTTGCCCGCGGAGGCGTGTGGCCCTTCATGTGGAGTTCGAAGACGTCGGGAATGCCATTGCTTGCCACTGGCGAGGGACCGCGGGCCATCATTGTTAACTTCGTGCTGACCGAGCCTTTCCGTGCGCGCGGGCGGGTTATCGTTACCCGCTCGTGGCCGAGAATAGTTGCGGGGATCCGTTTCCTCGGGCGGATGATCTCCGACTACGGTACAATCCATGTTGTTCTTACCTCGCCGAAAGACCCCGTGGCGCAGATGATCTACCGGGATCTGTCCGGATATGCAATGGTTCGCGTTCACTCGGTGCCGTTGACCTACCCAATTGAGAATCCGCGGATCCTCGTCGATGCGTTGCGCCGGGAGGAACCGAAACTTGCAGCCACCGATGAAATCTGGGTGATGGACGCTCAGGGGGTGGATGCTCTGGGTGCGTGCATGCTTGAAGGGAAACCGGTCCATGAGCGGGTTGTCGTAACCGGCGGACCGGGCAGTGCCAATCCCGGCCATTTTGCAGTGCGTGTCGGAACGCCAATCTCCGAGTTCGCCGCCACAGGCGACGGAGCGCTGATTCTTCGTGGCGGCCTGCTGAACGGAGAGCCGGTTGATGCCGAATCTGCATCTGTCGGCTACGACGATGATGCGTTTTTCTCTCTTCCGAGAGTGTCGGGCCGGGAGGTCCTGAGCCTGGTCCGGGCAGGTTTTACCCGTACATCCTACAATCGGTCTTTTGCTTCGAGGCTGACCGGAAGCTACGACAGCCACATTACCGCGTCTCTGCGCGGAGAACCACGAGCATGCATTACCTGCGGTATCTGCGAGAATGTCTGCCCGGTGGGAATAATGCCCCAGGTCATCCATCGCTATCTGCACCGAGGAATGACCGAGGAGGCGAGCAAGTCGGGCCTGGATTTGTGTGTGGACTGCAACCTCTGCACGTACGTCTGTCCGTCGAAGATCGAACTCGGCCGGCAGTTCATTGATGCAAAGAATCAGATCCGGCGCGAACGCGAAGAGATGCGTGCAATCGAGGCGCGTTCCCGTGGAGCCGCCGCTGCAGGGGAGGAATCAACATGAGGAATCTGCTTGAGAGAGTCCGCCCCGCATTCGCAGAGGGCCGGAAGCTCGCCCCTTTTTCGCCGATATTTCACGCGCTCGACAATTTCATCTTCGCCGCAGGAATCGAGACAACGAACCCTCCGCACGGGAGAGATCCGCTGGATGTGAAGAGGATCATGGCTCTCGTCATTGTGGCGCTCCTGCCGGCATTCATTGCTTCGGTCTATTTCTTCGGATATAGAATTCTGCTCGCGCTTCTTGTCTCTTATGCAGCGGGCGGAATTGTCGAGGTCACTTTTGCGATCATTCGCAAGAAGGAGATCAGTGAAGGTTTTCTTGTGACCGGATTCCTCTTTCCGTTGATCGTTCCGCCGGGCCTTCCGTTGTGGATTATTGCCGTTGGCGTGGCATTCGGCGTCCTGGTCGGGAAAGAGGTATTCGGCGGTACGGGCCGGAACCTCTTCAATCCTGCGCTCGTCGGGCGGGTATTCATTGCGCTTGGTTACCCTTCGGCCATGACCGGACACTGGCTGCAACCGGCGATGGGCGGTTGGGGACGTCTTCTGCCCGGCGCGGCGACGCACGTTGCCGATGTGGTTGCCTCGGCGACTCCCCTGGTGCTTGCCAAGAGCGGCACACTGGCCTCGCCGATGGACCTCTTTCTTGGCCGCGTTACCGGCAGCGCGGGGGAGACATCTGCGCTCGCCATCCTGATTGGCGGTATTTTTCTGGTTGTGGTCGGAATTGGCAACTGGCGCACGGTTGTCGCGGTCATCGGGACGTTCGCGACACTTTCGGCGCTGTTTCACGCCATTGCGCCGAACGCGGTGGCCCCCGCGTGGTTCAACCTGCTATCCGGAGGATTTCTCTTCGGAGCATTCTTCATGTGTACGGACCCCGTGACCGGACCGGTTACGCAATCCGGGAAATGGGTGTATGGGATTCTTATCGGACTGGTAACGCTCCTGATCCGATCTTTCTCCGGGTTCGTCGAAGGAATGATGTTTGCAATCCTCTTCGGAAATATCTGCGCACCTCTGATCGATGAGGTGATAGTCCGTTCGCGAATGAGGAGGTACGCCCGTGAGTAATAGCGCGCGTATCATTGTCTTTTCAATTGCGCTCGGGCTGGTGTGTTCTGCCCTTCTGGCCGGAATCAACTATATAACGGCTCCATACCGTCTTGCGAACGAGAAGGCGGAGGAGGTCAGGAACATTCTCGACGCGCTCGGAGTCCCGCTTCCGGCGGGTACAAAGCAGGGAGATCTCGTGAACATTTTCGATCGGGATGTGAAGCAGAAGTCGCTCGGCAGCCTGCAGGTTTACGAGTACACGCCGACCGGGGGAACCAAAGTGGAAGGGTATGCAATACCATTCACCGGCGCCGGGCTGTGGGGACCGGTGAGTGGTGTCATTGCGCTTCAACCGGACTTCAAGACCATTCGCGGCGTCCGCTTCTTCAAACAGGAAGAGACTCCCGGTCTTGGCGGCGAGATCTCAGCGGATTGGTTTCAGAAGCAGTTCATGGGGAAGAAGATAGTATCCCAAGGCGGAGAGCCGGGGTTCTCCGTCCTGAAACCGGAGGCGCCGGCGGGACCAAATGCCGTGGACGGAATAACCGGCGCTACGATGACGTCCAACCGTGTGGAAACCATGCTGACCAATGTGGCCCGCGACATATACAAGGAGACAAGCAGCAATGTCAAATAGTACCGCGGTGCTCAAGCAGGGGCACAGGCCGTCGTTGTTCGGAGGTAAGGGCAAGGAGATCTTACTCGATGGAATCTACAAGGCGAATCCGGTCACCAAACAGGTTCTCGGCATCTGCATATTTCTGGCCGTTACAAACAGGGTAGCGAATTCTCTCGTCATGGGAGCCGCGCTGACCTTTGTAATCGCCATGTCGAATCTGTTCATCTCGACCCTTCGTAATGTCATTCCCCGCCGCATTCGGATGATTGCTCAGGTCGCCATCATCGCCACCTTCGTCATCATAATTGATCAGTTTTTCAAGGGATTCTACTGGCAGATGTCCAAGCAACTCGGTCCCTATGTTGCGCTGATTATTACCAATTGTATTGTCATGGGGAGGGCGGAAGCATTCGCCATGCAGAACCCGCCATTTCCGTCGTTTCTTGACGGTCTTGCCAACGGCATCGGGTACGCGATTATCCTGGTCCTCATTGGGAGCGTTCGCGAGCTGGTGGGATCGGGAAGCTTTCTCGGAATCACTATTCTTCCGGATAGCTGGTATATGAAGAATCTCATATTCCTCCTTGCGCCCGGGGCGTTCTTTGTCGGAGGATTTCTGATCTGGATTCTCGAGACGATAAACCCGTCGGGTCCCACCAGCAAGCCCGCGCAACCCGGGAATTAGGAGGAGGCCACTCATGAATGTTACCCCTGTCTGGGCTATCTTTCTCGGGTCGATTTTCACGAACAATATTCTGTTTGCCAGTTTTCTGGGAATGTGTTCGTTCCTCGTCTGTTCCAACCGGATCAGCACGGCAGTCGGTCTGGGGAGCGCCGTGACTTTTGTCATGGCCTGCACGACCATTATCAACTATCTTCTCTATCGCTATCTGCTTGTCCCACTCGGGCTCGAGTTTGTCTCATTCATTATCTTCATCGCGGTCATTGCCGCATTCGTGCAGTTCCTGGAGATGTTCGTCGAACGATTCAGTCCTGAACTGTACTACGCTCTGGGTATCTTTCTCCCCCTGATAACGGTCAACTGCGCGATACTCGGAGCGTCCCTGTTCATGGTAATTCGGAACTACTCCTTCGTGCAGACGGCATTTTACGGGCTGGGCGCGGGTCTTGGATGGTTTCTGGCCATTGCCCTTATGGCGGGACTTCGGGAGAAGATGGGATATTCCAACGTTCCGGTTGCCCTGCGCCGAACGGGAATACTGATGCTTATTGCGGGTGTCATCGCCATGACGTTCATGGGCTTCACGGGAATAATCTCGACACAGTAGTGTAGAAAGGAAGATGCAAACAATGGTAACCGGAGCAATAGCAATCGGCATAACGACCGGGATCTTCATCGCACTGTCGATATTTCTTCTGATTGCGGAGAGGTACCTGGCGAATTACGGGATCTGCAACATCTCGATCAACAAAGGGTCTTCGATATTCGAGCTGCAGGGCGGCATTACCCTGCTCAGCGCGTTGTATGATCACAAGGTTTACGTTCCTTCTGCATGCGGAGGGAAGGGCTCGTGCGGTTTCTGTAAGGTTTCGGTGGTCGACGGTGGCGGTCCACTCCTGCCGACGGAGATCCCGTTCATGTCACGTGCCGAGCAGCGGTCCGGCATTCGTCTTGCCTGCCAGGTCAAGGTCAAACAGGACATGCAGATTCAGATTCCCGAGGAGCTTCTGGCGGTCAAGGAGTTTCGCGCGCGAGTAGCGGAGATTCGCAGCCTGACCCATGACATAAAGGAGATCAACCTCGAACTGATAGAGCCCGAACAGATAAGCCATCATCCGGGTCAGTACGTTCAGCTGCAGGCTCCGGATCCCGACGGAGGATTTATTCACCGCGCGTACTCTATTTCCTCGCCTGTCTACGAGGACACGAAGGTGCAGCTGGTTATTCGTCTTGTGCCGGGCGGCATCGCATCGACGTACGTGCACTCGCTCAGTGTCGGGGACGAGGTTGTGTTTACGGGACCCTATGGTGAGTTCCGCATCGACGAAAATCCAGAACGGGAGATCATTCTCGTGGGCGGCGGCTGCGGGATGGCTCCGCTGAAGAACATTGTGTACACCGCCGAAACCCGATGGCCCGACCGCAAGGTGAAGCTCTTTTTCGGTGCGCGCACGACAAAGGATATCTTCTATCTGGACATGTTCAAGCAGCTCATGGCCGATCATCCGAATCTCCAGGTTCATTATGCGCTCTCGGATCCACTTGCGCCTGAAGAGCAGTGGGACGGCGAGACCGGTTTCGTTCATCTGTCGGTGGACAAGTTTCTCGAAGGACAGGGAGACCGTCAGGCTTTTCTTTGCGGACCGCCCCCAATGATAGACGCCGTAACACGGATTCTCAAAGAGAAAGGTGCTCGCGACGAGGATATTTTCTACGACAAATTCTGACTCTGGCGTATCGGGAGGATGAAGCAGATGACGAGCATAACGTTCGATGAGCTCTTGAAACGGGCGACGGCATTCGAGCTTCGGCTCGAGAGCTACTACGCTGAAATCAGCGACCGAACCGAGGACCCCGGCGTCAAGATGCTTTCGTTCTACCTGAGCCGGCACCGCCGACATCTCGGTGAGGCCTCCGGGAGTATTGAACCCGAGCAGTTGACCCACATCGGCTCCATCCGTCTCAAGTTCGACATTGACTTCGATCCGGACAGTGACCTGGAGCGGATGTCCACGCCACTCGAGGAGGTGAAAAGCCGAGAACTTCTCGACGCTGCAATCCGATACGATAGTCAGCTCGTGAGACTCTACCGGGACATTCTCGAGCAGCCGGTTGGTCCGGAGGCCGAGTCGTTTCTCGAGAGCCTTATCCGGCTCGAGGAAAAGGACATTGTCATGCTCAAAAAAATCGTCGCCATGGACTACTTCTGAACGGTGCGGACCAGGGCAGCGCTCCCGGAGCGCTCCCTCGGGATCTGTGTTAACGGTCACATTTTCTTCTCTTTTCAAACGGTCAGATGAACGCAGTTGCGGGTTTCTCCTCCCCGAGTACCCGCTTGTTGAACGCGACAATATCCCGAAGTCTCTGCTCGTCGTAGTGGAGTGCTCCCGCTTTGCAGACGGAAACGCAGTGATAGCAGTGCATGCATTCATGACCGTCTATGTTGGGAACTCCGTCCTTCATGGAGATGGCACCCGCGGGGCACCGTTTTGCGCAGAGACCACAACCACGACATTGATCCGGGGACATTTCGATCTCTGGTACGCGACGGTTCGAGAAGACAGGGATTACCCTATGAAGCACCTTCACGAGAGGCCGCTGGTAGTCAAGCGCCTTCATCAACTCCTTCTGCCCTGGCCTCCCTGTCCGGGAATACCACGTCAGACTGGTAGAAGTGGGGAGCCTTCAGCTTGAGAGCTCCCAGTATCGGGTAACCTGCACGTTTCAATATCGTGGCGGGTGAAAGCAGGGCCAGGCCCGAGGATATTCCTGCGTAGCTGCAGAATATGAAAAACGACCGCGTCCTTTTCGGTGTGCTGGAAACCTGCGCCTGGATGAGCCGCATTGCTCTCTTCGCCAATCTGAGATGAAATACCGGCCCGCCGACGCCGACAATCGACGCATCGGCCAGAACCCGAGGATTGGTCTCCGCTTCGTTTATCGGGAGAGCTTCCACCTCCGCCCACACCGATATCTGTGATGCAAGATATTCGGCGGCACGTCTGGTATTCCCGCCAGTGGTCAGATAGACAAGAACTGCTTTAGTCTTCATTCGGATTCTCCTCCGCCGCCCAGTCCTTCAAAGAGCACCTGCATGCTTTGATGAATCTTCTCCACTGCGACGCCGCTGTCTTTCTCTTCTCTGAGAAAGTGCAGGACAAACGCCTGGAGCATCTGAAAAATGGTTTCCGGCGCCGCGGTATTTTTGATGCGGCCGGACGCCTGATTCTTCCGGAAGAAAGCGATAATGGGTGCCCCCAGCGAATCGTACGCTTCAGCGATCCTCTCCTCTATCTGAGGGTAGGTCCGATAGATCTGCTGAAATACCTCCGGGCGCATATTCGTGAGCAATCGTGGAAATTCCCTCGCAATGGTATTGAGGCCTTCTCTCACACCCACGCTGTCGTCAATGCGGGCAGCAAGCGACCTCTGCGTCTCGGCTATGTTCTGGCGCACGACATCGAGCAGGAGTCCCTCTTTGGACGGGACGATCTTGTAGAGTGTCCGCTTACTGACACCCACAGCCTCCGCCAGGTCCATGGTGTTCCAACCGCGTATCCCTCGCTCTTGAGTCAGACGCCAGACTTCCCCGTTGATTCGTTTCCTCAGTACTTGATTTGAATTATGCTCCTGTTTGGACTATACTCGGGAAGTACGACCATATCGGTCAACAATTCATCCGCAACGGGAGGCAACAATGAAAAGATTGCTACTTGCTTTTCTGCTGCTGTGCATTTCGGCGACCACGGGCCTGTGGGCTGAGCTGGTTATTACCGAAACCTCGGTGCGTGGAAGCGCAGGAACTCCGGAAGTCGACACGTTCTATGCTGCTCCTGACAGAATCGCTATCCGGCAGGGGAACAGTGGCGGGCTCATCTACATAGCCAGTGAGAAACGCGTATTGCAGTACGACACGTCCAAGGGTGTCTACACGGAAATTACTGCTGACACCATGAAGCAGCTGAACGCAAAGTCCCAAAAGATCCTGCAGGCTTCGAAAGCGAGCATGGAAGCCCAGATGAAATCGATGCCGAAGGATCAGCAGGCTACCATGCAGAAGGCGATCGACCAGATGGGAAAGCCGTCGAAGTACACATACAAACGCCTCGGCCCGAATGTGATGGTGGGGAAGTGGAACTGTGTGCCGGTGGATGAATATGTTGATGGGGAAGAGAACCAGAAGTTGTGGGTTGCACCGGCATCCGCGCTTGGCATTTCGACTGCGGATACTGCCGTTTTCGACTCGCTCGCCAGCTTTTTCGGCAGTGCCGGCGGCGCACAGGTCGGATTCAGCGAACCGGGCCTGGACAAGTTCGTCGGGTTCAGGGCATTTGTGGTCAAATCGATCCAGCCGGATTCGGACGGAGACTATATATCGACGGTGACCTCAATTTCTCACCGCTCCGCGCCTGCGGGTACATATAAACTTCCATCGGGACTGAAAAAGACTCAGCCCTTTGGACTCTGATTCGGTCGCCGCACAATAGCGGCGGATACGGGTCCGCATAATGGAGTGGGGTGAAGACCGGAGTCGGTTCCGCTCATTCTCCCTCTTTTGGCCTTTCGTCATGGGCAATGGTTATGATGACATTACCAATCTTTTGCCCGGCGTCAACGTACCGATGTGCCTCGGCTATCTGTTCGAGCGGGTAAGACCGATCGATGATGGTTTTCAGTTTCCCGGCCTTCAGGAGTTCTTTCAGATGATGAAGGCCCAGAGATCTTTCGTCGGACGGCCCGAAGACTACCTTCTTGCCGCGAATAATCCTGATCCATGGAATTCGAATGACTTGTGAAAACCGGGGATTTGCCAGCATGAGCCGGCCCCCGGCCTTAAGTTTTCGAATACACTGAGAAAAGGAACTCTTGCCGATCGCGTCTATGATTACGTCATAGGTTGCGCCGTCTCGAGCAAAGTCTCCTGTCGTGTAATCGAAGACCATCCCGGCACCCAGAGACTGTATCAATTTCAGACTGGTTGGGCCGCAGACGGCGGAAACCCGTCCACCGGCAATGCCGGCAAGCTGAACTGCAAAGGTCCCGATACTCCCGGAACCCCCATATACCAGAACCTCATCGCCTGGCGCAATGTGCGCCTTGCGGACAAGCGACAGTGCCTCGAGTCCGCCAACCGGTACCGCGGCAGCTTCCTCATACGAAATGTTTGCCGGCTTTTTCGCAATTACACCAGTTTCCGCCATGCATATGTATTCAGCGTAAGCACCGAAACCAAGGTCTGTGGCGGCAAATATCTGATCGCCTGTCTGGAATCTGGTAACTGCCGTGCCGACAGATACAATTTCGCCGGACAGTTCCATTCCGAGCACCCGAATCCTTTTCGGTTGTCTGAATCCGGCATATAACCGAAATGGGAGCCGAAGCCAGCCGGGAAGTTTCAGCCTCCGAATCTCGGTGTCGCCCGCGGTCACGGTAGTCGCGTGGACTCTGATAAGCACATCGTTGTCCCCCGGAACGGGAAGGGGAATCTCCTCGACGTGCAAACCATCCGGGGATCCATATTTCGCAAAAATGACAGCTTTCATGGGCCTCCTTCATTGCGCTGCGACAGGACTCTTCGCGTAGTCCAAAAAGACTACGTTCAACATAACCAAATCAGGCAGGAAGGGAAAATGGATAGGGTGATGTTCGATGAAGCCTGGCAAGTGAGCGTCCGAGCGGGGGCGGCCGACAGATGTTTCTGAGGATTCGCAGTTTCTGCCGGAGCGTTTGAAGCGTGGTCGGAAATACATGGTCTTTATTGGATGAGTGAAAAGCCAAATACTCCAGATCATGAACGCGCCTGCCTAGAATGGGCGCGGGGAGTCGAGCATGCACAGTGTGTTGCGGGAGAACGGAAGGACGACCCATTGCCGTCCGAGAGGAAATCGCTTCTGCGCGAGAGTGATCTTTCTCCTCTTGCTTTTCGGCACAGTCCATATTGGATCTGTAACTCTCTCTGCCATGCCCTACCCCGGCCCGGATGGCGGCGGAGGAACGCCCCCGCCACCGCCCCCGCCACCCGACGGAGGAGACCACGGCGGTCAGACAATTGACTATGGAGGCGAGCTCACATTCGGGACACTTTTCGACTCCGCCGCCGGATTTTGTGCGACCTTGGCCATGAATGTGCCGGTCGTATCGGGATATCTGTCTTCGATAACGACCGAATTGAGCAGCTTCGACGCGAGCCTTGCGAAGCTTGCCACAGAGACAAGCAGCAGTCTCGTGAGCGGAACGGATGTTGCGAACACGGTCGCTTTCACACACACGACGTTCAACAGGCAGGTTGCGCTCGCGGAGCTGGCTTCCGGCAGTTCGACGCGCGGAGATCCTGTGACGGTCGCAACAGGCTGGCTGAACGCGGTGGAGCAGGACCTCGGGTACGCCTTCCACGATCTTGACGTGGCCGTTCGTCGCACCTATCGCTCCGGTCGTGATCTCTGGTCTTCCTTCGGAGAGTCGTGGAGCTTCAACTACGATACACGGGTCATTCTTGGCGATGATCCGAAGCTCGATTCGCTGGCAACGCAACTTGGGCGGGACGCTTCATCCGCCTATGTTGAGTACACGAATGCGCAGGCGCGGTACGCGGCGCTCAAGAACCTGGTGTCCGAACTCCTGTCAGCGGCAAGCGGCTACGTTTCGCAGGCCGAGGACGCATGTGGGGCAGCACAGGATGCCGTCCGGGCGGCGGAGGCAATTGCGGGCTACGACATCAACCGCACCGCATTTGTCGAGCAGGCACAGACGCTTGCGACGAACTCGCACGACAGCCTTGCCATCCTTCAGGGGATTACGGGCGAGCTCGGCGGGCAACTTGCCATGCTCACAGACCCCTCCGGACCTGCCTTGACCGCGCTTTCCCGGGCACTTTCGGACTTCAATCAACTACAGGCACTTGCCAATGCGACCGGGGACCAGGCCGCGCTGGGAAAGTCAAACCGGGCCAGGAACCGGTATGTCCTGCACGCAGGTGATGCCGAAGCGTACCGGGCAGCAGGAGTGGAGACTGTCACCCTTGTAGACGAAACGGGCATCCCTCACGTCTACCGTGTGGATATCGCGCCCAATTATGCAAGCACGTCCACGTATGAAGACGGTTCGCTGAACTACTTTCCCGATGGTGCAATGCTCACGCCGGTGCGCTCGCAGGATGATTCGCTCAGGCTCGAGCCAGCAGGTACCTATGTCCTGACCAGGAAGGACGGGACGGAGTATCGCTACGGTTTCTACGGTGAGCTCCGTGCGATTGTCGACCCGAACGCCAACACGATCAGCTTCGGTTACAACGATGCTCACGAGCTCGTCTCAGTGGGCGACGGCGCAGGGCGCGTGCTCAAGGTGGAGAGAGACAAGGCCGGGCACATCACTGCGATCACCGATCCGATTGGGCGCAATGTACACTACGTCTACGACGGGAGCGGAATGCTCGCTTCGGTGACCGACACCGGCGAAGAGACGGTTGCGTACACCTACGCTGGAACGCTTCTTACCGGCATCATCAAACCGGACGGATCTAGCCTGACCTACTCCTATGGAACGTTCAACGGAGCGCAGGTCATCACTTCGACCACAGACGAGAATGGAGCGACGGAGCACTTCAGCTACGCGGCCGACCACACCACCTACACGAATCCGTCCGGCATCACCACCGTCCACTTCTTCAACGGGCACTCGCAGGAGACGAAGGTCGTAAATCCGGACGGAACAGCGGTTACGAAGAGCTACGACAACAAGGACAACCTGGCCTCGGTGACCGACGAGATCGGCAACGTGACACGCTACCGGTACGACGATCGGGGCAATGTCACCCAGACCACCTTTCCCGACGGATCGGTGAGCGAGATGCACTATAACAGCTGGAACAAGCCTGGCTGGAAGATCGATCCAAACGGAAACCGGACGAGCTACAACTACGACGGAAGCGGAAATCTCACCGCCATCTCCTACCCGGATGGTAGCACAATTGCATTCACACACGACCAGCATGGCGCAGTGAGCTCAGTGAGAGACCAGCGGAACAACATCACCTGCTTCACCTACGACAGGTACGGAAACCTCGACTCCATGACGAGCCCTGAAGATGAAGTCACCTCCTACAGACGCGATGCGGACGGTAATCTGCTTACACTGATAAACCCGGCCGGCGGCAGGACCGAGTACACCTACAATAATGACAATCGTGTCACGAAGGTCACCAACCCGTACGGGAAGAGCACAAGCTACACTTACGACCATCGGAAGGACCTCGTTTCCGTTGCCGACGAGCTCGGCAGCATAACGAAGCTTTCTTACGATAAGCACCATCAGCTGACGAAAGTGACCAATGCACTTGGCCAGGCGGTGGAATACCAGTATCGGCCGGACGGAAAAATGGTCGCCAGGATCATGGATAGCCGGAGCCGGACCACCTACTCCTACGGGCCGAGAGGAAACCTCTCCTCTACCACTCAAAGCGAAACCGGGATTGTCACGAGCTACGATTACGATGCAGCGAACCGGGTGGTCGGGAAGACCGACCCTTGCGGCAATCTTACGCAATACACCTACGACTCGCGCGGGAGGGTAGTCGAAATTGCCGATCCGACCGGTGCGACCGAACAGTTTGGCTACGATGCGAACGGAAACCTCATCTCCTTCGTGAACAAGCTCGGTGTGCAGTACAAGCAGAGCTTCGACCCCATGAACCGGTTGACCGAGCGCCTTGCCCCCGCAGGTCATGGGATGAGCTACGAATATGATGCGGCGGGAAACCTCGTCTCGATTACGGACGCGAACGGGGCAGTCACCATCCACGGCTACGACCGCGACAATCGATGCGTCGCCGTGACCGACCCGCTCGATAACGTGACGACCTACGACTACAGCTCACTCGGCAAGGTGTCATCGGTAACCGACGCCGCCGGAGCCGTTACCTGCTACGGGTATGATCTCCTCGGGCGCCTGAGTCGGGCGACCGATCCGCTCGGTGGCGTGCGCGCCTATCAGTATGACTCTGCAGGTAACATAATCTCCGTCACGGATCCCAACGGGCACACCGTTCGCTGGAGCTACGACGCCCTCGGCCGCGTTGTGAAGAGGATAGACGCGCAGGGAGCGTCAATTCGCTTCGCGTACGACTATCTCGGAAACCTTGCCTCAGAAACCGACCCGCTTGGCGCAGTGAAGAAGTGGACATACGATGCAGCAGGACGCCTCACGGCCGAAATTAACGCACTCGGAAATTCAACACTGTACACGTACGATGCATCCGGCAACATCACAGAAAAGGTTGATCCGATGGGGCGAAAGATTGCCTACAGCTACGATGAGATGAACCGTCTCGCTTCTGTGACCGATCCACCTGGCCACGTGACGAGCTATACCCGGGACAACTCGGGGAACATAACGCGAGTAACCTATCCGGACGGATCCACCTATCACTACCAGTACAATGCACTCTCTTATCCGGTTTCTGAGACCAACCAGCTCGGTGCGAGTGAGAGCTTCGACTACGATCCTGCCGGTAACCTTGTTTCCAGAACGGACTTTGCAGGTATCATCGCAACCTCTGCCTACGATCCGCTTCATCGTCTCACGGGCGTGAGCTATGTGGATGGGAGTTCGAAGAGCTTTGCGTATGACGCCGTAGGCAACCTCGTTGAGGCGACAACCCCGACGGCGAAACTGAAGTTTGAATACGATGCGGCAGGGCGACTCGTGCAGTCTACAGACGGTGCAACGGCGCAGACGTTAAGCTACGCCTATGATCCTGCAGGTAACCGAACAGGGCTCACCTGGGGAGAGAAGCGCATATCCTACGTGTATGACGCGAACAACAGACTTGTCTCGGTGACCGGTCCTGACGGACGGAAGACGAGCTACTCCTACGACGCAGCCGATCGAGAGGTGGGACGGACCCTCCCGAACGGTGTGGAGACCACCCGCACCTACGATCCTGCGGGCCGGCTTATCGCCATTCGAAACGCGGTGGGCGGCCGCCACAGCCGGGGCGGGCGAAGCAGCTACGCCTCCGAAGCGTACGTGTATAATGCTGCCGGACAGCGGACCTACACTGTGACCGAGACCGGTGCAGTCAGTGCCTATAAGTATGATGTGGCCGGACGCCTCACGATGGCGAGTTACCCCTTGTCGAACGATATCATACTGGCAGATTTGAAGGACAGGATGGCGGCGGGACTCGTCTGCGAGCAGCCGACAGGAGCGCACGGAAACCGCGGCTCGGGCGGCGATGAACGCGGCAACCATTGGGGCAGCCACCTCGAAAGCGCCTTCCGAGGACTCGGAAACGGGCTGGACCTGCGCAAGCTCCGAGAGCGGCTCGACGCACTCGGGAAGAGTGACGGCAGATGGTGGCGGTTCGACCGTGGCCATCCTGCAGGACAGTTTGGAGAAACGCTCGACCTCAGCGCCGGGGAACGAAAGGCGCTGGAGTCGGCATACCAGCTCCTGCAGGACGCACATAACGGTCGTCGGAACCCCGATTTCCGCGGACGCGTGTGGACAGACAGTTACAGCTATGACTCGCTCGGAAACAGACTTTCTGTGACAAACGGCTGGGGCCGCATCGAAAGCAGCTACAACGAAGCGAATCGGCTCGTGAGTGCCGGGAACCGGCAGTACCGTTACGATGCGAACGGCAACCTTACCGGTATCACGCTCGGGACCGAAAGTGCAACCTATACGTACACGCCGGAGAACAGGATAGGAACAATTACGAGTAACCTCGTGGACGCGTTCCCGGGCGGGCTCACTCCGGGCGGAGCGGAAAAGCTTTGGGGCGGAAAGCGCCAGGTAAGCTACCACTACGATGCGTTCGGGAGACGGGTGAGTCGGGACGCGACCTGGGAGTCCCCGCAGAGGCTCCCCGGAGCACCGAACGTCTCACAGTCGGAGGGAAACCCTCCGGCGCCGTTCGCCTTGACACTTGCCTCGCCGGCGAGTGCCCACCAGGCACCCGACAGGCATCAGAGCCACGGAATTGGATTCGGAAAGAACAGCCTCAACACCGCGACGCAGCGAAGCGGGCAGGGGACGCAGTACCTGTACGACGGGCTTTCGATGGATGTGTTGGCCGAGCTCTACGGTGAGCCGGGAGCTCAACATACGTATGGGTATCGAGGAGCGGCGAACCGTGCCGGAGCAATGTATCTGAGGGGCAACGGCGAACTCATCGCCCGGGTACCGATAGTCCGCTATGGCCGCGAACAACCGCTGTACTATACCGAAGACATCCTCGGCTCGACGATGCAGACCTTCGGACCCGGCCGATCGGTGCAGCAGGGGTATCAATATACTGCGTACGGAGTGGCGTACGAAGGATGGCTCGGAGATTCAAACGCGCACGGATACAATGGAAAGCGCTACGACCGGATGAACGGGCTGTACAACTACGGATACCGGGATTACAATCCGAAAGAGGGTAGGTGGACGACCGTGGATCCGATCCGAGCGGGGAGCAACTGGTACACATATGTGAATGCCGATCCGGTGAACTTTGTGGATCTATGGGGACTGGACGACTTCTATGCGACGTTTGACAAGAACACGAATACCATGGTCGGTACCTATATCCCGGATGACAGTGGAAGGATCGATTATAGCAATATCAAAACGTATGCTTGGACCGCGACAAACAATGTCGCGACAAAGGATAGTGGGCTCAGGCCAGAGCCAAATGTTACCACCACACCCCAGTCTGGGACGCCGGAGCACTACTATCCGGAACAGTTTCCAAACGGCACGTGGGAACTCGACAGAAGCGTACGAACAGACAACTGGTC
>CAZKMA010000003.1:133259-144907 GCA_964553615.1 uncultured Spirochaetales bacterium | reverse complement strand
GCGGCATCGCGGTCGAAAGGTAGCGTCATCCTTTCAAGGGCTGTGCAATTCCGTTGACCGCTGCAACGGCGAACAAAACAAGCATAGGCGCGACGGCAGGCGAGCAGCAGCACGCCAGTTCACGTTGCCGCGATAGAATGAGAATAGATAGGCCCATCGGCCTCCGATTGCGGGAGCCGTTGAGTTTCGCTATTCTCAAAAGCGAGGGGGTTTTCGGAATGGAATACCATCGACCATGAGCGATTCACCGCTCTTTCTGGAATTAGTGCTAAAAGCTCGAACGGAATTGGAGTTTCTCCCGGATAAGCAGGAAGAAGATCCGGAAAGCACCATCGCGGCGCTGTGGTGCTTTGCCGCGGGAATGCCGGTTTCCGTTGAACGGGCGATGGGGTCGGAGCTTCCGATGCTGAGTGCCATGCAACAGGAAGTACTCCTGGGACTCTTTGAACGGAGACGTTCGGGCGTTCCGCTGCAGCACATTACCGGTCGTCAGCGTTTTGTCGACCTGGAGCTGCTGGCAGGCCCTGAAGCCTTGATCCCCCGAAGAGAAACAGAGATACTTGCGACAGCAGCAATGGGAATTGCCAATCGTCTCGGGAAGGACAGGATCACCATCCTGGACGTGTGCACGGGCGCTGGCAACATTGCCTGTCTCCTGGCGCATCACTTTCCCAATGCTTTCGTATATGCATCGGACCTTTCCGCCGACGCCGTTGAACTGGCTGAAAGGAACGCCCGATTTCTGCACCTGGAAGATCGAATGGAGTTTCGGTGCGGAGACCTTCTTCAACCGTTCGACGAGACGCGATATCACGCCGCAATCGACCTTCTGACCTGTAATCCACCGTATATTTCAAGCGGCCGCATTGAGACGATGAGCACCCAGATAGTCAACCATGAACCACGGATGGCCTTTGACGGGGGACCCTTCGGCGTCAAGATTCTTCAATCATTGATTCGGGAAGCACCCCGGTTCATTCGCCCCGGAGGATGGCTCGCCTTTGAGACTGGTCTGGGCCAAGGCGAAGTGATGAAAAGGAGACTGGAGAAGCGCGGGTTCTCCGGCGTCGAGACATTCTCCGACTCGCGAAATAGCGTTCGGGTTCTATCGGGGATGATTCCCTGCGAACGCCTGGGGTCGGAGGATGGAGAGAGGAAGGATTGTACCTGCGCGACGTGAGCAGGGACGCTGAAGGGACCGAGGGGAATAGGTTGAGCGCAAAGGGGTCGGAGGTTTAATAGTATTCCTTCAGAGAGGATGAATCGCGGAGCAGTTCTGTCTGTAGTCATTTGTATGAGACCGTTACGACGAACAGAACATGGTGCCCGATATCACATTACGGCGCGAATCAACCGGAGCGAGTTCATAATGGATGCGCCTGGCGTGAAAGAGCTGTTCCTCGGGATAGTCGAAGATGCGAAGAAACGATTCGGCTTCTCGGTGACGAATTTCTGCATAATGGGAAATCACATACATTTCATTCTGCAACCCGAGAATGATGATCTTTCCCGGATAATGCAGTGGCTCTTGAGCGTTTTTGCCATCCGCTACAACCGACTCCGGGGCTGCCACGGTCACGTCTGGTATGACCGGTTCCGCAGTAAGATCATTGCGGACTTTCGCCAGTACGTCGCGACATTCCGTTACATCATGGAAAACCCGGTACGGGCAAACATGGTTTGCCACCCACTCCAATACCCGTACAACGGTATAACCTACCTCAATCGAGGTGATTCCCGAATCATTGACCCGATACTTTCGTTCGCCCGCTTAGTGGCAAACGACATAGCGTGGTACACCCTAATTCCAAAAATCTGACTACACACCGGATTGCGAAAATGCCGAACTCCTCGTTTACCTCGGTTGCAAACGATCTACACGGCCACCACATACACGGAAGGAATATCTTCCACAAGTCATGAACGAGGCTCAAATAGGCATTCTCCGCCAGATAAAGCGCGTATTCGACCCAAATAACATTCTCAATCCGGGAAAGGTCATTGATTTGTGATGAATTATCATTACGGATCGGCGAGGCGCAGTCAAATGTGTTGCAACAAGCGGGGTCGGAGGATTGCTGATTCCGCCCGCGCCGGCAACGCGACACCCGTCCTCCGACCCCACACGTTCTCGGTTTCGGACTATACTGAAAAGTGTTGAGGGTGAGTCCACTCATGACAGGGGGAAACAATGAAAAGTGTAAAAGTGATGATTCTTATCTTGGTCTTTGCCGCGTTCGGCTCGGGTGCGTTCGCGCAGGACGTCTGGTCTTCAAGTGTGATCACACCGCCGGGTTCGTTCTACACGATAACGGCAAACGCGGAGCTTGGATTCGTGAAGATCCTCGCGAACAACATCCAGATTGGTCAGACCGGATCAATGTTCAACTACGTGACGCAGGGTGGGGAGGAGATTCTTTTCCCGTTCACGCGCTACTCGGTTGACCTGGCGCTTGCTACGCGACATCACGTCATCTTTCTCTACCAGCCGCTGCTTCTCAAGACACAGACGGTGGTGCCGACCGGACAGTCGCTCACCATTGACGGCGTAACTTTCGGCCCATCAACTCCGGTGGATGTGACATACTCATTTCCCTTTTGGCGGGTAAGCTACCTTTATGATTTTATTGACAACAGAAACTGGGTGTTCGGCGCAGGTGTCTCGGTGCAGCTGCGCAACGCGTCAATCCGGTTCGAAAACGTCGCCACCCAGCAGCTTGCGGTAAGCCAGAACCTCGGGATCGTTCCGATCATCAAACTGCACGCGCGCTATCAGACAGACGGTGGCTTCTTTGTACAGAGCACGGTCGACGGGTTCTATGCGAGCTCGGCGCTCTTTAACGGTGCGAGTTTCTCTTTCGAAGGATCGATTCTGGATGCATCGCTTCAGACCGGGCTTGCGCTTACGAAGGGGTCGGAGGTTTTTCTGGGTGCGCGCTTCATCGGTGGCACGGCGAAGGGGAACTCACAGTACGCGGGACAGAACTGGACTGACAGCAAGAGCACGTACACGGACAACAGTCTTGCAACTCTCGCCATAACTCTCGGCGCGCGGATTCACTGATCGAGAAAGCACGCATGGCGGCATGAGCTGGAAGACTCGCAATGGCTCAGGCCGCCCCGTGCAGCACAACGGGTAATGATCTAATGATGATGATCGTCGCCATCACCATGGATATGACCGTGGCTCACCTCTTCATCGCTCGCTTCCCGAACTTCCCGCACTTCAACGTCGAAATGGAGATTCTGGCCCGCAAGCGGATGATTTGCATCCAGTGTCGCTTCGGATTCACTTAATCCGGTGAGGGTAAGGATGCGAGGTCCGTCGGGCGTGTCCGCCTGGAACTGCATGCCCTCCTGAAGCGGCTCTTCCTGAGGCAATTTGCCCTTTTCGATCTGAAACACGAGCCCCGGATCATAGTCCCCATAACCGTCGGCAGGCGCAACATCGACAGAAATCTTGTCTCCTGCGTCTTTGCCGTCCAACGCCTGCTCGAGACCGGGGATGATATTCCCGGCGCCCTGCAGATACGAAAGGGGCGTCCCGCCGTCCGACGTGTCGAGCACTTCGCCCTTTTCGTCTGTCAGCGTGTAATCAATAGTTACCACTCTGTTTTCTGCGATCTTCATGCGCCAGAAGATATTGCATTTCCCCTCGAATGAACAGGGGCAGCCGGCAAGATTCTCGGGCTACCGCCCCTGCGCGCAGGCATTTGGAGGTTCCGCCGTGCAACCTGCCGAACCGTGAGGCACCAGCCTGCGAACTCTGGCACCTGCACTCGCCTCCTCATCACGAGGTCGCCCGATGAGTCTGACGAGCCGTCGACAGTCGACAAGAAGGGGATCACAGGTGCGCGCCACCTGGGGTCCGCATGCCGCCGATGCGCAGAGCGAAATGGTACAAATGTCGTAGACCGCACGTGAGAGCCTTCGGGTACGCTTTCGCTCATCCTCCGCGCCGTCATCGGTGCCACTCCCCCTCACCATCAGAGACCCGAGTTCTGCAATGAGCCAGAGTGTCCGCCGCGAGAGGCAGACCTGTCGCGCGCAGAGCAGCGAGAGATACAGCGTCACGAGCCCGGCGGAGATCCGATCGATCACCATCCCTACATCATCCCTGTTACCGTTTCTTATCATCACACACCCCCCGGTAACTGTGTATACTGGCCGAAGGCCGCGGGGCTTCATGATTCAGCGGATTTTGGAGGAAAAATTGGAAGGGAAGGATATCGAGACGGTGGCAATTGTCGGAGCTGGTGCGGTGGGAGCGGCGATTGGATCGATGATCGCAGAGAAGCTTCCCGGAGCACTGACCATCATTGCCGACCCGGACCGGGCTGAGCGTTACCGGACGCGTGGCTTTCTGATTAACGGCAATCTGCATCACTTCCCAGTAAGGACGACGACAGATACGCTTCGAGTTGACCTGATTATCGTTGCCACCAAGTCGTACGATCTGGATGCCGCCCTGGAAATTATGCGCAGCGCCGTTGGCGAAGAAACCATGGTTCTCTCGCTTCTCAATGGTATCTCGAGCGAGCAGATCATCGCCGCCCGATTCGGCGAGGAGCATGTCCTGCCGGCCATGATAGTCGGCATCGACTCGGTGAGGGAGGATGGCGCCGTTGTCTATCAAAATCGTGGGACCATCCATTTTGGGCCCAATCCGGAAATATCGCTGTTGGGGTCGGAGGTTTCGGGCCACGGCAACGACAATTCGAAATCGGGGTCGGAGGTTTCACGCCATGACAGCGGACACCCGCAGGACGGTGCGGTAGCGCGGGTGAAGGATTTCTTCGACCGCTGCGCCATTCCTGCGATGATTGCACCCGACATACGACGCACCCTCTGGTGGAAGTTCATGGTCAACGTCGGCATTAATCAGGTTTCGGCTATCCTGCGAGCCCCGTACGGCGTTTTTCAGCGAAATCAGGAGGCCCGGGCGCTCATGATCTCTGCAATGCAGGAGGTCGTTGCCGTTGCGCAGGCATCCGGGGTCGGCCTGAGCGGTGAAGACATCGAAGAGTGGGACAAAACCCTCCTCACGCTTGCTCCCACCGGAAAAACGTCGATGCTCCAGGACGTGGAGGCGGGGCGCAGAACCGAGGTCGACCTTTTTGCAGGGACCATGGTGAAACTCGGAGAGCAGTATGGCGTTCCGGTTCCGGTCAATCTGACCCTCTACCGGATGCTGCGGACTATCGAGTTCGAATCCGCAGCGAAACGGGAAGCATAGTAGTCCGGGTGGTCCGGGAACGGCGGATCACCCTCCGGTCTTCACCATGACGGCCTGACCGTTGAGATTGTGTACCACAATGCGGTCAGATGCCGGAAATTTCTCATTTACGTGAGCGGTTACTCCCTCGCAGCCGTAGAACCCATAGTCGTCGTAGACGACTACTCCTCCGACCCCAAGTCGTGGCCAGACCCACTCGAGAACATCGCTGGCCGACTGATAGACATCCACATCGATGTGACAGAAACAGAACTGGTTTCCCGCTATCCGGGCGCCCGTGTCTTCCGGGAAGATTCCTTCTAAAAGGACCGCATTCTGCACATCAAGTGATGCAAGCAGGCTCATGACAACCTCGGGGCTGGTGTTTGCATGCTCGCCGCCGCGGTAGTACCCGTCCCTCGGACCGGCTTTCGCAACCCCTTCGAAGGTATCCGCAAGATAGACCGTGCATGCAGTTCCAGCGGAGGAAAGGGTCGCCTTTCGCGCGATAAGGGCGCCGGATCCCCCGCGCCAGACCCCGACTTCGAGCATGTCCCCCGGAAGCATCGCGGTCTGTTCGACCAGTTTCCACAGACCGTAACACCGGTAGGCGTCTACAAGTGTGTGTCCGGATATCGCCTTGAGAGTCTTCTGAAACTCATCATCTTCGAGCCATGGCGCGTAGTTTGCCAGAGGCGAGATTTTCTCGTAGCCGTGGGCAAGCTCTGCCCCCTCACTGGTTTTTCCTTGGGGTGTCATGGGTAGATTATCGAGCGTCTGGATGGGTTCCTTGATATCAGTCTATACTGCCGCCCGGGAGAATGCGTAAAAGTGGAACAAAATAACTGGACGCCAGAGAGCTGGTCTGCTCACCCCGCGCGGCATCAGCCGCACTATGATAATCCGCAGGAACTCGAACGGGTCCTGAAGCGGCTGCAAGTTCTCCCTCCGCTTGTTTTTCCCGGAGAGGTGGACACTCTGAAGACGCAGATAGCGGAGGCGGCCGCGGGGAAACGCTTCATTCTCCACGGCGGAGATTGCGTGGAACGGTTCGATGACTGCAACGCCGAAGTCATCACCAACAAGCTGAAAATACTGCTTCAGATGAGCGTAATCCTCGCCCACGCAGCCCGCGTGCCGGTCTTGCGGATGGGGCGGCTCGCCGGCCAGTTCTTCAAGCCGCGGAGCCAGGAATCTGAGAGGGTCGGAGGATTGACGCTGCCGACGTATCGCGGAGATACGGTAAACGGCTTCGATACCACCGAGAAGGATCGAACCCCGCAGCCGGACCGGCTTCTGGGCGGATATTTTCACGCTGCAGCAACCCTGAACTATATCCGGGCCATGATAGACGGTGGATTTGCCGATCTGCACCACCCTTACTCGTGGAACCTTCATTCCATCGAACGTACCGAACGGTGGCCCGAATATCGCCTCATTGTCGAACGAATCCTGGATGCAATTCACTTCATGGAGTCGTTCGGCGGCGTGAAATCGGAAATGCTCGGCAAGATCGAGTTCTTTACGAGCCACGAGGGCCTTCATCTGCCCTACGAAGCCGCTCTGACCCGTGCGGTGGATGCTCGGTACTACAACCTGGGTGCACATTTTCTCTGGATCGGCGATCGGACACGGGAAATCGGCGATGCGCACGTTGAATACTTCCGTGGTATCGCGAACCCGATCGGCTTGAAGCTCTCGGGAACGGCCCAGGCAGATGAGGTGATCCGCCTCCTTGATGTGCTGAATCCGACGCGCGAGGAGGGACGAATTACGCTCATTACCCGCATGGGCCACAATCAGGTTGCAGAGAGTCTTCCGCCGCTGATTCGCGGCGTGCACGCATCCGGTCATCCGGTGGCGTGGACCTCCGACCCCATGCATGGAAACACGGCAGTCACCGCCGGTGGCGTAAAGACACGTGAGTTTTCCCACATCCTCGCCGAACTTTCCCGCACATTCGAAATTCACGATTCGGAAGGGTCGCGGCTCGCGGGTGTACACTTCGAACTCACCGGAGACGACGTGACCGAATGCACCGGTGGGGCTATCGGGCTCGGCGAAGACGATCTGTCCCGCAATTACCAGACCTGGTGCGATCCACGGCTGAACTATGCGCAGAGCCTCGAGATGGCGTTCCTCCTGACGCGATTACTCGGTGATCGTGGCCAAGGATCACGCGTGAAATAGCTCCCGGTAACGTGCGGGCGCCCGACGAGCCCGGATGGTCCCATCAACACGCTTGTTAATACCACCGATGCCATGGTTCTCAGCACGTTTTGTCCGTGATATGCTCGACTCAGGAGGACGCGTTCATGAACATCGGTGTACCGAAGGAAATCAAGAAACACGAATATCGCGTCGGCATGACTCCGCATTGCGTTCGTACGTATACGAGCCACGGCCACACAGTGCGCATTGAGAAAGGCGCCGGACTGGGTTCCGGATATACAGACGCCGAATACGAGAAGCAGGGCGGGCACATTCTGCCGAACGCTCGCGAGGTCTATGATCGCTCGGAGATGATTGTGAAGGTGAAGGAACCACTCCGCGAGGAGTATGAGCTGCTCAACGAGGGGCAGATCCTGTATACCTATCTTCACCTTGCGGCAAATCCGGAGCTGACGCAGGTGCTCCTGGATCGCCAGGTTGTCTCGATTGCTTACGAGACAATCGAGCTCCCGGACCGCAGTCTGCCGTGTCTGACGCCGATGAGCGAGATTGCGGGGCGGCTTTCGGTTCAGGAAGGGGCAAAGTATCTGGAGAAGTCGTTCGGCGGGCGCGGAATTCTCCTGGGGGGAGTTCCAGGCGTGCCGCGGGGAAACGTGGCAATTCTGGGTGGCGGTGTCGTAGGTACCAACGCCTGCAAGATCGCGGTCGGCATTGGCGCGAATGTTACCATTCTGGATGTCAACGCGCGCCGGCTGGCCTACCTGGACGATATCTTCGGCAGTTCGATTACCACACTCTACGCCACGGAGGCGAACATTGAGTTTGTCCTATCGGAAGCGGATATTCTGATCGGCGCGGTTCTTCTCCCGGGCGAATCGACGCCAAAACTCGTTACCCGTGAGCATCTGAAGCTGATGAAGACGGGGGCGGTTCTCGTCGATGTGGCGATAGACCAGGGTGGCTGCGCGGAAACGAGCCGTCCAACTACGCATGATGAACCCATCTATATCGTTGACGACGTCGTACACTATTGTGTAGCGAACATGCCGGGAGCCGTGGCGCGGTCGTCGACAATAGCACTGACGAGCGTTACGCTCGCCTATGGTCTGCTCATCGCGGATCTCGGTTTCGAGAACGCGGTCCGCAACCACAGCCCGATCCGAACCGGCCTGAATACATATCAGGGGCAATGCACTCATCAGGGCGTTGCCAAGAGCTGCGGGCTGCAATATTACCGGCTTCCGTAAAGATCGAATCGAACAGGAATTGCCCCCTGCCGAGGGGGCATTTTTTATTGTATTATTACGGAAGATTATCGCACAACACCGGTGACGAAATATCGAGCAAGGATGGCACATGAGATTCAACAGGTTGATTTCGGGTATCGTGGTAATGGCAGTGCTTTCCGTCGTTCCGTTGCTTGCCCAGACGAAGGATGGCCAGCCGAAGAAGGCCCAGTCGAACAACGATACGTTTGTGGTGAACTTCCTGCCGAGTCAGATCGAGTTGAACCCCATCAAGAGCTACTCGTCCACCGAGGCCCAGCTCTTCTCGGCCATCTATGAAGGCCTGGTCACCTACAATCCGCTCACCATGAAGCCGGTACCGGGCGTGGCAAGCTACTGGGATATTTCGCCGGACGGCAAGACGTATACCTTTCATCTCCGCGAAAATGCGCGCTACTGGAACGGCGATCAGGTCACCGCGGCAGACTTCAGAAACTCATGGCTCACCCTGCTGAAACCGGAGAATCACTCCCCCTACTCTTTCCTCCTTGATGCCGTTGTAGGGGCAAAGGAGTACCGGACGGGAAAGGACAGTGATCCGAAAAGCGTCGGCATTCGCGCGCTTTCCCCTTCGGTCCTGGAGGTGGATCTTACCCATCCCGCTCCGGAGTTTCTCGATATTCTCTGCCATCACAGCTTCGTACCGGTCAATCCTCACATGCTCAACTACTCGGACTGGTCGAAGCTTCCCTCGGTGATCGGAAACGGCGCCTATTACATCGTAAAGAAATCAGATACCGAGATCGATCTGGAGAAAAACGAGCTGTACTGGGGCGCAGTGAACGTGCACATTCCCCGGATCAAGATCACATTCCGCGACAACCCGGAGGCGGTCACGAAAGACTTCAACGCCGGGCAGATCCAGTGGATTGCCGGAGGCGTGGCCCTGAACGCGGTGACGAACCGGGACGCGGTTGTCGTGAACCCGCTGTTCGCGACAACATATTTCTTCTTCAAGGCGAATAATCCGCCCTGGAGCGATCCGCGTGTCCGTACCGCTCTTGTCGAGCTTCTGCCGCTCGCGGAGCTCCGCAGCAATCAATTGCAGGTTATTCCGGCAACAACCCTGGTCCCCCCCATACCGTACTACCCCGAAGTGAAAGGCATTACCAAACAAAACCGGGAGAACGCAATGAAACTTCTCGCTGAGGCGGGATATCCGGGCGGCAAAGGGCTTCCGGAAATTGTCATCCACGTGCCGGACGGCGCGGACAGCACGGGTGTTACGCAGATCATGACAAAGTCATGGCATGATGCACTGGGCGTGGATGTGAAGACGACTACCGAACCATACCAGAAGTACGTCGACAACCTCAGTACCGCAGACTACACGCTCGCCACGCTCACCTGGATCGGGGATTTCGCGGATCCGTTGACTTTCCTGCAAATGTGGACAACCGACAGCAATCTGAACGACGCCCATTTCAACGATAGCGATTTCAACTCCATCGTTCGTACATCGCTCACCGAGACGGGGACCACGCGTTACGCAACGCTCAGCAAGGCGGAAGAGCGGCTGCTCGGCAGCGGGGAAGTCATTCCCCTGAGCCATTCACCTGCAATCAACATCATCGACCTGAATCAGATAGACGGATGGTACCCGAACCCGCTGGATATCCACCCGTTCAAGTATCTGCAGTTCGTGGCAAAGAAGCCGCTGAAGGGCGTGGTGAAGGCAACGACGGATCGGCCGGCAGCTACACTGGTGGAAGCCCGGACTGGTCCATGAACTCCGGAAACTGATATTCCAGACGACCTGTATCGAGCACCTCTGCGCTCGCGTACCCTTTTCCCGCAAGTTCCTGGAGGATCTGTTCGGCTTCATCTACCGAGCATGAGGTCCGCAGCGCCGCCAGTGCGGGGGTTATGCGTCCGCCGGACTGCTGGGCCGCACGAAGAATCTCCTTCTCGCGTTGAGCTGCGGTAATTCGCGGCGCTTCCTTCTTCAACCGCCGCAGTTCGGATCGCTCATTGAGTACACGGGTGAGCCCCTGGACCCCCGGCAACACGCCGACGAAGACCATGGGAAACGCCCAGAAGAACTGCCCGGAAACCAACCACAGTCCACCGAAAACAGCAGTCAGGGTGAGTCCGGAGATCATTTCATTTGACGCGTTCTGTCGTCGCTTGCGTGCCATTGCAAAAACAGTAGCGTGAACCGCCCGAAAGTGCAAGCTCACGCGGCTTGCCACGCCGGTTACCGGCGACTATTTATCCGGATGGGAGGTGATCTTCTCCACAAACCGATGGATGCGGGTTCGCAGGAGCAGGCCGATCAGGAAGAGAACAACCGCCGCGCCGCTGATCAGGAAGGTGACCGTCCAGTTGTCGTTCGCCGCTGAACTGCCGATTATCGCGCTGCCGATGATGCCGGGTAGGCGCCCAATCATCGAGATGAGCAGAAAGGCGAGAAATCCCATCCGCGAAAGTCCGGCAAGGTAGCAGAGAATGTCCTTCGGAATGCCCGGAATGACAAAAAACAGGAAAAAACCCACGCGTGCACGGGGGGAGCTGATTATCGACTCGAACTTTTCAACCTGATTCGGCTTGAACAGGCCTTCGACGAAGGAAACCCCCAGAAAGCGCGCCAGATAGAAGTTGAATGCGGATCCGAGGGTGATGCCGATAAGCGAATAGCCGATTCCGCCCCAGGCACCAAACAGATATCCGCCGGCAATCTGGGGAACCTCTCCCGGTATCAAAAAGATAATGACCTGGAAGGCCTGAAGTCCGATGAACATCAGGGGCCCAAGGGCGCCGAAACCGTCGATCCACTGCTCGAACCCCGCGCGGGACGCAAAAATACGCGCAATATCACTCCGGAACACTATTGCGGCAACGACCATTGCTGCGATGACAGCGGGAAACGCTGCTGTGGAGATAAATCTCCCGGCCTTCCTGGCGTTCATGTAGACAGGATTATACGCAATCCTCCGACCCCGCGGCAACATTCGTTGCCAAGTCGCGGCAACATT
>CAZKMA010000003.1:131736-133159 GCA_964553615.1 uncultured Spirochaetales bacterium | reverse complement strand
CGCGGCAACATTCGTTGCCAAGTCGCGGCAACATTGCCAAGTCGCGGCAACATTGCCGGATCCACACCGCTCAAAATGGGAACGGTTGCGTTTCGACCCTTTGACGCTGAAATGGAGTTTCGGTATATTGAAACTGTATGAAAGCCAGCACAAAATCAAAATACCCCGCGACAACCTTTAAGGAAAACCAGGAAGTGGTATATCCGTTGCAGGGTGTTGGTCAGGTCATCTCGATCGAAGAGCGCAGTTTCAAGGATCAGAAACTGTTGTACTACGTGATCTATCTTGAGGTCTCCGACATGACTGTCATGGTACCGGTGGATAAGGCAGAGGAGCTCGGAATCCGCGCCATTGTTGACAAGAAAGAGGCGGATGCGGCGCTCAAGCTCATCTCCGAAGACTATGAACCGGTCCCGGCAGACTGGAAGCTTCGGTATCAGATGAACCTCGACCTGCTGAAACTCGGGAGCGTTTCGGATATTGCCACGGTTGTACGCGCGCTGTACCACCGCAGCAAGGTCAAGGAGCTTCCGATTCTCGAACGGAAACTGTTCGACAGTGCCCTGAAGCTTCTGGTGGACGAGATTTCGTTCTCTCTGAACATGTCAAAGGACGATGTGGAGCAACTCGTTTTCAGCAAGCTCGAGACCGACAACGGCAAACAGGACCATTCAGGCAAAAAGAAGGCAGTTGCGGCTGTCGATGATGCGTCGGAGCCCGTGGTCGAAGAGGAAGAGATCGAAGAAGAAGAGGATGACGAGGACTTCTGAGTAACCTCGTCCCCGGTATACCGGGCAGCAAGGCTGCCTGGCAGCGTGTCTTTACCTCTATTCGCGGCGCCGTTGCGTCGCGGCCCTCCCCCTCCGTTTCCCAGATCGCGCACAAAGATAAGGATCCCTACAGAATTCTCATATCAACCATGATCTCGCTTCGGACAAAGGACGAGGTTACCTTCGCGGCATCCGAGCGGTTATTCGCCCGCGCATACACACCGCAACAGATGCTCGATGTGCCTGAGTCCGAAATCGCATCACTCATATTCCCGGCAGGCTTCTACCGCACAAAAGCGAGTAACATTCGCGAAGTGTCCCGGATCATCATGGAGCTTCATGACGGATCCGTTCCACGTTCCGCCGAGGATCTCACCGCGCTGCCGGGAGTGGGGTTGAAAACCGCAAATCTGGTACTCGGACTCGGTTTCGGTATTCCGGCAATCTGTGTGGACACCCATGTTCATCGTATTGCGAACCGACTTGGCTGGATTCACACAAAAAACGCTCTGGGGTCGGAGGATGCACTGCGACAGCTGCTTCCCGAGTCGCTCTGGATAGAGACAAATGAGCTATTGGTAAGTTTCGGACAGAGTATCTGCACCCCGCAGTCACCGTGGTGCTCACGCTGCCCGCTTGCCGGATCCGTTGCA
>CAZKMA010000003.1:122556-131636 GCA_964553615.1 uncultured Spirochaetales bacterium | reverse complement strand
GAGTCCGTTGCAAACGAAGAGTCCTTGGCCGCGAACACCGAGTCGGGGCCTGCAGACAGCCGGTCAGTCGTCAGGGCAAAAAAAACGCGCGGCGTTCAGCCGCGCGGTACAGGCAGTAGTCAGCAATTCAGCTGCGCGCGTGTCGGGGTTACCAACTCGCGCTGAGGATTCGTATCCTACTCTTCGGCAATCAGAAGGCTTTTTGCATCCAGCTTCAGGTTCAGCTCTTCCTGCAACTGCCGGGCATGGTCCTTGATCAGACTGAGACGAACATGGTCGGCATGCGGAGTCAGCGTAATAAGCACGTCGGTTGCTTCCATGTATTGCTCGATGGCGAACGGCATGCCATCCTCTTTGTACAGGGGGTCATCACCGCGAAGTGACGCGCTCAGCCACACCGCCACGCCCATCTCCTGGGCAAACTCTTTCATCTTGAGCAGTGCATCGACCTTCTGTTCGTAGAAGTCGAATCCATCAACGATAACGATGTCTGCGGCAAAGCCGCCTTCCTTGACCATTGCGCGCACGCTCTTCAGCACCTGCTCGATGGTAACACCATCCAGGCTGAAGTTCATAATAACGCGGTGCTTGATCAATTCGTCGTGAATGTCCATCGCGCTGTCGAGACTCCGCTTCTTTGCAATTTCGCGGAAGATATCCTCGTACCAGCTGATTATGTGGTCGGTCCGGCCGGCGAAGGAGACGTGGATAACGTGCTTGCCCTGGAGCAACTTGTCGGTCGCGATGTGTACCAGGCACGCGGTTTTTCCCACGCCTTTGCGCGACGCAATGATGCCCAGTTCACCTGCCGCAAGACCGCCGTGGGTGGACTTCTCCAGAATTCGCAACGGACTCCGCTTTACAAGCTCGGTTTTAATCATGATATTCCTCCCTCTGCCCTATCGCTGCTCAGCCTTTCGTTTCTGTTCATACTCCTTTTTCAGTTCCTCGGCAATATTGGTCGGGACCTTGCCATATTTCAGAAACTCCATGGAGTACTCCGCTTTGCCCTGCGTAAGAGAACGGAGGACGGTGGAATATCCGAACATTTCACTCAACGGGACCTCTCCCTCTATGCGGGACGAGTTTCCGTCCTCGCTGGAGGCGACGATGATGCCGCGACGCTGGTTAATGCTCGCAAAGATGTTGCCGGCAAACTCGGTTGGACCTTCTACCGATACCTTCATGATCGGTTCGAGGATAACGGGTTTCGCCTTCGGGTACAGGCCGCGGAATGCGCCGATTGCCGCCATCTCAAACGCAAGGTTCGACGAGTCGACCGGATGGGTGCTTCCATCGTTGATGACCGCACGGACACCGATGACCGGGAACCCGATCAGGGAACCCTTCAGGCATGCTGCGCGGAATCCCTTTTCGACCGATGGCACGTACTCGATCGGGATTACACCACCCTTTATGCTGTTCACGAACTCGAAGTCCTTCTCTTCTATGGGTTCCACGTATCCGGCAACGCGGCCAAACTGACCCGAACCACCGGTCTGCTTCTTGTGCGTATAGTCGAACTCAACGCGTTCACTGATCGCCTCGCGATAGGCAACCTGCGGCATTCCGGTATCCACCTCTGCCTTGTATTCGCGCCGCATTCGCTCTATGTACACGTCCAGGTGAAGCTCGCCCATGCCCTGAATGATCGTCTGCTGAGATTCCGGATCCACGAACGTCCGGAAGGTTGGATCTTCCTTCGTGAAGCGGTTCAACGCCTTGCCCATCTGATCCGAGGACTTTTTGTCCTTCGGGGTTATTGCAAGCTCGATGACCGGGTTCGGTACATACATCGACGTCATTGAGTAGTTGAGTGACGGGTCACACATCGTGTCGCCTGACGCGCAGTCAACGCCGAACAGTGCGACAATATCGCCGCTTCCGGCTTCGGTAATGTCCTCGGTGTGGTTCGAATGCATGCGGATGAGCCGACCGACTTTGAACTTTCTGCGTGATCGGACGTTGTACAGCTCCATGCCTTTCTTGACGCTGCCCTGATAGATGCGCAGGTAGGTCAGCTGGCCATACTGCCCCTCTTCCAGTTTGAACGCCAGAGCAACTGTCGGCTTTTCCCCATCCGAATCGAGCACCCGCTCCTCTTCGCCTTTGTCGAGGTCGAGCGCCACGTTGCGGATCTGCGTCGGATCCGGCAGATAACGGGTTACCGCGTTCAGGAGTGTCTGTACACCCTTGTTCTTGTAGGCCGATCCAATGAACACCGGGGTGAGTTCACGGCGAAGCACGCCGCTTCTCACTGCCTGATGGATGAGCTCCTCGCTTGCATCGCCCTCGAGGTACGCCTCTGCAAGCTCATCGGAAAACATGGATGCCGCGTCGATGAGCTCCTCGTGACGGCGCTGCGCCTCTTCCCTGAGCGCCTCGGGAATTTCCGTTTCGCGAATGACCTCTCCGGCAGGTCCGTCGAAATAGACCGCCTTCATCTTGACGAGGTCTACGAGGCCGTCGAACTTATCTTCGAGACCTATCGGCATCTGCATGAGTACGGCGTTGTGACCGAGTTTCTCTATGAGCTGGTCTTTTACCCGGTACGGGTTTGAACCGGTTCGGTCCGCCTTGTTTATGAATGCAACGAACGGTACGTTGTATCGCTTCAGCTGCCGGTCTACGGTTATGGACTGGGACTGAACACCGGCGACGGCGCAGAGAACGAGCACCGCTCCATCGAGCACCCGCAGCGCCCGCTCCACTTCAATAGTGAAGTCGACATGGCCCGGGGTGTCGATAATGTTGATCACATGGTCCTTCCACGTAACGTTTGTGGCCGCCGACTGGATGGTTATTCCGCGCTCGCGCTCGAGCTCCATTGAGTCCATGGTGGCTCCGACACCATCTTTTCCACGGACTTCGTGAATGGCGTGAATCTTTTCACAGTAGAACAGGATGCGCTCCGTCAGGGTGGTTTTCCCCGAATCGATGTGAGCGCTAATTCCGATGTTCCGGAGCTTAGTCAAATCAGTATACATACAACTAACAACCTCTCAACTCTGTTTCTGCAGTGTAGGCATCCATTCGTGTTGTCAACGGATTGTCATGATAGTTCTTTTACGACTGCAAGAGAAACGGGACGCTTCTGGCCGCTAATATAATCAGATTAGACTACTTTCATCAATACCTCGTACGGCAGTTATCTGCTACAATGCCCGCGTGGGCACCGTTCTCGTCGGAACTTCCGGCTATTCGTACAAGGACTGGGTCGGTCGAGTCTATCCTCAAACCCTGCGTGCATCAGAATATCTCGCATGGTATTCTCAGCAATTTTCATTCGTCGAGATTGATTTTTCCTATTATACCATGCCGGAAGCTTCAACGCTTGAACGCATGGCCGCGGCAACCTCCGCCGATTTCCGCTTTTCAATCAAGGCGCATCGGTCGCTTACTCACGAACGGGACAGAGACTGGCCGGGACGCCTTGACCAGTTTTGCTCAGGAATCCACCCGCTCTTGCAGGCAGAGAAGCTCGTTGCCGTCCTGTTTCAATTTCCCTACAGCTTCCATTATACCGCGGAAAACCGCAGGTACCTCGCAGATCTGTGCAACTCCGCGGCCCGGCTGCCGATTTTCATCGAATTTCGCAACCGGGAGTGGCTGACCGAGCGGGTGTTCACCTACATGCGCGAGCACTCGCTGAAGCTCGTTCTGGTTGATCTTCCACAGCTGAAGGGGCTGCCCGGGCTTTCGACGGTTACCACCGGAGACGCATCCTACCTGCGACTTCACGGGAGGAACCGCGACAAATGGTGGAGCGGAGACAATGTGACCCGCTACAACTACCTCTATACGCCGGAAGAGATTAGCGGGCTCTCCGGGGCGATCCGGTCGGTCGCAGACCAGGTTTCAATGATGATGATTGCGTTCAACAATCACTTTCAGGGCAATGCATTTCAGAACGCTCGGGAACTGAAGCTGCTCCTTTCACCATCGGGATCCATCTGAAGTATCACTGAGCGTGTTGATAGGAACCGTCCGCACCGCTGAAGGGCCTTACGAGTCCCTGTCCTCGGCAAGCAGAATCTCATCGTTCTCCAGAGTTCTCTTGCGGATTTCGTGGAACTTGCGGACCAGCTTGTCCACGGTCAACTGTCGCTTTTCCTCGCCGGAGACGTCGAGTATGATTTCTCCCTGGTCCATCATGAGCAGCCGGTTGCCATACTCAATTGCATGACTCATGTTGTGCGTTATCATCATGCTGGTGAGCTTGTACTCCTTGATGTATCGCATGGTGAGATCCAGAACAATCTGTGCGTTCTTCGGATCCAGCGCAGCAGTGTGCTCGTCGAGCAGAATCAGCGCCGGACGAGAGATGACCATCATGAGCAGGGTCAGAGCCTGTCGCTGACCGCCGGACAGAAGTCCCACGTTGTCCTTCATTCGATCTTCCAGGCCCATCTGCAGCGGCCCCAGCTCCTGCCGGAAAAAAGCACGCATCTTGCCGTTGAGACTGACCTTCAGCCCCTTCATGCCCTTGAGGTAGGTGATGAGCATGTTGTCTTCCACCGACATATTTCCGGCGGTGCCCATTGTCGGATTCTGGAAAATCCGGCCTATATATTTCGCCCGCTTGTACTCGGGATCTCGCGTCACGTCCCGATCGTTAATGAAGACCCGGCCGGAGGTTACGCTTTCGGTTCCGGAAATAAGATTCAGGAGCGTAGTCTTTCCCGCGCCGTTGCTGCCGATGACGGTTATGAAATCTCCCTCGTCGACATTCAGATTGATGTTCCGGATTGCGGTATTCTCGTTGTTCGTGCCCGGGTTGAAGATCTTGGTTATCTGTTCGATACGGATCATCGTTTCACCTCCGCGGCCTTTGCCGGGTTTCCGGAAGACTCGTTCTTCCGGTTCCAGGTGAACCACTTCATTGTGTCCCGCCCCTTGGTTATGATGAGGCTGAGAATTATGAGAAGACCCGTTATGAGCTTCAGATCGTTCGGTGTCAGGTTGATGTAATAGCCGTAGAACCGCCCCAGGTACATGACGCCCCGAAACAGTATGGACCCGAGTATGACCCTGAGGGTCAGAACGGATATGCGGTTGGACTTCCAGAGAAACTCGCCGATCATGACCGAGGCGAGCCCGGAGATGATTGTACCCTGGCCGAGATTGACGTCCGCAAATCCCTGATACTGGGCGGCGAATGCGCCGGCGATGGCCACCATGCCGTTGGACAGCCCCACGCCGATGAGCTTCAGGGTTGCCGGGTTGGTTCCCGTTGAGATGACCACCTGCGGATTATTCCCCATGGCCCCCATCGTAATGCCCAGGTCCATCCTGAAGAAAATGTTCAGTGCTATCATGACAATGACCACGACGATGAAGAAGAAGATCAGGTTGGACATGTCCTGTGTCATGCCGGGAAAGAGTGAATTCCAGTTCGAGAGAATCGTGTGCTTTCGGATGAGGGAGATGTTCGCTTTTCCGCCCATTACCCGGATGTTCACCGAATAGAGCATGGTCATGGTAAGAATACCGGCAAGCAGATGAGGAACTCCGAGCTTGTTGTGGATGAGGGCGGTCACAACACCTGCCGCAACCCCGCCGAAGGTGGCTATGACAAGCGCGAACCAGAGCGGCTGCCCGGCAACTATCATGCTGGCCATGATGGCTGCACCGAGCGGAAACGAACCGTCGACTGTCAGATCGGGAAAATCGAGGATCCGGAAGGTGATGAATACCCCGAGTACCATGATTCCATAGATCAATCCCTCTAAGAGGATTCCTTCGATCATGCGCTGATTCCTTGCATTCAGATGTTGGTAGCCATTATACCAGAAATGAAATTGCCCGCCAGTCCGAATCTCCACTCCGTGAGAGCATGAAACGAACCGGTGGGCATGTTGGGTCGATCGGGTCTACTTTTTGTTGACGAGCTTCCCGTTTTCAACGATCTTGTCGGCTTCGTTGATGAGGCTGGCCGGAAGGGTAACGCCAAGCTTCTTTGCTACGTCCTTGTTTACCAGGAGGATGAGGTCCTTCCGGTCGGTCAGGAACTGAGTCGGGATACTGCCGGGCGATTTTCCTTTCAGGATTTCTCCAACGAGCTTGCCCGTTGCCCGGCCC
Source organism: uncultured Spirochaetales bacterium (assembly GCA_964553615.1). Classification (GTDB taxonomy): domain Bacteria; phylum Spirochaetota; class Spirochaetia; order DSM-27196; family DATKUC01; genus DATKUC01. The sequence continues at coordinate 125,555 of CAZKMA010000003.1, read as the reverse complement.
ATGGTGTAGTAGTCGAATCCGTATGCCGCAAGGATATCATAGGTTTCCGCCGAGCTCGGATCTGCCGAGATGACCGGAATCTTCGCCTGCGTTGCTACCTCGGTAAGAGAGCTGAGCGCAGAGACCACGGTGTTGTCGGTGCTGACATAAATTGCGTCAACCCGTCCAACGATAGACTGCGTTGCCTGACGCACTTCGGCCGAATTGGTGACAGTTGCCGGCACGAACTGAATACCGAGTTCCGCACACGCCTTCTTTACCATATCGGCAAGGACCACCGCATTCGGCTCACTGCTCGAATAAACGTGGCCGAGCCGCTTGATGTTCATGAACTTGCTGAGCATCTCGATCTGCTGCTTGACCGGTGTCATGTCGGAGTAGCCGGTTACGTTCGGAGCGCTCTGAGTCAGCGACGGAACAAGACCTGCGGAAACAGGATCGGTAACCGCGGAGAAGATAACCGGAATCTTCTTCATGGTTTCAGCAAGCGCAATGGCGGTAGGAGTTGCAATGCCGACTGCCGCCGCAACGTTTTCGGACTTGAACTTGTTCGCAATCTGCTTGGCGGTATTGACGTCCCCGTTCGCATTTTGCAGATCGTACTGCACGTCAAAACCCTCGGCGGCAAGTTCGTCCTGAACCCCTTTTTCCACCGCATCCAGCGCCGGATGGGTCACGATCTTCGAAATACCGATTATGGGCTTTCCCTGTTTCTCGGTTGAACCGCCCGCAAATACCACGCCGGCCGCCGCAAGAAAAAGCGCACCCACTGCGAGAAACCGCACTACTTTTCGCATTTCTGCCTCCTTATTCCAATCCACACCCTGTTTGGGCTACGACACCCTATTAAATCGTAAACCAGAGGGGTTGTCCATAGATTTAAGGCCGTGGTCGGCCGTGCGGCACAATCCGTCTACACAATGCGCGTAAATGGGCCGTCGACTCCTTTCCCCGGAATTTTCAGGTTGCGCGTGATGAGTTCGGTACGAGATTGAACGCTGCTGCCGGATCGAAGGCCATCTTCCGGGGTGTTGAAGCAGTAGTCGACCATCCGGTCCACCGTTGTCTCGGCAACGTGCATGCGTGTGTCCGAGGATGCGTAGTAGATGAGAAGCCGCCCATCATCATCGGCTACGGCTCCGTTCGTGAATACGACGTTGGAGACGTCGCCTGTCCGCTCATCACCTTCCGGCGCAATCAGGTAGCCGCCGGGGCGGGCAACTACCTCAACCGGGTTCTCCCTGTGGGTCATGAAGGCGTAGATCACGTAGCGCAGACCCGCCGCAGTGCCCCGAACGCCGTGTGCAATGTGGAGCCATCCCCTCGGCGTCTTTATGGGGACGGCGCCGGCACCGTTTTTCAATTCCTTGATCGTGTGATATTGCTTCGGATCCAGAAGCTTCTCGTTATCCACCCGTGCCGCCACCATGCTGTCGCTCAACCCCCAGCATATACCCCCGCCGCTCCCTGTCTCTATGAAACCATCCTGCGGTCGGGTGTAGAGAAGGTACTTCCCGTCCCGGTACTCGGGGTGCAGCACGACGTTGCGCTGCTGCGGCGACCGGGTAATGAGGTCCGGCATACGTTCCCACCGCTCGAGATCCCGCGTGCGAACAATTCCCGCCTTGGCCTCCGCCATGCTGGTATCTCCCGGTGGAGCCGACGCGTCCTTGCGCTCGGTACAGAAGATACCGTAGATCCACCCGTCCTCGTGAGCGGTGAGTCTCATGTCGTACACATTGACGTCCGGGTTTTCGTTCTCGGGAAGGGCGATCGGGAAATCTCTGAACCGAAAACCATCTATTCCATTCGCGCTCTCCGCAACAGCAAAGAAGGATTTCCTGTCCGATCCCTCCACACGGCAGACCAGGCAGTAGGTGTCCCGGTACCGGATGGCCCCGGCGTTGAACACGGCATTTATCCCCATCCGTTCAATCAGGAACGGATTGGCTGACCGGTCAAAATCATAGCGCCAGAAAAGCGGCGTATGCTCAGCCGTCAGAACCGGATTCCGGTACCGCAGAAAGATCCCGTTTCCGGGATAGACCGGCTCATTGCGCCGATGAATGAGCTCCTCATAATTCTGCGTGAGCATCTGTCTGCGTTGTTCAAAATCAGGCATCTTCATGGCGCAGCACCTCCTCTGTGCGTCGTATGATCTCCATACAGGCGCGGGCGTTATGGTACCCGGTCTTCCAGTTTCCGCCTTTCGGATATGCGTCCAGCACGGCGCCCGTATCCGTCACGCCCCAGTGCCATTCACCGCCGTCCCGGTCGAGCATGTGAACGGATATGAACTCCCACGTCCGTGAAAGCGCCTCTATGAACTCTTCTTTCCCGGTGAGCTGATACGCATTGAGGAATCCAACCATGGATTCCGCCTGGACCCACCAGATCCGACACGGATCTATTTCATCTCCGTCCCGTTCGTCATACACGCCGCCCCGCTCCGGATCGTAGCCCTCTTCCAGAGTCACAGTCGCAAGCCGCAGTGCCGGCTCTGATGCGGCGGGCAAAGTGACTGCGCCGCCACTCCTCTGCGCGTACCGCCGGAGCACATCCCGCGCCTCGCACAGAAGCCAGCTTGCCTCGATATCGTGCCCGAACGAAACGCGGCCATCCAGCCGGGACCAGTCACCGCTGAAGAAGAGGCCCAGATGCCCATCCGGCTGTAATACCCGCTCCTCCATAATGTGTACCTGCGCTTCGAGAGCCGCTGCAACCCTGGCGTGACTTCTGTCACCGGCACCGGTCCCCGGCGGGTACAGGAACATCCCCGTTCGCAGCAGGTTCGTGTACGCCTCAAGAACGTGGAGATTGGTGTTCATTGATTTCTCGCAATCCAGGTCAACCGGACTCAATTTCCGGTCGTCGGTGGGTTTCCAGTTCTGGGAGAGTGCCTCGAAATACCCGCCGTTCTCCCGGTCCAGCGCGTACCGTTCCAGGAGCGCAAACAATCCCAGCGCGGTTTCGAATGCGGACGCGCCGCCGGGTATCCT
>CAZKMA010000003.1:103172-122456 GCA_964553615.1 uncultured Spirochaetales bacterium | reverse complement strand
CCGCCGGTTCGGCTGTACTCGCACAATCCGTAGATCGTAAACGCCTGCGCGTAGATCTGCTTCTTGCGAACCAGTGGGTACCCTTCGGCCGACACCGACCAGTAGGTTCCACCGTATCGTTCATCCCAGAGGCGATGGAGCAGGAAATCGCCGGCCGCTTCGGCAAACGGGAGGAAGGTATCGTCTTCCAGAAATTGTGCGGCGGCAGAAAACGTCCACAAATGCCGCCCAATCATGACTGCGCTCTTTTCGGCTTCCGGGTCGGCGACATCGGCGTTATCGATCTCACCGAAATATCCACCTCCTGACCGATCACGGCCGGTCGTCATCCAGTACGGAAGGATGTCGTCGGTGAGCTCCCGCCTGAGCGCCTTCGAGAGGCTTCGAAGCGCGTCGGCCCGATCGGCCGGAACACTGCCCATCATTGTCCCCCACTTCAATTTCGAAACGAAACCGGTTTCTCTATCGAAAGGTCACCACCTGTCTCAATCCCTTTGAATACTTATTCATTTGTGATATAAGTAGATAATTCTGCTCAAGGCGATCCGGAAATATTCCTGATCCGGAGCACGGCGAGAAACCGGTATTTCATCGGTTTTCCATGATAACACGGGACGTTGAATTGTCAAACAGAACGCATCTACAGATGCGACGGATCTACAGATGCGACGGATCTGCAGATCCGACGGGTTCGACCGGTCGGCGGATTCGCCGCGTCCACCGGTCGCCGGTTTCGGCGACACAGCACATGCAGGGGCGGCACATGCAACTGACCATCAAAGAGATAGCGGCAATCGCGGGTGTCTCCAAGGGAACGGTTTCGAAAGCACTGAACGGCAGAGCAGGCGTGAGCCAGGTAACGACAACCCGCATTAAGCAGCTGGTCGAACAGCTCGGATACCAACCGAGCGCCACCGCCCAGGCGCTTGCGTCCCGGCGCACCGGGACTATCGGGCTTGTCATTCCACACGAGAGCGCGCTTTCACTCGATGGTGCATACTGGTCCGGACTCATGACCGCAATAACGCGCGAAGCGATCCTGCACGGTTACCATCTTTCCATCCTGATTCCGAGCGACCCGGCCGATATTGCAGGCGCGTATCGCGCTGCGGTGGGGCGCCGCACAATCGACGGGCTGATTGTCGCCGCGGAGGACCTCGATCGTCCCGCAATTGCCGAGCTTCTCGTTTCCCAGCTGCCGTTCGTGCTGATTGGCCGGAGCCGGACGCTGGACCACTTCTGCGTGGATGTGGATAACTACCAGGGTGCATACGACATGACGACCTATATGGTAGAACACGAATACCGCCGCATAGCAATGATTGCCGGCCCCGTGTCGTATCACTACACTCGCGAGCGGGTTCGCGGCTACCAGGATGCGCTCCGCGACGCGGGCATTGAAGGACATCCGGTGGTGCACGCCGAATACGAGGGAGATATGGCGGGCACGCTCATTCGTCAACTGATGGCAGACGAGAATCCTGACGCACTCTTCGTCGGGGCCGGCGGTGTTCTTCTTCTCGAAACTCTTCGCACGCTGCGATTGCTTGGAATCGATCCATACGACCTGGGCGTTACCGTATTCGATGACTACACATTCATGGATTTCCTGGCTCCGCGGATTACCGCAATCCGACAGCCGCTTTCAACCATGGGCGGCGAGGCAACTCGAATGCTGCTACGGCTGGTGGAAGGCGGAGAGCCTCCATCCTCCGACCCCGTCATCTTCCAACCGACGCTCATTCCACGCGAATCATGCGGAGAAACCGGAACCCGGGATGTCCACCTGCCTCCCCACGAAGCGTTCTGGGTCTGAACCGACATGCACGCCGGCGGCAACAACTCTGCCGGCGGCAATAAGTCTGCCGTCGCCTACGCGCCGTCGACTCCGGTGTTCATGAGCCTTCCGAGGTCTGAAAGAATCCTGGACTCGTCCGCTGCCGCGACACTGTCGGCAAAGAACAGGTCAATGCCAAGGTAGTGGGCTATCCCGAGCAGAGAGTTCGCCAGCACCCGTTTCTGACGGGCGGTACTCAGCCCGGTCTCGGTCAGATCTTTCAGATACCCCGCGACGAATCGGTCGTAATACTCGCGCACTTCATCGCCGACCACGAATTCCGCCTCCCGGACAATGCTGTAGTACTCCGGGTGTTCCGTGAAATAGCGCAGGAAGAGCAGGATTCCCTGAATTTCCCGTTCGACACGATTGACGCCCGGCGTGAGGTTCTGGGAAATGAAACGCCGGGTTCTTCGACCAATGAGAGTAACAATCTGCGCAAGAAAGGATTCCTTGGTTGCGAAATACAAATAGAAGGTCCCGACCGAAAAATCGGCTGCGCGGGCAACATCGTACACATTCACATTGTAGAAACCACTCGCGCCGAAGAGCCGAATACCCGATTCTATGAGCCTGTTTCTCGAGCTGGATTCTTCGGGTTCAAGAGTTCGTATGGTATCCGGGATGAGCGCAGAAACATCCCCGGGCGGATTGTGGAACATGCCGTGCAGAATGGTCTGCTTGAGCAGCTTCTTGTCAATTGGCGAGTCATTCAGCACGTGACGAATTCCAACGAAGCGCACTCCGGCAACCAGGTAGAGATATTCGGCCTCGCTCAATTCACGTCCAAGCACCCGTGCACCCGCATCCACATAGATTGAACGCAATCTTCGCTCGTACTCGGGGAACCGGTACTGCCCCTCGCGGTATACCCGCACAAGGTCCTTGTATCGACGAATATGATCTATCAGCGCATCGACAAGAGACGACGTCCGATCTGCGATTGATTTGCCCCTGATTCTTGACAGGTGGTCAGTTATTATTACCAGATACTGTTCAAGAAGCTCCTTGAAGATTTCATCCTTTCGATTGAAGTACCGGTAGAAAATGCCGTTCGATAGTTCTGCGTTTCGACAAATCTCTGCGACGGACACGGTTTCGTACCAGAAGCGGGAGAACAGATTGAGAGCCGAGGTCAAAAGACGGTCTCGTGTGCTCGAAGCTTTGGCGGTAACGTGCGTGTCCTGTTTCATTGCACCTCATTCAACAGACGGTGGGAGTGCCCGCGTCGCGGGCGGCAAGAGTCCCGCGCATTATATACTGCAGTTCCCGCCGTTGCCAACCGGAATCATTCGAAGCCCGCAATTCTCGTTCTATCGCCACAATGGGAATTGCTGGTTCAAAGCCCGGCGTCTCCTAAAGACCAAGATAGGACTTAATCACGTGTTCATTCTGTTTGAGCTCTTCGGACGACTGCATGAAAGAGATGCTCCCGTTTTCGAGGACGTATCCGCGATCCACGGCTCGCAGTGTTGCTCGAACATTCTGTTCGGTCACCAGCACTGCCATCGTGCCGCGCATGGAGGCAAGGAGTTGAAACATTTCGGTCACGAGGGAAGGCTGAAGGCCGAGGGACGGTTCATCGAGAATCAGGAGCTTCGGACACGCCATGAGCGCGCGGCCGACCGCAACCATGCGTTGCTGGCCCCCGCTGAGTGTCCCGGCTGCCTGGCCCAACTTCTGGCGCAAGGCCGGGAATAGCTCCAGGACGAGATCCCGGCGGGAGGACTTCTGCCTGCGTGCTTCCGGGATGTAGTCGGCACCGGTACTCAGGTTTTCATCCACACTCATCAGAGGAAAGAGCTCCCGATCCTGTGGCACCAGGGCAATTCCCCTGCGGGATATCTCATGCGGGGGCAGGCCGTGTATCGGAGTCCCGTCGAGCACAATGCTCCCCGATGCGGGACGCATAAGCCCGACAATTGCATTTATGAGTGTGGTTTTGCCTGCGCCGTTGGGACCGAAAAGTCCGACGGATTCTGTGCCGACCTCCAGCGTAACGTCATTGAGCACGGGCAATCGACCGTAGCTGCAGCTCAAGCCTCTTATTTCGAGCATTTACGCGTCCCCCCCGAGATAGGCTTGAATGACACGCGCATCCTGTGCCACCTCCACATATGGTCCTTCGGCAATTACCTTCCCCGCGTCGAGGACGATGACGCGATGCGTAAGTTCGCGGATGACGTGCATAACGTGCTCGACGACGCCTACGGCAAGCCCCATTTCCCGCGTCACGTGTCGGATGGTTTGCACTATCTCCCCGGTCTCGTCCACATTGAGTCCGGCCATGACTTCATCGAGAAACAACACTCCCGGATCGATCGCCAGCGCGTGCGCTATTTCCATCTTCTTCACTTCCAGAATTGTCAGAGCAGATATCCGGCGCGCCGGGTCCTTCAATCCAACAAGCTCACACAAGTCGCCAGCCGCAATTCGAGCACGACGCATGGACATCCTGCGTGCGAACAGTGCTCCCACCATGATGTTTTCAATGCAGTTCAGGTCCTCGAATGGATGGATCAGCTGGTAGGTCCGTCCTATGCCGCGCCGTGAACGTTCATGCGCCGGCATTGCGGTGACATCCTCGCCGCGATAGGTGATGGTTCCGGCGCCTGGCAGATAGATTCCGGTAATTACGTTGATGAGCGTGGATTTGCCGGCTCCGTTCGGCCCGATCACGCCAATGATCTCTCCCTTATTCAGCGTCAGATCCACCCCATCCACGGCAGTGAGCCCGCCGAAAGAGCGCACAAGGCCGTTGACTTCGAGCGTGGCACTGCTCATTTGCCGCCTCCCGCTATCTTCATCCGACGAACCAGACCGGTTATCCCACCCGGCATGAACAGGATGACCACAACAACGATCAGACCGTAGGCAATCTGGTGACCATACGGAATGTAGAGCTTCAGATACTCTGCGAGCACCCCGAGAATGACCGCTCCGATTGCCGGTCCCACGGAACCGTAGATTCCGCCCAGGAGCGCCATTGCAAGCGGGAGCAGTGTGAAGTCGGTGCCAAAGCTCCCATCCGGTGTGACGAAACCGTATACCTGCGCATAAGCTCCACCGGCAATTCCCTGCAGTGCGGATGTCACGCCGAATACGATGGTAAGATAAGCGGGGATATTGACTCCACTCGAGGATGCCACCATCTCGTTATTCCGAATACTGGTCAGGGCAAAGTGAATTCGTGTCCGCCGGAATAGTTCGGAGACGACGAGCGTCAGGACCGCAACTCCCAGCATGAGCCAGTAGAGCATCTTCGAATCGCCGTTGAATATTACCGACGGCAATATCTCCCCTTCGGGCCCACCGGTGAACGAAGACCAGTTGCGGATAACGACCCGGAAGATCTCGGCAAGAGCCAGGGTGACAATTGCAAAATACATCCCCCGCAGCCGGAGCACGACGAGTCCGACAATCACAGCCACGACACCCGCCAGGACTCCGCCAAGCAGGATAGTAAGGAGTGGCGGAAGACTCAGGTTCAGCGTGGCGAGGACCGACGTGTACGCTCCCAGTCCGAAGAACCCCGCTATGCCGAACGATATCTGACCGGACCTGAGAAGCATGTCCCAGCTCACCGCAAGGCTCATGTAGAGAAAAACCATCTGTCCAATGGCCTGAGGGTATGCTCCCACGTACAGCGGCAGCGTGAGCACGACAAGGCCCAGCACGGAAAGGACCACAAGGGACTGGTTTCGCTTCATCGTTTGCTCCTCGCACGGGCAAGGATGACAACGACAATCAGCGCGAAGAATACGATGTCGGCCCAATCGCCGTATCCCTGGAATGACATGATGAACGCCTCTGCAAGTCCGAGGCCCAGGCTGCACCAGAGTATTGCCGTCAGGTTGCCGATGCCTGCCATGGCGACCAGGCTGAACGATTTCATGGTGTACGAGCCTCCGACCAGAGGAAAGATCGAATGGCGCACCAGAAAAATCGGTCCAAGAATACCGAGTATGCCGACGGCGATTGAAAAGACAAGCATGTAGGTCCTGTCAACGTTTATACCGACCAGCCGCGCCCCGCGAGGGTTCTGCCCAACCGCGACCGCCGCCTTCCCCGCCCGTGTCCGCTTCAGGAACAGCTGCAGTCCAATGAGAATTGCAACCGCAAGCAGGTCATAGACAAAATCGAAGACCCCGAAACTGAGAGTCCCAACTGTCGCCGAGGCAGACGCATATGAAACCGAAACCGCCCGCGGTTGAGAGGTGGCAATCAGATTGACCAGCTGTGACAGTACCATGGAGATTCCGAAGGTCAGGAGCAGTTGATTCAACTCCGGTGCAGCGAGGACTTTCCGGATTGAAACCTGGTAGGTCCCGACACCCAGAACCACCATGAGCACAACCACGGGCACTATTGCGGCAAGTGGGCCAACGCCCAGACTGCTGTTCATGAAATACGCAAGATACGCTCCCACCATGAGAAACTCGCCGTGGGCCAGATTCACAATTCCCACAATGCCGAGGATCAATGCCATCGGAAGTGCAATTGCGGCGTACAGACCTGCGCGCTGGAATCCCGAGATCAGCACGTACGGCTTGAATATCAGGAGCAATACTACGACCGCCAGCGTTGCGCCGGCAATTGCCCAATACTGTGGACGGTTCCACCTCGTCATCGTGTAACTCCGAAAGGGCTCGTGGCAGCACGAATAACCGCACCACCACGAGCGAGATTTGCGTGGCTCTTATCGATTATTCCAACCCGGGAACGGATACACAAGACTCGCCGTCTTGTACTCGAATGGCCAGATGACCTGTTGTTCACCATTCTGATACTGCAGTATCTTCTGCCCGCGTATTCCCTGATGTTTGATGATCTTGGACGGTCCGAAGGTAATCGTCTCTCCGAGCGGAGAGTCATACTTCGTGGCTTCCATTGCCTTGATGAGCGCAGGTTTGTCGAGTGTTCCGGCGCGTTCAATGGCATCCTTGATAATGTATATTGCCGAATATGAAAGAGGAGCAAAGTAGGTTGCCGGATCCGAATTGTACTTCTTCACGTACGCGTCGAAGAAATGCTTGCTGACCGGATTTACGTTGCTCATGGACGGAGCCCACATACCGTAGAGAACCACGTCATTGGAAAGCGGTGATTTCCCGAAATCTGCGGGCCACCCCGGGGGAGCACCGACAAAGAGCGGTGGTGCAAAGTTGATTGCCTTTGCCTGCTGCATTATGGGAAGTGCATCTGCATCGTAACCTGCCCAGATGAATACGTTGGGATTCGCCTGCTTTGCATGTTGCATGACAGCAGAGTAGTCTCCGCCGCCGGTTGCTGCACTCTTGAACGATTCACCCTGCATGGTCCCGAGCGCCGCGTACAGGCCCTTCGACGCGGTAAAGGACGAAGACCCGAATGGTCCTTCCTCGTACGCGAGGAACCACTTGTCCAGCTTCACCTGCGGATACTGCCTGGCGATGGCTTCCCATCCCTTCACATAGCTCGCTCCCTGCTCGTAGTCCCAGGGATGAAGATGGAAGTACCAGTCGGCATCCGGTCCGATTGCCTCTTCGGCCTTGGAGGATGCTGCGCCTGTCCACACGGTAAGCTTCTTGTACTTCTTGAGAATTGGAATCTGGCCCAGATGAACACCGCTCGACATACCACCGACAAATATGTCGACGTTGTCCACGGTTGCGAGCCGTTCCAGCGCCGCAGCGCCTTTTTCGGGTTTCAGTTCACTGTCAATGACGATGAGCTGAAGCTTGCGACCCAGCACTCCACCTGCCGCGTTGATTTCGTCCACCGCAAGCTGTGCTGCCTTACTTCCCTGGGCGCCCGTTATGTCTCCGAGCGGCCAGACACCGCCAAGCTTAATCGGCTTTGCGCCTTCTGACGCACCGTTTGCAAAAACGGTACCCGCAAATACGAAAAGCATGAGCGTTACCAGAACAATAATGCCGATCTTTTTCATCGGTTGCCTCCTCCACACTTTGGAATGCCGGGTGATGCCTCCCGTTGCCGACTGTCTGCCGGCGGTTCTATCGCATCAGGTTGCCTACAAACTCATTCAAAACGGTGATGAATCGATTTGGGTCCTCTACCATGAGGGAGTGCCCGACCTCGGAGAGGGTAAGCAACTCACCCCTGGGAAACGCATTCGCGGTCCGAAGCGCCATCTCCCTGCTGACAATAATGTCCTCGCTGCCCCACACAACCAGGACGGGCGAACCCAGGCGAGTGCTGCGGGATTCGCAGTCAAACCGCGCCAGGGCCCGTGCGTTCCCGACGAACGCGGCGGGGCTCATCCGCCTGGCATCTTCGACCAGCTCGTCGAGAAATACGCCGTCTGCCAGATGCGGTGTTACCGCGGCAAGAGCCGCACGGAGAAGTGCCGGGTTGGTCCGATATCGCTCTATTGCCGGATAGTGCTCCTCCGGTGTGACGAGACCACCCGGTGGACATGAGTCAACCAGCATTAACCCTGCAATTCGCTCGGGAGAAGAAAGCGCAAGCGACATGGCAACCGCGCCGCCAAGCGAGTGCCCGACCACAACGAGCTGCCTTCCCGGCAGAATCTCATCGCAGAATCCTGATATGTATTCTGCATACAGATCGATGTCGCTCTCTTCCAGCGCATCGGAGTTGCCGAAATTCGGCATATCCGGTGCGACCATATCCATCCCCGGAACATTCATGACCCGGTCGAACCAGAGGCTGCTGCCGGTGTTACCATGTATAAGAAGGACCGCAAACTTGCTACCCGGCGGCGAGGTCTGTTGCCGGTAGAAGATCCGCTTACCGCGAACTACTGCGGTCCCCTCCGTTCGGCTCACAGAACAAGGCCTCCATCCACTCGAATGACCTGACCGGTCACGAATGAAGATGCGTCGCTTGAGAGGAAGAGCACGGCATTCGCCACGTCCTCCGCCTCCCCGAGCCGTCCGAGCACGGTACGACTCACGATGGAATCGATGATCTTCTGCGGTACGGTTTCGACCATCGGCGTCCGCACGTACCCCGGGGCAACCGCATTTACGCGTATCTTCGCGCCCTTGCGTGCAAACTCCTTGGCCCAGGTCTTGGTCATCCCGACAACGCCGGCCTTTGTGGCCGCGTAGTTGGTCTGGCCGATGTTCCCATCCAGGCCGACCACAGACGCAATATTCACCACAGCGCCCGACTCCTGTTCGAGCATGACCGGAACAACTGCGCGCATCATGTTGAACGGTCCTTTCAGGTTTACGGCAAGCACCGCATCCCAATCGCCGTCGCTGATTTTCTGAAGCAGACCATCGCGGGTGATGCCCGCGTTGTTGACCAGGACATCGATACCGCCGAACTCCTGTCTGATCTGTTCAACGGCCCGCGCAATCTCTTCAGGCCTGGTAACGTCCAGAGGTCGGCCGGTTACATTTTTCTTTCCCCGAACGGCGGCGAGCGCTTCATCGTTCACGTCACACGCAATTACCGCCTTCGCGCCGGCGTCGGAAAACGCTTCTACAATAGCGCGACCAATTCCCTGCGCGCCTCCGGTCACCACACATACTTTTCCATCGACTCTCATTTCTGTCCCTCCTGCCCCCAGGTAACTACCGCAGATGCCCACACGAAACCGAGGCCGGCTCCCACCATGACCACGTTGTCACCGTCCTTGATCTTGCCCGATTCAAGCCCGAGCTCTATTGAAAGAATCTGATCGTTCTGACCGAGATGTCCGTAATGGTCGAGGTACGTCGTCTGGTCCTGTGAAAGGCCAAGTTCCTGCAATACCGCATCGTGCGCGGAGCGCTTGAAATGCAGGATTGCAAGGTAATCGATATCTTTTTCGGTCAGCCCCGACTCAGCAAGAGATTCACGAATGACCCCGTAGAAGTTCGGCATGGTCCGCTCGTTCAATTTCCTCTTGAACTCTTCTTCGTCCCGGACAACAAAATGCATTGCCGAGGCATCCGCGCCCTCCGGCGGCCACTTCCGCGCTCCGAGTACGGGGACTACGCAGTCCTCCGAAAAAGACCCATCACCCTTGAACGCATAACCGCGGATGATGTTCCGGTCGTATCCTGCCTCGAGCACCACCGCCGATCCGCCTGCGCCGATGTCGAGCATGAAGCGAGTCTCCGGCACCGTAAGGTCGATGAGATCCCCATTGCGGTAACCGCTCACAATGAGCACCCTCTTCAGTCTCCGGTCCGCGAGCATCATTGACCGTGCAACCGAGAATGCCACCATCATGGAGCCGCACATTGCCTCCATGTCAAAAGACCACGCCCGACCTGCACCGATGTTGCTGGCCACCTTCAGCCCTGCCAGCCAGCACGGATAATCCTTGTGCTGACCGCCGTTCCAGATGACCAGGTCTATGGATTCGGCGTCTACTCCGCCGTTCTCGAGCGCCTTTCGGGCGGCCACAGTGCCCATTGCACTCGGCGTGTCATCCGGGCCGGGTATCGGTTTTCGTATCACCCCGAACTTCCGGGCAATGACGTCCTCCGGAATGCCTGTAGCTTCGGCAATCTCCTGTGCCGTCATGTACGTACTCGGTACATATGTGCCAATACCCCGTATCCCGATATTCATTTCGCCGCCCGTCCCGTCCATTTAGTGTGAACCAGTCTATTTGATGAAACGCTGCCAATAAGATGTGAATTGGTTCTCACTCATTCTATGAGCCGAATTCTCAGGCTGTCAACATTTTTCTTTTCCCATCACCAAGAATCTTCTTGTCAAATACAGAAACGGGACTTACAATGACATTACGAACTGAATCACCGCTCAATTTTGTACGAAAGGAAGGAGGCGCTCATCATGGCAGAGATAGCCATCAAAGGTACAGGTCTGTACGCTCCCGGAGCGCCGATAGACAATCGAGAACTGAAGAAACTCACCGGCGTGGAGTTTGACGAGGAAAAGCTCGAAAGAAAACTGGGTATCCAACGCCGTCATATTGCGCATCTTCGAGACCTGGATGAAACCACCGCCGATTTTGCAACTCGTGCTGCACTCGCGGCAATAGAGAGCTCGGGAATAGATGCCGGGGATATCGGCCTCATCGTCGTTGGGACCGATACACCGGAGTTCATATCGCCTGCAACGGCAATTGTTGTGCAGGGCCGTATTCAGAACGGACAGCGATCCACCTGCTCTTTCGACGTTGGCGCATCCTGTGCCGGCTTTGTCACTGCGTTCGACAGTGCCGCACGCATTGTGGCATCGGATCCCGGCGTACGCTACGGACTGGTCATTGGCGTGTACAATATGCCGCAATACATTCGAAGCGGCGACGCCTTCGGGTATTCAATTTTCGCCGACGGCGCCGCGGCGGTTATCATTGAAAAGCGCACCGATGGCCCCGGATACCTCGGAGGGAAGTTTGTCACCGATGGGACTCAGTGGGATTTCGTCGGGGTGTACGCAGGAGGAACACGTCGGCCTATCACCGACGCGATACTCAAATCCGGAGAGTACGGGCTGCAGCTTCTCAAGCCTCTTCCCGGTGAACGAAATGTGCAACTGTGGCCACCGCTCGTTCAGGACCTCCTGCGGAAGATCGGCATGGAGACAAAAGAGATCGATCATATCCTTTTTACTCAGATCAACCGGTCGGTAATCCACCAGGTCATGGAGATTCTGAATCTTCCGAACGAAAAGACTACAACCATAATGGACAGGTACGGATACACCGGGTCCGCCTGCATTCCAATGGCACTTCATCATGCAGTGAAAGACAGGAAAATCCGGCGCGGGGACCTGGTGGTATGCGTGGCATCCGGCGCCGGCCTTGCAGTTGGGAGCAATGCGTTTATTTATTGAATGAACCGTACCAGGGGAGGCATTTAAATGGGAGTCTGGAGTGAAGAGTACAAACGGAAGGTCATCCCGGTCGAAGAGGCGGTCGGCAAGATAGAGAGTGACAATGACGTGATAGTCGCGCAATGCGCCTCGGAACCACAGGGCTGCATGAGTAAAATTCATCTGGCCAGGGACCGGGTAGAAAATGTGCGGGTCTTCTCTGTGCTCACGCTCAAACCGTACGACTTCTACATGCTTCCGGACATGAAGGGTCACTTCGAGCTGTGCAGCTGGTTTCACGCCCCCGGTTCCCGGGCGGCCCTGAAAGCGGGAACCGGCACCGTTACCTATGTTCCGAACATGTTGCATCGTGCCGCGCTGGACAGGATGCAGGCCCGGAAACCAAATGTGTTCATTGGCACCTGCACTCCGCCGGACAGCAAGGGATTCGTATCGCTCTCGCTCGGCATTACCTACGAGAAGGACGTCCTTGAGGCGGCCGACATTGTAATCCTGGAAGTCAACGAAAACCTGCCACGCACCTTCGGCGACACTCACGTGCACGTGCGGGACGTAGACTTCTTCGTGCAGAATACGCAGGAGGTTCCATCACTCCCTGTCGTGGTTCCGAACGAGACCGATCAGATGATCGGTAACTACATCGCAGAACTCGTCGAAGACGGTTCTACACTTCAGCTCGGTATAGGGAACATTCCAAACGCCGTTGCCGCAGCGCTCCGGGGCAAGAGGGACCTTGGAGTACACACCGAGATGTTGGTGGATTCAATGGTGGACCTCTACGAATCCGGCGTCATTACCAACAGAAGAAAGACACTGTTCAAAGACAAGTTTGTCTGCACCTTTGCCATGGGGTCGGCAAAGCTCTATGACTGGCTCAACGACAACATGGCAGTCGAGTTCCAGCGGGGAAAGTGGGTGAACGACCCATGCGTTATCCGACAGAACGCAAAGATGGTATCCATCAACACCTGCCTCATGGTCGACCTGACCGGTCAGGTTGCAAGCGAGTCCATCGGGAGTCGGCAATACTCAGGAACCGGCGGACAGACTGACACGGCAGTCGGAGCGGTCGAGGGCTACGATGGGAAGGGCAAGTCAATAATCGCCTGCCACTCCACCGCACGTGAGGGGACAGTCAGCACCATCGTGCCGGTGCTGCCGGAAGGAACCGCCGTAACGCTGCACCGCAGCCACACCGACCACATCGTTACCGAAAACGGAATTGCCCGTTTGCGTGGACGAACCGTAAGAGAGCGGACCCATGAGCTCATTGCGGTGGCGGACCCGAAGTTCCGGGCGGAGCTGACCGCTCAAGCACAGAAGCTCGGCTATATCTGAGTACAGAGAAAAAGCCCACGCATCCAGTTCGTGGTTCAACAAGGAGCGTCCAGAATGGAACGAATAGCAATACTCTCGGCACGCCGAACACCCATAGGGACATTCGGCGGAATCTTCCAGACGGTTTCCGCGGTCGAGCTCGGTACGGCAGCCCTGAAGGCAGCACTCGCGGACGCCGGTGTTACCGCCGACCGGATAGACGAAGTGATTACCGGAAATGTCCTGGGTGCAAATCTCGGCCAGAACGTGTCCCGTCAGGTGGCTATCGGGGCAGGTACCCCGGTCAATGTCCCCGCATTCACGGTAAACAAGCTCTGCGGATCCGGCATGAAGGCGGTCTGCCTGGGAGCCGGCGCCATCATGCTCGGCGAAGCGGATATCATTGCCGCAGGCGGCACGGAGAACATGACTCAGGTGCCCTACGTCCTGCCATCTGCCCGATTCGGAGCACGGATGGGCAACGGCGAGATCGTCGACCTGCTCATGCGTGACGGATTGTACGATGCGTTCGAAGGTTACCACATGGGAGTGACCGCGGAGAATCTCGCGGACAAGTGGGAGATTTCGCGCACAGACATGGACGAGTTTGCTGCACTCAGCCAGAACCGCGCAGAACGCGCAATATCGGCCGGAAGATTCACTGACGAAATAGTGCCGGTGGCGGTCCCGCAGCGCAAAGGAGATCCGCTCGAGGTCAAAGTGGACGAGCATCCTCGCGCGGGTGTCACCGCAGAGAGTATCGGGAAGCTCAAGCCCGCATTTCGCAAAGACGGTCGGGTGACCGCAGCCAATTCCTCGGGGATAAACGACGGTGCCGCCTACGTCATCCTTGCCCGCGAAAGCGTCGCGCAAAAACTCGGCGTGACTCCGCTCGCATACATCGTCGGCTATGCATCCGCCGGCGTTGAGCCCTCAATGATGGGATTCGGCCCGGTTCCCGCGACCACGCGCGTGCTCGAGCGAACCGGCTGGAAAGTGAAGGACCTCGAACTCGTCGAACTCAACGAAGCGTTCGCCGCGCAGTCACTTGCGGTCCTCAAGGGATTTCGGGAAACCGTCGGAGAGATCGACCCGTCCATTATCAACGTCAATGGCGGCGCCATCGCCCTCGGCCATCCTATCGGCGCCTCCGGGACGCGCATCCTGACAACCCTCGTCCACGAGATGAAGAGGCGGGAACTCCACCGCGGACTCGCAACCATGTGCATCGGTGGCGGTCAGGGCATTGCCATACTCGTGCAAAGGTAAGGAGCTTCCCGCCGGTCACTCGGGTCGCGCCATTACGGCGCGACGTCTCTCCAGCTGTATCGGGGGGTCCATCCGAAATACTTCTTCATCTTTCCACAATCGAATGCGGATTGAAAATCGCCGTGTCCGGCGGCGAAGTTACCCTCCCGACCGTAACGCGTTTTCACCGCCTCCCGGATCGGTACCTCTATGCAGGTATCGGCGGCGGCAATGAGGAACGCTTCGTGGCCCGCAGACGAACCCTCGAGGGCGGCCCGAAATGCGCCGCCAACATCCCGCGCATCGATATAGCTCCAGAAGTTCGCGCTTCCCGGGCCCGGGAACTCCTTTCGACGAGGTTCGAGCATCTCCCGATTGACTTCCGGGGGAATGACGTTGTTGATCCTCAAGCTGCAGATGCTCATGTGCGGGTACCGGACAATCATTGAATCGGCAATGACCTCTCCGAGATACTTGCTGAGAGCATATGCATTCGGAGAATCTACTCGATCCACCTCCGTGAAAGGGAACTTCGGCGGGAGTTCCTCGGTAGTGAGCCAACCCGTCGCCATTTCACTGCTCGCATAGATAAAACGTGTAGCGCCGAACTCTCCGGCCGCCTGCATGACGTTGTAGGTAATACCGACATTGCCCTCGAAGGTACCCTGCCGGGAGAAACCGCTCGGCGACGGGTTTGCAGCAAGGTGGCACACCCCCTCCGGCCGAACCTGCGCGAACGCATCGTAGACTTCGCCTGCATCGTTCAGATCGATCCGGATGAGCGTTCCCGGGAGCGCCTTCGATGGCGCATCCCGATCCAGATTAATGACCTCGTGCCCGGCCTGAGCAAGCTCACTCACGACGTGTCTGCCGGCCTTTCCGCTTCCGCCTGTTACAATCACCTTCATTCTGTCTCAACTCCTTCTGAAGTATCAACAACCGTGTTGATGGAACCGCCCCTGGATGCGGAAGCTCTATTCGTATTCACTCGTATGCCCGGCGGGCTCTGGTGGAGTTGCATCAACACGCTGCGTGATACTTCATTTTACATACGTTTTGCCATGAACTCCCGGATGACGCTGGTCACAAGGCGATGATCCTCCTCCTGCGGAAGACCCGAAACAGTGACGGTTCCGACAACCCCCGTATTTCGGATGGTAATGGGAAATGCTCCTCCATGCGCCGAGAACATCATGGGATCTACGAAGCTCTTCTGCTGAATGGTCGTACCGCCAAGTGCGAGGAGCTGGCCCACGTGAAACGAGCTTTTTTCGAATCGGTTTACTACCCGGTTCTTTCGCCTGATCCATTCGTCGTTGTCCGCGGCTGTACCGCTCATTCCGTGATGAAATAATTGACGCCCGTTGCGCTCAATATCCACGGCTACTGCCTTGTTGAGCTCGCGCGCCCGTTCTACAATTCTCAGGCCGATTTCGAGTGCCATTTCGTTCGAAAAGCTGTCAAATTGGAGTTCACGCTCTTCGGCTTCCCGGTTTTCGATTTCGCGTGCAAGATCTGCCATATTCTGCTCCCTGTGGTAAAGATTGACCACAATTCATGATACCGGAATGGTGCCCACGTGTCGCCTGAATGGCCCCAAACTGATACAATGGCGATTATGCCTCCTCGAACGGGAATGTACGACTTTGGTTTTCTGGTGGGCCCGCTCCGCTGGCTGCTTCTTCTTGCAAGCATAGGGATCATCCTTGTCTTCTGGGCTGTCGGCTACAACTACGGTTCACACTATTACCTCTATATCCCTGCGGCGGTTGTCCCGTTTTCGGGATTTGTTGCGCTCCGCAGAAGCGCGCAGGCGTATCGCGCCCGGGCACGGGTGCGGGTTCAGTGGCGCCGCGGTCCGAGAAACGATCGCAAGGAGATGAAGGCGGCGCAGCTGGAAAGCTACTTCGCCGCTTTTGTTCCTGATTCGGTTCCGGCTGTCGACGTACAGACATGGTCGGATCTCGGACTGGGTGATCTGTACGCCGACATGGACACGTGCTTCGGTGCTCCGGGCCGCAACGAGCTCTATGCGCTTCTCCGCTGCTGTCTTCCCGAACCGGAAGAGGTGCTTGCGCGCGAGGCGGAGGCAAAGCTCCTCGGCAGTGATCCGGAGTTTCGTACCCGTCTCCTGAGTGAGCTGGCGCTTCTGGACGATCATCCCGACCGGGATTGTGCCGACCTCCTGGCCGAAGAGGAAATCCATACCGATGGCTTGCAACCGTTCTTCGTGCTGCTCGGCGCCGGTGCAGTTCTGTCTATCCTGTCTCCCTTTTTTGTCGGACTCGGGAATGGATTCATTCTGATCATTGCGATGTTCGGAATCAACATGTGGGTCTACTATCGCAAGGCGCGTCATCTTTCGGCATATGTTCCGGCTCTGCGTTCACTCGATACGATAATCCGCCAGGCAACGAGGATCTGTCGGCTGCCCACGCCCGAGCAGATTCCCGACATCGAACGGCTGCGTCCGCTCGTGTCATCGGTACAGCCGCTGGCCCGCAGGTTCAGATGGATCATCACCGGCTCATCCGCCGGAGTCATGTCCCTCACCGGCGATCTCGTGGAGAGTTTTTTCCTCTATATCAAGATCTTTTTCCAGATCGATCTCATAGTTTTCGGTCGAGTCAGCAAGGGGATACGGACCCAACGGGATACGCTGCGAAGTCTGTACCGGACAATTGGCCGTCTGGACGCGGTCCAGGCCATAACGTCCTACCGCGAACGGCTCGAGCTGGAAGTCGAACCGGCAATCGTTGAAGGGCTCACTCTGGAGGCCGAGGGTGTCTACCACCCCTTGATAGAAAACGCGGTGGCAAACACCGTATCCATACGGCAGCCGGGCGCTCTCATTACCGGAACAAACATGGCGGGGAAGTCCACGTTTCTGCGAACAATCGGCATTAACGTAGTCCTCGCGCAGACTATCGGCGCGTGTTTTGCCGATGGCTACCGATCGGGTCGATTCCTGGTGATGTCCTCAATTGAGAAAGGTGACGATCCGGGTTCCGGCCGAAGCTTCTATTACAACGAAGCTGAGCGGATCTTTCGGATGATCGAGCGTGTAGGTGGCGAGGTACCCGTCCTGCTTCTCATCGACGAGCTTCTGTCCGGGACAAACTCGATAGAGCGGGAGGGCGCTTCGGTCGCGATCCTTCGGTACCTTTCCCAGCGTCACGCGCTGACGCTTGCTGCAACCCATGATGTGGGCATTGCGCGCCGGGTGCAGGAACTGTACGAGCCGTTCTACTTCACCGACCACGCCGGGAAAAAGGGTCTCACATTCGACTACACAATCCGCCCGGGCATTGTGCAGAGCAGAAACGCGATCCGTCTGCTTGCGCTGATCGGATATCCACAGGATCTTGTGAACGAGGCGCTTGCCGAATCCGGCGACGGACATGATGTCCGGGCGGACTAGGCGTTCAACCGATCCACAAGCCGACTCGACTCATCCTTCAGCAGCTCGTACGTTGCCGCATACTGCCTGACGTATTCACCGTACATTTCGGTTCTCTCGGAAACCGGCGAATAGGTCAATGCGGTCCGCACCATCCGACCGGCCGCGGTGGGAAGGTCCGGGTAGCTGCCGGCGGCGACCGCCGCCGCAATGCCGCTTCCAAGGCATGCTGCCTGCGGCTCCTCGGTCACCAGGATCGGTTTCCCGGTTACATCGGAAATAATCTGCATCCAGATCGCGCTCTTCGTTGCTCCGCCGCATGCCACAATCTCTTCGAAGGAGACGCCGCCCTTTTCCATGAGATCGAGTATGATGCGGGCCCCGTACGCTGCGGCTTCCATGATGGCCCGGTAGATGTGAGCGGCCGTGTGCCCGAGCGTCAGCCCGCGTATGACGCCGCGGCTTTTCGGATCTGTCCACGGAGTACGGTTTCCCTGCCAGTGCTCGAGAACGACGAGTCCTTCAGAACCGGGCGGAATCTCCCGGGCGAGCTCGTCGAAAGCCTCGTACGTTGAGCGGCCGGAACGTTCTGCCTCTCGCGATACGCCGGTCCCGGCAAACTGCGTAACGAACCACCTAAGCACCGATCCGGTTGAGACCTGCCCGGCTTCCAGAATCTCAAGATCCGGAATGAGCGCATCCGGAAAGCTCCCGAACAGTCCCGGGATGGAGACCGGTTTCTCGCTCAACCCCATCTGAAGCTGCGACGACCCGGTTATGAGTGCAATTTTCCCCGGAGTAACCACGTTCACTCCGGCAAGACTCATGTACGCATCTGAAGCACCGCCGCCCACGGGAATACCTGCAGTCAGTCCGGTACGGCTTGCCATCTCCCTGCTCAGCCCACCAACAACCTCCCCCACGCGGACAATTCGAGAAGGGATTCGGTCGAACACGTCATCGAGTCCTGCCGCCGCGTAGAGACTTCGCGGCCAGCCTCCGGTGCGTGAATTGTAGAACCAGCGAGCGGTGATGGTGTTGATGTTGAGGGTCGCTTCTCCGGTCAGACGATAGGCAATCCAGTCGGTCTCTTCGAGGATGATTCTCGTCCGACTGAACACCCGAGGCTCGTGCCTCTTGATCCAGAGCACTTTTGGAAGAAACCACTCGGCGGAAACCGGACCGCCACCGGTGTAGCGCAGAGCAGGGTCCGAGAGAGCACCGACTTCGGCTGCTTCCTGTGCAGCGCGTACATCCATCCAGAGTATGGCGGGCCGGAGCGGAACGCCATTTCCGTCCAGGAATGCGAGCGTACAGGTGGTCCCGTCCACACCGACGGCTGAAATCTGTTCTGCTGGAACCCCGGAGCGTGCTACGGCTTCCTGAATTGCGCGCACAAGGGCATTGTCCCAATCCTCTGCCCTCTGCTCGGCGCCACCAGCACCGGGAAACCTCGTTTCGTTCGCACAGGTGCCGAAGCCTGCACACGCTCCGGTCGCAATGTCAAAGACTCCGGCCCGGAAGCTCTCGGTTCCGCCGTCAACACCGATCACATACTTTTTCATACTACGGTGTAGTCACAAAAGTCGCGAAGCACAAGCATCGCCGTGCCAATGAGGAAGCCCTGGGGATCGAGCGGTGCGTAGTGCACACGAAAATGCATGCGCTCGTACACGTATTTCTGCATTGCCAGAGTTACCATATCTGCAAAAAT
>CAZKMA010000003.1:59738-103072 GCA_964553615.1 uncultured Spirochaetales bacterium | reverse complement strand
GCCGAAAGACCATAGGCGAGATGATTTGCAGCCTCGGACACTATCGCGCGCGCTGCGCTGTTTCCCTGCGCGGCAGCGTGGAACAGATCTTCGAGCCCGGCGTTGAACGCATTCTCGTCGGCGGTGCCTGCATCCTCCTTGCCGACGCCTCCCCGAACTTCCATTCGGTACCGCTCGTAGAGCATGTTCTGATTGATGAACGTCTCAAGGCAGCCGCGCTTGCCGCATCGGCACAGAGTGCCTGCCGGATCGATCGTCATATGGCTGAGCTCACCGGCCAGCCCGTCGGCTCCACGATACAGCTCGCCACGGATGTGCAGCCCGATGCCCACGTGGGTGAATACATCCTCGTCGCTCCGGACAAGTCGCGAAGGCATCCCCACCCCGACTCCAGCGAGCGCGCGCAACGAAGGCCCAGCGAAGTCTCTCACCGCATCTGCCACGAACTCGGTAAATTTCTCGAACTGCATTCGAGCCGGAGTCCGGAGAGTCGCCGACTTCAACACTTCATCTTTCAGATTTGTAAGAAGCAGGTGCGTGCGGTCGTAGGCAACATCCACTCCGATCGCGAGCGGCAGCGCGGAGGAGAGGTCGTACACGTACGCATTCTTCCCGAGTGCTCCGGCTCCGTCCCGTTGTGCAGTCCCTGCCTGCACCAGCAGACCGTCCTCCTCAAGACGAGCCACCATCTTGACTACCGTTGCCCAACCCATTCGGCCCCGTGAGGCGAGATCCTTTTTCGACAGTGGCCGCTCGCGGGAAAGCAGCGTAAGAATACGCCTTTCGTTTTCAGTCATCTCATATGAATATTTGCCTGTCTCCCGCCACTTCTGCAAGTCGTTCTGCGTGCCGAAGACGAATAAAGCTTGAATAACCGCGAAAACGGGCGTCCGAAGCAAGCACGGGCGAGCGGGGATCCGGCGTCTTTACACCGTGTCCGCTACACAGCGGAACCCCATGTTTCCCGTTGAACTGTCGGGGGTATTGGATGTTCGTGCGGCAACCCGATATCGATTGCAGTACGAGCGGTGGCAGAGGTACGATCCGCCTCTCATTACGCGACTCGTGCCCGTCGAAGGTCCGGTCGGGTTGGTCGCCGGCCGATCACCCGGCTCTGCGCGCGCGGTTGTCCACCAGTCGGCACACCATTCCCATACGTTGCCCGAAACGTTGTACAGGCCAAACCCGTTCGGCTTGAACCGTGTTACGGGACAGGTTCCGTCGAAACCGTCATCCGCGGTGTTCACCGCGGGAAAGGTGCCCTGCCAGATGTTGCACATGTGGCGACCATTCGGCGTAAGCTCGTCTCCCCACGGATAGGTAGCCTGTTCGAGCCCGCCGCGTGCCGCAAACTCCCACTCAGCTTCGGTCGGAAGACGGACACCCGCCCAGGCACAGTACGCCTGCGCATCATGCCAGCTTACGTGTGTTACCGGATGATCCATGCGCTTGCGGATATCCGATCCCGGACCTTCCGGCTTCTGCCAGAACGCGCCGGTCACGGCAAACCACCAGCCGAGACCCGGAACCGGGCGCGCAATTCCCTTCCTGATGTGCTGCTTTGCAACGAAGTTCTGAAATACGAAGGTCCATCCGTACCGCTCGGCATCGGTCGTATACCCGGTCTCCTGAACGAAACGGCCAAAGTCGTCGTTCGAAACCGTGTAAGGGTCAACGAAGAACGGAGAAACGGCAACCGGCCGCGCCGGTCCCTCGGCATCTGCCGCGAAGCCTTCGTTGCTGTCCGTGCCCATGAGAAAGGTGCCACCGGCCAGCGGCACCATGCGGTCCGCCAGATGCTTCGGAACGGGACGCTTGTCGCCGGCAGACACCCGGATCGCAGTTTCTGTCTTCGGAGCAATACCGTGAAAGTGAATGGAACCGCCTGCAGCACCGGAACGTCCGGGAGCATGCTCCCGCATGCCGGACGGAGCGCAGCAGCTGTGACCGGCTTCCATCGAATGGGTGTGAGATTTCTCTTGTTCGCGTTGATCGGACATCGATATACCTGCCTGTTTCACTCATTATTGTAATACGGGTCGGATGGGCTGGCAAGCAACGACATACAGCCGCAGCAGTTCTCATTGCAGGTATAACGGAGCCTGTTGATTACGTATCCCACTTCCGGTACAGTCGCCTGTGCATCGGTAAGGAGACCACATCATGATCGTGTTGATGACTTCCCTTTTCGTTGTCGGGTACCTGGCAATCGCCCTCGAGCACAACATAAAAATCAACAAATCGGCACCGGCGTTGTTGACGGGTGTCGCGCTTTGGGTCGTCTACATAGTCGTGGAACCGAACAAACATGAAGTTTTGACGAACCTGACCGAGTATCTCGGAGAGACGTCGAATGTCCTGTTCTTCGTGCTGTCTGCAATGACCATTGTCGAACTGATCGATGCGCATGAAGGGTTCGAGATCATCACCAAACGCGTTCGGCCGGGAAGCAAGGCGGGACTCCTCTGGATAATCGGAACGCTGACTTTCTTCCTCTCGGCAATCCTGGACAACCTTACCACAACCATTGTCATGATAACGCTGCTGAGAAAGCTTGTGACAGATCAGAAGGATCGGCTCCTGTATACCGGAATTATCGTGGTCGCAGCCAATGCGGGCGGAGCATGGAGTCCGATCGGAGACGTAACGACAACGATGCTCTGGATAGGCGACAGGATATCGACGGTCAACACGATCCGCTCTCTCATTCTCCCGAGTATTGTCTGCCTTGCGGTTCCGCTTGCCATAGTTTCGTTCAGACTTCGGAGAAACGCGCCCGAACGCCCGGAACCGATCTCGGGATCCGCCGGGGGCGAGACCGAACGCGGAACGTCTGCGGCAGAAATTGTGCCGCAGAGAAGGGTTTCGGTTCATCGGTCTCATCAACTTCTGGTATTCATCCTGGGACTCGGTGTGTTCATCATGGTGCCGGTGTTCAAGCTGGTAACGGGCCTTCCGCCAATGATGGGCATCCTGGCCGGACTGGGCATCCTGTGGATTGTCATTGAAATTATCCATGTGAACAGAGCCGAGGAGGAGAAACGCGCATTTTCGGTAGTGCAGGCACTCAGAAAAATCGACACCTCGAGCGTCCTGTTCTTCCTCGGGATTCTGCTTGCAGTGGACGCGCTTCAGTCGACCGGCCTGCTCGGTCACCTCGCGCGTGCACTCGACCGTGCCATCGGGAACCAGCACCTCATTGCATCGATTCTCGGTCTTGCATCTTCCATAGTCGACAACGTGCCGCTCGTGGCGGCAACGATGGGGATGTACTCGCTGCAGACGTATCCAATCGACAACCCGCTCTGGGAGCTCATTGCATACGCGGCAGGAACAGGCGGCTCAATTCTCATCATCGGTTCTGCGGCGGGCGTTGCCGCAATGGGACTCGAGCGCATCAGTTTCGGATGGTACCTCAAACACATCAGCCTCTGGGCGCTCATAGGTTACGCCGCCGGCATCGGCGTCTACCTCATAGTGCATTGAGCTCAGCTCGTTGCCGAATTGTAGATCCTCTCGACGAGTTCGATACCGGCTGCACCCTGTTCCGGTGGGCAGATGAGTTCGGCCCTGCCCAGAATGACATCGATGAAGTGACGCGTAGACCCGTGGTGCTCAACCGTCTGCGGGAGCGCCGGAGTAAGATCAACAGGCGCGCCCTGATGCTCGCCGAAGATCTCGAGTGGGAACAGCCGCGCCCCGGCCTTCTCTCCCCACAGTTGAACCTCCATGCGATCTTCTTTGATATTTCCCGCCCAACTCGTCTCGAGCATCATGGACCGGCCGGCGCCGAAATTGACATGCGCGAATGCGTAGTCATCCACGTCGAAGGAGAGTCGCGATCCCGGCGGAGGTGCCGCCTGAAAACGGGTGCCACCGGCCCCCGCGCCGCCTGCAAGAACCCCATCCTTCACCATCCGGGTGCCGAACCTGCTCCCCACGCTTGCGCTGACTGACTGGACGGTCGGAAAACCCATATACCAGAGCGCGAGATCAAGCACGTGAACACCGATATCGATGAGGGCACCACCCCCGGAAAGGCTCTTCGTGGTAAACCATCCGCCGATTCCGGGTATGCCACGGCGACGGATCCACACCGCGCGTGCAAAATAGATCTCGCCGAGATTCCCGTCGTCTATATACTGCTTGAGGAAACTCGCGTGAGAACCAAACCGCCGCTGGAACCCGATCATGAGAATCTTGCCGGTTTCCTTGCTCACCCTGGTCATCTCCTGCGCCTTCGCCGCCGAGATTGCCATGGGCTTTTCGCAGTGAACGTGCAGCCCACGCCGAAGCGCCAGGATGGACATGTCTGCGTGAAACGCATTCGGTGTGCAGACGCTGACAGCGTCAAGATGCTCAGCGTCAAGCATCTCCTCGTACGAAGTGTAGCGCCTGGGGACACTGTATTCATCCGCTATCTGGTTCAGCCGTTGCTCATTCGCATCACAGAGCGCGACGAGCTCCACTTCCGGAATTTCCCGGTACCCTTTCATGTGTTGCCAGCTTGGCCAGCCGGCACCCACGATGCCAATTCTCAATTTGTTGCTCATAGTGACCGATATGGTACGGTGTTCGATCGGCTCGCACAAGTGGGTAGAAAGATGCGAAAATGGCTGCCATGAACGTCATCTACATCCACACCCACGACACCGGCCGTTTCATCTCGCCCTACGGCAACCCGGTTCCAACGCCGAATCTCGATGCATTTGCGAGAAGGGCAACGCTCTTCCGGAACGCACACAGTGCTGCTCCGACCTGTTCACCAAGCCGTGCTGCCCTCCTCACCGGACGCTCAGCCCATGGAAGCGGCATGCTCGGGCTCGCCCACAGAGGGTTTGCAATCACCGATTACAACACACACCTCGCGCGGTTCCTGGGCGTGAACGGCTATTACAGCGTTCTGGCGGGAATCCAGCATGAGGCTGCGGATTCCGCCACAATTGGATACCGCGAGATTATTGCGGGCACGGAGGAAATCCGGAATGCGGAGCGGGCGGCGGATTTTCTGCGGGATCACGCCTCTTCACCTGAGCCGTTTTTCCTCTCTTTCGGCATGGTCGCGACGCACCGCCCATTTCCGGCAAACGGCGGCGCGACTCCGGGCTATCTGAAGGTACCGAACGGCGTCCCTGACACGCCACAGACAAGGGAAGACTTCGCCGCATATCTTGGTTCGGCCGCTGCGGCCGACCGGTGCGCTGGAGTGGTGCTCGATGCTATAGAGGAGGCGGGTCTGTGGGAGAACAGCATAGTCCTGTACACGACCGATCACGGCATTGCTTTTCCCGGCTACAAATGCACGCTGCGGGACAGCGGAACCGGAGTTGCGCTTATCATGACTTATCCCGGAAATCCGTTGGCGGGAGGCGTGGTGGACGCCATGGTCTCTCACATCGATCTGTTTCCGACGATCTGCGAGATCACTGGTCTTCCCCTGCCGAAGTGGCTCGAGGGTTACAGCATGGTGCCACTCTTCACGGGAAAGGCCGGTGAAATACGGGATGAGCTCTTCGCCGAGGTGACGTTCCACGCGGCGTATGAGCCAAAGCGTTCTGTTCGAACACAGCGCTACAAGCTCATCCGTCATTTCAGTCCGGACCGGCGTCCGGTTCCGGCAAACATCGATGATTCACCGGGGAAGACAATTCTCATTGAAAACGGGCTCCTGCAACGGAATGACCATCTGGATGCCCTCTACGACCTTGCGCTGGATCCCGGCGAAGGATTGAACCTGATCGACGATCCCGCATACGCATCTGTCCGGAAGGAGCTCGAGGGGAGGCTGCACGCGTGGATGGAACGGACCAGGGATCCTCTTCTTGCAGGCGAGGTAAGGCGCCCCGCAGGTTCGCGCATCAATCTCCGATCAGCGATTTCGCCGGAAGACCAGACCTATGAAACCTGACTCAACTACCGGTCAACGAGCGTGTCCCAGAGATTGCCCCGTTGCACCGGCTCTCCGTGAGCGGGACACACGACGTCGAAGCTCCTGTTCCCAATCTCGCGAATTGAACGTTTCACCTGGTCGGTACTCCAGCTGATAATTCCCGGCGACGGCTTCAGCTTGCCTTTGCTGCTCATGACAAGGTCGCCGGCGAACAGGACGTTCCCATGTAGAATGGACACATGACCGGGAGTGTGTCCCGGTGTGGGAATTATCTCCAGTTCCCCGATCTTCTGGCCCGCGCCATAAGTTCCACCTATCTGCGGTACGCGCGGATGAACGAACGCGGCGAGTACCTTCTTTATTCCGGGCCGGGATTTTTCCCCCGTGATGTAGGGGACGTCTTCCGCCGGCGCCCATACCATGGCGCCGGTCGCATCCGCAAGCTCCTTCGCATTCCCGATATGGTCAATGTCATGATGAGTCAGGAGGATGTGGGCAACATCTGTCGGCTCGAGTCCCAGATCCCGCAGCGCCTCGAGGATCTTTCCGGCACGCCCGGGAAAGCTCGTGTCGATGAGCACCGGCTCCTGACCAAGCACCAGGTACGAGTAACTTCCCTTCGTTGCCTCAATCATGTGTACGGTATTCGTGAGTTCCATGGGAAAAGTATACGACTTTTCGAGAACGAAACAAAAAGGCGTCAATGAGCACGGGGGCTCACGGGAAGAGACACTGTTCGGGCGGGTCCTTCGCTTCGAACGGGCGAGAGTTCGTGCCGCTACTAGTCGGTCCTGAATTTGGAGAGATCCCGGTTGAGAGATTCACCAAGCTCCCCGAGTCGTGTAGCGTTTGTCAGCACGTTATCAACAGCAGATGAGATTTCCCGGATCCCTCCCGCCCGAAGATCCTGCATACTTGAAAAGATCTCTGCGAGCGATGACGAGACTCCCTGCACTTCGCTGTCAATCTCACCGAACGCACGATTCATCTGGGAACTCGAAGTGCCGGCCTCTGAAACTCTCTCAACGATCGATTTCAGGATCCTCGAGATCTCATGACTGTTGGTGGAGCTCGCTTCGGCAAGTTTGCGTATCTCATCGGCTACCACCGAGAAGCCTCTTCCGGCGTCTCCGGCGTGAGCAGCTTCAATGGCCGCGTTCATAGCCAGGAGATTGGTCTGAGAACTCAAACCTTCAATGATTGTGGTTATTTCCTCGATGCTGCCAACACTATCATTGATCTCGTTGACGAGTTCGAAGGTGGCGTGCATCTTTTCTCCACCGGCCGAGACGGTCGTAGTCAATTTTTCAGTCGCCACTCTTCGTTCCTCGGCCGTCTTCGTTACACCGTCAATCAAAGAAATCATTGCAGTAACTGCCGCAATTGACCCCTCGACCTGCGAAGATTCCTCTTCAATTTGCGTATCGAGTTCTTTCATGCCGGTTCCAATTGTCCGGACGGCATTCGAAGCGATTACGACACTGTCGTCGAACATGGAAATCTGATGATTGATCGACTCAGCGTTCGCCGCAATCTGGGTGGCGGAAGCGGAGGTCTGTTCAGTCGTGGCAATGAGATCTTCTTTCATGCGGACATTTTCGGTGGAAACATTTTGAATGTTGCTGATTGAGTCCTTCAAAGAGACTACGAAACTGCCGAGGTCCGATGCAAGGGTTCCGATCTCATCACGCGTATTGGCTGTGAAGGTGCGCGTTATATCACCTTCCCTCATCTGCGCCACGTCTCCAGCAATCAACTTTATGGATTGGACGATTTTCCTGGACAGGAACAAGGAAAGCAGCACCGCCGCCACGAATAGAAGAAACATCATCACTATCCCGTATGCATTGCTCCGGGACTCTATTCGCTGGATCTCCGACGCGATCAGCGAATCCTGGCTGTCGATCACGGTTATTGCAGCCTGAAAATCAGATGCAACGGATCCGATCAGACTTACAAGGCTTTGCATATGACGTGAGGTCTGATCAAACAGTGCACTTTTGTGATTTTGCAGGTCGGTGAGAAGTTGGTAAACTGAATATGAAGAATTGGATTTGGCACCGTAGTAGTCTGTTGCGTCCCGCTGAATATCCGACACGCCTCCGAGCAGTTCAGTGGTTTCAGTGTCAAGCAGTGTCTGAAGCTGCTGAATTGAAACGAGGGCGCTCGCAATCAGCGGGCTCATTTTCGCCAGCAATTTCAGCGTCTTGACGTCCCCAAAGGCCGAATCGGTCTCTTTTGCGGCCCGGGCGAACGCGGACTTCTGGTCGCTCAACGGCGCTGACGCGAGTCCGTTCGCTTCAAACCCCTCTGCAAGAAGAGCCGTGCGCAGGCTCAAAAGGGTCGTTTGCTCCGACTGTATCGCTCCGGCACGGGACCGAAGGACAAAATAGAAGACAACAGAAGCAGCAAAGGCGATAATCAATACGCCAATTACAAGTAGCAGCTTTGCTCGTATGCTCATGTGGATTTTCTGATCAACGGTGCGCCTCCCTTTGAGAGACGCACCATTGATTGGAAAGGTTTAGTTCGACGACATGGCCCAGTTGGTGTATTGATTTACATTCGCCGGGGTAATCAGAATACAATTCAGTTCCTGCTTCTCCGGCTTTCCGGTAGATCCTGTCTTGAGGAACTTGTCGGCTTCCTGCACTGCAAGGGCCGAGAAGACCGCAATCGGCTGAAGCACGGTCGCCTTGATCTCACCTTTCTTTATGGAATTGGCGACATCCGGACTTCCATCAAAACCGGTAACTACGACGTTTGGCTTGTTTGCAGCCTGCAGGGCCGCTTCGATGCCCATTGCCATGGTGTCGTTGGATGCAATGAATCCGGATATATCCGGATGAGCCTGCAGAATAGTCTGCGCGACGTTGAATGCTTTGGTCTGATCCCAGTTCGCCGCCTGGCTTGCAACCATTTTCAGGTCCGGAAACTTATTGAGAATGCTCTCCGCACCCTGCTGCCGTACCTTCGCATTCGTGTCGGACGCAAGACCGGTAATCATGGCATACGTGCCCTTGTAGTTCAGAAGCTTTGCAAACTCTGTTCCTTCGAGCTGAGCACCCTGGAAGTTGTTGGATACAATCTGCGCCTTCGCAATGCCCTTTGCATTGATCTCGCGGTCAATGAGGAATACCGGGATTCCGGCATTCGTTGCTTTCTGGATTGGTGCAATGCTTGCATCTGCTCCCGCGTTGTCAAGGATGATCGCCGCCGCATGCCGCGCAATTGCGGTATCGATCAGTTGCTGTTGGGTGTTCGGGTCATCATTGTGGCTCGCCACCATGGTCTTGTAACCGAGCTTCTGGGCTTCCGCGGCTGCAATCTTTTCCTCGGCAACGAAGAAGGGATTGCTCAGAGACGGGACAATGATTGCCATGAGCTTCTCGCCGGAGGCAGCGGTCGACGTCGAGGACTTCTGAGTCGATGTTGAAGACTTCTCGGCTGTGCCGTTGGCGAATGCCTGTGCGGCAAGGAAAAGTGAAAGTGTGATAGCGATGGTCACGGCCAGCGCAGACTTGCTGTTCTTCATAGTGCGTTTTTCTCCATTCGAATGTGATATCGGAACTCAATCAAAGAGCTTCCGACCCGACAACCAGTGACTTCATGAGACTTGATCGGTCATTGTTTGCACCTCCTCTTTCTCTTCCTTCACAGCGGCAATGTGCGTTGAGTTCAGTTGTACCTGATCGATTGCAACGGCAATGATTATGACCAGACCCTTTATAACCATTTGCCAGAAATCAGAGACACCGACCATGACGAGGCCATCGGCAAGAATGCCGATGACAAATGCACCAATGACCGTGCCGCCGATTGACCCTCTCCCGCCCATGAGTGAAGTACCGCCGAGCACCGCTGCAGCAATTGCATTCAGCTCGTAGCTCGTGCCTGTCGCCGGCTGGGATGCAACCAGCTGCGAAGTGACGATCATGCCGCTCAAGGCAGCAAGCGCACCGGAGATGACGTACACTGCCATTCGGATGGACTTCACCCGCACGCCGGACAGAGACGCAGCTCGTTCGTTTCCGCCCACCGCAAAGACGTGGCGCCCGAATGGCGTGCGCCGCGCAACGAAGGTGGCAATGATTGCGGCCACGGCGAACAGCCATATTGGTACCGGAATGTCGAGAATCGAGCCGCCGCCGAGCCAGGGGAATCCCATGTTTCCGAGCCCCTTCTGGCCGTTCAGAAACGGGAAGGTGGAACCGTTGTTGCTCAGCAACGCAAACCCGCGTCCGATGTAGAGCATCCCGAGTGTGGCTATAAAGGGAGCAACTTTCAGTTTGGTAATGACCAGGCCGTTTATTGCTCCGATTGCTGCCCCAATTGCCAGACCAATCAGCACAATGAACCAGGTGTGAAAATAGATCACCACGCCGAATATGTGCAGCGGGATTCCTACGTCAATCAGCGCACCCACGATCATGCCCGTCAGTCCCATAATGGAGCCAACCGAGAGATCTATGCCTCCGGACACAATGACGAACGTCATGCCGATTGCCAGGAACGCGTTGATTGACACGTGCACGGTCATCAGAAGGATGTTTTCCACTGTCAGGAACGTCTTTGACAGAGAAGTGAAGATGATAATGATCACCGCCAGCGCAATGACCGTACGAAAGCGCAACAGGATCAACTTCAAATCTACCGGTTTGTTGCGCTTTTCGATTTGTGGTTTCATATTTCCTCGCATTATCAGGAATGTGTTGACAGGGCGACGTCAAGGGCCGACGCCTTCACCAGTTCACTTTCTGTGTACTGACCACGGATGAACTCGCCGGCCAGCTTGCCGCGCGAGAGAACGAGCACTCTATCCGAAAGGGCGGTGATCTCCTTGAGCTCAGAGGATGCAAAGAAGATGCACATCCCGCTTCGTGCCAGTTCATTCATGATCGAGTAGATTTCGGTTTTTGCATTTACATCTATCCCGCGCGTCGGCTCGTCCATGAGCAAAATCTTCGGCGCAGTCAGCAGCGCTTTGCCGAGGACAACCTTCTGCTGGTTGCCGCCGGAGAGAGCCGTAATGAGCTGACTGGACACGGATACCCGGATGGCGAGGTCCTTGATGGCTTTCTGTACGTCCGTGTCACCGGCATTGCCCGGAAGCACACCCAGACGCGCATACCTTGCAAGGCTTGCGAGCGTAATGTTTTCCGCAACGGACATGGATTGCACAATCCCGAAAGCCTGCCGATCCTCGGGAACCAGTACCACGCCCTGATTGATGCGCTCGTCCACGGTCATGGTCGCATCAATCCGCTGCTCCTCCAGTACAATGTCACCTACCGCTTCCGGATGGAGGCCCATGAGGCACTCGAACAGCTCTGTGCGGCCCGCTCCCATGAGTCCGTAAAGTCCCACGATCTCGCCGGAATGCACCGTGAATGAAACGTCGTTTACGGTGAAGCCGCCTTCGGGCTTTGGATATCGAAGGTGTTCCACCGTCAGGACCGGCCGCTGGGACGCGTGCGCCTCCCGCGGAAGGAACTCGGTCAGGCTTCGCCCAACCATCTTTTCCACAATCCAGTTCACATCTATTGCGCTTACCCGTTCCTCTGCCTGAACCATGCCGTCGCGGAGGACGGTGATGTAGTCGCCGATCTGCAGAAGTTCTTCGAGTCTGTGCGAAATGTAGATGATCGATACGCCGTTGCTCTTCAGTTCCCGGATTACCCGAAAGAGTACGGCCACTTCCTCCGTGGAAAGTGCGGACGTGGGTTCATCCATGATGAGCACCTTCACGTTCTGAAGCAGCGCCTTTGCGATTGCAACAATTTGCTGGGAACTCACACCGAGCTCACCGACCTTGACATCCGGATCGATATCGTGTTCGAGCCGCCTCAGGAGGTCGTGAGCGATCTGTCGCTGTTTGCGAAAGTTGATAACCTGATTTGGTGCAATCTCTCTGGTAAGGAATATATTGTCAGCAACCGATAGATTCGGGCACAGGTCGATTTCCTGATAGATGATCCCGATGCCCATTGCAGCGGCGTCTATCGGGCTGCGAAAGCTAACCTCTTCACCATTGAGAAAGAGTTTCCCATCGCTCGGCTGCTCGACACCGGCAATGATCTTCATCAGCGTGGACTTGCCCGCGCCGTTCTCTCCTACCAGGATATTCACACTTCCTGCTCGCGCATGAAAGTCAACACGATTCAGGGCGACAGTTCCCGGAAAGACTTTCGTAATTCCCTCGGCTCGCAGTATTACATCTTCCATATTCTGCCTGCCTGGTTACACAATGGTAATAACGATGGGGGTAACGACGATATCCTTCACGTTCGTGCTGTCGTACGTGAATGCTCCTCGGATGGTAAGTCTCTTTCCTGTGAGGTTCTTCAGATCGAGCTTTGACACGACCGATTTTTCAACCTGGGTATTGAGCTCGTCAGCTACACTTCCATACTGCACCTGATTAAGGAACTGACTGAAAGAAATGAACGGCATCGAATCCCGCAGCGACGTACCGAGGATGACCGGACCGACCTGAACCTCTACGGCAAGCTCTCCGCCCGCGTACGGAACCTTCATTGTTATCCTTCCGGTCGGGGACGACGTATCGATTTTTGTTACGGTGCCTGAGAACGTGACAATGAAGTTCGCGGCACCTCCCACATTATGCCCGTACTCCTCCACCGCCTTTGCGGGATCCTTCTGCAGCGCCGGAATCAGCGTGTCCAGGGTCAGGGTACTGCGGTTTGCCTCGGGAATAACGCGGGACTTCCAGATGCTCTGAACGAACTGGACGGGATCGAACGCAGTCCCGCCATTTGCAATGGCCGCGACCGACTGCGCGCCCTTGATCGGCACTATCGTTGCGATTGCTCCCGTTACGCTGAGAATCACCAGAACAACGATAATTCCGATCGGGACCGATGCTCGGATGATTGTCCGAGATTTGACAGTTTGTACCATGTTCACTCACTTGTTCGCGAAGTTACGGCCTTCTTTTTTTTGCCGCACTTACATTGGAATATTTAGGAGCTTAGCATGGAAATTTCCACCAGTCAAGAAAAGTCGTCAGTAAAGGAAACTTTTACAAACCTAATCTTGTTCGTTTACTTTCGAATAACCTGATACGGTCGGATTGCGTCTGAATATGCTTAGAGACGCCTGAATGCAGGTTTTCTTTAAGAACGGTCGAAATTCGACGTTTTTGTTCTTTCTATTTCGGTTTTCCTGGCGTAATATGGGTTTAACGACAAAATCACGGGTGGGATTACAAAAGTGAGAAAAAAGGACATGCTCGGCCAGGAACGGAGGATGAAGATACTCGAGCTGCTTCAGGAGGAAGGAAGCGCACGGGTGACAAACCTGAGTGCTCTGTTTGAAGTGTCGGAACCGACGGTCCGACAGGATCTGGAAAAACTCGAGCGGCAAGGCTACATCATACGCGAGCACGGCGGCGCCTTCCTCCGGTCAGTTTCTCAACAGGTTCGAGCCCTTTCGCTGCAGCACATGGAGAATCTCGACAAAAAGATTCGAGTTGCTCATGCGGCCGCGGAACAGATCCAGAACGGAGACAGGATCATCCTCGACTCCGGATCCACAACGACCGAGATTGCCAAACTACTTCATGGCAAGAAAGAACTTACAATCATAACAAATGCGCTGAATATTGCCCTCATCGTTGGAGCGGAGTACTCGTTCGAGCTCCTCGTGACCGGCGGCGAGTTCAAGGCCCCCACATTATCGTTGACGGGCGAGAAGGCCGCGGCCTTTTTCCCCAATCTTTACGTGGACAAGCTGTTTCTTGCCACCGGCGGTATCTCTTCCTCGTTCGAGCTGACCTATCCGGGATTTTCAGATCTCCCGGTGAAACGAGCGATGATCGAGGCCGCGTCACAGAAATACCTGGTCGCAGACTCAACGAAGATTGGCAAGTTTTCGTTTGCGTCGCTCGGCATCATGTCCTGCGTCGATTACCTGATAACGGACTCGGGAATTAAGGCGTCGGATGAGAAAAAGATCGAAGCCCTTGGCGTTCAGATAATCATCGCTCAATAGCCAGAAACTTCTGTATTATTTCGAACACTTTCTTTTTTCTTTGACAGGCTTCTTTTTACTGTGTATACTGACCTCCATACACTCGTTTTCCGGAGGTCCGTCAATGGACGTTGAACATATTCGAACTCTTCAGTCGACGGCGGCCGAAATGCGGAAGCAGCTTCTGCAGATAATCTATGCGGCCGGCGGCGGACACACCGGCGGCTCACTTTCCTCCGTCGATATACTGGTCAGCCTTTACTTTCATACACTGAAATACAACCCGAAAAAACCGGAAGATCCGGGCCGGGATCGCTTCATTCTGAGCAAAGGGCACAGCGTCGAAGGATTCTACTGCGTACTGGCGCGCGCGGGGTACTTTCCAGAGGAAGAACTCCATACGTACGGCCAGTTCGGCACCCGCCTCTACGGTCATCCAACGATGAAGGTCCCGGGTGTCGAGGTACCAACCGGCGCGCTCGGCCATGGTCTGTCCGTGGCTGTCGGCATGGCAATTGCCGGTAAGCGGGACGGTGCCGCGTACCGGGTATTCACACTCATGGGCGACGGCGAGCAGGCTGAAGGAAGCGTATGGGAAGCGGCAATGTCGGCAGCACATTACGGGCTCGACAATCTCACGGCTATTATCGATTACAACAAGCTCCAGATCAGCGGGAACGTAGATACCGTCATGCGGATATCTTCTCTGCGGGATCGATGGACGAGCTTCGGTTGGCACGTGGTTGAAGTCGACGGAAACGATATTGCTGCACTCGAAGACACATTTGACCATGTCCCAATGGAGACCGGTCGCCCTACTCTTGTCATTGCCCACACCATCAAGGGCAAAGGAGTCTCCTTCATTGAGAATCAGGCGTCGTGGCACCATCATGTCCCTACGAAGGAGCAGTTGGAGCAGGCAATCATGGAGCTCGACCGGGAACTTCAGGAGGTTGAAAGATGAGCAGTTCGGGAAAAAGCTGCAGACACGCGTTCACGGGCGCGCTCTTGGGTGCTGCGCGGGAAGACGGCACCATCTTCGTAGTAACGAGCGACGCAAAGGGGTCTGTTACACTGGGGGAATTCGAAAAAGCACTCCCGGGACAGTTCGTCGAAGTTGGGATTGCCGAACAGAACGCGGTCGGAGTGGGCGCGGGCCTTGCCCGCTCGGGAAAGCGCGTCTTTGTGTGCGGCCCCGCCAGCTTTTACTCCGCCCGCTCTGCAGAACAGATCAAAAATGATGTGGCATATGCTGACGCAGACGTGAAGATCGTGGGCGTGAGCGGTGGTGTGAGCTACGGCGCGCTGGGAAGCACCCACCATTCGCTCCATGACCTTGCGTACTTCAGAGCGGTGCCGAACATGACAATTCTCCTGCCGTCGGATATCCGACAGACCGAACAGGCAACCCGCTACCTCGCGAGCACTCGCGGTCCCGCCTATATGCGCCTGGGCAGAGCTCCAGTTCCTGATGTCTACGGTTCCACTGACGAGAGCTTTCAATGGGGCCGGGCAAATGTGTTGACTGAAGGTTCGGACTGCACAATAATTGCAGCCGGAGAACCGGTCCATCATGTGCTCGAGGCTGCACGAGTTCTGGGAAAGCGCGGTATCAATTGTACCGTCCTCGACATGCCGACGATCAAACCGCTGGACACGGAGACCATCCTGCGCCACGCAGGGGCAACCGGTCTGGTGGTGTCGGTGGAAGAGCACAGCATCCACGGGGGCCTCGGAGGAGCAGTTGCGGAGTTGTTGATTCAGGAAAATCCGGTTCGGATGAAGATTATCGGATTCCCCGACGAGTTCGTGGTATCCGGAGAGTCGCCCCAGTTGTATGACTACTATGGACTGACCGGACCAAAGCTGGCAGAGACTATCGAATCCTTCGTACGTTCCACAGTTCAATCGGGTGTGCGCAGATAAAGAGGAGCGCTGATCCATGGCGAAAGAATATGTTCTGACCGTTGATCAGAGCACCTCCGCAACGAAGGCAATCCTGTTCGACCAACGTGCGCTTCCGGTATATCGGGTAAACATAGAACACCGACAGTACTATCCAGAACCCGGATGGGTTGAGCATGATGCCGAGGAAATTCTCCGCAACACGCGGGAGGCACTGGTTCGGGTCATACGAGAATCCGGTGTGGATGCAGCCTCCATTTCCTCTCTGGGAATAACGAATCAGCGCGAAACCGTCGTTGCCTGGGATGCGCATTCCGGTAAGCCGGTATACCACGCGCTGGTATGGCAGGACGAACGCGGGACACCGTACTGTGATGCACTGATTTCCGGCAAAGAAGCGGCGACAATTCAACAGAAGACTGGTCTCATCGTTGATACGTATTTTTCGGCGACCAAACTGCAGTGGCTTCTTGAACACAGCGAAACAGCACAGGAGGTGGCGCAGGCGGGACGGCTCATGTGCGGGACGATGGACACATGGCTTATCTGGAACCTCACTGAACGAAAAGTCTTTGCAACCGATCATTCCAACGCCTGCCGAACGCTGCTCCTGAATATTGGGACCCTGTCGTGGGACCCCGAATTGAAGGCGCTTTTCGGACTCTCACAGGTAATCCTGCCCGAGCTCAGAACTTCCGGCGGCGATTACGGAATTGCGAATCTCCCGGCCGCGAACCTCAGACTACCGATTCGTGGCGTCCTTGGAGATTCCCATGCGGCGCTGTATGGACAGGCAGCATTCTCCCCCGGTCAGGCGAAGACGACCTACGGGACCGGATCGTCAATCATGATGAACGCGGGAGCAGACGTCCCTGTCCCGCCGGCAGGCATTGTCGCGTCCATCGGGTGGAGCACCACCTCGGGGACTACCTATGTGTACGAAGGGAACATCCATTATACGGGCGACACAGTCCGGTGGGTCCGGGAGAACCTGGGCCTTTTCACCGACATCCAGGAAGCAGAACAGCTTGCAGCCTCACTGCCGGACAACGGCGGCGTGTATCTTGTACCTGCGTTCTCCGGACTCGGCGCGCCGCACTGGGTCCATGGGATTCGCGCCTGCATTACCGGATTATCTCGAGCCTCGGGAAAACCGCAGATAATACGCGCTGCATTTGAAAGCATCGCCTATCAGGTGAGCGATGTCATGAACGCAATGACCTCCGGATCCGGAATTGCCGTACAGGACCTTCGGGTGGATGGCGGCGCCACCGGAAACCAGTTTCTCATGCAGTTTCAGGCCGATGTCCTGAACGCACCCATTCATGTTGCTTCCATTGAAGAGATATCGGCACGAGGAGTTGCCTTCATGGCGGGAATCGCGTCAGGTGTTTTCCCGGGTGAGTCGGAACTTCACGCCTTAGCCGCCCCCGGCAGGACTCATACGCCAAACATGGAATCCAGGCAAAGAGCAAAGCTGATGGATGAATGGCATCATGCCGTGACCCAGACGCTGACATAGACGGACAAATGGAGGAAAAGTATGTCTGATCATGTGTGGACGCGAGCTATTGAAAAGCCCGTGCAATTCGGTGTCTTCGTGACGTCGCGGGCATTCTTCAACGCCGCCCATGCGACCAATGCGCGGACGGATCTGACAAAGCAACTCGACACCCTGAAGTATCCCTATTTCATCATGGATGCATCGGCAACACCGAACGGAGCGGTGGAGACACTTGCAGATGCGAAGAAATACGCGGCTTTCTTCAAGGAGCACCGGGACGAGATCGACGGCATCATCGTAAGCCTGGCAAATTTCGGAGACGAGATAGCGGTCGTGGAGACGCTCCAGAGGTCGGGTCTCGATGTGCCAATCCTGATACAGGCGTGCAACGACGATCTCACTCATGTGGATGTGAAGGGACGAAGGGACGCATACTGCGGAAAACTCTCGGTGTGCAACAACCTGTACCAATGCGGAATTCCATGGACCGATACCACCGAACACACCGAGGATATTGACAGCGATCTGTTTCGCAAAGACCTCGACAAGTTCGGGCGGATCTGTCGGACGGTCAAGGGCCTCCGCAATGCGCGGATTGGAGCCATTGGCGCTCGTCCCGGCCCCTTCCGTACGGTCCGATACAGCGAAAAGCTCCTGCAGGCGGGCGGTATTTCTGTGACGACGGTGGATCTTTCGGAGATTCTCGGGAACGCCGGACGCATATCGAAAGAGGATGCGGCGGTGAAGGAAAAACTGGACGCCATACATTCCTACGGAAAGATTCCGAATGTCATAGTCGAGCACAACATCTTCAAACAGGCTGCGCTGTCGGTAGCAATTGACCGATGGATGGAAGAAAACGAGTGCGACGCGAGCGCAATTCAGTGCTGGGACTCGGTTCAGAATAACTACGGATGCGCCACCTGCCTCTCAATGAGCATGATGGGAGAAAAACTCATGCCCAGCGCGTGCGAGACCGACGTTACCGGTGTCATATCGATGTACGCGCTTGCGCTTGCGACCGGCAATGCTCCCGGGTTTCTGGACTGGAACAACAACTACGGCCACGAAAAAGACATGGTGGTGGGAACCCACTGCAGCAACTTTCCGAAGAGCTTCATGGGTGCGGAGATTGAGATCTCAAACCTCGATATTCTCGGAGAGACAATCGGACAGGAACGCTGTTTCGGCGCAGTAAAGGGTCACGTTGCACCCGGAGATTTTACCTTCTTCCGCATGTCTACAGACGATCGTCGCGGAGAGATTCGCGGTTATGTTGGCGAGGGCACTTTCACCGACGATCCATTCCCGATGGACGGTGGGATTGCGGTTTGCAGAATTCCCAACGTCCGGAACCTCATGCGGCACATCACAAAGAACGGTTTCGAGCATCACGTAGCAATGGCAAGAGGGATGCATTCCGACGTGCTCGAGGAGTCGATAGAGACCTATCTCGGTTGGAATCTCTACGCTCATAACCGGCAGGATTGACACGACTCAAGACGGACGCCGCTGCGCGCCTGGGCGCAGCGGCCTTCACGGTGAACCGGGCTTTAGTCGCTCTCTTCACGCAACCGGTCAAGCAGCACCGCACCGATGATGATGAGTCCCTTCACCAGGAGCTGGAAATACGGTGAGATTCCAAGCAGTATCATTCCGTTGTTGATAACACCGATGAGCAGGGCGCCGACGAGCGTGCCCCAGACGCTTCCCCTTCCGCCGCTCAGGCTCGTTCCGCCAATAACAACTGCCGCAATTACATCAAGCTCGTATCCCTGACCGGCAACCGGCCCGGCAGAATTGAGACGGGAAGTGAGAATGAGAGCGCTGATGGCTGCGGTTACACCGGACAGAACGTATACAATTGTCTTATATACTTTCGAGCGAATGCCCGAGAGCCTTACCGTCTCTTCATTTCCGCCGATTGCATACGTGTACCGACCCAGTCTGGTCTGCGAGAGAATTACCCACGCAATGGCCACGGTCAGCAGGAACACGACAATCGGAAACGGCATCCCGGCGATATCTCCCCCGCCAATGAATCGAAACGCTTCATCAAATCCGCTTATTGGATAGCCGTTGCAGTATATGAGTGTAAGACTGCGGGCAATGCTCATCATGCCCAGGGTAACCACGAACGGTGTAATGCGCCCGATGGTAATCAGCAATCCGTTCGCTAACCCGAGAACAGCGCCTATGAGGAGTGCCGCCACCACCACCACGATCAGACTATTTCCCTGTTTGAGAAGTCCGGCAGCAACTGCGCCGGAAATTGCCAGCAGTGAACCGACCGAAAGGTCAATTCCGCCCGTCAGGATGACGAACGTCATGCCGACCGCCATGATGCCGACGATTGAAGTCTGGCGTATAACATTCAATACGTTTGCCCACTTCAGGAAAATCGGCGTCATCGAGGCGAGGGCAACGCAGATAAGGAAGAATGCAATGACAATGCCATAGTTCTTCAGAATCCGCTTCACATCCAGCCCTCCGCCTGAGCCTTTTTCCTTTGCTTCCACGGTTCCGCTCATGCCCCCTGCTCCTTCAGTCCAAG
Source organism: uncultured Spirochaetales bacterium (assembly GCA_964553615.1). Taxonomy (GTDB): domain Bacteria; phylum Spirochaetota; class Spirochaetia; order DSM-27196; family DATKUC01; genus DATKUC01. Next base: position 83,227 of record CAZKMA010000003.1, on the reverse strand, counting down.
CGCGTAGCTCATGACCTCTTCATCACTCGCCTCTCCCCGCTGGAAAATGCGCACAATACGCCCGGAATACACCACAGCAATACGGTCGCTCATGTTCATGACCTCCAGCAACTCGGAAGAGATCATGATAATGGCTGCGCCGTCCGCGGCGAGCTGCTGCATGAGCTTGTAGATCTCCACCTTTGCCCCAACATCGATTCCGCGAGTCGGCTCATCGAAGATATAGACAAGGCAGTTTCTGACGAACCACTTCGAAAGAACCACCTTCTGCTGATTCCCGCCCGACAGAAACTTCACAGGCTGGTTGAGGCTCGGAGTCTTCACTCCGACGGATTGGGTCATTTTCTGCACAATTCCCGTAACTTCGCGATTCCTTATGAAACCAGCCGAAGAGTGCAGGTCGAGCACTGCGAGCCCGCTGTTCTGGAGAACGGAAAGCCCCAGAACGAGTCCCTGGCGTTTCCGTTCTTCTGGGATCAGTCCAATACCTTCACGAACCGCATCCCTTGTGGAACGTATGTTCACCTCTTTCCCATTCACGGAGATTCGCCCCGAGTCCCGCCTGCGGTGACCGTAGATAAGCTCCATGATTTCCGTGCGTCCTGCTCCGACGAGTCCGGCAAAACCGAGAATCTCCCCCCGCCGCACCGTGAACGAGACATCCGAACAGACGCCTCGCCGGGTCAGCCCTTCGACACGCAGGACCTCTTCTCCCGCTGAGATCTCCCGTTTTGGATACTGCTCGGTCAATTTCCTTCCAACCATATGCCGAATAATGTCGTCGGTCGTCACGTCTTCGAGTTGAGCCGTAGCGATGTGCTCGCCGTCCCGAAGAACGGTAACCCGGTCGGCGACGAGTTGAATCTCCTCAAGCCGATGCGAAATGTAGACCACCGAAACACCGCTTGCGCGGAGGGTCCGAATCAGTTCAAAGAGTCGGTCCACCTCATGCCCGGTAAGCGTTGCGGTCGGCTCGTCCATGACCAGAATGTCGGACCGCAGGGCGAGCGCCTTCGCAATTTCTACGACCTGCTGGTAGGCGGGGCCAAGGGTGTGGATTCGCGCCTTCGGATTGAGCTTCAGGCCGAACGGTTCAAGGAGATTCTCCACGTCCGCCCGCATCTTCTTCCAGTCTATGAACCCGCCCGGCTTTCGCGGTTCCCGTCCGAGGAAAATATTCTCCGCGACCGAAAGATGCGGAACAAGATTGAGCTCCTGGTAGATAACGCTCACCCCTTCCTCTATCATCATCCGCGGGTGCGGGGAGATAATTTTCTTGCCCTTGAGCACTATCTCGCCTTCGTCGGCACGGTATACCCCGGAGAGAATCTTCATGAGCGTGGACTTCCCGGCACCGTTTTCTCCAACCAGTGCGTGAACCTCTTGCGCATGAAGGTCGAAGTCCACGCCGTTCAGTGCGCGAACGCCGGGGAAGTTCTTGCTGATACCGATCATCTGCAACACTGTAGTCATACACCCACCCGATGATTGGAAACGGTATGTACGGCCGGTAAACCGGCCGTACATACCTGCGATTTGCCCACTCCCGGCGTTACGGAGCCGTGGTAACCGGCTCTGGATTGATGTAGATAACACTCTTCGCCGGCATGGTCTTGTTCTTTATGTAGTCGGTCAGATACTGAAGTGCCTGACCCGCCTGCTTGCCCGGGAACTGATCGATCGTTGCATTGAGCTTCCCGTCTTTCATGTACTGGAAAGCGTCCGGAGTTGCATCGAATCCGATCGTGACCTTGCTCGAAAGATCAATCCCTGCGCCTGACATCGCCTCTATGGCACCGATGATCATTTCGTCATTTGCGCCGAAGACCGCATCAAACTGCGGATACTTCTGCATGAGGCTCTCCATGACATTCTGGCCCTTTGCGCGGTCGAACTCTGCAGTCTGGCTCACGAGAATCTTGACGTTGGATTTTTTCATGACCTCATCGAACCCGGACTTCCGGTCGATTGCAGCAGAGGATCCCGGGGTGCCTTCGAGCTCAATGACCGTCCCCTTGTTTCCCAGCTTGTCGATGATGAACTGTGCCGCGGCACGCCCACCCTGGACATTGTCTGCACCGACATGCACGAGCACCTTGTCCGTATTGGCCTTCCGGTCCACCGTTACAACGGGGATACCCGCCTTAACGGCTGCCTCGATTGCCGGCACAAGCGAATCCGTCGTCATCGGTGAAATGAGGATGCCGTCGACACCCTGGGCAACGAAGTTCTCGACATCGGAGGCCTGTTTAGCGGACTGGTTTTGCGCATCTGCGAAAACGATCCTGCCCCCGAGTTTCGCCACCGCCTGTTCCGCATCATTCTTCATGGTCACAAAGAACGGAAACTGAAGTCCGGGAACCGACATTCCGATAACCAGTTCTTTCGCCCCGCTTCCGCCGGCAGCTGCCGGTTCCGATTTTCCGCCGGCAAACGCCAGGAACGGGAAAACCACCAGACCGATCAAAAGCGCAATCAGAATCTTCTTCATACTCGTACCCTCCTCAACACTACCCGGATCTGCGGACAAAAGAATTGGTTTCACCCGTTTTTCTTTGCCCGCATTTGCTTCGACGGGATGCAGGAAACACGCAAGAGAAGCCTCCGTCGTGCTGCCGGAACACAGGCACCGGCAACCATCGCCTTTCTGTCTCAGTCACCTCCTTCCGTTCAATTCGATCACGCACGCGGACCAAAATGCTTCAGCATTACCAGGTTGTCGACCTGACTCCTGTTGGTAATGCGGACACCCTCGGCAGCCGCCTTGCGTGTGACAAAAAGTTCATCGTGAGTCATTTCGCCGAATCGTATCATTGCCGGAGAATCGATCTCCAGCGCTCCGAATGTTCCGTGCCCCTGGATGACGATTGCGCCGTAGGGTCCGTCGTCCTTGATGACTGCGGTCTTTCCGGGTAGCACGGTCAACTCCTTAGCCGAGAACATCTGGGAGTTGTAGACAATGTCGTACTCCTCATATCCGAGCCCTCGCATCTCCTCAAGCGGTTGGACCGGTTTCGGCGGCATGAACCGGTGCTCGTAGAAATACGGATCAACATTCAACTCCCAGTCAAGCAGACTCACCAGATAGTCCAGATCATTCTGTTTACCCTTCGGAACGTCCTTCAGGAGGAGATCCTTCGGGGTGTAGACCTCCCAGACGAGCGACTGAAACATGGAGAAGACATCAGAAGCCCGTTGCGGCTCATAGGTCAGGAGAGAGCCCGGTGCATGAAGAATTCCCGGAGGTACGTCCCAACCAGTCCCGGGGCGAAGGAGATACGCCTTGGACAGATCGAGAATTCCGTTGTCTCCGCGATCCCAGTTCTCCAGACACCGCTTGATATCCTCCTGCTTCGTGCCCGGATGCAATCCGAAGAAGGTGTAGGGAAACCAGCCCCCGTGATTGTTTAACTGCTTCGGAAAGTAATATGCCTCCGGCTTTCCCTTCTGTCCCACGTCTGATGCGCGTTCATCCGTCTGATGCACGTGGAAGGGCAGCGGTTCCTGGTTGTCGAAAAATTTGCTGTACATTACCCAACCGCCGTACTTGCTCATGATGTCGGCACCAAGGATGTCCTTCCCCATGAGCTCGATCGCATTCTTAAGGAGCACCTTCTGCGTATCGCTGACGGCAATGTAGCTCAACCCCTCGTCGGACAGCGTTTCCGGGCCATTGTCCGCTTTGGTGGTCGAAGAAAACCATCGCTCGTCTATCCCCCCCCGGTGTGCCCCGTACGCATAGTAATCTGCAGGATGCAGTTTCAGCCGCTTTCCGGGAACGCAGAACGAACGCGGCACCCAGTTCGGCATGAGGCGCATAACACCCTGTCCCGCATTCAACGCCGTTTCAATCAACTGTTTTTCCGTTGCCATATCAGACACACCTCCAGGGTGAATTGTTCACCCGATTTTCTCTATCCCGGCCCATTGCCGTGTCGCTGCAGATTCCAGAACCGCATCGCACACCATCTGGGTCGCAAGTCCGTCGCGCATGTCCGGGCACAATCTCGGCCCGCTTTCGATCTGGGAAAGAAAGTCCGAAATCATGTGGGTGAATGTGTGCTCGTACCCGATAGCACATCCGGGCACCCACCATGCCCCCATGTAGGGATGGTCACCATCCCACACACGAATTTCCCGAAATCCGCGATACTGCGCATCGTCCCGCCTGTCGTAGTATTTCAGCACGTGGGCATTCTCGAGATCGAACGAAATACTTCCGAGCTCACCGTTTACTTCAAAGGTGTTGAAGTTCTTTCGCCCGGTTGCGTAGCGCGTGGCTTCAAATGTGCCAAGTGCTCCGTTCTGGAACCGACAGAGAAACGCGCATGCATCGTCAATGGTAACCGGAGCCTGCTGCCCATCGGTGCCATGTACCGGACGATTCTTGATGAACGTTTCGGTCATCGCACTCACCTCGGTAATCGGCGCCACCAGCCATTGCCCCAGATCAATCGCATGAGAAAGCAAGTCACCGGTCACGCCGCTTCCCGCAACCGCCGCGTCAAGACGCCAGAGCGTCTGACCGCCCTGAGGCAAGTCCGGATCAACGGTCCAGTCCTGCAGATAGTTTGACCGATAGTGAAATATCCTCCCGAGCCGTCCCTCTTCAATCAACTGCTTTGCCAGGGCTATCGCCGGAACACGCCGATAGTTGAAACAGACCATATTCTCAATCTGCGCACCTTCGACCGCTGCCACCATTTCCCGCCCCTCTTCGGAGTTCATGGCCAGCGGCTTTTCGCAGACAATGAACTTGCCACGTTCCGCGGCGGCAAGCACCATTTCCCGATGGACGTTGTTCGGTGCGCAGATATCCACCAGGTCTATGTCCTTTCTATCAATAAGCTCTTGCCAGCTGTTCGTCTCGGCTTCCCATCCCCAGTTCTTCGCGAAGGCCGACAGTTTCTCTTTATCCCGTGCGCTCACGCAGACAAGCTTCGGCTCAATTGCATGAGTGAAGAATCTTGAGACCTGGCGATACGCATTCGAATGGGCCCGGCCCATGAAGCCGTAGCCGATCAGGCCGATTCCCAACGATCTCTTCACGCAGCCTCCTCTTTCACTGACAGTTCAATGTGCGGGTGTCTGCCGCATGGACCGAACACCCGCAGAGTTCCGGTACGGGATCAGTTCTGAAACTTCTCAGGCGTCTGCAGCAGCTTCTGAACTTCCGGGCTGTTGTAGTTCGATTCAACAATCAGGACCGGTGGGAGCAGAAGATCCTTCTTTTCGATCGGCTCGTTGTGACGAACCTTGTCAATCATCGCGACTCCCTGATAGCCCATCTGATAGGGATCCTGGGCGATAATTGCGGTTATTGTCTTGTTCTCAAAAAGCGGCAGCACTTCGGGGCTTGGATCGAACGTAATCAGGTTTACCTTCCCGTCGAGTCCCCGTGACTTGAGCGCCTGAGCAGCACCAACCGCAATGGGAGCAGCGGCGGAGAAGACACCTTTCAGATTGGGATTGCCGGTCAGCAGGTCCGTTGTAATGTTAAGGGATTTTGCCGCGTCTGCGTCCGTCCATTGTGTATCGAGAACTTTCATTCCGGGAAACTTCGCAATGGCATCCGCAAATCCTTTGCTTCGTTCGGCGCTGATGGATCCGGCCTGGATACCCAGATTTGCCACGAGCCCCTGCCCGTTGAGCTGTTTTGCCATCTCTTCACCGGCCATGTATCCGCCCTTGTAGTTGTCGGTAACTATGCTGCCACGCGGCACGTCGCTGTCTATTCCGGAATCCACCATGACAACCGGAACACCCGCCTTAATCGCTTCGGTGACCGGTGGGATGAGTGCCTTGGAATCCAGCGCCGCAAGGAGAATTCCTGCGGGTTTTTTTGCTACTATGTTGCGAACCAGATTCACCTGCGAGGAAAGATCTGCTTCAGTTGATGGTCCCTGATAGTCGATTTTGTACCCGAGTTCCTTCGCCTTGTCCGACGCACCCTTTACCAGAAATAGATAGAAGGACGCTGAGGTCGATTTCGGGATAAAGACAATGGTTCCCTGCCCGGCCGCACCCGAACTTCCTGACTCGCTCTTTCCGCCGGCGAACACGGCAGTAACTGAACCCAACGCCACAATGAGCGTTACGGCAATGACGAAAACGAATCGTGCAAATTTCTTCATACAATTCCTCCTGGCTGACTTCTTGCCCGATCCAACGGATCGGCGATCTCCGCACCCCTCCAACTTCAGGTCTGCTCGCCTATCTGTTTCGGCGTACCTGGTCGACTGCAACTGCGATGATGATGACAAGGCCATTTACGACGTACTGCCAGAAGGCGTTCACCCCGAGGATGTTCAGTCCGTTCCGGATGGTGGTTACGATGATTGCCCCGATAAGCGTGGCAATGACGCTCCCTTCTCCACCAAACAGACTCGTTCCTCCAATGACTACGGCACCTATTGCAAGGAGCTCATATCCGTTTCCACCCGCCGGCTGGATCGTGCCCAATCGCGCAGCTTCAATGATCGAAGCAATGCCGCACATCAGGCCGCTGGCCGCATACAGTCCGACCTGCATCAATCCGACATTGATGCCGGACAGCCGCGATGCTTCCGGGTTGCTCCCGATAGCGTACGCGAAACGGCCGAAACGGGTGTAATTCGCCACAAGGAACGCAATGACGAAAACGATAATCATGATGATCGTCGGCACGGGGACCGCACCGAAAACCTTCCCCTGACCAATCCACATGTAGTTGTTATCCAGGCCAAAGATAGGAATTCCGCGTGAAAAGATGAGGGCGAAACCGCGGGCAATTCCCATCATTCCCAGCGTGGCAATGAACGGCGGGACCCGAAGTTTTGTAATTACTATGCCATTCAATACGCCCAGTACCGTGCCGAAGAGAAGCGTGGCCAGTATTGCAAGGAACAGATTATGGGTGTCCTGGAAGACAAGTCCACCGACAATTGCCGAGCAGGCGAAGACGGATCCAACCGAAAGATCGATTCCGCCGGAGAAAATAACGAACGTCTCCCCCGCCGCGATAATGGCAATGACCGAAGTCTGAAGGGTAATTTCGAACAGGTTTGTGACCGTAAAGAAATACTGCGAAAGGAGCGCGAGCAATACCCAAAGCCCAACGAGGATGACAAACATCGAGAACGTTTGATTCCGAAACAGATCGCCGAGCTGAAGCGAACGTTCGCCCCGTGTGTCTGCTTTCATTGGGTCATTTCTCCTTTGATTCCTGTTTGATGCGAAGACTGTATTGCATAATTTCCTGCTTCGTTGTCTGGGCAGGATCCAACTCGGCAACGACATGCCGGTTCGCCATGACAAGGAGACGATCCGACACCTCCATAGCCTCATTCATATCGCTGGAGAGAAACAGGACCGATCGTTCGCCCTCGGAAACAAATCTGCGGATCAGCGCATATATCTCAGCGCGCGCACCCACGTCTATTCCAATAGTCGGTTCATCCAGGATCAGGACTCGACAATCCGCCCGCAACCACTTGCCCATGACAACCTTCTGCTTGTTCCCGCCGCTCAGGTACTTGACCTGCTGATTCAGACTTGCAGCGCGAATATGCACGTCATCAACCAGGCTCTGCACCATCTTCTTCTCAAATGCCGGAGTAAACGCGAACTGCCGCGTCTTGGCGAAGAGTGCCAGTGAAAGGTTCTCTTTCACGCCCATGTTGAGACACAGTCCGTCCGAATCCCGATCTTCGGGAAGGTATCCGATTCCCAGATTCACCGCGTGTCGTGGAGACCGTATCCTGACCGGGCTGCCATAGAAGCTCACCTCGCCATCGGTGAGAGGATCTTCTCCGAACAGAGCGCGGGCCAGCTCAGTTTTGCCGGCTCCGACGAGCCCAGTCACCGCAAGGACCTGGTTTATTCCCAGGTCAAAGGATATCGGCTCCGGAAGGTTACGGGTCCTGAGTCCCCGGACTTCCAGCGCTTTCCCGACTCCGGCAATCCCTTCGCTTCGGCGAATATCCGAAAGCTCTTTCCCGATCATGAGTTCAACGATCTCATCCTGTGCAACTTCTCGTGGATCAACGGTCGCGATGTTCTTTCCATCGCGCAAAACGGTCACGCGGTCGCCGATTTGCTTGATCTCCTCCAGCTTGTGCGAGATGTAGATTATTCCGATTCCACGTTTCTTGATCTCTCTGATAGTCGTAAACAGGATCTCCACTTCATGCCGGCTCAATGCAGCCGTCGGCTCGTCCATGACCAGTACTTTCGCGTTCTTGGACAACGCGATGGCAATTTCGAGCATCTGCTTCTTCGAAACACTGAGATCCTGAACTTTCTCTTTTATTGAAATATCGAAATGTACTTTTTCCAGTATCTCCTCGGCCGTCGTTCGTACATCCTGCCACCGGATGAACCCCCATTTCCGGGGGAAATTGACAAGGGAAAGATTTTCCGCAACCGAAAGATGCGGGACCAGATGGAAGTTCTGGTAAATCGTGACTATGCCAAGGGCCTCTGCTGATCTCGGATTGTATGCGGAATAATTGACTTCCTCGCCGTTCACGCGGACTTCCCCGTCGTCCAGGCGGTAGGCTCCTGAGAGGATCTTTATCAGAGTGGATTTCCCGGCACCGTTCTCGCCGAGCAACACATGAACTTCCCCGGCCCGGAGATCAAAGTTCACATCGTTCAGCACCGTCACTCCGAAAAATGACTTGCGAATACTCGTCATGGAAAGGAGGAGTTCACTATCCTGATGCATTTGAGTCTTCCCCTCGGGATACCACCGTGCTGGTTGAATCACGAACTACAAGACTCGGTTTGTGTGAAATTCTTCGGTTGCTCAACTCTACCTTGTCCCTCATACGGAGGATCAGTTCCACCGCACTCTCGCACATTGCAGAGAATGGCTGCGCTATGGTTGTGAGGGCGGGCACAACCATTCGCGAACTCGTTGTATTATCCAGACCAACCACCGACACCTGTTCCGGAATTCGTATACCGGAGCGGACAAACTCGTTCATTGCACCAATGGCCATGAGGTCATTCTGCGCCCAGAGAGCGGTGAATCCGGCACCTCTTCTCATCAGTTCCCGACCGCCCTCAATGCCACTTTCGAATTTGAAGTCGCCCTCGAATACATAATTTTCATCCAGTTTTCCGCCGCCGGCGGCTATGGTGTCGCGGAATCCAAAAAAGCGCTCCCGAACTATCGAGATATTCATTCGTCCGGTTATGCATGCGAAGTCGCGGTGTCCCAGGTCCAGCAGGTGGGTTGCGGCAATCTGACCTGCACTGTAGTTATCCATTACCACGGTCGGAATATCTTCCCGCTCCATTGAACGGTCGATAATTACGAACGGCACACCGGATTCTTCGATAATGCGAAACGTTCGACTCTCGTCGGAAACCCGGGAGAAAATAACCCCGTCAACGTGTCTCCGAATAAGATTGAGAATAAATCGTTCTTCCTTGTCGGGATCGTTATTCGTGTTGCCTATGATGAGATTGAAGCCATTGCTTTCGGCACTTTCCTCGGCAAATTTTACAAACGAGGTAAAACTTTCGTGAAGTAATTCCGGGACAACAAGACCAATGAGGTTCCCGCTCTTTGATCGCAGCCCCTTCGCAACGAGATTTGGACGAAAGCTGACGCTGCGAATCGCCTCTTCGACTCGCTGGCGTGTCTTTGCATCCACAGGGAGTGTGTTATTGATAACCCGGGAAACCGTAGATACGGACACCCGTGCTATCTGAGCCACGTCCTTCATAGTTGCCATCTCGTAATGTGCCTTTTTAGTTCAACGTGCAAGCAAAATAGTCATGAAATCGATTGCGCAATCGATTTCATGTCGCTATTGTACTCCCGGCTTTCGGATCTGTAAAGTTTTTTCCGCGCATCCACAGAACTAAATCACGTCGGGCCGGGCGGGAGAGCCCCGGAAGCTGATTTCGTGCGACACGCGGCAAGACGCGCGCTGTACACCGCGCGCGGTGTACACCCTTGTCATTGGGGCAATTTCCGGGCATCATTTCTTTCTATGCCATACACCAGACTCACCTCTCATGTGGCCCTGGGCCACCACACCGTCCCAAACAGGATTGTCATGCCGCCGATGGTCATCTGGCAGGCCGCGAAGGACGCGCTGGTAACCAATGCCCACGAAGAACACTACCGCAGGAGCATTGGCGCGGGACTGGTCATCGTCGAGGCCACTGTGGTTTCCCCGGAGGGACGTCTTGCGGCCACTCAGATCGGTGCCTTCGACGACGGTCACATACCCGGGCTCGCCCGACTGGCAGAGATTATCCACGCAGATGACTCACCCGGCGGCCGGCGGGTCGCCGGCATCCAGATTCACCACGCGGGCGCGCGCACGAACAGTGAGCGAAATTACGGGCTCGCCATTCTCGCTCCTTCGGTTTCGCCGGACATCCCCGGCATGCCGCTCGGCGCAGAAGAGCTGACCGAAGCGGATATCGAGCGCATCATAACCGACTTTGCAGATGCTGCACGACGGGTAACTGAGGCGGGATTTGACCTGGTGGAAATTCACGGGGCACACGGCTATCTCGGCAGTCAGTTCCTCTCTCCGAGAACGAACAGACGCCGGGACGGTTGGGGAGGCTCCATAGAGAACCGCTCCCGATTTCTCATCGAAGCCGTCTCGGCGGTCCGTGCCGCCGTTTCGCCGGCAACTGCCGTTACCGTGCGCCTCGGTGTAGCGGAGTCCGAGGGTGGACTGACTCCCGAAGACGGTGTCCGTGCGGCGCAGTTACTCGAACAGGCTGGCGTGGACGCGCTGAATATCTCTCACGGCGGAAGTCAGCCGCTTCATCTCATTCCCTCCGGCGGTCGATGGTCTGCAACCATTGAGCTTGCCCGCAGAGTAAAGAACGCGGTGGGAATACCGGTAATTGGCGTCGGGGATATCCGTTTACCACAGGAAGCCGAGGACGCGCTGACGGAAGAAGTGGCGGATCTTGTCGCGGTGGCCCGGGGGATTCTTGCGGATCCCCGATGGGCGCAGAAGGCCATAGGCGGCCAGGAAGGGAACATATCCGTCTGCGCGAACTGCAAGCCGCGTTGCTGGCACTTCACCGAGCCGGCGAAATGCCCGGCACGGCGAAGGCTCGAACAGACCAGGTAATTCGCGCGGGCAGGAGTCCGTCCACCCACTACCGGGAAATGTAGGCTGCAAGGAGTCGAAGTGTAGCACCAATGCCGTCGAGATGCGCTCGCTCGTAGCCGTGGGAAGCGGAAACCCCGGGACCGAGGAGTCCGTGTGCAATGTCGAATCCCGCACGCAGGCTCGCCTCGACGTCCGATCCGTAGAACGGGTAGATATCGACTGCATACGGAATCTGCCCGCTTTTTGCCGTCTGGATGAGAGCTCCGGTTACGCGATAGTCGTAAGGTCCGCCTGAATCCTTGGCACAGATCGATACAACATGTTCGTCCGCCGAAAGATCCGCGCCCACGGCGCCCATGTCCACCGAGATCACCTCTTCGGCATCTGCAGGAATACCGGTTGCCCCGCCGTGACCGACCTCCTCGTAGGTAGTAAACAGCAGATATACCTTCCGCCGCAGCGGGGAGGTGGATTCGTGCGGTTCAGTCATGGCCACAAGCCGTGCAAGGGTCAGAAGCACGGCCGCGCTCGCCTTATCGTCCAGATGTCGGCTCTTTATGTATCCGGTTTCGGTTATTCGCGTGCGCGGATCGAGCGAGACCATGTCCCCGTTTTCAACCCCGAGCGTTCTGACTTCGGCCGGACTGGAAACCCTCGCATCAAGCACGATCTCCAGATCTTCTTCAGTCGGCTTGTATTCCTTGAGTTTGCTGTTCACATGGGCCGCGGGGTTGGCAGGCTGAATGGTGCCGGTAACCTGACGGCCGTCGCGGGTATGCACCAGGCAGTTTTCGGCAACAATGTAGGCATCTGGATACCCTCCGATCTTCGTTATCCGGAGACGTCCGTTTGATTTGACGGATCGGACCATTGCACCCAGCGTATCAATGTGCGCTGCAAGGACGAGCGGCTCTCCGGATCCCCCGATATCCACCAGGATAGACCCCTTCCGGGTTCGCCTGACTTCAAAGTTTGTCTCAAGAAGGCGCTCCAGAACAAAATCCTCTACAGCACGCGTGTAGCCGCTCGGACTCGGTATCCGGCACAGATCCGCTGCCAGAGACAGGCAGGAGTCAATGTCGGAATGACTCGCGTTCACCATGTTCTTCTCCTCGAAATGGCATTATATCGGTCCACCCGCAATACATGAAGCACTTCCCTGCGATGGCCCCGCGTTGACACGCAGAATCAACCGGTGTACGATCCGGGACAAAGATATATTATCCGATACAAAAACAACCGGACAGGAGGCCGTATGTCCCGCTACAGTGAACTGGTAAACACGGTAATTCAGGAGAATCTCTCAGTACTCGCCGCCGTTGAAACGAGGGAAGTAACTACGCTGATAGATGAAATAATCAAGGCACAGCAAATCCAGATCTTTGCCATGGGCAGAATGAAGCTTTCGGCACAGGGTTTCGCAATGCGGCTTATGCACATGGGATTCAACGTTCACTTCGTGTTCGACGTCACCTGTCCGCGCATAGGCCCGGGAGATCTGCTCATAGTTCAGTGTGCCGCCACGACTATTGAACTGGGGATCATGCAACTTGCCAAGGAAGCGGGCGCGCGCGTTTGCGCAATTACAGCGCATCCGGAAAGTGAGCACGGCACGGTCGCCGATTTCACGGTGCGAGTCCCCGGACAGATCTTCGGCGGACCTGACGAGATCCCATCTGCGCAGCCTATGGCCTCATTGCTTGAACAATCGCTCCTGCTGTTCGAGGACATCGTCGCAATGCTCCTCATGGAACAGCTGGAGATCGGCTCCAAAGACATGGAAGAACGCCACACGAACCTCGAAGGCGTCATGGGAGAGTTTGCCGGCGAGTAACCGGCCGTAGGGTCTGCCCGGTCCGTCTATCCGGGCAGGCACTCGATCAACTCGAGATCTCCCTCCACCGCGGAACCCCCGTTGGGCCGCGTTGCGGACGCCGGAACAAAAAAGTAGTCGCCTTTGTGAACATCACGTCGCTGCGCCGCTGCACTACCGGTTACGACACCCGAACCGCCCGTGACCACGCATACTGCAGGACCGTGGGCAAGCGGCATCTTTCCACTAATCCTGTGCCGGGTCACACTGAACTCAGGAGTGTCCTCCGGGCCTATGAGCAGTTCCGAGTGGACGTCGGCGCTTTTGGCAACCGTGCGTGGATTCTTTCTCCCCTCCGCGATGGCGCGATCGCCAACGAGCCTTTCAAAGTCGAAGCACTCGAGCGCCGTCTCCTCCTCGAGGCCAAGATACATCTCGTAATCGTTCAGCCGATACTCGCCGCACCAGACTTCCGGCTGGATCGTAAAGTCGGTTGGCTCCTGCACTTCGAGTATGAGACAGCCTGCACCGATAGCATGGGCAACGCCTGCCGGAATGAGATAGACATCGCCCTTTCGAGCGGGAATACGGTTCAGGAGAGACGGAAGCGCATTCCTGTCGGACTCGGCACTGCGGATTGCCTTCCGCATATCATCCAGCGTGACCCCATCGCGGAGCCCGTAGTAGATTGACGCCCCGGGGCGGGTATCCAGCACGAGCCAGGACTCCGTCTTCCCGTGCGGACTGCCGAAGTGAATACGCGCGAACTCCTTTGTCGGGTGGGCCTGCACCGGCAGCCGGATTGCGCTGTCCAGAAGCTTCACGAGCAAGCCTACCTCGGTACGTCCACCCAGAAGTTCCTCCGGATATTCAGACAGAAGCTCATCGAACCGCCTTCCACTGTCTGCAACTATGGAAACCCCTTCATGGTCGGAAGATGGTTTCCGGTTCAACGCCTTTACAGAAGAAGCCACCCACTCCTCGGGAAAGAATCCGTCTTCAGCGGGGTCTCCGAAAAAATCATGAAACAGAAGCCCCCCCGTGTAAACTCGCGCCACACGGTTGCGCTCGAAAAAAATCGGTGCTGAGAAACCGGCGGTCTGTGAAGATTGTCCCTGTTCAGTTGCCATCAACCCCTCTCCCGGACTGGTGCACGTCGCCGGCTTCGTTGACCGCGGCGCCTAATCGGCGCAATCGTCGTGACTCGCGCATGCGCGCACCTGTATGATTTGCGGCAATGAGCAGGATGATGATGAACCCCCACATTGCCTGGACAAAAAACGGATCGACCCGGAGAAGGTTCACCCCGCTCGAAATGAGCTGCAGGATCACTACCGATATTACCATGCCGGACAGACGCCCTACTCCTCCGAACGGATCTATGCCGCCAAGAAAGCAGGCAAGTACCGCAACGAGCAGGTAGGTCTCCGCATAGTTGGCCTTCACCGAGTTCAACTGACCCATCATAACAAATGCAGTGAACGCGGAAAAGAGCGCCGAAAGCATATAGTCTCGCACCAGAACCGAACGAATGTTGATGTTCGAGAAACGCGCGGCAATCGGATTGGCGCCGAGCATGGAGAAGCACCTGCACGACCCGGATTACCGCACCATCGTTCATATCGGCGCTCCCTTCGAAGGAGATGCGCCATGGGAGATTCACAAGGATGTTAACAAATAGTTTACGACTTAACCGCTGCTGAATTCACGTTCAAGAGCATTCCCACAGCAATTCTGTACTGTACCGTGATGTATCATTTAAACGCTGCTTCCGCGTTGCTGTCAAGCATTTTGTTGATTCACCGATGGCGGTTCTCCGGGTAACTTTATACGTCATGAACAACCTCCTTGTATTTGTATTGGTATTTGTTACAATGGAGCGCGACAGACTTATGGTGTCAGACAGCCATGGCCGCACCGTGAAATACCGGGTAATCTGCCAGGACCTCAAGAGAGCGTTGGATCGGGGCGAACTGCAAAACGGCGATCAACTGCCGGCCTGCTGCAGACTCTTGAAAACCTCGGCGCCAGTGTCCCCGATCAAGCGAGGGTAGTAGAATTTGATGATGTGCGCCATTCGCAACACCTCCGTGTCCGCTTACCACACTTCGCCCGCCATGCGTTCAGATCGGAACCCTCGTGGGGTATTCCATGCTCCGGCGACTGAATAATCCCGGCAGTGCGCCGCGAACCTTCTCTGTCGCCGGAGATCTCATAATCCGGAAATCCTGTGGCGCGCATGGCGAGTAACCACCTGACGGAATTGAGCCTCTACGTGCACATCCCCTTTTGTTCGAGTCGGTGTCGCTACTGTGATTTCTACTTCGAGACCACACGCTCTCCGCGAGTCATGGAAGCCACGCTGAACCGCATCATAGAGGAGTCGGAGCGTGCCGCCGAGGCGATGGGCCACCCCCGGATTGTGACCGTCTATTTCGGAGGCGGAACTCCGAGCATCCTGCCCCCGGATCTGCTCGACGGTTTCCTGGAGCGTTTCCGGAGCGTCTGGCATATCGGCGGATCCGGTCCAACCGATTCGGAGAGACTCACCGAGTGGACCTTCGAATCGAATCCCGAATCAATTACCGAGGAGCTGCTCACGGTTCTTGCGCGCAACGGGATAAACCGGCTGAGCGTCGGTGTGCAAACGTTTCAGGATCCCCTGCTCAGGCTCCTCGGAAGACGCGCAACGCGTGAAATAGCCCTCGACGCCCTGGAACGCACGCACGGGTTCAGGCAGCAGATACCTCATCTGAACATCGACATAATTGCCGGCATCCCCGGCCAGAATGAGGCGGGCATCCGGGAAGACATTGCACTCGCTGCGCGGTTCGAAACGGACCACTTCTCTCTCTACTCGTTGACCATCGAAGATCGGACACCACTCCAGCAGATGATCCATCAGGGGACGGTATCCATGCCATTGGCGGAGGTGCAGGACGATCTCTGGTTCACCGCACGCGACGAGCTCGCACGCAGCAACTTCATATCCTATGAAGTGTCAAACTTTGCGGCAGGGTCCGGCGCCGAGTCGGTTCACAACAGCCGGTACTGGCGACTTGAGCCGTATCTGGGACTCGGACCGGGAGCGGTATCCACGATCCCGGTGAACGGGGCCGCAGTCCGGATCCGGAACCCGAACCTCTTCGTCTATGGCTCCCGGTCCCGGGGTGGCCCGGCAGCACAGGAGTCCGAAACCATTGCACCCACCGATTTTCTGTTCGAGCACTTCATTACCGGGCTACGCACGCGCGCAGGCGTATCTCTTGTCCGCATCGGTTCAATTTTCGGACCGGAAACCGTTCGAGGCCTTGAGCCGGTCCTGGAGGACTGGCGGGCACGACAGATGCTCGAATTGAGCGAGAATCCCGGCGATGCCGATCGGATCAGCCTGAAGCCGGAGCACCGACTGAAGCTCGACCATTATCTTCTCGAGCTGAAAGATGGAATAGACACCATAACGGTGCCGAAAGACGTGAACTGGCCGCCAGTCTGATCAGTTCGACCACATCTCTTCAGAAGAAAAAAGGATGCGCGTTTTCGTTCCCCGGGCGTTCGACTCGGTTGAAACGGATCCACGAATCTGCCGTGCCAGTATGTTCACCATCAGGAGTCCGAAGGACTCTTTACCATCGGGATCTTCGACTGCAGAATAGCCACACCCGTTATCTTCGATGGTAATTGAATACGTATCGTTGCCCTCGCAGCGGAGGCGGATATCTACACGGGGCGCCTCCGGTCTTCGGATTTCCTGCGGAAATGCATGCTTCAACGCATTGGAAACCAGCTCGTTGATGATGAGTGCGCAGGGAAGTGCACGATCGATAGGCAGGCTGATCTCATCGACATAGAGAACGACCTCGGGAGTGATCGCCGTTACGGAGGAGGTCTTCTTGAGATAGCTCGCCAGCCGGGGAACATACTCGTGCATCTGAATCGCCGCAAAGCTCTCGTTCTGATACAGCACTTCATGAATCAGCGCCATAGTCATGACCCGGTCCCGACTCGCGGAGAGAATCCCTGCGTCGTAGGAATCGCGGATGCGAGATTCCTGCAGTGACAGCATGCTGACTACTACCTGCAGGTTGTTCTTCACTCGATGATGGATCTCCCGCAGAAGCACGCTCTTCTCTTCAAGCGATGCACTCAGCCGCTGTTCGCCCTGCCGCCGTTCTGTGTCATCGTGAATCGTCCAGACACGCCCCACGACATCGTTCCCGAGCTGCTGCGGGCTCGAATAGACCACAAAGACGCGCCCGTCTTTCAACTCGACAACATCCTCGGTTCCCGCATTGGGGTCATCCCGCAGGCTGACTATCCGATCCCGGCTTGAGACCCCGTTCTTGAGCCGGCTTATCACGTAATCGAGCAACGAGTTCGCGGGGCCACGAAGGACCTCCTGCGGTGCCCTCCACATCTCGACAAAACGCCGATTGTAACTTGCCACGTGTCCCGCTGCGTCCACGCTCAGGATCCCGTCTGCTGCAGAGTCCAGGACCGTACTCTGCAGTGAGAGCGCCTTCGCCAGTGCAAGCTCGGTTTTCTTGAGCTCAGTCAGGTCGCGGAGGACCTCGATCGCACCATACCGGACACCATCCTTGCTGAAGAGCGGCCGTGCAACACCCCACAGATGTGCGCCCGCCCCTCCGCGGAGTCTGGCCACAAATCCTTCGGCATATAGCATATCGCCGACCTTCTCGAAACGCTCGTAACGCGACTCAGCTTCGGGATCCGATCGATCGAGCAGATCGATGAGTGAGGGAGACGGCTTGCCGTAGAAGGGTACACCGTGTGCGTAGCCGCCCTCCCCGAGTATCCCTTCCTTCGGAACCCCGGTAAGCTCCTCCATCGTTCGATTCCACGCAATGACCCGATGATCCCTGTCCACGACGAATGTTGCTTCGGGGAATGCCTCGATGAGGTCCAACAGCCGTTCCCGCTCAGCACGAAGAGCGGCCTCGGCCCGCTCTCTCTCGGTAACATCGCGCACAACCGTAATCACTCCGCTCACCTTCCCATCCTCATCGTGGAAGAGCGAGGCGTTGCATTGTACCCGAATTGGCATACCGCCGGCGTTGGGGATGGAAAGAAGACATTCCCTGAGTGTTCCGTCAGCCCAGACACGATCGAGCGCCTCTCCCGCCAATTCCACTTCGACGAACAATGAGGAGAAGCGCTTCCCCACAAGCTCGCCACGATCGAGCCCGGTTATTTTCTCCGCTGCGCTGTTCACATCCATGAGCCGGCCGTCCGGATCGATTGCCATGAATGGATCAAGACTCGCCTCGAGCAGGTTATGCGAATAGGCCTGCCTTTCCCGGGCGGTTATCTCGGCACGGCGACGTTGTACGATCTCCAGCCCAAGTGCATGATTGACGCGCAGAATCTGGAAGAGAAGAAACGCAAGAAACAGGGAAATCAGCACGCCACCATAGAAGGAAGGAGACCGCAGAATAGAGGGCCGTGACCACCCGTCGGCAGGGAGCGCCGCAATTTGCCATGCACCGTCGGGGAAGGCGACCTCCATGACAACCGGATTGCGCCCGAACACCGCGGGATCTCCCCAGAACACCGGCCCGGGCCGTCCATTCGGATCCTGCTTTCGAAGTGAAATCTGCAGAGAGGTATGCGTGTCCGTCAGTCCGGCAGCACGGAGCAGCTCAGGAAAGTCTATGACAACCGCCGCGAATCCCCAGTACCGTTCATTTCCCGGCTCGGAATGCAGAAAAATCGGCGTTCGGGCGACAACGCCGACGCCTCCCTCTACCAGATTCACCGGCCCGGCAACGATGGTCTTGTGGGTTCTCATTGCCTCCTCCACCGCACCCCATTGGGAGGGGCTCTTCGCGAGGTTGAAACCGACAGCTTTTTCGTTCCCGGCTCGCGGGTAGACGTACCGGACCACGTTGCCGGGCGCAAGCAGGACGCTTCGAATTGTCCCGTCACGGGAGACAAGATCGGCTGCAACCGCATCGAACTGTCCGGCGGTAATGCCCTCATGCAGGTGCACCATGCTCTCGAGACCCGAACTCATGTAGATACTTGCATGCAGCTGGACGCTCAGCGCACCGCGAAGCTGGTCGAGATTAACCGATACGCGATCGCGTTCGGACTGGACATAACCCTGATGCACGATATCTGCAATGCGAATACTCAGGTAGGTTCCGGCGGCAACCAGCAGGATAACTGTCAAAATAGGGACCGACACCGCGGATGTCCCTCCCCGGCGCCACTTTCGCTTCTTCACTCTGTCGCCGATGCTAAATGAACCGCCTGCGGTGGTCAATAAGCCACACGAATTAGCGCGTCACGCGCCGGCCCTGCACCCCCCCACTTGCCTAAAATGGAGGATTTTCGTATAACTAAGTATCAATCGACCATGTAATATAGATTCGTACGGAGGTTGCCATGGCAACAAAAATAGCAATTAACGGTTTTGGCAGAATTGGAAGACTCGTGTTCCAGTCTCTGGTCGATCAAGGTCTTCTCGGCAAGGAGTTTGAAGTCGTCGGTGTTGTGGATGTTTCCACCGATGCGGCATACTTCGCCTATCAGCTCAAATATGATTCGGTACATGGCAAGATGAAGGCCGATATTTCATCAGAAAAGAGCAATCCCAGCCTGGAAGAAGATGACGTTCTCGTTGTCAACGGAAACAAGATTCGCTGTATTGGAGCAACAAGAAGTCTCGAGGACCTTCCGTGGAAGGATCTCGGCGTCGAGTACGTCCTTGAATCAACTGGCCTTTTTACCACCGCAGACAAGGCAACCGGACACCTGAAAGCCGGGGCAAAGAAGGTAATCATCAGCGCACCTGCAAAGGGCGATGTGAAAACCCTGCTGGTCGGCGTCAACCACTGGGAATATGATCCAGCGAAACACAATATCGTTTCGAACGCGAGCTGCACAACCAACTGTCTTGCGCCGCTTGTCTACGTCATTCTGAAGGAAGGAATCGGAATCGAAACCGGTCTCATGACCACCATCCATTCCTACACAGCGACCCAGAAGATTGTTGACGGACCGTCCAAGAAAGACTGGAGAGGCGGCCGGGCTGCTGCCGTCAACACAATCCCGTCCAGTACCGGTGCGGCAAAGGCGGTAGGACAGGTCCTCCCGCAGGTGAATGGAAAGATGACCGGAATGTCGTTTCGGGTACCGACCGCAGATGTCTCAGTTGTAGACCTGACCTTCCGTTCGGAGAAGGACACTTCGATCGAAGAGATCGACAAGCTGCTGAAGAAAGCATCCCGCGACTACCTCAAGGGCATCCTGGATTATACCGAGGAAGAGGTCGTCTCTTCCGACTTCATCCACAATTCGGCCTCTTCGACCTATGATTCGCTCGCAACTCTGCAGAACAATCTGCCGGGCGAGAAGCGGTTCTTCAAGGTCGTCTCGTGGTACGACAACGAGTGGGGTTTCTCGAACCGAATGGTCGACCTGCTGAAGTATATGGTCAGCAAGAAATAACAATAGCGAACACAGCGCTCTCGAACCGAGAGAAAGCGAAAAGCGGCATCTTCTGATGCCGCTTTTTTTGATATACTGCCTCCAATGAGTGATTCATTTCTTTCCGGGATTGACCCCGATACTCGCCTTCCCTACGGTGTCAGCAGGTACTATGCACAACTTGCAGAATCCGAGAACCCGGAAACCGATCCCATAGCCGCACAGTTCATTCCACGCAAAGGAGAGCTCGTGACGCTCCCGGTCGAGACACCGGATCCGATCGGCGACAGGAGATATCTCGTTGAAGAGCGACTGGTGCACCACTACAGGGATCGCGTTCTCCTGCTCGTGAACGACCGGTGCGCCACCTACTGCCGTCACTGCTTCCGGCGCCATTTTACCGGCCACGGTGGAGGACGCATAACCGAAGAACAGCTCGATCGCGTCTGTGGATATCTGCAGCGAACCCCCGCCGTCAAGGAAATTCTCCTTTCAGGCGGGGATCCGCTGATGCTCCCGGATGCGGAGCTGGACAAGATCCTTACGCGGGTAAAGTCGATCAACCCCGACTACATCATACGGCTCTGCACGCGCATGCCGGTTGTCCTTCCGTCACGGATAACTCATCAGCTCGCGGCTACCCTCGGCCGGCACGGATCGGTCTGGGCCATTATCCACACGAATCACCCAAGAGAGATCACCGACGAGTTCCGGCACGCAGTCAAAACGTTCATGGCCGAGGGCATACCGGTGCTCAATCAGGCGGTGCTCCTCCGGGGTATCAACGACCGTGTTGATACGCTCGAACAGCTGTTTCGTGGACTCGTGCAGGCCGGGGTAAAGCCCTACTACCTTTTCCAGGGCGATCTTGCGGCGGGGACGTCTCATTTCCGCGTTCCCGTCGAACGCGGCATCGAGCTCATGCGGGAGCTTCGAAGCCGCCTGTCCGGCATTGCCATTCCGACCTATGCTGTCGATCTGCCGGACGGCGGCGGCAAGGTCCCTGTCGAAGCTTCACTGCTTCGGACCGAAGCGGAGTGGTACGTGTTTCGCGGGCCCGAGGGCGGCGAATATCGCTATCCGAGGGAAACCTCTTGAAGTATCACGAAGCGTGTTGATGCTTCAGAATCAGCCCAGCACGACCTTTTCTGCTGGAGAGAGGTTTCGCATGAAGAAATCAAGCACGAGTGCAAAGGCTACCCGCGCAGCGTCGGGATGATATGAACGGCGCGTATCGTTGAAGAATGCGTGCGGCGCGCCCTTGAAGATGTGAAAGGAAAAGTCCTTCCCGGCAGACTTCATGCGTTGCGCGAACTCAGGAACTTGTCCGGTAATTCCGGAATCGAGCTCGCCATAGAACCCTTTTACCGGACACTTGATCGCGTTCAACACCTCATCCTGCGGGGATCTGCCGTAGAAGATCGCCGCGGCGCGCACCCGATCGTCCAACGAGGCGAGGGTCGCAGACAATCCGCCGCCCATACAGAAGCCGATTCCTCCGATTGGCTGGCCCTTTGTTGTTTTGTTTTGTTCACTCAGATAGGTGACGGCGGCCGAGAGCTGCTCCCGATATGCTTCAGTGTCGTGGCCACCAAACAGGAGACCGAGCGTCTGGCCGACTTTCCGGCCTTCCTCGGCGGGTAGCCGGGAAATGGCCTCATCTATCTTGGCCCGGTCGTGCCAGTCTGCAGGCTGTATTGTGTTGAGAAACGACTTGACCGACTCTATTGCCGTCGTATCCAGACCGTCAAGACGTCTCAGATTGCGCGAATAGAGGTCCGGCGCCAGGGCTACGTATCCCGCTTCGGCGAACCGGCGAGCGACTTCCTCGATGTGATAGTCGACACCCCATATCTCCTGGATGACAATAATGGCAGGAAGAGGGCCTTCGGCGCGTTCCTGTGTTGCGACGTAGGCCGAGTATTTTCCCTCTTTTCCATAAGTAACCGTTGTTGTTTGAACCGGCATGAAGAACTCCTTGGTACAGAAGATACAGTTCATGCCGATTCGCGGAAAGCCTCCGGCCCGGATTTGTTCTAGAAGACCACCCGAAACTGAATGCCGTACAGAAGGCTCGCCCCGGGAGATGTAGCCCCGCCTTGCACATCTCCTGTGAGGTAGCGTACATAGGCAAGCAGATCACCGTTCTGCACAACATTGTAGGTGTACTGGATCGTAGCAAGCATGGTGCCTGCGGAGATGTCGTACACCGCGCTGGCACCCGTACTCATAAGGTCGTTCAGGACATATCGGGCTGCGGCATAGAGGTAGTGCCGATTCAGAAAAACTCTTCCGGCTGCGGCCACTGCTGCCGGGCTCAGGCTCCCTGGTAGAGCCGGGTTTCCGTTGTAGTAGTACTCTGCGGAAAGAAACAGGGTACGGCTGAACGAGTAATCTACACCGAACATGCCTTCGAAGTAACTCTTCCATGGGTCCAGCAGGAAGTGCTGAACCGCCTCCCCGTATACGCCCACCAGGAGATCGCCCTTGAAGTCCACTCCGGCGATGACCTCGTTTTCTGCGCCGCGATACAGCCCCACGGCAGCCAGATCGTAATCCCCGATATTGGTGTATGCCTTCATTGCGGAGGTAAGCCCGCTCCGCGAATCGGACACGGTGCTCACCGCTTCCAATCCCGAGACCTCACCGAAGGGAACCTCAACCCGCACAACGTCGCTGCCGTTGCGGGCATAGTCGAGATCGCTGAGGGAGGGTCGGGAGAATGCGTCGATCGGCGAGAAAAGAGAACCGACACCGAAGTTGATGATTTGTCTCCCAATCGAAAGATCAAGCAGCTGGGTGTAAATTGAGAGATAGAGTTTGCGGAGATCAACGTTCAGTGCTGCCCCGTTGGTACCAAGAAGCGACACAATTCCTGGAGCCTGGGGGAACGCCTGCGAGAGGGCCGCATTGTAGGCTGTTCCGTAGGCACCGTACAGGAGCGATGCGACAACGCTCCCTTCTACTTTCGCATAGTCCCGATTCGCGTTGACGAAGTTGAGCGTCAGTCTGGTTATGCCGCCGAGCGCAGCGTCCTTTCCTCCAGTCGTTGCGCTCATGCCGGGCGCTCCGCCCTGCACGTTCTGGATGAGGACGTTCTCGTTTCCGAGCGAGCCGCTCAGTTCAAGTCCGCCGCTCTGCGCGTA
>CAZKMA010000003.1:28038-59638 GCA_964553615.1 uncultured Spirochaetales bacterium | reverse complement strand
AGTAATCCCGTACCAATCCGGATGAACCCGCGGCGCACACCGCGCTGTCCTGGACGGGCAGCGTGCACTGCCCCCGTTACTGGTACGGCGCCCGGGCTTCGGTACCTTCCACTCATCGGCTCAGGTTCCTCAGACTGAAGATGCGGTCGTTCACCGGAACATCGAACTTCACATTGCGCATTGTGAAGATTGTTTTTGAGTTTTCCCGGAGTTTATCCGACATTTCGACCTGGACCGGGAAGTAACGGCCGTCGATCCGGTCCACCTGGAGTGTGCGACTGACTTTCAAGAGTCTGCCGCTCTTCGCATACATCTCTTCCCGGAGGCTGATAAATCGTTCCTTGTCCACCCAGAACTTACGCACATCATAGGGCACATCCTTGACTCGTGCAGTGAGTTTCAGGACGTAGCAAGGCCGCCCGTCCACGGTAGCGTCGCCTGTAACCGACACGTCGTATTTCTGATACAGGTCATCGCTCTGCAGTGCATCCTCGTATGAGACATCGCTCCCCATCATGCCTTCCTTCAACATGTGTCCGGATATCTTGACCGTATCCTGCTCGGAAGGGAAATAGATCCAGAGGTTGTTGTCGATTTTCAGATACTTGGTGCCCTTGTCTTCCGGATTGAGGAACTCAACAAGCGCCTTGGACGTACCTACCGCTATTGCCTTCATCTCCTTGGTCCGTACGGCATTTCCGGAGTAAATGGTAAGTGTTCCCTCGTACGCGACGGATTTGAACGTGGTGTTGTGGTCCATCTTCCTGAGAATTTCTTCTCCCGAAAGTGCATGCGCACTGCCCACCCCACCGATTACCAGCAGCAGAACCACGGCGATTGAGGCACCAAAGGCTTTCATCTTCATACCATTCGCAGTCATTGTTTTTCTCCTTGCTCCTCAGACGCTCTTAATTGCATCCACCGCATTCATTCGCGCGGCACGACGAGAGGGCAACACCGATACAACGCCGGATATCAGAGCACCGAGCGCCACCAGGCCGAGTATGCGGGGAATGTTGAGCTGGAAATAGATGACATTGTCCAGGGGAAAGTTGATCGAGCTCAGCATCGACGTCAGATCGAGGCCGTTGAAATGCAGCCACACGCTGATCCCGAATCCAACGAAGGCACCGGCAATGCTGCCCCAGATGCCGAGCAGCACCCCTTCCCACAGAAAGAGCACGAGCACCTCGCGCCGGGAGAATCCCATTGATTTCAGGATGCCGATTTCCCTGCGCCGTTCGAGGACCACCATCATCATGATATTCGTAATGATGAACACGCCGAGAAAGAGGACGACCACGTAGATGAATCCGTATATATTCTCCATCATGTTCACAATCTGTGGATAATCCCCGATTGCGGTCCACGGAGTAACGGCGATTTTGTCGTTTCCCAGAAGTGATCGGATTGATGCGGCAACCGAGTCCGCATTGCGATAATCCTTCAGCATGATGATGATCTGCTGGACTCCGCCGTTGGTGCGCAGGAACTGCTTTGCGTCCTGGAGTGGTATCTGAAATACGGAATCGTCCAGCGTGCCGACACCGGTGTTGAAGATTCCGACTATGGTGAACTTTCTCAACTGCAGCGAGCCATCCGCCGCCTGGGTGACTACCTTCAGTTTGTCCCCAGTTGCAAGTCGCAGCTCCTTCGCAAGCTTTGCGCCCACTATCGTCTCCCGAGGCCCTTCAATGTAGCGGCCACCCGGCTCGATGGATCGCTGCAGATAAAGAAGATTTTCTTCCGTCTTCGGGTCGCCTGCAAGCGCGACGGCATTCTTGTTGAACCCTTTGTTTTCCAGAAGCACTCCGAACCGGATCCGTTCCGTCATGAGCGCAATGTGTTCCGCCACGGATGGATCTGCCATGATCTTTCGTTCAATCACTGCGGGATCGGAGATGTTTTCGTCCACCGGCATGAACTCGGAACGAGACAGGTAGCCTTCGGTCGTTATCCGGATGTGCCCGGTATCGTTCTTGGTGTAATTCTTGACTATGGATGCCACAAAACCGCCGATGAATCCCTGGAGAAAAACACACAGAAGGACCGACAGGGCAACCGATGTCAATGCGAGTGCCGAACGCCTCTTGTTCCGCCAGAGATTTCTCATTGCCATCTTCAGTAGATAGTTCATACAGCCCCCTAAACGAACCGCAGCGCGGTTGTCGCCGCCATCTTCGCGGCCTTCCGCGCAGGAATAACGGCCGAGACGACGGCGACCACGAGCCCGAACCCAATTGCGAAAAGGATGGCGCCCGGATTCCACTCTCCATACAATGTTCCCCAGAACGCAATACCCGAACTTGCTCCGAGGTTCTCTCCGAACGCACTGAGCGGAATACCTTCGAGAATAAGGTAGAGATCCAGAAGGGCTCCAAGGATAGCACCGAGAGCGCTTCCGAGGACACCAACAAACACTCCTTCCAGAGTAAACATCCACACGACTTCCCGCCGGGTGAATCCCAGTGCCTTGAGCACCCCTACTTCCCGGATGCGTTCGTAAACGCTCATGAGGACTGTGTTGACAATACCGACCGCAGCGATGAGCAGGATGATGAATATGATAAGGAAACCCCACATCTTCTTCTGGTTCATGAGGTCCAGGAATGCCTGACCGAGCTGTTTGAAGGTGTAGGGAGCAAGCGCGGGAAAGGCGCTGCTTACGCCTGCCGCAACTGCGGATGCGTCCCGTTCGGCATCTGCAAGATTCACCCGGTGCACCAGTTTTACGTCAACCTCGGTTACCAGATTCTCGAGGTCGAGGAAATTGTCTGCGGTGGCATACGTAATGAATACCGAGCTCTGGTTGATCGCCGGATCGCTGGTCGACAGCAGCCCCACAATGGTGAACTCATCGGCGTTCTGTGCATCGTATTTCGTCCGCGCAGAGAGCAGGACGGCATCGCCCAGTTTAAAGCCAAGCTTGAGTGCGAGTTCCTTGCCCATGACAATCTGATTGGACTTACCCGTTCCGAAGAACTTCCCTTCGGTGTAATCGGCAAGCGTAAACACTTTCGAATCGGTCTGTGGATCGACAACTGTTCCCACAACGGGAAGAGCGTCCCGATAGTTCGAAACCTGACCGATAAACAGAGTACGGTTTGTGGAGGCCCGGACGCGAGAGTCCGTTGAAAGGTATCGAGAAACGGCCGCAGGATCGGGAATCCCATAGTCCAGCGGATAGACGCTCCTGTCCGCATCGTATTGTTTCGTGAAAATCTTCACGGACGACTCTTTCAGATCGATCATGTTGTTGATGGTCACGCGGTCCATTCCAGTCATCATCGAGTCCATTCCGATGAAGATGCCGATCCCGACCATCATGGTAATGGCGGTAATAAACGCCCGGCGCTTGTGCCGCAGCACGTTTCGCACCGCTATTCGAAATACCTCATTCATACGATGCCCCTCCACTCCGGGGCGAAACCATCCGCACCGGTTCGTCGGTCTGGATAACACCGTCGCGAATCGTTACAACGCGGTGGGCGTGTTGCTGCACCAGCGTGTCATGGGTCGAAAACACGAAGGTGGTATTCCGGATTTCGTTCATCTTCTCCATGAGCGCAATGATCTCTTCGGAAGTATGTGAATCCAGGTTCGCCGTCGGCTCATCTGCAAGAACAACAATAGGATTCTTCACCAGTGCGCGTGCAATGGCGACGCGCTGCTCCTGCCCACCGGAAAGTTCGCGTGGAAATCGATCCGACATCTCGGCAAGGCCAACTGCTTCAATAATATCGAGCGCCCGCTCGCGCATCTCCTTGCGGCCGTATCGCCGTTCTATCACCATCGGAAGCTCGACATTCTCAACAACGGTCAGAACCGGTATGAGATTGTACGATTGAAAGATGAAAGAAATATTCTCTTTCCGATAGATGGAGAGTTCCTTCTCCTTCATGGTACCCAGCTCGTGCCCGTCGTACACCACGCTGCCGCCGGTTGGCACGTCGAGACACCCGATAATGTTGAGCAGTGTCGTCTTTCCGCTCCCGGACGGTCCCACCACCGCAACAAGCTCTCCCTTGTCAATTGAGAGGTCTATGCCACGCAACGCCTCGACGCTCCGTTCCGCTTTCTGATAGGTCTTTCTGACACCCTCCAGTTTCAGAATAATCCCCATACCGTCCTCCACTATTCAGTCTTGAGTGTTCGGATCAATGTCTCCATTTCAGACAGATAGTCGGACAGCGCCTGGCTTCCAACTACCGTCAGTCGAACCTTCGTATTCGGCTTGCTGCCGACAAAACTCTTTTCTATTTCCACATAGCCTGCCTCTTCCAGATTCTTCAACTGAATCGAAAGATTTCCCGATGAGAGCTCGAGCTTTTCCTTCAACTCGGTAAAGACAACCGAAGGGGAGCTGTTGGACGCGAGATAAGCAAGAATTGTGAGCCGCGTACGCTCATGAATTATCTTGTCGAACTGCGGCTTGTGTCCTTGAGCCACCATTACCCCCGCTTGGACCGCTCTCTGGAGTCGCGACGCCCCTGGATTACCGAAGCCAGAGCGAAGACATAGCATCCTCCTCCGAAGACCGCGGATACCCAGACGCCGGCGGAAACAGCCGGAACGAGCATGCTCAGAGCCCCGGTAAGCAGGACCCAGTAGCCGAAGAACAGATATTCCCGGAGCCGCGTGTATGCGCCGAGGACGTTCATGACCAATCCGAATGTAACGGCCAGCGCTCCTGTTATGTAAAAACCGTGACCCGACAGCGCCAGATAGACAATGACGCAGCCTCCGGCAAGCAAGAGCGGAAGATCAACATGAATCACCTGCGCCATGTAGTACTCCCGGACGACCGACCACGGCGAGAGACGCCGGTCGATCCTGCGTGCGCTGCGATTCAATGTCGTCCATTTCATGAATGTCACTGACAGGGCTATGAACGCAATGAATACCAGAAGCAGTGTCCGCACAACCTGCGGGGCAGTCGAGAGACTACCGTAAGCCCTGATAACAAACTGGAAAAGCAACGAAATAACAATGACCACCGTGCCGACATACATGACGTACCCGCGCAAGCTCCTCGGTGACATCATTTCTCTCAGTATGGGATAATTGCGCTTTACCGCGGCCTTGACGTACTCCAGATCACGGACCAGCTGTTCGACATTTTCGCTGTTCTCGGTTTTTTCCATCGTGCCCACCAGGTGTCTTCCGAAGGCGAAACCTGATGACCTCCTCTTTTCATAAACTAGTTTATGTGATAAACTAGTTTATTATTAGAACAGATTGAAGAGTTTGTCAAGAGAGAGTTGAAGAATCTTTGTCCCGCCGGAACCTCTTGAACAATAGGAGGTGTTGGGTTATGACTGAATCGAGTCTATTGAGGACTGAAAGAGGACAGAAGCGGATGTCGTGGAAGAAAAACGCCGGCATGCTTTTCCTCGTCGCACTGTTGTCTCTCGCTCCCGCGCTCCTTCACGCGTTCGACATCAAGATTGGAAGCGTGGCCCCGGAGAACTCCCCCTACGGATCGGCCCTCAACCGGCTTGCCGCCGAATGGCACCAACTTTCCAACGGCCGGATTCGCGTCATCATCTACCACGACGGGATTGCAGGCAATCAGGCGGATATCCTGCGGAAGATGCGTATCGGCCAGTTGCAGGGGGGAGTGTTTTCAAACATCGGTATCGGGTCCATAACACGGGACGTCCTTTCTTTGAGTGTGCCCTTCCTCGTTCACACCGATGATGAGTCCGACTTTGTGCTGGACAGGTTCCGATCGACCTTTGAGGAAAAGCTTGAGGCGCAGGGATACGTCTCGGTCGCATGGGCACGCGCCGGCTGGCTGTACCTGTTTACCAGAAATCCGGTGAAGCAACCGACAGATCTGCGTCCACTGCGCATAGGGATACCGCCCGAAGAGGGGGACCTCGTCGACACATTCAAAGCGATGGGATACCGGCCGATTGGGCTCGACCTCCCGGAAACGCTTTCCGCACTGAACAGTGGGCTCGTGGATGCAATCTTTTCGAGCCCACTCATTGCAGCGGGATACCAGTGGTTCGTGGCAGCCGACAATATGATGAATATGAAAATTGCGCCCGTCTACGGCTGCATACTGCTCAGCCGGAGTGCGTGGAATCGCATACCGAAGCAATATGCGGCCGCATTCCTGGACGCGGCGAGGAGTATTGAAGGCCGGCTCCAGGTCCGACTCGCGGGACTGGACGGTGAGGCCATCCGAATCATGCGGCAGTATGGCCTCACCGTGGTTCCCATATCACCGGCGGCTTTCGGCAACTGGACAGATGAGTTCGAAAAGAATCGGGATGCGGTCATAAACTCCGCCTTCGACCGGCAATCCGTTTCGCTCCTTGAACGTTATCTGCGCGAATTTCGAGAAGGCAAAGAGTAGAGAGCACCATCTCATGCCATGGGCGCGCCGCGACCGCTGCCGAGGAGGGCATACCACTCCTCCCGCGAAAGATCTACGGACGTCGCCTGGCAGCATCCGGAAATGCGCTCGGTGTTTGTCGTGCCGATTACCGGCTGAATTCCTGCAGGATGTCTGAGCAGCCATGAGATAAGGATGGCCTCGGCGGCGACTCCCTTCTCGCGGGCAAGACGGCCGACAAGCTCGGCGGTTTTGGTCAATCGGGGCTCCGGGTTTTTCGGAAGGCGTCCGGTTACCGCGCCCTGTGCAAGCGGACTCCACGCCTGAACGGTAATATCGTGCAGACGGCAGTATTCGAGCGTTCCTTCGCCATGAATCGGCGCACGGGGAAAATCCTGATTCACGCTCACTCCCGCCTCGATCAAACCCGAATGCACCACATTCAGCTCGAGCTGGTTCACGACGAACGGCCGCGTAACCGATTTTCGCAGAAGCTCTATCTGCGCCGCCGAATGGTTGCTGACACCGAAATGCCGCACCTTTCCGCTTGAATGCAGCGAATCAAATGCGCGTGCAACTTCGTCCGGCTCAACGAGAGCATCCGGCCGATGCAACAACAGGATGTCGATTGAATCGGTCTTCAACCGTTTCAGACTTCCCTCTACCGAACTGATAATGTGATCGTGGGAAAAGTCATAACGCCCGGGGACCCCCGGTTCGGGATCGTCGGAAAAGCGGATACCGCATTTGGTTTGAAGTACAATCTTCTGGCGAAGTCCCGGATGAACTGTCCAGATGTCGGCAAACGCCTCTTCGCACCGACCGCGGCCATAGATATCTGCGTGATCAAAGAAATCGAGACCCTCATCCAGCGCTGCCTGAACGGATCGCGTTGCCGCTTTCCGGGTCTCATCGCTGAGCGGAGCGCCGGTCCAGCCGCCGGCAAGTCCCATACAACCGTATGCTATACGGGATACCTCGAGATCGGTTTTTGCAATGCGAATTTTCTCCATCTGCTGCCTCCCTTGTCTGGTGCTGCATTCTACCATTGCAGCCGGTGTGTGTCGCCGGGTATCCTGCCGCCGGGTATCCTCCCGCGGGTATCCTCCCGCCGGGAAGCTTGACAGATCCTCCACGACGGGGCGATAGTAGAGGACACATCGGCCGTGCACTCCGTTCGTTCGGCTGGTTGAGCTCACATGGCAACAGACGAACTTACGCCACGGCGCCAATCGTTCACTGCATTGAAATACCCGAATTACCGGCTCTGGTTCCAGGGACAGGTGGTGTCCCTGTTCGGGACCTGGATGCAGATGACTGCACAGGGTTTCCTTGTCTACCAGCTGACCCACTCCGCAGCCTATCTTGGCTACGTTGCCTTCGCAAACGGAATATCGATCTGGTTGTTTACCCTGTACGGCGGAGTCGTTGCAGACCGGGTATCCCGCCGTAAGCTCCTCATCATTACCCAGACGAGTATGATGCTGCTCGCGTTCATTCTTGCATTTCTCACATTCACCCATATCGTCGCCGCCTGGCATGTCATTGCGCTTTCTTTCCTGCTCGGACTTGCCAATGCATTCGACGCGCCGGCACGACAGTCGTTTCTTCTGGAACTGGTGGACAGGGACGACCTCGCGAACGCCATTGCGCTGAACTCCACCATGTTCAATACGGCTGTGGCGCTCGGACCGGCGGCGGGCGGTGCGATTTACGCATTGATAGGCCCGGGCTGGTGCTTCATTGTCAACGGGCTCACGTTCATCGCGGTCATCATTGCACTCTCGCGAATGAAGCTGCAGCCGTTCATTGCTCCTGTTGTTCGCAAACGTGCACTGGCATCCGTAATGGAGGGGCTCAGGTACGTTGCCTCCCAGAAGCTGGTCCTTGCAATCATTGCAATGATCGGGGCCATCTCGCTCTTCGGCATATCGTTCGCAACGCTCTTCCCGGTGTGGGCGGTAAAGGTGCTCCACGGAAACGCGACAACAAACGGTCTGCTTCAGTCGGCTCGCGGAATTGGAGCACTTTCAGGAGCAATCTTCATAGCGTCGCTTGGACGTTTTTCATACAAAGGAAAGCTGTTCACACTCGGAACCATAGTCTTTCCGATCATGCTCCTGATCTTTTCGGCCGTACGCGTGGTTCCGCTCGCGCTGCTCGTCCTTGCTTTTACCGGGTTGTTTCAGATCATGATAATGAATCTCGCCAATGCGATTGTCCAGACTCAAATAGCCGATGAATTGCGGGGCCGCGTCATGAGCGTGTACAGTCTCACCTTTCTCGGACTGCTGCCCATCGGTTCACTATTCGCCGGAATGATCGCCGATCGGACAAGCTCACCGTTTGCGCTGGCGCTTGGCGCCTCTGTGTGCATCCTCGCGGCAATCATCCTCTTCACATTCGTGCCGCGACTGCGCAGACTGCCTTGAACGCTTTTAGTGGAACGGATTATCGCCGGACCGTACGGCAACGCGGGCAAGGGTCCGGCCGACGATTGCACCGTCCGACAGCGGTAATGCCATGATGCCGAGATTGTTCCCGACAATTCGCAAACGCCCGGGGACCATGCCGTCGATCGGCGAGTTCACCACCACCGGTTTCCCTCCCGGACCGCGCACGACGAGTGCCGTGGAACCTCCACCGTCGAGATTCAGACCATCCCATGCGCCAAAGTACGCAAGCCATGCGGCCAGTTCCCGGGTTGTCACACCGACACTCCAGGCGAGTTGCCGTCCATCGATGACTACCAGATAGAGATACCGATGATCGCGGGAGACTCCTGCTGCCGTCCTCGGATGCCGGTGGTCCGTAGCTCCGATATTCCGCCCATGATGCAGGATGATCGAGAAACCGCCGACCGCGTTTCGGATGTTCGCCGGCAGGCCATGGCCGCCGGATTCGAGCGCCGCCTGACCGACAATCCACGCCCGGCCTTCCCGGTCGAACAGAAGCGCTCCGTCATTTCCCTGGGGTTGCGAATAGCGCTCTCCGTTGGATTCCGATATTCCGAGAATATCCCGCGGCGATCCGTCCACATTGTTGACGGGAGTGAACGGAGAGGCGTTCACGGCAAGTGAAACATGACTTCGTGTCAGGAACTCTGCGGTTGTCCGTCCGTCGGTTTCGAGCGGTCGCGGGCCGTTCGACCGGGTAACGACCGGACGCACTCCCGGTGCATCGAGATCCACCCGCACGGCCCAGACCTGGAGCGGTGGTTGTTGGAACGAGTACCGGGTAATCTCGACGCCCTGGAACAGAGGAAACCAGTGAACGGCATTGGTGGCGCCTGTTTCGTGCGCCGGTGGGCCTATGTAGACATCGACCGGGTATTGGAGGCTCGAGCACGCCGGCAGGAACCACATGATGAATGCCCCGAGCAGGACCGCCTGCAGCCCCCTCCACATCGACAGTCTTCGTCGGATGGATCTCCACTGAAAAATCGATTGATAACTTAACATATGTATAGTATTATGAATCCACCATGACACTTATATCCACATCGGGAAAACCGCTTCCCATCTGTCGTGCCCGGGATATTGCCGCGGAGTCTCGGCCGGAAAGGCAGTTTTCATGGTCTCCACAGTCACTCCGCGGTCGATTGTCTGAGATGGGCATCAGGACCGGCACCCCCTGGCTTACCCTTCTCTGCAGGCTCATCCTCAATGCTCAGACAAGCGGAGAGCCGGTTGCCTGGATCACCCTGTCAAAGGATACCTTCTATCCACCGGATTTCAACAGGAACGGAGTCGATCTCTCCCGGCTTCCCGTCATATTCGCTCCGGATGCCCGCTATGCATCACGCTCGGCAGAACATCTTGTACGTTCGGGTGCCTTCGGACTGGTCATCCTGCAGGTGGATACAGAACGCATTTCCAATGCTGCGCTCGGCCGCCTGGCACGTCTCGCAGATCAGTATAGCTCCGCCGTCCTCGTTCTGACCAGCACCGGGCAGCCTTCTCAGGGATCACTCATATCTCTTCGCATGGCGTGCAGGGTACGCCAGGAGTCGGTCCCGACGGCACCGTATACGGGAAACCGGTTCATCTGCGAGCTCGTCGTAACCAAGGACAAACGCAACGGGCCCGGCAGGGTGTATACGGAGACGTGCTATGGGCTCCCTGGCCTGTGTTAGCATACCTCGCCTCCGCCTGCAGCTGTTCGGCAACATGGCGCCGGAGCTTCGTGAACGGCCCATGGCAGTTATCTCCGAAGATAAGCCGCTCGGTATCGTACTCGAGACAAACCGTGCAGCACTCCAGGAGGGCGTTCGCCCCGGAATGAGGTACGCATCGGCTCTCTCCATTGTGCCGGGACTTCAGGCAGCAGCCATCCCGGATGACGTGGTCGCACAGACGGTGCAGACGGTTGCAGAAGTCCTTCACACCTTCAGCCCGTCGGTGGAGCCTGCCCGCATTGGAGCAGGGGCGTTCTGGCTCAACGCAGACGGCCTTGAACGGCTTTTTGGAAGCATGCAGGAGTGGGCAGACGCGATCTGCAGAACCCTGCTGCAGCCGGAAGACTCAACCGGGGGCTTCAGTGCCACCGTAGCCACCGGCACCACGCGTTTCGCAACCTATGCAGCCGCTCGAATGTTCCGTCGAAACACCATCTTCTCCACCGTTGAAGAAGAGGAGTTGATGGCCCTCCAGGCGCCGCTTCGCATCCTCCCGCTTTCCCCACGCGCCGCCGAAACGCTGTTCAGCCTTGGGATCTATACGGTCAGGGATTTTCTCGCCCTCCCGCAGGGAGGTATCAAACGGAGGTTCGGCCAGGAGGCTGAGGATATTCACCGGTTTGTGCATGGGATCGGATCGCTGCCGGTCCAGAGCATGCAGAACAATCCCTCCCTTTCACGCCGGCGACGCTTTGCTTCTCCGGTTGTCAGCAAGACTGCCGTGAATAACGCATGTGAACAGCTGATTGCGGACCTGTATGAGGAAGTGATTCACCGACAACTGCTCGTAAAAGAGGTCGAGCTTCTGCTGTTGCTCGAAAACGGATGGTGCGGAGAACGGACGGATCCGATAAGCGCCGTCCTTCGGCCGGCAGTCCCGACGCGGGACAGGCGGCTGCTGGAAAAACTCATCCGGCTGCGTATTGAAGGAATCGAAATTACCGGCCCTGTCGAGGAGATCAGGCTCTCTGCAGTCGTCCACCGTGGCGATCACAAACAATCCGAGCTGTTCATCAGAAAGCCGATCCGGGACTCTGCTGCGGCCGATCGGGCATTTGCCCTGATCCGCGCGGAACTGGGAAACGACGCGATCTGCGCAGCGCAGCTTTTACCCGAACATCTGCCAGTCCGGCGTTACGTCTGGCAACCTATTGAACACCTCGAACCACCGATTTCCGGCTCGGCGGACGCGGAGGTACAGCCTATCTCCCGCGTCCGACGTATTTCCACACGTCGGATTCCTGTTCCTGGACCCTCCCGTTCGGTTGACACCCGCTTTCTCTTCTCCGGTGCATGGTGGGACGATCAGTACGAGCTCGAATACCGGTACATGCGTTCAGGGAAAGACGCAATCCTCTGGATTGTCGAAAATCGGCTCAATGCATCACCTCGATCATCCGGGTGGACCATTCAGGGAAGCGTGGACTAGCATGAGAACCGCCCGACCGGGTACGGGTACCCGACCTGCCTACGTGCCGCTCTGGTGCAAGAGCAACTACTCATTCCTCGAAGGCGCAAGCCATCCTGAAGAGCTCGTGGAACAAGCTTCACGGTTCAAGCTGCCTGCAATTGCCCTTACCGACCGTGACGGGATCTACGGCGTAGTACGTGCACACGAGGCGGTGAAGGAACACGGGGGGCATCTCATCATCGGCTCAGAGATGACAGTCGATGATGGAAGCACCATCGTGCTGTACGCACGCGGCCACACCGGCTACCGAAACCTCTGCACGCTCATTTCGGCAGGCAGACTTCGCAACCCGAAGGGTATTTCTTCGGTCCGATGGGAGGAGGTGTGCGCGTACGCCGAGGATATGGTCGCCATTGTCCCCGCAGGAACGGTATTGAAGTGGGTAGATGGGGACCCTTCGCGTACGATCGCCTTCAACATGCTGAATCTCCTTCATCGGGCGTACGGAACTCGTCTCTTCATCGGCATTTCCCGCCACTACACCGAAACGGATGCGCGTGCCGAAGCTGCAGCACGCGCATTCGCCAGGCCCTCCTCCGCACAATTGTCTGCCCTGCCGGCCATTCCCCTGGTTGCATTCCAGGAGATACTTTACCATCATCCGGAGCGCCGACCGCTGCAGGATGTGCTGACCTGCATCCGCCACGGCTGTACCATTCATGAGGTCGGAGACCGGCTCAAACAGAATGCCGAATACTTCCTTCCTGCGCATCCGGACATGCTCCACCGGTTTCGCGATGATCCGGCACTGCTCGCACGGTCGGTGGAGATAGCACGACAGTGCACATTCAGTCTGGATGATATCGTCTACCGCTACCCCTCTGAACAGCTCCCTGCAGGTTATACGACCGCGAAATGGTTGAGACAGCTCACGTTCAGGGGTGCTCACGATCGATACCCGAAAGAAATCCCGCGTCCGGTTGGCGCACAGCTCGAGCGGGAGCTTTCCATCATCGAGGACCTCGACTATTGCGGCTACTTTCTGACCATGTGGGAGATAGTCCGGTTCTGCCGCCGGAAGGGCATCCTCTGCCAGGGACGGGGTTCCGCGGCAAATTCGGCAGTATGCTACTGCCTCGGCATAACGGCAGTGGACCCGGTGCGGATGGACCTGCTGTTCGAGCGGTTTCTCTCACGGGAACGGGCGGAGCCTCCGGATATCGACCTGGATATCGAACACAACAGGCGCGAAGAGGTCATCCAGCACATGTACGGTAAATACGGCAGGTCCCACGCAGCCATGGTGGCAAACGTTATCCGGTACCGGAGGAAATCCGCGGTTCGGGATATCGGCAAGGTATTGGATATTACCGCAAGCGCCACCGACCGTCTTGCTCGCCTGGTATCCTACCGCGACGGTAACCTGGATGAAGCCATAGTGGAGGCGGGACTCGATCCGGGAGCACAGACCATACGGCTGCTGTCCCGGCTGGTCGGGGAAATTCTCGACTTTCCGCGACATCTGTCAATTCACCCCGGAGGATTCATGCTCGGAAGCGAGCCGATCTCTCACATTGTCCCGGTTGAAAACGCAACCATGCCCGACCGGACCGTTATCCAGTGGGACAAGTATGACATAGAGTCCATGAACCTGTTCAAGGTGGATCTTCTCGGGCTCGGAGCTCTGACCCATCTGGACTACAGTTTCCGGCTTCTGAAGCAACATCAGAATATCGACCTTTCCATGGCCACAATCCCATCGGGCGATCCGGAAACCTACGCCATGATTACCGCAAGCGACACCGTAGGCGTCTTCCAGCTCGAAAGCCGTGCTCAGATGGCAATGCTCCCGCGGATCCGGCCGCTCAACTACTACGATATCGTCATCGAGGTGAGCATTGTTCGCCCGGGTCCCATCAGCGGGGGGATGGTTCATCCATATCTTCGCCGGCGGCACGGCGAGGAGGCGGTGGTCTATGCACACCCGGACCTCATTCCGGTACTCAAGAAGACGCTCGGCGTCCCTATTTTTCAGGAACAGGTAATGAAGATCGCTGTCATCGCCGCCGGGTACACTCCCGGTCAGGCAGATCAGCTGCGAAGAGACATGGCGGCATGGCGTAAGTCCGGACGCATAGAGAAACACCACGACAGGCTCGTTTCCGGGATGGTCGAACGCGGCATTGACCGTCGGTTTGCCGAACAGGTTTTCGATCAGATCCGCGGTTTCGGGGAATACGGTTTCCCTGAAAGCCACGCGGCAAGCTTTGCCCTCATTGCCTATGCCACTGCGTGGATGCGGTGCCACCATCCCGCTATTTTCAGCTGTGCGCTGCTCAATGCGTGGCCAATGGGATTCTATCACCCGGCAACGCTCGTCGAGGATGCAAAACGGAACCGCGTGGAGGTCCGACCGGTGGACATACTGACAAGCAACTGGGAATGTACGCTCGAACCGAACGGAAGCGCAACCCGATACGCCATCCGCATGGGGTTCCGATATGTGAAGGGTCTTGGAACAAAAGAGTGGGACCGGATTCGTCAGGAACGGGAGCGGCTGTCCGAGCGCGACAGCCGGCCGTTTCCGAAGAAGGAGGAGGCAGATCGGCACACGCCTCCGCTGTTTCCAATCGAAACGTTCATACGTGAAAGCGGTCTGGACGAGAGCGCACTGGGTGCGCTTGCGCGCAGCGGAGCATTCGAAAGCTGCGGAATAAAACGGAGGGATGCGCTGTGGAAGACACTCGGCAGACAAAGAACCGGAAGGAGCGCGCGCGATAACGAACAGACAACAATCGATATGGGCTTCGACGAATCATCACCCGCTTTCGATGAACTTACCACCGGTGAGACCATCGGCTGGGACTATGCATCGAGCAGCCACAGCACCGAGGGTCATCCACTCGAGCCATACCGACAGGAGCTCATTCGACAGGGGCTCCCGGATGCACGCGAAGTCATCGCAATGAAGAGCGGGACAATTACCCCGTTCGCGGGTCTCGTTATCTGTCGCCAGCGTCCGGAAACAGCCGGTGGAGTTGTCTTCATTACCCTGGAAGACGAGAGTGGATTTGTAAACCTCATAGTGCATCACAAGAAATTCGACGAGTACCGTCGCATCCTGCTCACGAGTCCGTTTCTCGGTGTTACCGGGCGAGTACAATCAACCGAGAATGTGGTCCACATTCTTGTTGAATCCTGCTGGGTACCCCGGCTCTCGGAGCAGCCGGTCAGACGGGAAAGTCGGGATTTCCACTGATCAGAAAATCAGGATCTCATACCCGTCGTCAACATAACGGGAAACAGAAGGGTGGCCCTTCATTTCGCTGCCGAATGAGAGTCCCTGCTGCTCGACATCTTTCACAACTCCCATCTTGGAAGAGCACGCCCTGCACACGCAATCGATCAGTCCGCGATCCTTGACCTCCTCATAGAGACGGTGAAGCATCTGACTGTCCGCATCTTCCTCGGGGGGCGCAGCGAACGTGTGTATCAGCCTGGTCGCACTGCCCTCAATGACAAGAGCAACATCGTGCCCTTTCTCTCGAAGATCCAGTCCGTTCAAGAGCACATGAACAAAGCACAGAGGATCCCCGTTGAAGGCGAAGATCGCGATCTTCTTCATCTGCTGCTCCTTTCCCTGATTATAAACCCGTACCGGAACGACCGCAATCTTGTATTCCGGTCCATCTTCCCACCACAGGCCATATGTGGTATAACCGTCCGCGTATGCAGATAGTATGTCTGGACCTCGAAGGAGTCCTGGTACCGGAAATATGGCTTGCGGTGGCCGAAAGGACAGGAATTGAAGAACTACGTCTGACCACCCGAGATATACCGGACTACGATGTGCTCATGAAAAAGCGGATCGGCATTCTGGAGGCCCACGGCGTTACCCTGTCGCAGATCCAGGACGTTATCGACCAGATTGATCCTCTGGACGGGGCTCCGGAATTCCTGGAGTTCCTTCGCAATCGAACACAGATTGTCATTCTTTCTGACACATTTCGACAATTCGCCAAGCCCCTCATGGCAAAACTCAGCTGGCCTACCCTCTTCTGTAACGATCTGGTAGTCGTGAACAATCATGTAGTGGACTATCGGCTGCGTCAGCCGGAGGGCAAGAAGCAGGCAGTCCGGGCGTTCAAATCGATCGGGTTCGAAGTGGTGGCTGCGGGGGATTCTTACAACGACATTGGAATGCTCGAAAACGCTGACCACGGCATCCTCTTCAGGCCACCGGAGAAGATCCGGACTGAGTACCCCTGTTTTCGCGTCTTTTCCGAATATGCCGAATTCTCCCTGTTTCTGGAAACCATTCTGGACCGATAGCATGCGAGGGATTCCCGACATAGCATATTCACTCACCGTTCATTATACTGGAATTCATGGTTTCAGTTGACCAGGACTCAATCTTCCGCAATGCCCCGTTCGCGTATTTTATTCTTGACCGTACGGGCAGCATTCTCGACGCAAACCAATCCGCGGAAGCTCTCCTGCAGACCGAACGGGCAAATCTGTTGCAGAAACCGCTGGTCGCATTTGTGCCGCAGGAATATCACAATACATTCTACGATCATCTCAATCGATGTTTCGAGGCGGATGAGCATGGCGGTGCACACGTGCAGATTCGTCGTCCGGACGGATCCCTCCGCCATTGCAGACTGGAGAGTCAGGTGCCGGTCGAAGGCGATTCATCGTGTGTAGCCGCACTCCTGGACCTGACCGATCACTTCCGGATTGAAGACGAGCTCACTCTTACACGGGATACCGCACTGCGGACGAAAAGCGCAATGAGCCGGTACCTTGCGGACATGAGCAATGAGATTCGCGCTCCCATGGATGGAATCCTTGCCATTGCCGAGCGTGCTCTTTCGGCGGATATCACCGACGAGCAGCGCACATACTTTGCGGCCGTGGATTCAACAATCCGTTCGTTTCTTTCAATCATCGACGAAGTTCTCGATTTTGCGCGCATCGAAGACGGAACGCTGGTTCTCGAAAGGAAACCGTTCGCGCTTGCTCCCATGCTGGAATCGGCCCGAAATCTCTTCGGCCGGCTTGCACACGGAAAGCCCATTTCGCTTGAGTTACATGTGCCGGACGGAACGGGCGCAGATTACACCGGGGACCCCCGTCGCATCGGTCAGATATTGAGCAGTCTCCTCCGCGGCACTATCAAAGTCCTCGACTCGGGTCTGGTCACGATAGCGGTCCGGGAGAACCGAGGGGGAATTGACCCCGTTGAACTCGTGTTCGAGATTGGGAGCACCCGGTCGTCGGAGGCAGCCGCATCGAACGCCCCACGAGACCATCGAATTCCAGCTATCGGGCCCGCACTGACCTTTTCTCATAAACTCACAAAACTCATGGGCGGGCGGCTCTCCAGTCGAAGAATTTCGAAAACGGAACACCATCTCACGCTCTCCCTGCCCGTTGGTCATGCCAAAGAACCGGTGGAATTGAAAGACGGATTGGAAACCACAAAGGATGCTCCGCACCTCCCGGTAAGAGACGGGGAGCATCCCCGGATTCGAGTGCTCGTTGCCGACGACAACGAGCTCAATTCGCTCATTCTTCAGACTGTTCTCCGGAAGGCGGACTATGAGGTGACCATTGCGCGTACCGGACGCGAAGTAGTAACGGCCCTGCAGAACGGGAAATACAATCTGGTACTCATGGACATCTCGATGCCGGACATGGACGGAATTGAAACCACCCGGGCCATCCGCGCAGGTGCGGTGCCCGGAGAGATGAAGGACATTCCCATTGTTGCAATTACCGCCTACTCTGAGGACGCAGACCGTGCGTCATTTCTCAGCGCCGGCATGAACGATTACCTCAGCAAGCCCTTTCGCCAGGAAGATGTGCTGACCAAGATAGCCCGGGTGCTCGACTCGACCGGGGAGACACACCAGATTCAGTAGTGAGTTCCGGAAGCAGACTGACTGCTTCCCTCCCGCTCAGAGTCCTGTCGGAAAATGTCGGCGATGATTTCGCGGGTAATGGCATACAACGGGGGTACTCCCTCCTGGGCCTGCAACCGGTCTGAAAGCCCGAAGTTCGTCTGAAGCGGAAGATCGGATACATAATAAAAGAAACGCATTCGCACGTCCTCGGGGATAACTCCGAGCGCTGTCGACTCAATGACCTGGCGGTGATAGAACGCGCCTTCCATCTCTATTCCGACACAATTCCAGGTCTTTCGATAGAACTGGAGCATTGTTCTGTTCTGCAGAAGCGTGCCCTCTGCGGTGAGCATAATTCCGCGGTGCACTTCGCGTTCCGTTCTGGTCTTCAGCTCATTGACCAATGAATCATCGTACGACGGAAGCTGCTGGAACCGCTCGCTTGTCTGTTCGATGAAAGCGCCGGGTACGAGTATGTCGCCGCGTTGCCCAACAAGCGCACCCGCCTTTCCGAGAAAGCTCACGCTGCGCACGTTCGCACCGTACAACTGAAGCAGGTTGCGGATAATGTGCTCGGCCTGCTCGCCGAAAGCGTAATCGATATTGACTATCAGTTGCCGCGTACCGGAAGGGACGGACCCAATTCCCGGGTCTATCACCCTGCCTCGCAGCTTCTCCGTGTCGATGAGCTGCACCTGAATGCCGGTGGAGGCGGTCTCCTCGAGCCTCATAATTCCGCACTGCCTTCCGTGACTCTTGCTTTCTGCTGCCCTCGCCGGGTCGTCAATGAAGTAGTCTCTGACCACGGCGTACAGCGCATCATACTCATTCTTCCACACCTGCTGCAGGAGCGGATGCTTCCCCGCCCTTGCCCAGGACAGGACGCGTTCGGTATTTTCGACGTACCACGGGTTCAGACAGTTCGATACCGAATGCGTATTGCTGCTGATTATATGGACTCCGATCTCTTTCGGGAGATCCGATGGATCGAATCCGATATGCGCACGCGTCGCCTCCGCGAGCTGAGTAATCCACAACTCCGAACGGCGGCTGTTATACTTGTTTGAATGCCGGCGGATATCCAGACTGAACATTTCACGATGTTTCAGGACATCCGAAAGCCGGTCGAGGCAGCCCTCGTCCCAGACGGCAAGCAGATCCTCCGCTTCCTCCGCGTTGAATGGCAATTCCGCTATCACCTCCCGGATGCGCTTCAGACGTGACCGAAGATCCGGAAGTTGCCCGACATCTGCGCTTCCCTGCTCCAGGGAGACAAGATTTTCCGGCTTTTGAAGCCGGTGGCGCAGCTTCTGCGCCTCCACAGAGTACAGGCAGAGGCAGGTCACCAGGTCCAGCAGGTCGGAGAGACCGTTTCGGGTCAGGACAAGATTCTTACCCGGCAGCATTTCCCATATGTCGCGCCGACGGGCGGCGGTACCGACGGACGGGAAAAAACGTTCGGGGGTACCGTAGGTGGGTGGGAACTCATCGGTGCAGAGGAAGGCAAAGGTGCGTGTAATGTTCTCCGGCAGACGGCGCACCGCGTATGCGAGCGCTTTGAGATCAAGTTGAACCGGAGAGCCAATTTTCGGATGGAGCGCCGGTTCCATGGCCCGGTAGAGAGGGAGGAGCGCCTCGATGGAAAGATGGCCGTGGATAATGTTCCGCGTAACTTCGGCGCGAAACCGATCGAACGGCTCGAAGATTCCCTGGTTGTCGCGCAGAATGGTGCCGAACGCCTGGGCAAACGCCGGGGCTCCGTCGAAGAGCGAGAGAAACCGCTGGCCGGACATGACGAAGCACTCCACGTCCTGAAGCGCCCGGATCTCGAACACACGCGGCAGCTCGAAGAGAGGTTCCCATTCGCCGACATAGTGACCCGCTTCAACGACGGTGCCCGTGGGATGTCCGGCACGCCGATCGAACACATCGGCGCGTCCGGATATCAGTATCAGTACCCGTTTGTCTTCGGTGTCGCCCTGATGCATCATGACCTCTCCCGGCGCGAACCGGATATACGTGAGTTCCGATGCAAGGGAAAGACGCGTAGACCTTGCGAGGAAAC
Source organism: uncultured Spirochaetales bacterium (assembly GCA_964553615.1). Lineage (GTDB taxonomy): Bacteria > Spirochaetota > Spirochaetia > DSM-27196 > DATKUC01 > DATKUC01. Next base: position 39,730 of record CAZKMA010000003.1, on the reverse strand, counting down.
GGAAGGGTATGGCGTGTTCGAGCAACTCGAGTGCCCGATTTCGGAGTGTTTCGTCGGCTTTCATTGTTTGGCGTTCCCACGGAAGATAGTAACAGCGCACGGTCCACGAACACAAGGCCACATTGAATACCGCGGTCAATAGTGGGTATGAGCGCCGGCATGCCGGGGAAGCATGACCTGAGCTACCATGGTATTCAATTTCTTCAGCGCGGTCTCGAAATCGTCGAAAAGCGTGTAGGAGAAGAGATTCTCCTCGGATATTGTGCCGTCGGGCATGCGGAACTGCAGAATCGGGTGGCGTATTACCCCGTCAATCGTGCGAAAATCGACTCCCTTTCCGCGGAGAAACGTCGGAAAGGTAAGATCTTCGAGCGATGCGAGCTCGATCTTCGGTGTGAACAGATAACCGAATCCATCCAGAATCTGCTCGAACGGCCCTTTTGAATAGTGAAACGCCCGGCTCGGTGGGACCCGTACGCTCAGCAATCCTTTCTCTATCAGCGCATCCCGCATCTGCTCGACAAGCTCATTGAAAAAAACATACCCGAGCTCAACTCGAAAGATCATAACCGCAATGTCGGTTCCGCGACTGTTCTTGTGCAACAGAGCCGGGATATCATAGTTAACGACGTAATATTCCTGAATCCGCTTGATGGATTGCCCGTTGACTGACATCAAGTCCTCTTCCGGTACCCATCGGGAGAAGAGCTCTTCGGGCCCAATGCCGAGCAGGTGCAGCGCTTCAAACGATCCGATAATCGGGGCGCTTTCGAACGGCACGTCGAAAAACTTCGAAAAGGCCTGTCTCATTGACGGGGTAAACACCTGCTTGCCGTGGACGGCAAACTCCAGCTTCAGCGCATAATGATGTTCAACTATGTGGTTTTCGGTAATGAACTCACCCGGGACGTTTGCCAGATAGACGAGATTCATCTGGTGATGATAAGCAGGACAACGTTCGATTACCTTCAGAACGGCGCTTTCAACTTTCACACCGTTGGTTTCGGGGCGGAGATACACAAAAATATCCTGCGCGCCCGGTTGGGACGCCGGTCCCGGATAGGGAATCAACACCTGGGGCAACCCACTGCGTTGCGCAGTCATCATATCTAGTGTATCGTCACTTATCGCACTTTTTCAAGAAGTTGACCACACTTTGTTTGCCGCATATTGTGGAATCTCCTGGAATGAGTGCAGGAATGGACACCAACCGGATGGACAGCTCGGCAACGATTCTCTACATCGACGACGACGCGCTGCTTGCAAAAACAATTGCAATGTTCTTGCGTCAACGAGGGTACCTCGTCCAGACCGCTCAGGATGGCCAAGAGGGCCTGCGGATCTTCCACGACCAGCACCCGAACGTTCTGTTATGCGATCTGCGAATGCCCGGAATGGACGGTATAGAGGTCATCAAGGCCATACGAAAGACCGACACACGTACTCCCATCATCGTCGTCTCCGGGGCCGGAGTGTTGAGTGACGCGATCTCGGCGCTGAGACACGGAGCCTGGGATTTTGTGACGAAGCCTATCCTGGAAATGGGTGTTCTCGAACACTCCATTGAGTCGGTGCTCGAACGTGCGCGTCTGCTGCAGGAGAACGAAGAGTACCATCTTCATCTTGAAGAGCGGGTAAAGTCACAGACAAAGTTGCTCCGCGCTGAAATTGAAGAACGCGAACGGACGGAAGTCCGCCTCAAGGAGATGCTGGGGGAACGGGATGTCCTCCTGAAAGAGGTGCATCACCGCGTCAAGAACAATCTGCAGCTCGTTTCGAGCCTTCTGAGCCTGAACAGCCGTTTCAGCTCGAATTCCGAAGTGAGACGGATCCTCCTGGAGAGCAGAAACAAAATACGGTCCATGTGGCTCGCGCATGAACTCCTCTACAGCTCCGCTGAGCTATCCCGCATTAGATTGCCGGACTATTTCCGCAAGATCGTGAACCTTCTTGCTGGAAGCGGTCTCGAAGCCCAGGACCTGAAGTTCAACGTGGATGTAGACGATATCCGGATTTCCATTTCCCTGGCCATCCCGTGCGGACTGATTGTCACCGAGCTTGTCACAAACGCTATGAGGCACGCATTCGACGGCCGGCAGACAGGATCGGTGGGGCTGACGGCACGCAGCAAAGACAATAATCTGACCATAGAGCTCATCGACGATGGGATTGGGTTTCCGGAGGGCAAGGGCCTGAACACCACCGAAACCCTGGGCCTGCAGATTGTGAAAAGGCTTGTCGCTCAATTGCACGGAGAAATCGAGCTGCAAAGCGCGTCCGGTCGGACGCGCATCCAGGTGGTCTTTCCACTATCCTGAAATCAGATCAAGATCCAGCTCCGCCGCGGTGCAGGGCATCTGAATTCCCCACTTCGTCAACACTTCCGGATGAACCTCGCCAAAATCTCCCACATGTACTCCGTTGCACACAATCCTTGCCGCACGTCCCGCAATGAACCGCGGATCTTCGGATTCTTCCACCGAATATTCGCGATAGAGCAGGTAGAAGAGTGCGGCAATCTGAGCGCTCACCGTATTGAAGTTTGACTGCGGATCGGCGGAGATCAGTGCAAGACTGTTAATCGTGCGCGTCCCGGTCGTATCCTCATTGTCCCTGACCGCAATCTTGCCGGCTTCGAAGATGTGGTGGGGATAGGGCGCGCTTGCCGAAGCAGCCTCGGACGCAAGAAGCTGAGGGAGAATCGAGCTCCGCACGAACTCGTATCCTTCCGACATCGGGTTGACGATCTGGACCACCACGTTTTCACGCACGAAAGCCTGATTGCAGGAGACCGATTCCTGCTCCGGGTACATTCGCTCAATGAGATCCTTCCCGGACACCAGATAGTTGAACAGCATCTCCTGAAAACCGAGTCCCACGAGAACACCCTTCGCCTTGCGGGAAAACAGCTCTATGCGGGTAAGGCGACCGACGGTGAAATCGGTGAGCTGTGCAGGCGTAAAGGTCCCCATCCCTCGACCCATCATGATGTCTTCGACCACATCCACCGGGTGCAGAAAATCGTTTCGATACTCGGGAGGAAAGACCTCGAGTGTTCCCTGTTTTTCAGTCACTTTACATCCCATTCGCTGGACACAGGAAATCGCCTCTACCGCAGTCAGTTCTTCTCCGAGCATCTTGTTGGCAAATGATGACTGAACGTGGATCGGCTTCTGGAAATAGTACGGGGTAACTATCGACCGGCCGAGTGGCGTGTCGTAAGGATACTGAATCTTCACCGGGAGAACGGTAAATCCCGCATCCGCCAGGTCGCACGCCACAATAGATGCAGACAGCAGAAGCGACGGCATGTCGGTCCCGGTCAGCTCGACAAAGAGGGAACTGTCCCCCACCTCCACGGCGCCGACCTTCGCGCTGTTGATAATTGGCGGAAAGCTCAGGACCTCGCCGTTCGCATCGGTCAGAAAGGGCATTGCCCGGAGATCACTGACGATAGGGCCAAACTCCTGGCCCTTCGGATGTTCTGTTATGATTTCTCTGAGCGACAGCTCACGAGTCATCCCCAGGGGAACGAAACGAGTCGCGTTCGGATCTACCGCCTTGTAGTGGACCGGATACTGTATGAGTTTGGCACGGTATACGCCCATCGCTATGGATTTTCGTTTTCTGCCGTAGTTCCAGCACAGCTTCTCCTGTGTCTGAATGAGGTCATTCAATGTCGCTTCGTCGATGGGCTTTCCGGTCACCTCAAACGCCGCAATATACGGCCGCGACTGTCGAAGCTCGGAATCGACAAGGACGAGCCGCTTTCCCGCTTCCTGCACGTTCCCTTCGCGCGAAAAGAAGGGATATACCGGCATCTTGCCGCCAAGATGAACTCGTATCTGTCGGCCAAGTCCGGCGGTCGACCAGAGGTCCGGTCGGTTTGTATCGTTCAGTTCAATCTTGAGAAGCCCTTGCTCTTCATCCCGGCCATCAAGCTCCGCCTTTGCACAGGTCAGCGCCTCTTCGAGCTCGGCGTCGGTTGAAAAACTCCTGCCGGTATAGTGATACAGCGTTTTCTCGTTCACTTCGATTTTGGGCATCGGTTACTTCCTCCTCCGCAGCCGCACATTCTCGATGTCCTGACTGAAGAGCTCCCGGAGGTCGTCCAGTCCCAGATGCATGAGCGCCATCCGATCTATCCCCAGTCCCCAGGCGAGCACCGGCACGTCTATGCCAAGCGGCCTGGTTACCTCGGGTCGAAAAATACCGGACCCTCCCAGCTCAAACCACCCCAGCACGGGGTGCTTAATGTGAACTTCCACCGACGGCTCGGTAAACGGGAAATACCCTGGAACGTATTTTACTTCGGTCGCTCCGGCGAGCTCCTCTGCAAACATCTTCAGCAACCCAAGCAGCGTCCGGAGGTTTACATCCTCGCCGAGCACAATGCCTTCGGTCTGATAGAAGTCCGACAGGTGGGTTGCATCCACCTTGTCGTAGCGAAAACAGCGAACAATACCGAAGTATCGTCCGGGCACATTCGCCTTCGGAAGCTGCTTTGCCGACAGTACCGTGCCCTGACTGCGGAGGATCAATCTGCGCGTGAAGTCGGTGTCGAACTTGTAGTTCCAGCCGGTACTGCCGGTCTTCCAGCCATCTTCGTGAGTCTGGGATACCTGCGAAAGATACGGCTCTTCAATTTCTCGTGCATGATCCGGATTCTTGATGTAGTAAACATCGTGGATGTCACGAGCGGAATGAAATTGCGGCATGAACAGCGCGTCGCTGTTCCAGAACTCGGTCTCGACCAGGGGGCCATCAAACTCCTCAAAACCGAGGGAGCTCAGCTTGTCCTTGACCTGGTCCAGGTATTCGCTGTACGCATTTCGCCGACCGGGAATGAGCCGTCCAGGTGGGAACTGCACGTTGTATGCGCGGAACTGCTGCCCCTTCCAGGAGCCATCCTTCAACATTTCGACGGTAACAGAGCCGATCCCTTCACCGGTTATGCCGGCAGCCTCGAGACCCTTCTTGATGCTCATCCCATCCTCAGTCAACTCGAAGATTACCTCTTCCCGTTCGACAACCCGGAATGCGCTGTTCGAGGCACCACGCTTCTTGCTTATTCCGCCCATTGCAGATCGCTCTGCATCCGACAATTCCCCGTCGTCAATGATATCGGCTCCGCGGCTTCGATCGAGCAGAGAACGCACAAGTTGCACCGAAACTGCCTTCCCCGCATCGGTTGCCGTGACCCTCTTCTCATCGTCCATGCCAAGCGCGCCTTCCCGTGAAAGCTGACCGAAAGCCGAACCGACGTCTTTGTTCTCCAGCCCGAGCTCGCGGGAAATGTCCGGCATTCGCCGGGGCCCGCCCTCCGACAGGAGCTTCAGAATGCGCTCTTCCGGCGTACCGTTTTCGCGGTAGTCCCGGCCGAGGTCGGTGAGTTCGTATGCAACGCGTTGAATCCGGGACTTTTCGCTGATTGCGCTTCTGCCCGAAAGCCAGCTCAGCGCCTGATTACACTGGCCGAGGTTGAACCCCAGCGCGTCAATCATGCCTGCGGGCCCTATCTCCGCGCCATTGCCGAAGTGTCGAAGCACCTTCACTTCGAGTGGATGCAGTGTTTTCAAAATAGCATCAACGTTCATTGTGGCCGACTCCTGTTCTGCTGCCTTCGTTGTGCGAATCATTTCCCGCCTCGGCGGCGCCGTCGGCGGGTGCTCCATCGATGGCTGAAGGCTCGAGCCGTGCAGCCAGCGCACGGAGGAAGAGGCCGACATCGCTCACCACGCCGACGGCCTGGCTTGATCCGCGGTCTGCGAGCTTTGTCACAACTGCTGGATTGATATCGACACACACCGTCTTGACCCACGATGGGAGCATGTTTCCGGTGCCGATGGAGTGTAACATGGAGGAGAGCATGATGACCATGGTTGCGCCCGACACTATTTCGGCGTATTGACGCTGCGCCTCGATCATGTCATTCACTGTCTCGGGTAACGGGCCATCGTCCCGGATGGAGCCGGCAAGGCAGTACGGAACATTCTGCCGTTCAAGCTCGTACATGACACCGCGAGTCACTGCGCCAGCCTCGACTGCAGCCCTGATAGATCCATGGTACCGAATACGGTTGATTGCCCTCATGTGGTTCTTGTGTCCTTCGTGTGTCGGCTTTCCGGTTGAAACCGCCACGCCAAGCGATGTACCGAAGAACACGGACTCCAGATCGTGAACCGCAAGAGCATTACCGGCGAGCATGCCCTGCACGTATCCGTTGCGAATGAGGGATTCGAGCGCGCCGCGCCCTCCGGTATGAACAATGACGGGACCAGCGACAAAGACCACCTTTTTCCCGGCTCTGCGACATTCGCGCAGCTCGTGTGCAACACGTTCGACCACAACATCCACACTTCGTTCGGAGGAGACATCGTTTGTCATGAAGCCAAAGAGATCACCCTGCCGATCTCTGAAAGGCGGAAATACCCTGACTGATTCGGGGCTGCAGACAACAAGATCACCCCGGCGAACGTCCCGCAGCTTCACGCAGCGCGCGTTCTGCCCATCGATTACGATGACCGCATCCATTCGCTGACTGCCGACCTCACGCCAGCTTCCTTCGTGGAAGACTTCGGTCCGGTGATTGGAGGTCGAGTAAAACTCGTCGGGAACGCAGCCGTCTTTCGGACAGGGCTTGAGAAGAGTTTCGGCTGCCGTCCGTTCATAGCATCCAACCTGAACGAGTTTCTGCGTCAACACCTCGAGTTGCTCTCCGGAATTGCAGATGAGATCAATCTCGAGCGTCGAAAATTCCGTGTTCATCTTGCCGATAGTGAATGAGACAACGTGGTAGTCTGCACCTTCGGAAATGATGAGATTGAAAATCTTCGTTAGTATTCCTGAATCGATCAGGTGACCGGTGGCGGTAAATCTTCTTGTCATAATCCTTTATTGGTACCGAAATCCGCCCGAAATGTAAAGAGTAGCAGAATGGGAATGACGGAAGCTGGAGCGCCTCAGAACGTATCGGGATAGATGGCAATCCTGCTGACTGTGTCCCCCGAGAGGTAGAGCTCTTCATTCATATGCTTGGGTTCCGTGGTATTGGACGTATAGATGTACGCGTTTTTCTCCACGAATGTCGGCTCGCCGAACTTCTGGAGCATGACCGACTTGTACATTCCAACTCGCATGCCGTTGCTCACCGGATAGGCGGGCGATGTTATGGTTGTTGCCACCAGGATCTCTTGATTTCTGGCTGCCATGGTGTAGAACAGGAATGAGAACCCGTTGTACTCGAGCTTTGTCCGGGTATCTTTCGTGTTCGGGTCGTTCGGACTCGTCACCTTTTCGCTCACCGACTTCACCGGTTCTCCCCACCGTTTCACAATCTCGCTCCGCGTCGTTGTAATACTGAAATCTGCAGGGTATTCGAAGGTCGCAGCGACAGCGATCTGCCCGAGCGGTTTCCCGTCGTATTCACCGAGCTTCCCGGAATTACTGGAAGGCGGAGCCTCGTTCGTGTTTCTGCCGCTGCAGGCAACGAGCAATGTCACGGCGAATAGCGCCAGGGTAACGGTTCGTACATTCGCTTTCATAGCTGATTATACTCCAAAAGTCTCACCCGTCGATGGGGAAAAGCGGCTCGTCACCACCGTCCGTTTCGGGTTCCGGCGACCATCCGGCCCATATCGATTCGTATTCGCGCAGGGCCGCTTCCCTGAGAGGGATTCCGAGTTCCCGAACGTCTCCGGCAACGCGCTCGAACAGCCGTGCGGCGGCAGTCAGGATCTGCGAAGCAACCAGCAGGAGAGTCCCGTTACTCCGAAAAGGGATAGGCACAGCGACATCCACGGGATGGTCAGACAGGCCAACGTCAGGGAAGGTATAGGCGGTTGCCCGGTTCAGGACGAGTTCGTCGCCGGCTGCCGCAAAAAGCGATGCAACGGACTGGAGCTTCTCTCCGAGAGCGTTCGCGGACACGACCGGCGGATAGCCGGTGGAGTCTGCTGCAAACCTCCCACCGTCGGAAACAGTGTAGTACCACTCGAGCAGCAGATCGGAGAGCTCGAAGTGCAGGCTGAACCCCTCGCGGCATCGAACCGTGTGCAGCCCCGGGGAGAGGAGCTTGAGCCCGGCGAAAAGGCGTCCCATGCTGAGCTGGTTGGAAGGGCCGCCCACAATTGTGGTTGCAACGCCCCGGGCGGTGAGCCCGGAGGCAGCCCCCATAACCACGATAAGCGGATCCGTCGCCTCAGGGTGTTCTTTGATCGTCGACGGAACACGTTCCTCGGTCGGATCAGTCGGTGTCTCTGGCGCGGCGGATGGATTGGCATCTTCGTCTTCGGAGACGACGCCATCCTCGGAAAGGGTTCCCGCATCGCGTCCTGCGGAATTCCTCGTAACGGCGGTACCATCCGGAAGCAGAATTTCATTCGGTTGCAGCCGGACGAACGCGCAAATGGCGGTCCAGTCATGCAGAAACAGGTCATCGTACGAGCGATGGACGGGCGAAACGGCAAGCATGAGCAACGGATAGAGTCTTGGTGCTATGCGATCAAAAAGATCATTGAGTGCGGAGTCGGCAACCATGACGAGCGAGGTGAGGTGTTCGATGCTTGAAGGAGCAGTTTCCGAGTCCTTTTTTGCCAGATCAAAGGCCCGGTGCAGAACGAGATGAGCGGTACCGCTTCCAGCGTGCCGAAACGCGACAATTGGCCGGTATACAACGCGCAACAACGGCAGAAATGCGATGATCGGAATTCCACGGCCTGAGAAATCGTAGGCGCTGATCTCGCGCCGGATAAACTCAAGATCCCAGGAAGCGAAAAGATCGAGCACCGTACGGTCAAAGCTTTCCGCTTCGAGATAGTGCCGCAGTCGTCGCGCGGCAAGCACTATGGTCTCGATTGGGCGAAGCAGGTACTCCTTCAGGTCCCGAACGAACTGCGCACGCAACTGCTTCTCCGTCCTGCTGAACGGGAGGAAAACTGCGAACAGGGCGGCGATAACTGGAATAAGCCGATGGGGAGGAAAAGCCGCCCGAAACAGCATGCGCAGATAGTGCAGTGACCTGGCGCGGGAAGGCACCGTGGATCGTTCCTGCGTTTTCTGATCGCGTCGTGTTTCGGTCTCTACTCGGGGGGGCCGATTGATCCATCCGTTCTGGATTACCCTCGGCGCCTGAAGATCTGCGTTCCCACGTGCCGGCGGAGCATCTGAGCGCTCTACCCCGACCTCTCCGCCGAGAAGGCGTGCCGCCTCTCTGGCCTCTTCGGGGGTAACGGAACCCAGGTTTCGCCGCACTCGAAGAAGTTCACCGGGATCGTATATTTCCTTCGGCCGTCTTTTCATGCAACGCCCTGAAGAAGACTGATATGGAGGATAGGGGATTCGAACCCCTGACCTATAGATTGCGAACCTATCGCTCTACCAACTGAGCTAATCCCCCGAATTCGGCGAGCTGTATTGTATAAGGATTCCGAAAAAATGGCAATCGGTTTGATCAATACTCATGCTCTTCTTCAATATCGATGATGAGTCCCTCCCGAGCAAGGTCTACCAGAAGATTGTGCTCGCTTCCCTGTCGGCGACAATCCTCGATGAAACGGTCGAGCTGCGAATCGCTCCGTTCCGGGTCATGATGAAAGAGCACGAGGTGCGCCGCCTGCGCGGCGATGGCGTTCTCCATAGCATCTTCGATTGAGCTGTGCCCCCACCCTACCCGCTGCTTCCAGTATTCTTCGCGCGTGTACTGCGCATCGTGGATAAGCAGATCAGCACCGCTGTAGAAGGAACGCAGACGCGCATCCTCTTCTTCGGCTGCCCGCGCGCCCTCTTCGGCAATATCCGGATCGAAATCCGGGTGGTCAGGATCCGTCGGGAAGACGTTCCGGAACGGTTCGGTATCGAAGGCAGTAACGACCGAACGGCCGCGGTACTCGAAACGATAGCCCAGACAGAGAACCGGGTGATTCAGGTAGGTGCTCCGTACAATCATCCCGCCGGGAAGCTCTACCGTCTCCTGACGGAGCTCATGGAACCTGAGCGTTGCCGCGAGTTCGCCCGAATGAACGGGAAAATACTGATAACTCAGTTGGTGTCCAATGACCTTTCGCAGCGACTCGTCCTCCCAGGTTACCGGACCATACAGATCGATCGTCGTACCGGGCCGATAAATCGGGCCGAAGAACGGGAACCCCATGATGTGATCCCAGTGAGTGTGGGTAAGAAACAGCGATGCGTGGATCTCCCCCGTATCCTCATCCCCGGAGCCCGTTCGAGCTCGCCGCATGAGTTCGTCGCCAAGCTCCCTGATTCCGGTACCGGCATCGATAATGACCAGATGCCCTTCGTCGCCGTACTGCAATTCAATACATGAGGTGTTCCCTCCCACAAGAACCGTACCGGAACCCGGAGTGGGAATTGAGCCGCGAACGCCCCAGAAACGTATCTGCATTATAACACCTTGAGAAAAATTTCAGCTTTCTGAACTTCGGCATCGACGCGGTCTGCGAGTTGGGAGATTTGCTCCTCGTCCACATTCAACCCTTCGGCAACGATCGTATCAAGCGGCGCAGGGAACGAATCACCTGAATGCCCGATTGCCGCGGAGTTCACGAATTGGCTTGCTGCATGGACGGTATAGACAACATCCCGGTCCGGACCAACATACTCGCCGGGGCGATGGTGATAAGTCACCGTATCCTGGATGACCCGACCGAGGTGCCAGGCCTCGACGATGAGCCGTCCGGAGTCCGAATGGTCGAACCCGAGCAGCTCACGCTCGGCGACGAAAAGCGGAATTTCCCGCTCTCTGCAGGACTTCAACACCGCCGCGTAATCCCTTGCCAGCACTCGATCCATAGGAATTTTGCCTATATCGTGCAGTAACCCTGCAACGAAATACTCGTCGAGAGCCGTCGCCGGCTCGCCCCGAACCCGCGCAAGAAGCCGGGACGTGACACCGACCGCGAGCGAATGACGCCAGAACCCGACCGGACTGAGCACTCCGAGATCGCTCTTTCGGTTCAGCGTGTCCATGACTGCGGTGCTCAGCGCGAGATTCTTCACCGTGTTGATTCCAAGCATTATTATGGCACGAACCATGGACACGACTTTGGTCGACAGGCCGTAGTATGCCGAGTTTATAAGTCTCAGGACACGGGCCATAAGGACAGGATCCAGACTGATAACCCGGTTCAGGTCTACCGGCGAAGTGGCCGGGTCGTTGCAGATCTCGAGTACCTTGGCAACAGTGGGCGGCAGACTCGGCATGCGATCGATGTATGCCGCAACCCGGGAAAGTTGCTCCTCGGCGCTCATTCAAGCCCCTCGGCCAGCCGGATTGCCTTCAGCCGAGCAAGAAGACCGTCTGCACGATCCTGAAGGATCTCACCGACCGAATGATCGGGAAGGTTTCCTGCCAGTCGTCGCAGAAAGGTGAATGTATCCGCAATTCGGGAGGCGGTAATCGGCCTGGGTTCGGAATCCGAATCATTCGGCATCCCGGCCTCATCACGGTATTGCTGCATCCGCTGGAGCAGTCCGTGACGTCCGGAGAGCTTGGACTTGAGCGATTCTATGCGAAGCTTGAACTCGCTATGCTCGAAGTTCTTCGCGCGGTCGGGCGGCAGTTCGTGGGTCAGATTGACCAGATAATCGAGCATGTTCGCTTCGCGTTCGGTCTCGGATGGTTCCTTGTTCGTTGCACCCGCAGTACCGCTGCGTGCTCCGTAAGGAGCAT
>CAZKMA010000003.1:0-27938 GCA_964553615.1 uncultured Spirochaetales bacterium | reverse complement strand
AACCGCATTGCCAGCCGAACCTGCGCCGCCAGAAACCCCACCACCACCTCCGGACGAGTCGGCGCCAGCGGAACCGGGCGCTGCGCCGGCGGGCGATACCGCTCCGGCAGCGGGGGACGCGTCGGCTTGCGTAGACCCCGAAGGCTGCCCTCCGGAACCGGGCATACCCGGCGTTTCGTCCAGCTGCCCGGCCAACGGCTGGCCCCCAGCCGTCGGTGGGACACCAGCCGTCGGTGGGACACCAGCCGTCGGTGGGACACCAGCCGTCGGTGGGACACCAGCCTGCGGTGGCACGCCGTAGGGTGGAAAATTGTTCGGCGACCCCACTGGGGGAGAGCCAAATGGGGACGGGCCCCACGAAGGAGCGCCGTACTGCGGCTGAGGAGGGAATCCAGGCTGTGCACGCTGCGCCGCATCCTGTTCATCCTCTTTGAAGATAGAAAGATCGGGCTTCTTGCCCTCCGGCCAGTCGTATTCCGGTTCTCCTTCTTCAGGAGGTGTGTCTCCGTCCGAAATCAGATCGTCAAACGAAAAGCCATCGTCGCCCTCACTCCTTGCCGCTTCCTCGAGCTGCCGGTCTTCCGAAACCAGACCATCCCAGGATTCCTCTTCTCCTTCCTCATCCACGTCTTCCAACTCGGCCGCTTCCGCATCATCCTCCGAGTCGTCCTGGAAATCCAGGAGCGAATCTTCGTCTTCAAGGCCGCCACCAATCTCTTCGGACTGCAGGAGACCAACCGACGACTCCCGATCGTCCGATGGAGAACCTTCGGCAGTAAGCCTTCCAAGGCGCTCGAGACTCTGTTGCCACTCCGCCTCGTGCTCGCGCTCAAAAGCTTCCACCGCCTTTTCGTAAAGGCCGAGGCTTTCGTTCAGTTTCTCAATGTCCTCGGGATCTGCCCGTATTCCCTGGAGGCTGATGAGTTCATCCGCCGCGCCGATTGCCCGATCACGATCGCCGAAAAGTCTGTAGGCTTCAGCAAGCGCGGCAAGGACATTCCCATTGTCCGGGTACTGGATCTTCAGCCGTTCGAGAACCTCAACACTTTCCCCGGGACGTCCTGACAGACTCAGCAGTTCACCCTTGAGCAATCCGGCTCGAAGATCATCCGGCACCGCTGCAAGGTACAGTTCGACTTCCGACAGCGCGGTGTCATACTGCTTGAGATCCCGAAGTATTCGGGCAAGCTCGAAACGGAACTCAACATTATCGGGGTCCAGCGACTGGAATTTTCGATAGCACTCCGCCGCCTCTTTCGTCTTTCCGAGCCGGGTGTACACTCCGCCGAGTTCCTGCCACGCACGGGCCGATTTCGGATTACGCGACAGGATATGGCGAAGTGCCTTCTCCGCCTCTGCGAAACGCTGAAGATTGACCAGAACATGAATGAGCTGGAATCTCAGGTCAGGATTTTCCGGAGAATGGGCAACGAGAGAACGCAACTCCTCCAGCGATTCGTTCTGATTATGGTACGTCTCCATTATCTGCCCGAGGTTGGTAGCCGCGCGCACGTAATCGGGCTTGTTCTTGAGCGCACGTTTGAAGTATGCAATAGCCTCATCCGGTCGGCCCTGTTTTGCAAGGACTGTTGCAATATTGTTGTGTGCTGTTGGATTGTCCGGTTCTATCTTGAGGATTTCCTGAAACATGTGAATGGATTCGTCGTGAAGGTCCAGCTTCTGCAGTACGATGCCGAGATTGTTCAGACCATCTGTCCAGCCCGGACGAACCTTCACCGCACGCTCATACTGCTCCCGGGCCTCATCCAGTTTCCCTTCCGACTGCAATGAAATTCCGAGGTTGTACCGAATTGTCGGACTGTTCTCGTCCGCGTTCAGGCCTTCGGACAGCACCTGAGAGGCCTGGGTGAACTCACCTCGCTGCTCATACAACGTCCCCAGGTTGTTGTACGCGGATGCAAGGGCGGGATCTATCGATATCGCCTTCCCGTACGCTTCGATCGCCTCATCATAGTTGTGAAGCGCCTTGTGAACGTTCCCCAGATTATAGTGAATGTCAGCCTTTCCAGGATTCAATCCGATTGCACGAGTCAGCCAGTAGAGTGCGTCGCGCGGCTGGCCGATCTGACGGTATACGACGCCAAGATTATTGAATGCCTCCGCGTTCTCAGGCTTCAGTTCAATTGCACGATTGAACTCGGCAATTGCTTCCTGATGGCGTCCGGTATTGCCGAATACTGTTCCGAGAAGAATATGCGCCGTCGATGAACCCTCGGCATCTTCGAGCACCTTGTGGATGAGTTTTTCGGCTGTCTGGTAGTCGCGCGCCCGGTAGGCCTGTTTGGCCTGATGAAAAACGGCACCGAGTTTGTTCTTTGCCATCAATACACCCTCAGGGGGCGCGCACTGACTTCCTGCGACAGCGCACTCGCATGGTTCACCCCGGACTCATCATAGGCCGACACAACAAAATAGTAAAGTTTGCCATTTGAAAGCCCCTTCAGAGTAATACTGGTCACATTCCCCACATCGATCGGAGAGGCTCCGTCCGGAATCCCGGTTCCGAAATACTGCCCGGGTCGGTCGCCATAGTAGACGAGGTACCCTTTGATGCTGGAGTGCGGGAGGGATGACCATTGAAGCGTCACCTCTCCGTTGCCCGCGCGCGCGGTAACGCGGACCGGCGGAGGGGGCGGAAGATCGGGCACGTAGGAAATTACCACGGATCCAAGTGACGGAGAGTCGAGGTGCGGACCATCCGGAAGGAGCTCGGCGCGCACCTGGATGAATCGCCCGCGAATCGGTTTACCATCTCGGAGAAAATCCGTGCCGGGAACAAAGGGAGTCCATTGCGCGTCGAGAATTTTCGAACCGTTACTTCGGTCGCCCATCCGATAAAAGAAAAGTATGGCAGTCTCACCGGGCGTCGCATACTGTGCGGTAATGGTTGCAAGGCGCGACCCTGCATACTGCAGACTGAATACCTTCGATACCGCAACTCCGCGAGTGTCGGAAACAACATCCAGGTGCGGTGAATCAACCACCCGTTTCTCTATTCGAAACTCATCCATCATTCCGGTTAACTCGGGCCCGAGAAACAGGTGACCGTTGGAGAGCCGTCCGGCATACGGGACGTACACATTTCCGCCTTCGTGACCGGTGGACGTTGCGTACGTAACGGCTTCCGGCTGGCCGTCCACCAGGTACTCGATGAGTCCGGTCGATCGGTTGTACCTGATCAGATGGTGATGCCACGTTCGCGGGATCTGATGTTGAACGCCCCGGAGGGAGACCGTCTCCGGACTGTCGGATGCGGAAATGAAGAAATTGACGAAGCGAAAAGATAGCCGATCATCGGAAATATCGATACTGACTTCCTGAGAGACCGGCTTACCGTTCAGCGATCTGGCGCCGGTCCATCTGAGAACGGTATTTCCGTCCTGACCGCCGACCGAATACAGCCAGAACTCTATTGAAAAGCTACCGCTCGTGTTGCCGGGACCAAACAGGCTGTCAGGAGGAGCACTGAGCTCAATACCACCGCTTCCGGCGGTAAAAACCGCCGCACCACGACCCATTCGGGGTATCGACGTCCTCGTGCTGATTCCGCTCTTTACCACACTCCAGCGACCCGAAGCATCTCTGACGCTGGTTGAATCGAAGTGCAGCAGGAGATCGGTATCCTGATCGACCGCATACTCGTCAGGACCGAGGGACAGATCCATGTAACCCTGCCATCCGGGTTTGGTAACGAGGTTGCTTTTTTCTTCAAGATCTCCCCACCCGGTGTCTTTTCCCAGCGTTATGGTCTGGTTCTGCGCGAGCAGAGAACCTATACTGAGCAGAAAGAGCGCGCAGGGCAATGCAATTGCTCTTTTTCCCATAAGTTTAATACATTATTATCGGCAAAAATGGAGAAACACACACTCAACCGAAAGAGTATATCCCACTTCCCCCGACAGCCCGGCGTCTACCTCATGAAAGACGCCACAGGCCGCATTATCTATGTCGGCAAGGCAAAGATCCTCATTAATCGCGTTCGATCGTATTTCACCGGAAACAAGGATATCAAGACATCAACGCTCCTGAAGAAAGTGGCTCAGATAGACTACATCATCACGCAGAACGAGTACGAAGCGCTCATTCTGGAGAACAATCTCATCAAGCGGTGGAAACCGCGATATAACATAAACCTGAAGGACGGGAAGACCTATCCGGTCATCCGGATCACGAACGACGAGTATCCACGGGTATTCCGCACCCGACGCATTGTCCACGACGGATCGGAGTACTTCGGCCCCTTCCCGAGCGTTCAGAGCCTGGACACTTACCTGGAATTGATAGAGCGGCTCTTTCCGCTGCGCAAGTGCAAGGGACCGCTGAAAAAAAAGGATCACCCGTGCCTGTACTTTCATATCGGCAGATGCACAGCACCGTGCGCGGGACGCATAGATCACGACGGTTACCGCGAGAACGTGGATCATATCCGTGCATTGTTGTCCGGACAAACCGAAGAGCTGACCGCACAACTCGAACAGAAGATGAGCGAGGATTCCGCCGCCCTCCGATTTGAACGTGCGGCCGAGCTTCGCGACAGCATAGCCGCAATCCGGACACTCCAGTCGGATCAACAGGTCATGGATTTCGATCTCGACGCACGTGACTATGTGGCATCTGCGGCGAAAGAGGAGATAGCCTCATTCGTCGTGTTTCAGATGCGCAACGGCAAGCTGCTCGGAAGCGATATTTTCCGGACTCAGGTCTACGGGTCCGACGAAGAAGACCTGGCGCAATTTCTTCTTCAGTATTATGAAACCGTGCGAAAACCTCCGACGAAACTGTTTCTTCCGTTCCCGATGGATACGACTCCCATCTCCGATTACTTCGTGAAGACGCATGACCTGCACGTAGTTGTGTCCACACCCGAAGAGGGACGCGACGCATCCATTATGCGCATGACAGTCGAAAACGCCCGACAGGACCTTGAAAAGCGGATCAGGGAACGCGGCAACATCCCGGCACTGGAGGAGTTGAAACAGGTCCTGAAACTTCCGCGTTTGCCCATACGAATCGAAGGATTCGATATAGCGCAGCTTTCAGGCAAACATACCGTTGCATCGATGGTCTCATTCAAGGACGGAGTACCGGACAAACCTCGCTATCGCCGATTCCATGTGAAGACTCTCGACGGTGCCATCGACGACTTTGCATCAATGCGGGAGGTAGTCGCGCGTCGCTACACCCGGGTCATGAATGAAAATCTTCCGGCGCCGGATCTTATCCTGATTGACGGAGGCAAGGGGCAGGTGAGCGCAGCAATGTCGATTCTGCAGGCGCTCGGCCTCACAATTCCGTTGATCGGACTCGCCAAGAAGAACGAAGAGGTGTATCTGCCCGGAAGATCGGATCCGGTTCTGCTCCCTCACGGCTCGCCACCCCTGCGGGTGCTGCAGGCGGTGAGAGACGAGGCGCATCGTTTTGCAACTGGATTCAATCAGCGGCTTCGCCAGAAGGATATCGGCCTCGGAAAACTGGAGGGGGTTCCGGGAATAGGACCGAAACGGAGCAGAATGCTACTCGAGACGTTCAGTAATATCGCCGCAATGGTTGCTGCAGAGCCTTCCACCCTTGCCGCTGCAGCGGGAATCAGCGAACGAAAAGCGAGGGAAGTCCAGGCCGCACTCGGCGAGCAGCGAAAACCGGATGCGGATTACGCCGCAGAAGGCCCCTCCGCTACCGCGGGGCCCTCCGCTTGAGCGGTTCCTCCGCTTGAGCGGGCCCAGACTACCGACTATAGCTCGTACTCGCCACGCTCATAATCCGGAACTTCCGCCTCTGCTCCCTTGCGAACGACCACCGAGTAGAGAAACATCTGCATGAGCAGCGGATGCAGGCTGCTCGCCGTCCGACGCAGGAGCGCGTCGTACTTACCCGCAAGGAGCACAATCCGTTCGAGCGCGTCCCGTTTATAGTTCTGCCGGCCGGCATCGTAGTCTTTCTGAGTCCTCTTGCTCCGGATGTTCATCCGCTGAAACGCATCATGAACCGCGTACCGGTCATCCAGGAGAATTTGCACGCCAAGCAAACGGCGAAACTGCCAGGTCAGGCCGGCCATTATGCCCACAGGGTTTCCATCGCTCCCGAGCATGATCTTCTGCAGAATTTCCAGCGCGTTCAGAAAATTTGCGGCAGCAATTTCCGCAAACAGGGTGAATACATTTTCCTCTTTGCTGTGATAGATAAAATGCTCGATGTCGGCAAATTGAATTTCATGATCCTTTCCGAAGAAAAGCGCAAGCCGATCGCATTCGACACGCAGTTCCTGTGTGTTGTTCTCCACCAGCTCGAGCAACAGATTTGCCGCCTCTGCGCTTATTGCACATCCCAGACGGCGCATATAAGAAGTTACCCATCCGAGTTTCTGGTTGTCGAACATCTCCCAGAAGATCTTGCGTCGGTCCGATGGAATTGCCGCGGAAAGGCGCTTGTCCACCTGAGGTTCTTCACTCAGAAGCAACAGCGTGACGTCCTCGGCGGGCTTTCCACAGTAGGCAACGAGTGCCTCCACATCCGATTTGGTTCGAACCTGTTCCACTCCTTCCAGGAGCACCAACCGGTGAGCAGCGAAAAGCGAGCCATTTCTGATCTGGGCAAGAAGCTCCGCCACCGGTGTCTCGAACTGGTAGAATTTGGCCTCTTCCGGCTTTTCGCCTGTGCGTTTCTGGATTGCCGCCCGGACTGAATCGATGAAGTCCTGCTTCTCCCCGGCTTCCGGACCGAGCAGCAGATAGACGCCGGGCATTTTAGACATAGTTGCGAATGAGGTGAGCGAGTTTCCCGAGAATACGAACGTCCTGCGTGTAGATCGGAGGAAAGGCAGGATTCTCGGCCTTGAGGCGCACCCTGTTTTTCTCTTTGTAGAACCGTTTCAGGGTAACCGCATCTTCGACCATTGCAACGACAATATCACCGTTTTCCGCGGTGCTTTGCTGCAGAATTACCGCGATATCGCCGTCCATAATTCCTGCATCCTTCATGCTGTCTCCCCGGACGTGCAGCGCAAAGTGCTTGCCTTTTCTGACATATTCAAACGCAATCCTGACGACTCCGTCGTAGTTCTCCTCTGCAAAAAGCGGCTTGCCGGCAGCCACGTTTCCAATAATTGGAATCCGGACGGCATGGTCACTGTCTTCAGCATCGTTCCCCAGTACTTCGATAGAGCGGGAACGATTGTTGTTGCAGTGGATGAAGCTCTTCTTTTCCAGCGCCTTCACATGATCGTAGGCACCTTTTACGGATATCGAGAAACGTTCGGAAATCTCACGGATGGTAGGAGGAAACTTGTGGGCAGCCACGTAATCTTTGATGTACTGCAGCACTTCCCGCTGTCTGGCAGTTATCTCTCTCATTTGTCTGTCTTTATGCCATACTTCCGGATCTTGCCATGCAGGTTGCTGGGATATATCCCCAGCGTTTGGGCAGTCTTCGTAATGTTGTTGCCGTTCTTCTTCAGACCCTGTTCGATGAATCGCTTTTCGAAGACTTCTCTGGCTTCGTTCAGGCCCATCCCCTGGAATTCCCCCAGGAAATCCTCCTTGTCCCCCGTCTCTTTCCTGTCCCCCAGACAAGACGTTACGCTCTGAGCCGTAAACTCAGTATCGTCGCTCATAATAGTAATCCGTTCCACGAAATTTTTCAATTCCCGGATGTTCCCCGGCCATTCATACGCTAACAGAATCTTCATCCCGTCTTCCGAAATGGCGCGAACCGGTAACCCTGTGGTTTCAGACTGCTTCTTCATGAAATAGTCGACCAGCAGCGGAATGTCGTCGGTTCGTTCTCGAAGTGGTGCCACGTGGATCGGCACTACGTTGAGTCGGAAATAGAGATCCTCCCTGAATCTCCCTTTGCGTATCTCTTCGGCTATGTCCTTATTTGTGGCGGCAATGAGGCGAACGTCAACGGAGATCGATTCCTCGGCTCCAACCCGCTCGAACTTCATCTCCTGAATTGCACGCAGCACCTTGGCCTGCGCACTGAGAGACATGTCTGCAATCTCGTCCAGAAAGAGGGTTCCACGGTGTGCAAGCTCAAACTTGCCCTTGCGCCTGCCGACCGCACTGGTGAAGGCACCCTTCTCGTGACCGAACAGTTCGCTCTCAATGAGCGTGTCCGGAATTGCCGCACAGTTCACTTCAATAAACGGTCCGTGACTCCTGCTGCTCCGACGATGAATCTCGCGGGCCACCAGTTCCTTGCCCGTACCATTCTCTCCGGTAATGAGGATCCGGGAATCGGTTGCTGCACTCTGCTGTATCAGTTCACGCGTGCGCAGGACGGAAGAGCTGCGGCCGGTAATCTCGTCCTGCATGAACATAATGCTCTTCAGATGAAAATTCTCGCGACGCAGCGCCTCCATCTGCATCGCGTTTCTGGCTACGGTAACAACACGCTCCAGACTCAGCGGCTTCTCGAGAAAATCAAACGCACCAAGCTTCAGCGCCTTGACTGCCATATCGATGTTGCCGTGTCCCGAAATAATGACCACCTCGGTGTTCGGCCAGTCCTGCTTGATGGCCTTCAGTACGTCCATACCGCCCATGTTCGGCAGCCATACATCCAGCAGGACCAGATCGATATCCTCGGTGTTTAACAGTGATAACCCGATGAGGCCATCCTCGGCGACGTGGATGTTGTATCCCTCGTCTTCCAGAATTGCCGACAGCACGTCCCGGATTCCGGGCTCGTCGTCAACGACGAGAACGTTTCCGCTTGAGGTCTTATCGTTGCTCTTACCGTTGTCGTTCATCGTTTATCCAACCGGAAGGTCAATGAAAAACGTGGTTCCCAGGCCCGATTCGGTCTCAAACCAGATCTGTCCGCGATGATCGAAGATAATGCGTTCTACAATTGCCAGGCCGAGGCCGGTTCCGTGCTTCTTGGTGGTGAAGTATGGATTAAATACCTTGTCGTGGTACTCAGGAGCAATACCGGGGCCGGTATCCTGAACCTGGATTCTACAGTAAAGGCTATTTCCCTTTTTTACAAGGTCCGCGCGAACGAAAAGATCTCCGTGGCCGCTCATCGCATCGATGGCATTCCCGAACAGATTTCCAAGTACCTGTCGGAGCTGCGAAGGGTCGGCGCTCACCTTGATCTCCGGGTCTATGTGCTCGGTGTGAAAGACAACAACGGTGGTTGGCCCGTACGATGCTACCACTTCCTGAACAATACCGGCTATTGCAATGGACTCCGGCATCGGCTGTGGCATGCGGGAGAAGTCCCGAAATTCCGAAAGAAGGTTGCTCAGGCCGTTCACCTCGGTGATGATGGACCTGACAGAGGACTCAAGCACGTTCCGGAAATCTTCGGATCCTTCCGGCCCCGACTGGTTATATTTTCGCAGGATCCGCTCTGCGGACAGTTTGATCGGAGTCAGAGGATTTTTTATCTCGTGGGCAAGCTGTTGCGCAATCTCCTGCCAGGTCGCCACCTTTTCGGTCTGCATTGCCTTCTGCCGCGAACGCTCCAGTTCGGAAACCATCTGATTGAATGACCTGACCAGGAGACTCAGGTCGTCCCCGCGGCGGGACAGGATCCTGTAGGAAAAGTCTCCGTCCGCAACGCGTCTGGTCGCCTCTTCGAGTTGCACAATGGGCCGGATTATCTCGTCGCTCAGAAAAAAGCTCACCAGAATGGAGAGAAGCAGCAATGGAAGAGAAAAAAGCGCGTAAAACAGAACAACCCCCAGAAGAAAGATACCCTGGAACCGGTCCAGCTGCCGGAAGGTCTCCAGCGCCCGGGTAATTTCGGTGGCGCTCTTGTCAAAGCCCGCCGGAAGCACCTCGCTCAGGACAACCGTGTTTCGTCCGGTTCCCGCTGCCGGTTGCCGTACAACCACCCGGACAAAACTTATGCTGCCGGTTGAGTCCTTCACGACCTCGCCAATCCGGTTGTTCTGAATCTGATTGTAGCGCAAACGAGTCCCGGCAGACCCGGCAAAGAACAGATCTTCCCCGGAAGGCCCAAAGACCTGCATCGAGTCCACCGCGGGTTCCAGCGTGCGGATTCCATCCCAGGCGCGACGAGGATTCTGCGGTACGTCCTGAAGAAGGCTGCGCAGCACGCCGCTCTGCGAAAAGGCTGAAAGGCGATCTGTCTTGTCCTGGTAGTACTGCAGCGCTATTTCCTGCGCGCTTTGCAGCGCGGTTCCCGTCTGTCCGCTGAACCAGAGGTTCGTCGCGCTGTTTATGAAGTTGATCGAGAGTATTCCCTGCGGGACCGAGGAAAGGAGAACGATGAAGAAGAAGAACAGCAGCAGCCGCAATTTGAAACGGATTCCCGGACGTCCGAGCGCACGGTCCCGGAAAAGGCGGGCAATGTTCAACCCTATTGAGATGAAAAGGACAAGAGGGAAGACTACACCGACAAAAATGACCAGCGCGCTGGAAAACGTATGGGAGAAGGTCAAGTCCATCAGAATCTGGTTCGAGAAGAGGAGAACCAGCCCGATAAGGAGCATATAGAGGAGAACCAGACTGATGAGGCTGGTCAGGGATGTACTGGCCGAATGACGGATCTTCATTTCATCCGCCTGAATGAGATTGCGGCGGGATCTCAATCCGCTGCCAGCCGGAGGCGATCTCCCGTTCCATCCGCAGGAAAGAGAGAATTGCAAGGGCAGGAACGAGCTTCATGGGGCGAACCTGCATCTGAACCATGAGATATGAGGAGCCGGCGGAATCTCCTGAACTGTCGCCATCCACAAATGACCACGGAAGGACAAATCCGCTCAGGTCGAAAAACTCGCGCTCGAAATCGGTGTTGCTCGAGGTGCGGACATCCGGCCGGTCGGTCCCGGAGATGACGTACTGACTGCTGAACGCATCCCAACGCGCTGCCCTGGTCACCCGCACCTCCTGAACGAGTCGATCGCCGAAAAGCCGGAACAGACCGTCGCTGCGATGGTAGACCTGGATCACGAACGTAATTTCGGCCCGCATTCCGTCACGAAGAGTGTGAAGCACATCGACAATCGGAGGATCGCCGGCAGAAATGGTTACGGATATCCCGCCCGTGGCACGCGCAACCTGCGCATCAAGGGCGAGTGCGAAGGCGGGCATGCCCACGCAGGCAAGGATGAGCATAAACAGGAGCGTCGGCACAGCGTTCGGGAAAATGAGAAAGTGTCTTTCTGATCTCGATCGGTCCTTCACTCTTCCTCGAAACGGTTCTCGAACAGTTTCGTCAGCGCATCAACCGCATCGCCTTCATCATCGCCATCGGCTACGATCATGATGCGAGTGTTGTACCCTGCACCGAGGGTAATGATACCCATGATCGACTTCGCGTTCACAGTCTCGTTATCCTTCTGAAAGTTGATCTTGCTTGCAAATTTGCTTGCGGTCTGCACGATCATGGCTGCCGGACGCGCATGGATGCCCGCACGGTTGCGAATAGTCACTTCTCTCTCTACCATTGTTGTCCCCGGCTTTTAGTCTAGTTCATCCGATGGCGCAGTCCGTGATTCGTCCGGAATGCCGTTGCGACGCTCACGTTCAAGCAGCTCGCGCTGTTTTTCGAAGTATAGGTTACGAGCGTTCTCGCTTTCAAGCCACTTCAGCACGCTCTGGTTGAACTCCCGGGCCGAGTAATAGCCCATCTTCTTCAACCGTTCGTTCATTGCGGCCGTCTCTATGATAATCGGGACGTTACGTCCGGGTTTCACCGGCACCTGCAGGTGCGGAACGTGCACTCCGAGTATCTCGCGGGTCCTATCCTCCGCGCCAATGCGGTCATACACCTTGTTCTGATCCCAAAGTTCGAGCTCGACCACCAGCTGAACCTGCTTGCTGTCTCGAATGGCGCCGACGCCGAAGATGTGGGTAATGTTGATTATTCCGAGTCCGCGGATCTCCATATGGTGACCGAGAGCCTTGTGAGAACCGGCACCCTGCAGAATATTGCCGGCAATACAGCGAATCTCCACGGCATCGTCAGCGACCAGGCGGTGACCACGTTCAATGAGTTCCAGGGCCGCCTCGCTTTTACCGACACCACTATCGCCGATAATGAGGACGCCGATCCCGAACACCTCGACGAGCACGCCGTGAATAATGATCTGAGGCGCAAATACGTTACTCAACGCGCGAATCAAACGTGAAGAAAACTCACTCGATCCGACGTCGGTCTGGAGGATCGGGACATGCGCCTCTTCGGCCATTGCGTGAAAGTCACCGGTCGGATCCAGTGCGTGGGTGAAGATACAGCACGGAATTTCCTGTCGAAAAAGTTCCTGCAGGCTCGAGATATTTCCATCTCGTTGCAGCTTCTCGAGGTAAGCATGCTCTCCGCGTCCAAAAATCTGGATTCGGTGAGGACCGAAATTGTCAAAGAAACCGGTCAGCGCAAGCCCGGGACGGTTCAAATCGGGTACCGTGATTTCCTGGGTCAGTCCTGAACGTCCACCGATACATTTGAGATTCAGTGCGTTGTGCTCTTTCAGGTCCAGATCCAGCAGATCAAGGACGGTATATTTCTTCATTGTGAGTGTCCTGACTGGCGGCGTGCGCCGAATGAGATTGGGCGGGACACCTGCCCCGCCCGTATTGAAAACTCAGGTCGCCACTTCGGAGGTCGGAGCTGCCCCCTTGTGTTCCTGTACCTTGGATTTCTCTTTTTTCACCTTCTGATCGATCTTATCGATGAGCTTATCCAAACCCTCATGCAATTCGAAACTGCGAACTTTGATATGACTTGCAACTCCCCATCGGAAATTGATATTGACCTCGCATTTGAAGTCTCTCCGCTCCTTGGTGAGCGTGAAAAGGAGGTCCACTATTGTGTCACGGGCGTAATCGATGCGTTCGATCTTTTTGTCGACGAACTCTCTCGTTTCGTCCTTTACTTCGAAATGAACACCCTTGAGCTCGAAGTTCATATGCCACCTCTGTTTGATGGGATTTATATCGTTTCAGGGAAACGGCGGTCCAACGGATGCGTCCCCTGAAGTGAGATTGCGATTTAGCGATCGTAGGAAGAAGAGATATCGAGCTCCTTGCGATATTTCGCCACGGTGCGTCGGGCAATGTTGATGCCTCGTTTCGCAAGCAGCTCGGCAATTCGCTGATCTGAGAGATGTTTTTCGAGTTTTTCAGATCCCAGGATCTCCTTGATCGTCTGCTTGACGCCTTCCTTGGAGAAGCGGGAGCCCGTCGATCCTGATCCCGATATGGAGTTCGAAAAGAAATATTTGAGCTCGAATATGCCCCATTCGGTCTGAACGTACTTGCCGGTTGTAATCCGGGAAACTGTCGCCTCATGTACCCCTACCTCACCTGCAATGTCCTTCAACGTGAGCGGTTTCAGATACTTCGGTCCCCGCACAAAGAACTCGCGCTGAAACTCGACAATGGCGCGCGAGACCTTCAGCAGCGTCTGATTTCGCTGATGAATGCTGTGAATGAACCATCGGGCGTCTTTCAGGCTGCTGCGAACGAACTGTCGCACCTCTTTCTGCGGCCCCTGGGGATTCTTGAGCTGCATCTTCCGGAAGAATGGATCTATGCCGAGAACGGGAATCTCCTCGTCATTCATGATAATGACGAATTGTCCTTCCCGCATCTCAACCATCAGATCCGGAATGACGTACGTTGACTTGTCGTTCGAATACTGCCTGCCGGGAAACGGCTCGAGCCTTTTGATGAACTCCAGGCATTCGAGAACGGATTGCTCAGTTGTCTTGAGCTTCCGGGATATTTCAGCGTATTTCCCCCGCTCGAGCAGATCCAGATAGTTGCTGAGAATGGCTATGGTGCCTTCCGGAATACTCGGACTCAGGGACGCCTGGACAATCAGAGACTCACGATAGTCTTTCACGCATGAGCCCACCGGCTCGAATGTCCGGATTACCGCCATGATGCGCTCGGCATCCGCCAGCTTCTCTTCGGGCACCAGCAATTCCACCGGCTCGAGATAGAATCCGTTGTCGTCCAGATTGCGGATCAGGAACTCACCGAGCTCGAACTCTTCTTCGGATATCGGCTGGAGCCGCAACTGCCACAGCAGGTGCTCCCGGAGCGATTCAGGACGCGACAGCGCGCCTTCCATGAATTTCCGTTTCGCATCTCCCGCCTCATCATCATATCCACTCTTGGTATATCCGGGGTCGGAGGAATCTTCGAAATAGTCGTACTCTTCGTTTCTCTCGTTACGGGTGGGCGGTTCCTGCTCAATGGAGACCGTAGTCAGATCCTCCATCACTTCAAGCGCCGGGTTCGCGTCGAGCTCTTCCTGAATACGAAATTTGAGTTCCTGCAGAGGGAGGGCCATCAGCTGAATGCTCTGAAACAGCTGTGGATTCATCTTAAGTTTCTGCTCTTGGATAAGAACAGGTTTCTGGATCTGCAAGGTGGCCCCCTCAATACTATATTGAAGCAGCCCCATCGGTTTGTCAACTTGATCCGGGGTGTACTACATCTGGAAGCCCTCTCCAAGATAGACCTTGCGGGCCAGCGGATTGCCCATTACCTCTTCTCGTGTCCCGGCAACCACAATTTCGCCATCCTTAATGATGTAGGAGCGATGGGTAATCTCGAGCGTATCCCGGACATTGTGGTCGGTAATCAGCACACCGATCCCGCGCGAAGCAAGGTTGTGCACTATCGATTTGATCTCGTACACCGCAATGGGGTCGATTCCGGCAAACGGTTCATCGAGCAACAGGAATTTCGGTTCAATTGCGAGGCTGCGTGCTATTTCGGTCCGGCGTCGCTCACCTCCGGAAAGCGTGTACGCCTTCTGTTTGCGTATTTCCGCAATTCCGAGCTCAACAAGCAGTGTCTCGAGCCGCTCCTGCCGGCCGGTTTTGTCCAGATCCTGCCGCGATTCCAGAATAGCCATGATATTCTGTTCAACAGTCATCTTCCGGAAGACAGATGGTTCCTGCGGGAGGTAGGAGATGCCGGCGCGAGCGCGGCGAAACATCGGTTCGTGGGTCATGTCCCGCCCGTCGAGGACTATGTCGCCGTGGGTGGGCGTAATGAATCCTACAATCATGTAGAAAACGGTGGTCTTCCCCGCGCCGTTCGGCCCCAGAAATCCGACCACCTCACCCTGATGCATGGAAAAACTCACCCCACGCACAACTTCCTTCTTTCCAAAACGCTTCACCAGGCCGTCCACCTGAAGAATTGCGGTCTTGCTCACTGGGACGCCCCTGCGGAAGGCGATGCGTCAGGAGAATTCGGGGGCGCGGGTGCCGGCTCGGGGGGCTTCAACGAGGTTGGCGGCACAGTTCCGTCCGCCGTCTGGCTGCTGCTCCCGGACTTCGTGCTCGCGGCCGTGTCGTTCTGCTTTGTTGCGACCTGACCGCTGACCTGTCCTTCGAGACGGATGTTGTCGGTGTCCAGGTCAATGGTAATGCGGCCGGCCCGGTACTCATCGCCCTTGTAGTAGGCAACGGGCATCCCCGACAAATCGAGGGTGTTCGTATCCCGGTGATAGAGTGCGAACTCCGACCGGGTCACGATATCCTTCTTGAAGATTCTTACGCCGATCTGCACCATGACTACGTTCTGCTGTCCGCGGCTTTCGATGAAACCCGCCTTGACTACCACCTGATTCTTCATGTCCTCCATGACCGCATTGCCCTCCATGCGGGCTATCTCGGTCTGCCGGTCATAGAAAAAGCGGTCGCCCATCAGGTGGAGCTTTCGTTCACTGTCGTAAACCTTCACATCGCCGCTGCAGATTGCATAGCGGAAGTTCTGGCCGTAGAGTTCGATCCGCTCGGCATGAATTTCCGTGTTCTTCGTATGCACATTGGCGTTTCCCGAAAGGATTGTGTGTTCCTGGCCCTTCGCAAGCGTGCTCGAAAGCTGGTCGGCGGAGAACCGAATGTCGGTGGCAGCCCAGGACGGGGCCGGAGTCAAGAGCAGTGAAACGGCAGAGATTGTCAGTGCGGCGCAAAATGACAGGAGCCTTCTCTTCATTGCGGCCTCGCTTCGTCCTGCGCGACCACCGTGCCGGACACCGGGCCCGTGAACCGGACCTCGTTCCGGCCCACATCCGCCGAAAAGCCCGTGCCTGAGAGTTGGGTTCCAGAGTCCTTGTGGATGCTCACAACGTCTTCGGGCAGCGATTTCAGGGTACGCTCCTTGTCGTTCCAGAACAGGCTGTTGCAGGTGACCGTAGCCCCTTCCTGTTTCGAGTAGAAATGGATATTCCCGGTCAGTTCAACGTTGTCTGTGTCCGTGTGGAGGAGGGCGTGGTCTGCGCTGCCGCGGGTAATGACCTCCCCCTTTTCATTGAATTCACGGAAACCGACACCGTCCAGAACCTGTTCCTTCTTCTGATTATACGAACGGGAAACGTCTGCGGATATCTCGAATGACTTCCGATCATGGCGAACGCTCGTGTGCTCGAAATTATAGAGGACGAGATCCGGCACGTCTGCATTGAGCTTGTCAGCGATCTGGGAGGCACCATAGTCGAGGCTGCATGCGGCGAGCACACCCGCGGCGCTCACCACAAGCAGGGCAATTCGAATGCCGTTCAGAATATGGAAACTGATGATTCTTCGGGGGGCCGCTCTCTGACTACTGAACCCCGGTCGCTCTGGAAATGTGCTCATCATTTTCAGCTCGTGCGTCCTGTGTTACCGTACGTGGAGGCCGACGTGCACCCGGTCGGACATCATCCGCACATCCGTCCGGACCCGTATCCCGGCCGCTGCGACGAAGCATCTCGACGCTCGCTTCGATGAAGCTTCGAAAAAGCGGGTGGGCCTTGGTCGGACGGGATTGAAATTCGGGATGAAACTGCACGCCGATTCCCCACGGATTGTCCGCCCAGCCCACGGACTCCACCAGAGCGTCATCCGCAGTTACGCCGGTAATGAGAAGCCCGCCTTCGTTGAGTTGATTGCGGTATCGATTGGACACCTCGTAACGGTGGCGATGTCGTTCCCACACGAGATCGTTTCCATAGATCTTCCGAATCATTGTATCCGGCAGCAACTTCGATTGGCTGCGGCCGAGGCGCATCGTCCCACCATAGTTCTTGACGTCTATCTGCTCTTCGAGCAGCGTAATGACCGGATGCTCGCATTCCGGATGAAACTCCGTGCTGTCGGCTTCTTCGAGTCCCAGAACGGACCGGGCGTACTCTATGACCATGACCTGCATCCCAAGGCAGATGCCGAAATACGGGATCTTTTTCTTCCGGGCGTAGCCCGCCGTCCGGATCATACCTTCGATTCCCCGACTGCCAAATCCACCCGGAACCAGTATGCCGTCTACATCGGCGAATGTCTCATCAAGCGATTCGAGCTTCTCCAGCTTTTCCGAATCTATTTTGACAAGCTCTACATGCGACAGATTCGCGATTCCACCGTGGAAGAGCGCTTCGTCTACGGACTTGTACGAGTCCTCCAGGTCGATGTACTTGCCGACGACGGCTATGCGGACGGTCTGTTTACAGTTCTTGTATACATCGACCACTTCCTGCCAGGCAGACAGATTGGAAGGCGGAGATTCGGCCTTCAGTTTCCGCAGGACAATTTCATCGAGCCCCTGGCTCGCGTACATGAGTGGTATCTCGTAGATTGTTGATAACACATCGTAGGCGGAAATGACGGCCTCGAAATCGACATTCGTAAACAACGCAATCTTCCGCCTCATGTCGTCTTCCAGCTGCCACGGCGCGCGACAGAGGAGAACATCCGGCTGTATGCCGATTTCCCGGAGTTCTTTCACTGAATGTTGCGTCGGTTTGGTCTTCAGCTCACCGCTGGTTACCTCCGGAACGAGGGTCAGGTGAACCGAGATGACATTCTCCCGTCCCTGTTCGTGAACCATCTGCCGGACCGCCTCGAGAAACGGCACCGATTCTATGTCGCCAACCGTACCGCCAACTTCGACAATGGTTACATCGACGTCATCGTGCTCGCCAACCGCGTAGATGCGTTGCTTGATTCGGTCGGTGATATGGGGAATAACCTGCACGGTCCGTCCAAGATAACGCCCTTCCCGTTCCCGCTGAATGACTTCCTGATAGATCTGACCCGTTGTAATGGAATTCGCCCTTGACAGCGGGGAGTGTGTGAAACGCGCATAGTTACCCAGATCCAGATCTGTCTCCGCCCCGTCGTCGGTAACGTACACCTCTCCATGCTGGTACGGGCTCATCGTCCCGGCGTCAACATTGATGTACGGATCGATTTTTGCCAGCCGCACCCTGAGCCCTCTGCTCTCAAGAAGGCTGCCGAGAGAAGCAGCGGCAATGCCCTTCCCCAGGCTCGAACAAACGCCGCCCGTGACGATGATATACTTCTTCATGTAACGGCATTATTTATGACAAGGCGGAGACTTGTCAATGTGACTGGCGCCCGACCTGGCCGCGAAGGGTAGAAATGAGACGACGAAAACCGGTCCGACCGGCGTTGCCTGGCCCGGCAGCCGCGCCGGCACCGCGATCTGTGCGTTTCAGCATGCGAAAGCGGTCGGGCTTGTCCAGTGAACAGACGACATACGCGATCTCATCGACCCGGTTTTCGATCGGGTAGAAAGTCATCTCGCCGGCCGGAGTCTTTCGTGAGACGGGCCCGTGCATTCGGACAAGTTCTGCCTCCACATCGGCCCATGGCGGCTCGGCAACCGCAGCGTGAAACGAAGTGCCGATGAGTTCATTCCTGTTCAGTTCGAGGCGCTCCTGAAGCACCCTGCTCGTCTCAACTATCGTACCGGTAATGTCTGTTATCATGACCGGTCCCGGAAGATTGGATACAAGAAAATCGCTCAGCGCCGAAAGTGCGCTGATCTTTACGCTCTTGTGTTCACTGACCGTATTCGCGTTGCGGTATACCGCGTTCAGCCTCTCCCCCAGAGTACCCAGTCGTCGGAGAGACGTCTCGGGAGAGAATCCGCTGTAGCGGCTCATCTCCACCAGTTTTTCCAGCTCACGGGAGACATGAATGCTTCGCCCAATCATGATGCCAACGAGAAGCAGGAACAGACTCGCTACGACGATAGATGCAAAGAGGATACTCTCCGCCGCACCCTTTGCCACCACAACATCCTGGCTCGGCATCGCACGAATGAGCCCGTAGCCGTACGCACCAACAAACACAGCGCCGGCAGCAACGAGAAGGCCAAACAGAATCAGGGTGAGTCTGCGAACCAGGACCATATCATCCTCCTCAATACTCCTTCACCTTTTCGATATCGTCATTGGTACCGACCACCACGAGGACATCCCCCTCTTCCAGAACATCATCCGCTCCCGGAAAGACGAGCCGTTCACTTCGGCTCGGATTCCCCTGCTCGTCAATCGTGACCACATCTCGTTTGATGCTCACGATGTTCACCCGAAAACGCTTTCTTAGGTCGACCTCGGCGAGCTTCATCCCGAGCATGGTCTTCGGAACATAGAGCTCGGATATGCTGATTTCTCCGGAAATGGGAACGTTGTCGAGAACCTCGGGACTGATCAGCCGCTGCGCGACTCGACGCCCCTCGTCTATTTCTATGTTCACAATTTCGTCAGCACCCACCTGAAGCAGAACCTGCTGGTGAATGTCACTCACCGCCCGGGCGACTATGCGCGGTACGCCGATCCGTTTCAGTAATGCGGTGGTCAGGATGCTCGCTTCCACGTTGTCTCCAATCGCTACCACGGCAACATCCACATCCTCCAGCGGTGCCTTGGAAATCGTTTCCTCGTCCGTGGTATCGATGAGAATGGCCTGAGTAACTGAATCCTTTATCCGGTCTATCAGGCCGGGATTGTTGTCAATAGCAATGACCCTCCCGCCCTTCTCCATGAACGTATTACATACCTCTCGCCCGAAAGTCCCGAGGCCGACTACCGCAAAAACTCTCTCTCGAGCCATGAACCCTCCTATCCCATCGAGATTGTACCCTGAGGGTACTCCACGCGAATCGGCGACTCACGCTGGCTGGCGGCCGTGAGCACGGTCAGAGAACCGAGCCGCCCGAGAAACATCAGAACGATGATGACCACTCGACCCGCGGCAGACAGTTGCGCAGTAATGCCCGCGCTCAGCCCCACGGTACCGAAGGCGGAAACCGCCTCGAACGCAACAAAACGGAACGGAAGACGCTCGGTAAGCGAAAGAACGATGAAGGCAATCAGTACGACAACAATACCAAAGGTAAGAATCAGGAATGCACGAAGCACCTGATCGTTCCCTATGGAATGACGCATTATCGTCACCTTCCTCCGGTTTCGGAGAGCGGAGACAACATACGCCACGAGGACCGCGAGTGTGTTTACCTTGATACCTCCGGCGGTGCTGCCGGATGCGGCCCCCACAAACATGAATACCATCATAACCAGATAGGTGAACGTCCGGAACGAGCCGAACGGTATGGTATTGAATCCTGCAGTTCGCAGACTCACCGACTGGAAGAATGCGGCAAGATACTGATCCCCCAGAGAATAGCCTTTCATGACCTGATTATGCTCCGCGCCATAGACGAGAAACGTTCCCGCTACCAGAAGCACGGCAGTTACGCTCAGTACGATACGGGTATTCAGCGAAAGATGCTGTACTCTCCCCCGCACCCGGTCGGTCAGGTTCAGCACGACGCCGAAGCTGATGCCGCCGATGATTATGAGTACGGCGACGATGAGATTGATCGCCACGTTTGAGCGGAAGGATTCCAGGCTGTTGCTGAACAGTGCGAAGCCGGCGTTGCAGAATGCGGATACACTGTGGAACACTGCATAGAACAGTGTGCGCGTGGTGAATCCGAACTTCGGCAGGAATGCGGCAAAGAGCAGGACGGCCCCCGCCCCCTCCACCAACGCGGTAATCTTCACTATCGACTTCACCGATCGAACGAGTGTGCTCATATCATCCTCGCTCAACATGTAGGAGATCAGCAACTTGTTTTCCAGAGAGAGCCGCTGTCGAAGCGCGAAGAGGGTAAAAAACGATAGCAGCATTATGCCGAGTCCACCAATCTGAATGAGCAGCAGAACCACGATCTGGCCCACAACCGTAAGGGCAGTCGCTGTATCGACGACCACGAGACCGGTAACACAGACGGCGGACGTTGATGTGAAAAGAGCACTCAGGAACGGCAGACCATTTCCGTCCACGGTACAGAAGGGCATCATGAGGACCAGGCAGCCAACGAGAATAACAACAAGGAAGCTCAGGAGGATGGTCTGTGCCGGATGAACGGTCAGACTGACCAGGAAGGAAGAGAGCCTGCGAATTCTCGTAAAGATCTTCAGAAGGAGAAACAGGTTTCGCAATATGAGCACCGCGAGTCCGTAGCCACCGAAACTGGACGCGAGCTGCGCAGCTGAAAAGAGGGCGACAAACGCGAACGCAAAGGAGAGCCCACCGGCATTCCGGCGAACATAGCCGCGCTTCAGCGGCTCCCGGACGTAGTCCAGTATATTTTCGGCAACGATCAGTCCGAGGATGGCGTAATCGACCAGGGCAACTGCCAGCGGCACCCAGGCCCCGACCAGGTGAGCTTCCCCTACAAAGAGGGACACCACACCGAGGATGAGGGTGATGAACAGCAGAACCGTCGGCGCTTTCATTCACAGAAGTTACGCTGCAATGGGGTAACGTATCAAGCGGGAAACGGGATGACGGTCAGCCGTTGAACGGATGTCCGAGAAGCAGGACATCCTGGGAAAAGACGTCAAGACTGTCGGGTATGCCGGGCGGTGAATAGTGAACAAGCTGTTCGGTTGGAATGAGTATAGGGACGCTCAATCGGATAGCAATGGTCAGCGCATCCCCGGGTTGCATGGCGATTGAATGGACCCGACGGCGGAATCGATACCACAGGGTAGAGAAAAGTCGACCCGATTCATCAACGCGAAACATGACGTTCTGCGGGGTAAACCGGTGCGCGCTGAAAAGCTGCACCACGATATCGTGCGGGAGTGGAACGCCAGGGCCGCTCTCATCGAACCCGATTACCAGCGCTCCGGCTTCGGCAGATGCGACCGGAACCGGAACCGTGTGAAGTCCACCGGTGTCCTGAAGGATGACGGTGGGCTCGTGCGTCCGACGGTGCATTACGATGGCTTTGATCTCTAGTTGAGTGGTGGGGCTGGCCATTAACTTCGAGTATAACACGTGACGAAAAGTTTTCATGTTTGCCCATCGTGAATTCGACTTATGGTTGTTGATCGTGTTGAAATCCATTATATTTAATTTAACATAAAGCTCCAGTATTGACACGAGGGAGCGATATGATTAGACTTTTTTTTGGAAAAAAGTGTTGTAGAGTATGGCAGACTTCCTGACTGACACCGACTTCGAAAGATACCGGTCGCTGATTTATGACGCGAGCGGAATTCATTTCTCAACCTCGAATCGATCAATCCTCGAGAGCCGCCTTCGGGAACGCCTGAAGTCTGCGCGGCTTCACAGCGCGGACGAGTACTACGCGCGCATCATCGGCGATCAGGAAGAACTGAAGGTCCTGCTCGACTCGGTCACAACAAATCTTACGCGTTTTTTCCGCAATACTGCTCATTTCCAGACACTCGAGTTCCACGTACTTCCGGACCTTATCGCAGAAAAACGACGCCGCGGCGAGAAACGAATCCGTGTATGGAGTGCCGGATGCTCAACCGGCGAAGAACCCTATTCGATTGCAATGATGATGAAGGAAATCCTTCCTCCCGACATTGCTATAGAAATAATCGGCTCGGACATCAGTCTGAAATCCCTCATGGTGGGAAAGGAAGGCTTCTACACGGACAATCGGATTGCGGGCGTTCCCGAGCGGTATCTGGCGAAGTACTTCGAGAAGAAGAACAACGGCTATCAAATCCGTGACGAGATCAAGAGTCTGGTCAAATTCGACTATCATAATCTGAAGAACGATAGTGGCCTTCGGGGCCTCGATATCGTGTTCTGCCGAAACGTTCTGATCTACTTTGATGAGCCCGCGCAGAAATCTTCGGTCGGCCGATTCTGGGACGCGATGAGCTCGCACTCCTATCTCTACATCGGGCATTCGGAATCGCTCTTCGGCATGAATACCCAGTTCGAGTTTCTCAAGACCGACTGGGCCTGCATCTATCGAAAATTTTTAAAGTTTACCTAGGGGACCCAAAGTGGACGAACAGCCCATATCCGTACTCGTTGTCGATGACTCCGCGCTCATGCGGAATTTGATTGGCCGGATTGTGGAATCGTCGCCGGACCTGCAGCTCGTGGGAAAGGCAATGAACGGTGCGTTCGCTTTGCAGAAGCTTGAAAAACTCTCTCCGGACGTAATTGTACTCGATATCGAGATGCCGGAGATGAACGGACTCCAGTTTCTGGAACAGCGCCGGCGGCGGGGAATCGACATACCCGTTGTAATCCTCTCTTCCATCGCCCAACGCGGAGCGCGTGTAACAATGGACGCACTCTCACTCGGAGCGAGTGATTTCATCATGAAACCCTCCGGCTCCGAGAGCGAAGACCTCCACCTTATCGGAGAACAGTTGACTCATTTGCTGCGGTCCTACGGTCGACAGCACCAGCGACGCCTGGAGGTGCTGCGGGCGGCATCCGAACCTGCGCCGGAGGCGACACCGGCGACAGCTTCACCGCCGGCCACCGAACGTAAGACTGTCCCCGATCAATACACCTCAGCGGAGCCGGCTCCCCAGCCGGCTCCGGTTTCAGCGCCCGATCTGGCGAGTGCATTGCAGGACCTCATTCATCGACGAGGAAAAGACGCGGCACACGGGTCGACAATTGAGGTGCTGGCAATCGGCATTTCGACCGGAGGACCGAACGCACTGCGCAAAGTCTTCGCCGAGCTGGACGCCGACCTCGGACTCCCGGTCCTTGTTGTACAGCACATGCCCGCGGGGTTCACGGAAGAGTTCGCACGGAGCCTGGACCGTATCTGTCCGCTTGAAGTACGCGAAGCCAAAGAAGGGGACATGGCGAAACCGGGGCGAATACTCATTGCGCGCGGAGACCGGCACCTCACCGTAGAACGTCTTCCTCTCGGTGCCGTCGTTCGCGTGGGAGATCAGGGGCCGGTAAACGGCCACCGGCCTTCTGTTGATGTGTTGTTCGATTCTGTGGCCGAGGTGTACGGCTCACGGGCAATGGCGCTCATAATGACCGGAATGGGTCGAGACGGCGCGCAGAATATCGGGCGGATCAGAGAGAAGGGCGGGATCACGATCGGCCAGGATTCGTCTACATCCATTGTGTACGGAATGCCGAAAGTAGCATGGGAAAAAGGGAACCTCCAACTCCAGGTGCCGCTTCCGCAGATTGCGTCGGTCATCAATCGGCTGGCAAAGGAGTTCCGCTGATGTCGCTCCCGCTCACCGTACTGGATATTGGCCGGACAGGGTACCAGGCCGCACTCGACATGCAATTTGATCTGGTCGCGAAACGGCAGAAAGAGGAGATTTCAGATACGCTCATCCTCGTTGAGCATCCACCCGTCATAACCATGGGCAAGAGTGCCAGCCCGAGCGATATTCTGGCAACTCCGGACGAACTTGCCAGGATGGGCGTCGAGGTATTCAGAGTAAATCGAGGTGGCGAAGTCACCTACCACGGACCCGGGCAGATCGTCGGTTATCTCATCATCAATCTCTACAATCACCAACGGAAGCTGAAAACGTTCGTAGAAAACCTTGAAGAAGTATTCATCCGTCTGCTTCGCACCGAATATGGAATTGAGGCGCGTCACGACGACGAACATCGTGGAGTGTGGGTGGGAGACGAGAAGATAACCGCCATCGGACTTGCCGTGAAACAATCGGTTACCATGCACGGCTTTGCCTTCAACGTAAACACGAACCTTGACCACTTCCGCTGGATCGTTCCCTGCGGAATCCACGATCGTGGTCAGACTTCAATGAAAGAACTCCTCGGCACAGAGACTGCTATGGATACCGTGAAGGGACAGCTGGTGCGTCACTTCTGCGAAATGTACGCCTACGAGGTGCCCGAGACCTACGCCTGAGAATCCTCGCGCACTACCGCAGAGATGACGGGAGCATCCCGGTCTCTTCGGCCCCGGGATGCGAGCAGAGTGACACTGAACCCGACAACCAGACCGACAAACCCGAGCGCAGTCCGTCCGGCATCGCCCGATACTCCGAGTCCCATTGCTCCCAGATAGAACGCAACGAAAAAAGCGAGCGGAAGAATAAAGACCAGCAGCCCGGCACCGAGTGCACGACCCGGCGGCACAGAGACATCAACCACATCACCAACGCGAAGCGCGAGTTTTGCGGTGTTCCGGGCCGTGAAAGCTGACCTGTGCAGCGCACAGAAACTCGAGCTGCATGATTCACATCGATCCGGCGCCGCTTCAATTGTGACGATTTCCACGCCCGCGTCGTCGACACGTTCAATTCCTGTTACTGTCGCCTTCTCGGTCACGATCGGGTACCTCGGTACATGCTCTTCGAATGGTGTCAATGCGAGTCGCACGACCCTCGTCATCGATCTCTATGAGAACCCCCTGAAGCTCGAGCCCATCCCATGCGTCCCGTGAACGCTCAGGAATCTGGTTCAGGAACTTCTGGAGCTCTATTTTCGGATCGAGACCTGCAACGCTGTTCAGACTTCCCGTGCGCCCTGCATCGCTTATGACTGCAGTGCCGCGGGGCATCACCTCTGCATCCGCAGTAATTGCCCGGGTGCCGGTGCCGATAACCGCACTCACCTTCCCATCCGCATGATGGAACATGCTGCTCTTCTCCGCCGTCGTGACCGCGTGAAAATCAACGATGACAGTCTTCGTTTCACGATGAATGCGGGAGACGATCTCCGGAAGATAGGTAAACGGGTTGCTCAGATGTGTCCGGGTAAATCCTGACTGGCCCATGAGGTTAACAACCGCAATGGTTCGTGAACCAGGTTTCGGCTCCCGGCGCCGCGGCCGATTCTGCGGCGAATCGCCGGAGCTCGCCGCAGTTTCCGCGCTCTGGCCGGTATCCGCACTTTCCGCGTTCTCGGGCACCGTGGCATTGTCCGGTGCCGCCACTTCCGTTTCCGCCATCCCCTGGGTCTCCGACTGCCGGCTTGAGCCGGCCACCGCCTGGTCCGGCCCTTCTATCTCGACCGAGTAATAGCGCCACCCACGTCCTGGATCCACCTGAGGGTAGTTCGCCGGACGGAGAATGTAGGATGCCCGCTCGATATGCTGCACCATATCCTTCTTGAAGTAGATCTGGTCGCCGGACGTCAGTACGTCGATCCCGAGCTTCCGAAGATAGATGGAATGGTTCTTTCCCAAACCGAACCCGCCCGTTGCGCCGTCGCCGTTGGCGATGACAAAATCCACGTGGAGTTCCTTCCGGAGAGATGGGAGCAGGGATTTCACACAGAAGATTCC
This sequence comes from uncultured Spirochaetales bacterium, assembly GCA_964553615.1. Lineage (GTDB taxonomy): Bacteria > Spirochaetota > Spirochaetia > DSM-27196 > DATKUC01 > DATKUC01. Next base: position 1,611 of record CAZKMA010000003.1, on the reverse strand, counting down.
TGCCTTGCCGACGATTTCACCGATAAAAAGTATTCGAAGAGCCAATAAATGTCCTTATCTCGCGGCACGCCGCCGTGTGGTTGGGCTCTGCACGGGTCTGTTCCCGCGCGGAGTCAGAGGAAATCTTAGCAGAACCGTGCCCTTTCGGAAACCTCTCTGAAGTATCACTGAGCGTGTTGATGGAACGTTGCCCGAGCGCGGCGCGCCTTTTGTGCCGCCGCCCCGACTGAGCAGTCCCCGGGCACTCCGGATAAGACAACGATTTCGGGGTGGTTCGCTCGCTGAGTGTTATCAACACGGTTGTTGATACTTCATGGGATCTATCGGGGTGAAAAACTGATCCACAGAATGGCACCGTAGCACGTGATCTGGGTCAAAAAGACCCTGAGGCGAACGAAGCCCGGGTCAGGTCCACTCCTCAGCGAGGGAAGCGGTATGGTGCCGCAGGATTTGCAGGTTGATCGATCTGCAGAAGAAGACTTAAGTTATTCAACAGAAAACACTTAGACGCTTCCGACATTACCTGGAGTATTTTCGCGGATGGCCCGGGAATTTCGTCGTTCTGGCCACTCCTGGCATAACTATTGCATATATATTGGCAAGGGACTGCGTAGTACATCACCGCGTATGCACGAGTCCCGCGGTTCGCCGGAGACGGGAACCGAACGGGTTGCCTCGTATGAGGAACCAGACCAAGCGCCCTGCGGGGCGGCTACTGTATGGAGGCGTCCTATGAAGGACCGCGATTTCATGGATATCGGCCGAATTCTCGACGAGATTTTCTCGGCAGCAGAAGAGTTTGGCCAGGCTTTCACCGAAGGCATGCACTTCGATCCGAAGGAAAAGTGGCATGCATTTTCCTGGCGGGAAGGGAGGGACTACTACCCCGGATACGACTATCCGCCGGCAAACGTCTACATCACCGAGGACAAAAGCCTGGTGTTTGAGTTTGCTCTTGCAGGTTTTGCCGAAAAGGACATCAGTGTCGAGTTCAAGGGAAACCATTTGAACCTCGGCGGGCACATACCGGAAGGCAGCCGGGAGACGGAAAATGTCCGCTTTTTCAAAAGGCGTCTGAAATTGAAGGATTTCTCGGAGCAGAAATACTACGTGCCTCAGGACAAGTTTGATCAACAGGCTGCAAAGGCCACCTTCAAGAACGGCATTTTGAAGATAGCCATTCCGCCGCGTGAAGAAGCAAAAGATGCAGAGGGCTTCACGGTGCACATCCACACTGAGGATGATGAGAACGAAGGAGCAAAGCTATGATCTTGTGGCTCATAGTTGGAGTGGCAATCGGATGGTTTTTCAAACCGCAAATCGACAAGGGCGTACAACGCGTAGTACGGATGATAAAGGATAACCGGTCCGACAGAGATCAATCGAACTGAGTCGGACCAGTTCGGAAACTCATTGGAGGTCCCGCCGGGACCTCCTTTTTTGGTATGGCGGAACCGGCAACGTCGTATGAGACGAGGCAACGGTACGCAAATGGCTCGAAGAGAGTGTGCAATCCTCTGGGAAGAAACCCAGCTTCAGGTTCAGGAGATCACGACAACACAACGAAAGGAGGAAGCCAGAAAGCTTACCGCATGAACCCGAAGGGGACAT
>CAZKMA010000002.1:147678-163526 GCA_964553615.1 uncultured Spirochaetales bacterium | reverse complement strand
TAGCCGACGCAATCGACATCTCTTGCCTACCGATTTTATTACAAGCTTCGTAGCAGTGTTTACATAACAAGACAGATCAGGTAAGATATTCCCACATTTCACTAGGGGATTGTGAGATTGTGTTGATTTCAAGCAGAATACGATATGCAACACGCGCGATGGTCCATCTTGCCATTCATTATCGCGGGTTGCCGGTCCCGCTCCGTGAGATCGCGGAGAGGGAGGATATGCCTGAAAAGTATCTTGAGGCGATTTTTTCTACGCTGCGTCGCGGCAGACTTGTCGAGAGTGCAAAGGGCAAGCATGGCGGCTACCGGCTATCCCAATCACCGGAGAAGCTCACGCTTCTCGATGTGGTCCGGGTGTTTGAACCGGGTCTCCTGACGGCGGACATTCATCCGGATGATGCAGATCGGGCGGCGTGGGACGATGTGGAGGCAGGATTCGTGGAGAAACTGCAGACAATGACCTTGGCATATCTCGTGGATTCGTTTCGACGACAGCGGGACATGCCTCATTACACGATATAGGAAGGAGTTAAATGTGAAGGCAAAGAATATTACCGAGCTGGTGGGAAAGACACCATTGCTTCGACTTAATCAGATAGCGGAGGGCATAGAAGCGGAGGTTCTGGTCAAGCTGGAGTCTCAGAATCCGTCGTCCAGCGTGAAGGACCGGATCGGGCTTGCCATGATCGAGGCTGCCGAACGCGCGGGAGAGCTCAAGCCCGACTCGGTCATTGTGGAGGCTACCAGCGGCAATACGGGTATTGCGCTGGCCTATATCGGGGCTGCAAAGGGATACAAGGTAATTCTGACCATGCCGGATACGATGAGCATTGAGCGGCGCCGGCTGTTGAAAGTTTTCGGCGCCGAGCTCATTTTGACTCCCGGTCCGGAGGGTATGAACGGTGCCGTGGCAAAGGCGGAGGAGATTGTAGCGAATACGCCGAACGCGTTCATGGCTCGGCAGTTCGAGAATCCTGCGAATCCTGATGTGCATTATCGCACAACGGGTCAGGAGATATGGGACGATACGGACGGCAAGGTCGACATCTTTGTTGCGGGTGTCGGAACGGGCGGGACTATTACGGGAACGAGCCGCCGTCTGAAGGAGCTGAAATCGTCGGTCACCGCAATTGCAGTTGAACCGGATTCATCTCCGGTACTCTCCGGAGGAAAGCCGGGGCCGCACAAGATTCAGGGTATCGGTGCCGGTTTCGTACCGAATGTGTATGACAGGGCTCAGGTTGACGAGGTTATCCAGGTGAGCGCGGACGATGCCGGGAAGACGTCGCGAATGATGGCGCGCTCGGAAGGTGTGCTATGCGGAATCTCCGCAGGTGCAAACGTGTTCGCGGCGCTCCAGGTTGCGCGACGACCGGAGAATAAGGGCAAGACGATCGTAACGGTCATCTGCGATACTGGAGAACGGTATCTCAGTACATGGTTGTTTGAAGAATAAGAGAACCTTCGGGCGCATTCTCAATGGAAAGGGAGAGGAGAGGAAGATGAGTGATATTCGGAAATTCGAGACCCGAGCGTTGCACGCCGGGCAGGTTAAGAGCGAGTCGGAGCCGAGCCGCGCGGTGGCAATTCATCGAACGACCGCGTACAATTTCAAGGATACGACCCATGCTGCGAATCTATTTGCGCTGAAGGAACTGGGCTTCATCTACACGCGGATAATGAACCCGACACAGGAGGTGCTCGAGACACGTCTCGCTTCGCTTGAAGGTGGTGCGGCTGCGCTTGCTCTTGCCTCAGGCACATCGGGAATCTTCTATTCGATAATCAACATTGCCGGACATGGTGATGAGGTTGTGTCGAGCAGTCACCTGTACGGCGGAACATTTACGATGTTTCATGATATCCTCCCTCAGTTCGGGATTACTGTGCGATTTGTCGATCCGTTCGATCTCAAGGCGATCGAAGGTGCCGTGAACGACAGGACCCGTGCGGTGTTCCTGGAGTCCATTGGAAACCCTGCCCTCGGCGTTCCAGACTTCGAGGCTGTAGCGGATGTGGCGCACCGGCATCATCTGCCGCTGATTGTGGACTCAACATTCACTACGCCGTATCTGTTCCGGCCTCTCGAGCATGGCGCAGATATCGTGGTTCATTCGCTTACGAAGTGGATTGGCGGCCACGGGACGGGAATTGGTGGTGTGGTTGTGGATGGTGGTAAGTTTGACTGGACCGATCCCAGGTTCAAGACCATGAACGAACCGGATGCCAGCTACCACGGTGTCCGCTTTGCTCACGACCTCGGGGCATTGAACTCCATCGGCTACATTCTTCGCATGCGCGTTGTTCCTCTCCGCAACCTGGGTGCCGCAATCGCGCCGGACAACGCCTGGATCTTTCTGCAGGGTATCGAGACCCTTCCGCTTCGGATGGAGCGGCACAGCGAGAATGCGCTGAAGGTGGCTCAGCACCTTGAAAAACACCCGAAGGTCGAATGGGTTCGCTATCCCGGTCTTCCCACGGACCCGTCGCACGCGAATGCTGCGAAGTACTTCCACGGAGGGTTCGGTGGCATGGTGGTGTTTGGCGTCAGGGGAGGAATGAAGGCGGGTGAGCGTTTCGTCAACAGCGTGAACCTCTTTTCTCATGTCGCGAATGTTGGTGACGCGAAGAGTCTTGCGATTCATCCCTCCAGTACGACTCACTCTCAGATGAATGAACAGCAGCAGAAGGCTGCGGGGTTGCAGCCGGAGCTGGTGCGGTTGTCGATAGGTATAGAGCACATAGACGACATAATCGCCGATCTGGACAGCGCACTCGAAAAAGCGTGAGTGACAAATCGCCGATAACGTGACACAATTTCGGCGATGCAATTTGATGACGCGGTGATGCAGACCCTCCTTGCTTCCATGCAGGAGGGGGTCTGTATCACGGACTCTACTGATATCATAATCCAATGGAATGCAGCGCTTGCTTTGCGCAGTGGCATTTGTGAAGCGAATGCGGTCGGCAGACCGTTCTCGGCTTTCGCCGAGGCTGTAGTCTGGTCCCGTCACTCTTCAGTTTCCCAGGACGGAATATCGCTCCATTTTGGCCCGACGGAAGATACGAAACTATACCGGAACGAGTCGGCCTTCGCTCCGACATCGGGTGACAACATCGGGGTATCATGGCAGATCTTCGCACATTTTCTTGAACGACTTCCGTATATCTTCTTTGTTCTGGATGACGATGTTTTCCTGTTTGCCAATGAGCGGGCGCGTACGTTCTGGGGCAAGGATGGCAAGTCGATCATTGGAAGGACAGTTACCGAGGTCGTCCACTCGTTGAACAACACCGGAGAGCTTCTTGAGCGGAACAGAGAAATTGTGCGGACAGGGAAACCGACTGTCCGCGAAGAAATGGTCGCGTTCAACCATCTTGGCGAGCAGCATACGCTTGAGGTGAACAAGTTTCCGGCAAGAATCGAAGATCCGTCGGGTCGAACCCGTGAGTTGCTTACCTGCATTGCCGTTGACCTGAGTGACCTTCGCTCCGCGCAGCGCGCACTGATTCGGGAAAAGGAACAGCTTTCTGCAACGCTGAATGGCATAGACGACGGGATAGCCGCGGTCGACGCTCGGGGAACTGTTGTTTTCATGAATGCAGTAGCCGAGCGGCTGGCAGGCGCGTCCGCGAAAGAGTCGATCGGGCGTCCGCTTGCTGAGGTTTTTCTTCTCAGGCGAGAGCGCGATCGGCGGCCGGTGCCCGACATCGGCTCCTTTCTCTGTTCCGGTTCGCTGCGTGAAGAGCGGCACAACCTGATTCTCGAGATGCGGAACGGGGATGTCCTGCTGATGTCGCAGACACTTTCTGCGGTTGTCGATGAAAAGGAGCAGGTTTCTGGTGCTGTCGTGGTTTTTCGGGATGTGACTGAGAAACGGCGGACCGAGGAGGAGCTTCGCAAGGCGCAGAAGCTGGAATCGGTGGCAACGATGGCTGGCGGCATAGCACACGATTTCAACAACATACTCACTGCGATTCTCGGGAGTATTACGCTGGTTCGCATGGCAGATAGTCTGGACAGGGATTTCTACGATACGCTCACCGACGCCGAACGTGCGGTGAAAGAAGCGAAGGCGCTGACTCAGCAGCTTCTTGTGTTCGCCGAGGGGCAGGTGCCTATCCGGGAAGATACACCGCTGGATGAACTTGTCCGTGACGCTACGGAGTTCGCGCTTCGCGGTGCAAACGTGCGAGCAAGTTTCGAGATCTCAAACGCACTGAACACGGTGCGAATTGACAAGTCGCAGATTGCACAGGTAATCCAGAACACTGTCATGAATGCGCGGGACTCGATGCCGGACGGCGGGACAATTATCGTACGCGTGTTCAACATAGAACGTACGGTTCCCGACCGACCGGGTCCCCCCCGGGACTTCATTGCCATAACGATTACCGACCACGGCAGCGGGATCGCGCGCCAGCACATGCCGCGCATTTTCGATCCGTACTTTACGACAAAGACCAAGAGTGCAGGCCTCGGTCTATCCGTTTGCTATTCGATTGTGCGGAATCACGACGGTTTTATAGAGGTGAGTTCAGAGTTCGGCGTAGGGAGTCAATTTTCAGTGTATCTCCCGGCATCCGCTCCGACCGGGCTGCGTGGGACACCCCGGAACCGCGTCAAGCCTGCACTTTTCAACAAGCGGATTCTTGTCATGGATGACGAGCAGATTGTGCGCAATGTTCTGGCTAAGATGTTTGCGCGTCTGGGGTGTCGGTGCAGTTTCGCTGAAAACGGAAACGAAGCCCTGTTCCTCTATTCGCGGGCACTTGAGTCGGGGCTTCCATTTGATCTGGTCATCCTCGATCTGACGGTGCCGGGAGGAATGGGAGGGAAAGAAACGGTTGCACGCCTGAGAGAGAGCGATCCGGATGTCGTTGCAGTGCTATCCAGCGGCTACTTGAATGACCCGGTCATGGCCCAATATACGCAGTACGGATTCAGGGCGACCATCACGAAGCCGTACAGTCTGGCAGACCTCACTACCGTGCTGAGTACGGTGTTCAAGAAGGGCTGATGTTCGAGGATGCCTCCACCGCGTCTGTGGTGAATGGCTTCCACAGATCGCCGACAAGGATCTCATTTGGTCTGAACTGAGCTTTGTATTCCATTTTTCTACTGCCGGGAACATAGAAACCCAGATAGAGCCATGATTTGCCCAGCGTTCGCGTGTGCTCGATCTCCTGCATAACCGAATAGGTTCCGGCACTTCTGGTCCCCTCCTGCGGATCGAAGGCAAAATAGACGCTGCTCAAGCCATCCGGAAGCACGTCTACCCATCCGGCACCGATGAGTTTTCCGCCGGCACGGTACTTCATGAGCAGTGTCTTCTGTGGAGAGTCGGAGAGGAAACTCCTGAACTCGTCCTCGGATGGAGCGGCGTCCGGATTATGTCGGGCTGTTACGTAACGGATGTAGAGCTTGAAGGTTTCCTGATCAAATCGACTTTCCTCAGTCTCGCAGGTTACATCGGCATTGCGCCTGAGAACTCGCCTCTGGGATTTCGAGGGCAGGAATCGATCCACCGGCACGCGGATAGGAATGCATTTGCGGCAGCCCGGGCAGTGGTTCTGATAGTAGGAGAGGCCGCTGCGACGCCATCCTCGACCGAGAAGATTCTCGTACAGCGGCGCTCCGACTTGAGGCGAGGTGAAACTGTGCGTGATCCAGGTCCTGTTTTCGAGGTAGGGACAGGGGCCATGATCCATTTCGTACACCGGTACACGCATCATTTTGATCCAAATTCTACACACTCATCGACCCGAGAGTCAATTCGCGTTGATTCTGAACGCATGGTTTCGTTATAATCCCGTTATGGTTGATCAGCAGGGGCGCGACTTGGATATTCGTATCATTGGAATTTCGGGCGGATCGGGCTCCGGTAAGACAACGATAGTGCGGAAGATTGCCGAGATTGTCCCGGACTTCGTATTCATTCCACAGGATAACTACTACATGTCAGCCGATCAGATGCCCCGGAGGCAGGAGAGTGTCGGTGACCTCCTGGTTCCAACTGAGCTCAACTTTGATCACCCGTCGGCTTTCGACAACACTCTTCTCCATCGCCACTTGTCGGAGCTGAAAGCGGGAATTGCGATAGACATGCCGCAGTACGATTTCGTGCACCATCGGAGATCCGAACGTACGATTCATGTTGAGCCCAAGAGAATTGTCATTTTCGAGGGGATTCTCATATTCTTTGATCCGCCGATACGGGACATGATCGATTTGAAGCTTTTTGTCGATACTCCGGATGACATCCGGTTCATACGGCGATTACGCCGTGATATTACCGAGCGTGGAAGGACGGTAGATTCGGTTATCGACCAGTACCTCCGATCGGTACGTCCGGGCCATTATGAGTTTATCGAACCGACCAAGGCGTATGCGGACCTCATTGTGCCGGAGGGCGGAAGTAACGAGAAGGCGCTCCAGGTGCTCGTTTCGTTCATGCGCGACATCATGACAAGCGAAGTCGCATAGCTTCAGAACGGCCCGAATCCGATTGTGACCGCAATTGCCAGAAAGATCAGACTCAATGCAGCCATCAAGAGCTGCAGGAAGAGTGTCCACCGGATCCACGTCGGATAGCTCACCACGGTGAAACCAAGCGATATGATGAGCAACGGATTTGTCGGGTAGAGCATGTTGCTGAATCCATCGCCGAAAGAAAACGCGAGCACGGCCGTCTGCCGTGTTATGTGGACCAGATCGGCGAGCGGCGCAAGAATCGGCATCATCAGAAACGCTTTTGCGGAAGCGGAGCCGATGAAAAAATTCATTCCCAGGGTGAAAACATAGATGAGAAGCGCTGAAACGAAGTGAGAAGTTCCCGAGATGAGGGTAACGGCACCATGAAGCATGGTGTCCATAATGCCCCCCTCGGTCACGATATGTTTCACACTGAGCGACATCAGGATAAGCAACACTGCAGGCAGCATGTTCACTGTCCCGCGGCCGAAGGCGCGAAGAACGAACCGAAGCTGTGCGGACCGGGATTGTCCGTTCGGTCGCGCAAGCATGCCGCTTCCGGTGCCGCCGATGAGGAACAGCAATGCCATGACCGGAAATGCGAGATTGGAGAGTGTTGCATCACGTGCGGTAACAAACACAAACAGAAGTGCTGCGCCCATCGATATTGAAAACCACAGGATTGCCGAACGCATCGACCTGTCGAGCTGCCCTGTCTGACTTGAGGAGTCTTCGTCGTGTTCCTGGATTCGCGCACGCAGCGGAGCGTCGAGCACTGCCACGACAGAAGATGTCGGGTCCCGATCCATCCTTCGAGCGTGCCGGCGAACAAAAAGAAAAACCGCAAGGTAGGTCAAGGCAAAAAACGCGAGCCTGAGTCCTATGCCCGAGAAGAGCGGGAGCGCTGCAATCTTCTGCGCTACGCCAATGGTAAACGGGTTTGAGAATGCGGCGGAGAAGCCGAACGCGAGCGGCAGAAGGCTCATTCCCAGTCCCGTGAGGGAATCCCATCCTAACCGGATGGCAAGCGGGACTATGAACACGATGAGAGGAATCATGCTTTCAAAGATTCCCAGGGCTGCAGCAACAAACATGAAGAAGAAGATGATGATTGCCATGAGCAGATACCGACGTCTTTCAAACCAGCGGACAATCGCGGCAAGGAGCGATTCCAGGACTCCCGCGGCTTCCAGGATCGTGAAGGCCCCGCCTACGAAGAACAGAAAGAGCACGATGGTAATCACGGTAATGTTGCCCGGTGCGAACAGAACTTCGATGGGCGCAGTGAACCACCGGTACACGGCAAGGTGCTCCGATGCAATGGTATGGTAGGTACCCGGTTGGACGACTTCACGGCCGTCCTGCAAGACCCGAGAATAGCTGCCCGCCGGTACTACACGGGTCAGCGTGCCTGCAACTATCATCAGTACGAGGATGATGGAAAATGCGAGCACGAATGCCCGTCGTCCAATACGGATGCTTGTTTCAGGGAGTTCGCTCATGGGTGTCCTGCCGTCCTGCGGAGGAGTTCGGTGTAGAACTCGACTGCCCGCGCAACGTTCGTATGGGATATTCGCTCATTGGAACTGTGAATTAATGAGAGATCCTTCGGTCGAAGCACGACCGGGAGGAACCTGTAGATGTTGCCGGTGAGCTCTGCGTAGTGTTTGCTATCGGTGGAACCGGTTACCAGAAAGGGTATGCACAGCGCCTCGGGGAATACTGCTTCTATGGTGTTTCGGACGGCTTTAAAGGTATCGCTATCAGTTCTCGTCGATGGCACTGGATCGTTCGCATCACTTCCCGGGAGCACTTCGATCTTGATCCGTGCATCGTTGACCACCCGCCTCAGCCGCTTGAGTACCGAGGAGATGGTATCCCCGTGCAGAATCCTGATGTTGATGGTTGCGGATGCACGCAGAGGCAATACATTCGGTGCGTCACTCCCCTGGAGCATCGTAACTGCCTGTGTTGTTCTGACGAGCGCATTTGTCGTAACGTTTCTCGTGAAGAACGAAAGAATCAGTTTCCCTGAAAGCCAGGTGTTGGAAAACAGGAACCGTCTGAGACGGCGTGCTTCCGGGGCTATTGCATGCAGGAACATCCGCGTGGCGTACGTGAGTCGCGGTGGAAATGGGTTTCTCTCTATCCGACGCACTCCTGCGCTGATAATCCCCGCCGCAGATCGCGGTGGCGGCATAGAGGCGTGTCCGCCCGAATGTTCTGCCGACAGGCCCACGTTTACATGTCCTTTCTCGGCAATTCCAATGAGCGCCAGCGGTCGTTGAACACCGGGAAGCATCCCGTCGGCAACGACGGCGCCTTCGTCCAGCAGATAATGGAGGCGCTGCCCGCGCTCCCTGATCGTTCGGGCTATTACCGCCGCGCCGCGGTATCCGGTAATCTCCTCATCGCCACCGAAACAGAGCAGGACCGTGCGTCTCGGTGTGAACCCTTCGGCCAGGAGGGATTCCACCGATTCGAGGATTGCAATAATCGATATCTTGTCGTCCAGAGTTCCACGTCCCCAGACGAACTCACCGTCCAGATGGCCGCTGAACGGCGGATGAGTCCACTTTCCAATACTGTCTTCTTCAACCGGGACAACGTCCCAGTGCGCGGTAAGTGCTATGGGATCAAGCGAAGTATCCGTACCATCCCACGTGTAGAGCACTGCAAACTCGTTTATCTGTTCCCGCGTAAGAGTGCGGTGAACCAAAGGGAAGTCCTGTTCGAGGACCTCATGAAGTTGGCGATAGCTCTCGAGATCTATTCGCGCAGCATCGATTGATGAGACACTCGGCACGCGGACAATGCGGGAGAGCTTCTCGCTCGCGGCTGGACGCAGATTACTCAGATTTCCCCCCTTCTGCAGTTGCCTTCACCGTCCGGAAGACCATTCTGTCCTCTGGAAGTGCGGGGTCGAGTTTCGATACCCTCGTCAGAATCGAGGCAACGCCTCGTGGAAGCTCCAGTTCCCTGAATTCTCGGTCTCCGGGAAAGAGTTCACCGTCCGAAGACAGTGCGGCAAACTGAAGGGCCGCAGCGAACGCGCGAGAAATTGCATCGTAATCACATGAATGGCGTTGTGCAAGGAGCATCGCTCCGACGAGTCGATCTTCCCGTCCAAGCTTCCGGTACAGGTCCCGTCCGACGCGATAGATAGTGTCGCCAAGCTGTCGATTTGCAAATCGTGTCAGGAGATCTTCGACATGCTCGACGAGTTCCTTCCGACTGAACGTCTGCGGATACTCGAGCAGGAGAGCCTCAGCCGACTGAAGCATTGCATCGCGGGTCCCGGTGTGTACCTCGGGTATCGTAATTGCCTCCGCGATTGTTGTCAGCTCGTGACTGTAGGAATAGCCGAGGTAGGCGCAGCTTGCGTGACCGAGGTTATGGATGAAGAGCTTCCGGTCTACATATGCACGGATGTTGTCCACCGGCTTGATGCCCGGAACTTCGGGAATCGCAGAACGGAATGCCGCGCGGTCTACAATCAGCGTGTTGTACTCCTCGGCAAAGATCCACAGCGGATCCTGCGCGAGGTCTTCCGGCTTCATGATGGGCACCATCTTTCCAATGCTCGTTTCGACGAGACCCACAAGTCGATCCACAACGGGCTCAGACACGCTGGCGCTCAACGCCTTTTTGAAGATTCGGGCACCGTCGCGAATGTTCTCGGCTATGATGATATCGAGGGGGGTCGCGGATTCCTCTGACCCTGATTCGGCAAACCGTCGATCAAGACCGTGACCGAGCGTTGCCAGCACCGCCGGCAGTGCGGACTGACCGACGGCAGTTGCCGCAATGTCTGCGTTCGCAAGTTCCTCGGCTACTGCGGTCTGGTCGCGTCCGTCCACTGCGCGTACGTGTTCCACCCAGATATCTGTCTGTGAACCGTCGTTTCGCTTAACCACTACGCGGTATCGGCCCCGTCGGTTCAGTTCCCGGATCATCGACGGATTGACCTCAACGAATACCACTTCGTAACCGCCCCGGCCGAAGAGTTGTCCCACGAAGGACCTCCCTATGTTGCCGGCCCCGAAGAGAACCATTTTCTTTCGGTGTTGCTCATTCATTCGAATATCCCATCCGTGCTTTTCGGCCGCAATCCAATCTGCCTGAGGTAGTCCCGGTACAGCGGCAGAAGACGCTCCCGTTTCTCACCGGGGTGTGATTCGATAAAGGTCCCGCCCATGTAGTAACGGGCGTATCCGCCGGAGACAACACCAAGGCTACAGGCAAGCCGCAGGTCCAGTCTGCTGCCTGCGCCCCCCCTCATCTGTCCGACAAGGGAGGCAATCACCCCTCCGACAAAGTTGTCTCCGCACCCCGTTGTGTCGCCCGTCACCGAGTTCTCCGACAGATCGTTTACAACGGTCTCCGAAACAGGAATTTCCGCCGAACTGGTCGGTATGAAGGACCTCCCGGTTGAGTAGAAGTGTACCGGCTGTGCACCCTGCGTAATGGCGGCGGCGCCCACACCCTGATCTTTCAGGAAATCTATTGCGTCCGGGATGGTTTCGGTCCCCGTTGTCCGAAACGCCTCTTCCCTGTCGGCAATAAACAGATCGATGTGTCTGAACGTCTCGTCATTCTCACCCAGAGGCCAGCGGCCGAGTGGATTCATCTTCTGGTTCAGAAAGTCGTAGACGGTGTTGACTATGGTGAACATGTTGCGTTCTTTCGCGCGTTTCAGCGGGACGCCGATATGTGCGTGAAGTGACGGTACGAGTCCGGTACCGCCAAAGACTGCCAGATCGCCTTCGAAAAATTCCGGATCGATGTCGTGTGGACCGTAGTGGCCCGCGGCACCGACATTGTTCACGAAGGTGCGTTCGCCGTGACCACTGTCGAATTCGGGATCCGAGAATACCACCGTGAACGGCGTCTGACCGGGAAACACTCTGTATCCGCGGGTATTCACCGGCGTCCGACGGAGTATTTCCATAATTGACAGCGCCGTCGGATCCGATCCGTGGGCTCCAAAAAAAGAGACATCCGTGTTCGAGCGTTGGAGCAGCTGAGCCGCCTGAATGAGTGCAACTATTGACGGCCCTCCAAGGTTTGCAGCGTCCGGCTCCCTGTTTCCGGTGAGGGTGGCCCGGATTCTCTCAAAGTCCTCACCTGCAAATCGTTCGAGTTCGTCAAGAAAGACGAGCTTCCCGGGGGAAAGACCTCCGTCCCCCGGAGTCCTGCTTTGGTATTGTTCGAATAGTGGCCCATGAAAGGGGACGTTGGTGTAGAGGAAATCCATGAGCGCACATCCGGCGCCCGAAATACGAACGGACATGCGGACCTCCTAAATATAACGGCGATAGTCCTGCGCAAGCAGGTACAACGGAGGCTCATCCTCGATGATTTCGGGAAAACGTCCAAGCGGGTCGAGAAAGCGATTGTCGGTGTCGTCATCGTTTACCATGCTCACTTCTCCGGTAAGAACCGGTCCGAGACCGCTCTCGCCGAAGAAACGGTGATAGACCCTCGGATTGAGCGTTATGCTCTCCCCCGGATGGAGGGTCACCGGAGAACCTGCCGGCACGGATTGCCTGATTCCGTCAATGCTGATTTCGAGGTCCCCCTTTCCCAGACCATCGTTTTCGTCTGCAGGATATAGTTCCAATTGCAGATTGCCTCCACCTCGATTGATAATGTCTTCCATCTTGTTCCAGTGAAAATGAAAGGGCGTCTCCTGGTTCTCCTGAACGATCATGATCTTCTCCGCGTACGGCTTTCCCGTTGCGGATCCATCTCCGTTCCGAAGCGTGAACAGGAGCAGACCGCGTTCAGGAAAACTGCCGCCGCCGAAGTCGGTTATGTCCCAGCCAAGCATGCGCTGAATTATCTCGGCACATTCATGTGTGTGCCCCTTCCACTGGTCGGGCCGCCACTGCGCCCATGGAGGGAGATGGAACTGTTTACGCTGAAAGAAACTTACCGATTCCCGAAGGATCCTGTTTACCTCACTGCGTTTCATCTGTGCTTCTCCTTGCAATCCTCTTTGTCCGGGTTTCACGGATCATCGATGGTATCACGATCTGTTGTGTCTTCTGTCGTTTGGAACCCGCCCCTACGCGCTCAATGAGCAGTCGGGCGGCCCGGGCACCCATTTCCCGATGAGGCTGTTCAACCACGATCATACGGGACGAGCGCTCTGCGGTGCGTGGTGTGGTCTCGTTCCCGAAGCACGCGACGGGGACGCGTCGACGGCCGAGCACCTGCTGCACAATACGGGCAAGCCCCGATGTGCTGACAAAGTAACCGTCGGCCGAATCGCCGTTCAATGCCTCGGACAGGTACTCCTCGGTGGACTCGCCGGGGCCAAGTTCCAACGCGTTGCTCAAATGCTGCACAAGCCCCGCCTCGGTGAGTGCTGCGCGGAATCCTGCCCGCCGGTCCTGCAGGGTCGACGCTACGAGATCCAGCCCGACATAGCGTGGCCTTGAGACTCCATGTGCCAGCAGTCGCAACGTTGCGTTTCGGGCGGCGGCGAAGTCATCCTGAAGCACAGCATCCACCGTCATCTTCACGGGGTACCGATCTATGAACACCACAGGGATGCCGCTTTTCATGAGCCGGCGCAAATGGACATCCGAATACCGCGAACCATTGAACGGCATTGTCGGCACGAAGAGAAACCCATCGACCCCCCGGTAGATGAGTTCCTCAATGTTTCTCGCTTCGACCCGATCGTCAAATCGACAGGTGGAGAGCATCATGACATAGTCCTGACCGTAGAGCACATCCTCTATACCGGCAAGCACACTGTTCATGAAGGGTTCCTGCACATTCGGAAAGAGGACACCCACAGTTCCGGTACGTCGTGCATTCAGTGACCGTGCAAAAAAATTCGGCCGAAATCCAAGTTCGCGTGCACGCTGTCTGACTCGTTCGCGCGTCTGGCTGCTGATGCGATACTGCTCGGCCGAGCCGCCGAGGACGAGGGAAACGGTGGTCCGGGAGAGTCCGAGATCTGCGGCAAGTTCCTTCATTGTCATAGCTTGTTGCTAACCTACGTTAGGTATCCAGTATATCACCGCCGGGTTACTCCCTGCAACGATAAGTTTTTCGATTTACCAACCGGGTTCCGTCATGATAGGGTGTTCCCATCGGTGACAGAATTCAGGAGGAGACAGAATGAAGCCTCGGGAAGAGAAAGTACTTGGCCAGAATTGCTGGATTCTTGAAAATGAAACGACGCGCGTCTCAATAACAAAGAAAGGCGGCATGTGGGCTCCGGTAACGTTTTTTCGCAATACCGGGACACCCGTAGAGCCGTACTACGTGAGCCCGTGGCAGGAGGAGGGGCTGGCGATAGACGATCCGGTCCTTGTCCCGCTGCGTGGAAACTTTTTCTGCGCACCTTTTGGTGGGGACAATCGGTACCGGAAAGAAGTCCATGTTGCTCATGGAGAGCCGGCCACCGCAACGTGGACCGGTGCCCGGTCAACGCAGGCGAATGGGGTCGTTACGTTTGAAGCCAAAATGACCACAAAGGTCAGGCCGGGGACAGTGACCAAGCGAATATCGATGGTGGACGGTGAGAGTGTTCTCTATGTTCAGCACGTCATGGAGGGTTTTTCCGGAAAAATGTCGCTGGGCTATCACGGCACCCTCAAGGGCTCCGAGTCCGAGGACGCCTTGCTTCTCAGTTTTAGCCCGTACCAGTTCGGCATGACAAATCGCACCGGTGGTCCCTATTTCGCCGGCGGAGAGTACTATTCTCTCCAACCGGGTGAACGGTTTACCAGTCTCTCCCGAGTGCCGACCATCTGGAAAGATCCGGCCAATGACCGATGCGACTCTTTTCCGCGGCGAAAGGGGTTTGTGGATATTGTCCAGATCTATGCCCGGCAGTCACGCCAGCCCGGATGGAGTGCTGCGGTCAGGCCGGCGGACGGATACATGTGGTTTTCGCTCAAAGACACCGAGGTTCTTCCCTCTACGGTCCTCTGGATGGAAAACTTCGGCAGGCATCAACAGCCGTGGAGCGGCCGCAATTGCTGCCTTGGAATCGAAGAGGTGTGTTCCTTTCTCGCCGAGGGGCTCAAGACATCCGCGGCAAAAAATCCTGCATCCGATGCGGGAATCCTCACTGCCGCATCGCTCTCCGCACGCAAACCGTTGAACGTGAACTGTATTGAGGGTGTCGCGCGAATCCCGAAAGGCTTCGACCGCGTGGCGTCCGCAAAGTTCGCTCCCGATGGGGTGGAGTTCACATCCGAGTCCGGCAAGAGCGTGAAGGTGAGTGCCCGGACATCGTTCGTCCACACGGGAAGTCTCGACCGATAGTGCATCTGCGGGTGGGGATCAGACGCCTGAGAAGAGCGATACCACAATTGCTGCAAGGGGAGGTCCGACGGCATAGGTCACGAGGCCAATCGCCACGCCCGGCGCGATGAGCCTCCGGCTCCCTCCCTGCGCCGCGATCAGGAGCACGAAGGCGGGGGAGGCTATTGTCGCAATCGATGCAGTCATCATGGTCCGGGCGCCGATTCCGGCACGGTTGCATAACAGCGTCTGAAAAACAACGGCAACAACCACGAGCCCAAGCGCGGATGCGGTGACCAATAGAGAGGTTGCCTGAAGAGAGGCAAGGTTGGTGAGCGATCCGGACACGAAGGCGAATACGAGTACCGCATATTCGCCTATCCACGTGGAGCTCTCCAGGCGACGCATCTGCGGAACTGCGGAAAGCAGGAACCCGATCAGAACAACGGCCGCCATAACCACGACCGGCGTATAGACCGGCGGAAACAGGAGGCTCAAACCCAGTGCGGTGCCGGCAATGAGTGTCGCGGCTCCGAGGCCGGGAAGCGCCTCCATCTTCAGTTGACTCGCCGCCCGTTCACTCTCAGCCGGTGCAGTCCACTCATCCTCCTTCGACCAGCTTCCGCGGGATTCAAGGATCTTCCCGAAAATCCGGGGACCCGCAATGAGCATGACGACGGTATAAACCGGCACGACGATCCGGAGACCCGACCGCACCGTCTCGTATACCGATTCCCCTGCCCGGATGGCCTGATGAAGCCGGTCGAGACTCGGTTCTCCCCCGATGAATGCGGCCGCGGTGAGCCCGGCAATCTGCGGCGCGTGGGCCATTGCCGGACGCACCATGAGGAAAACCACAATCGAACCGATGATGACCGATCCGACCGCAAACAAGAACGCCATTGCCACGCCGGGGACAGCACGCGCTGCTACGCGGATCGGAATCGGCACCGTGAGGAGCGGGATTGCGAGGACGACCATGAGACTGATCATTGCGTTCTGGACACTCAGGTAGTTGCGCAGGGGCGGGACGACGATGCCTATTGAAAGCCCGAGAAGGTAACAGAGCAGCGCTGTCGTACGGTGAGCCGTAC
>CAZKMA010000002.1:89344-147578 GCA_964553615.1 uncultured Spirochaetales bacterium | reverse complement strand
CGTACGGTGAGCCGTACCGTGCACCGTACGGTGCACTACCGTTCGTCGGACTGCAACTGCCACCGCTGCAGGAACTATCAAGGAGCCGGCAACGACTGTAAGTGCGACAAATGACTCGCTATTCATTGCCTCATTATAACCGGATGTGTGGACAATTCCGATGCGCGTCGTGTATAGTGAATGTCGGTCGCTGGCCGACCAGGCAACAGGAGCGTGTAGTCCTCACGAACGTGCAGGCTACACGAAAGTGTTGGGGTATCTGGATTCAGGGAGTCGTCCATGTCACAGCGTTCACGAAGAATCCGATCTGACAGAAAGCCTCGTGACGTACATTCCCGCGAAACACGGGAACGGATTCTCCAGGCCGCGGCACGGCTCATGATTGCAAACGGTGTTTCCAACACGTCGCTCGCCGATATCGCATCCGAGGCGGACATTAGCAAGGGCACGCTTTTCTATCACTACCCGAGCAAGGGCGATCTGGTGTTCGATATCAGCGAACGCCACATGAGCCATATTACCGAGAAGATATTCCGCTGGGTCAACAACACCGCCGGAAGCCTCCCGCCGGAGCGCGTCCTCAGGATGGTCTACGACCTGCTCCTGACCTCCGAGAAGCGGTCGCAGATTCATGTCTATCTCATCCAGGAAGCGCTGACGGCGGACACATCTTTGCGGGAACGTTTCAGCCAGGAGTACCGGCGCTGGAGGGAGCTGGTTGAACAGGGCCTGAAGAAGATCCTCCCTCCGAATGCCGAGTTTGCAACTCTCGCGCGGATTATCGTTTCAACAATTGACGGTTTTCTCCTGCAGAGCCTGCTGAGCACGGAGCAGGTTCCCCTGGACGATGTTTCGCGATATCTGACCCGATGAATCTCATTCTCTTTCGACCGCAGGAGTTGACTCGTCCGTTGCCCGGCAAAGATCCGCGGGCAGTCCATGTGACCAGAGTGCTGCGTGCTCATGTTGGCGATTCCCTGCGTGCGGGCGTTGTTGATGGTAACAGTGGCTCAGCGATAATCCGCTCAATAGATGCAGAGACCGGTGCCGTAGAGCTCGATTTTGATCTTCCGGATCCGCCTCTGCCACCCCATCCGCTCACCATCATTGTCGGCCATCCGCGTCCGATAGTCATCCGCAGGCTTCTGAAGGATCTGACCACGCTCGGTGTTGAGCGTATCTGGTTCGTCGGGACGGATCTCGGTGAGCGTTCGTATCAGGACACACGGATGTGGGAAACCGAGGACTGGACCCGCTATCTTGTTGAAGGTGCCGAGCAGGCGCGAACAACGGTCCTGCCTGTCGTCGAACGGTTTGCAGGCGCAAACGCCGTTATTGAGGCTACATTCTCTGCCGGGCCGATGAACCGGGTATTTCTGGACAATGTCGAAGGTCTTCCCGGCGCGCAACGACTTTCCTACCCGGAGGCATCGTCGATACTCGCAATCGGATCCGAGCGGGGGTGGTCGGACAGGGAACGGGACGCGTTCATGTCCGCAGGCTTTACCCCGGCAGTCATTGGCAGTCGTACGCTTCGAACTGAGACCGCCTGCACCGCGGGAATAACTCTGGTTCTGGCAGGCATGGGTCTCATTTAGCAGTCGGTATTTTCAGTCGCGTTTTCCGGTCTTCTTGATAATGTGGTAACCGAACTGCGTGGACACTACGTCGCTCAGTGATCCGACGCCGATCCGTTTCAGCGCGTCTTCGAATTGCCGTACCATTTTCCCGGGACCGAACCATCCGAGGTCGCCGCCGTGGGATTTACTTGGGCAGGTCGAGTACTCCCGCGCCAGTCCTTCGAAGTTCGCACCCTGTTTCAGCCGCTTCAGCAGTTCCTGTGCCTGATTCCGATCCTTGACCAGAATATGACTTGCTTTCCATTCCATGATTCATCTTATACGCAATTTCGCCGTGAATGGAAAGTGCCTGCGCCGCTGTCATTGCCTTCGGCACTGCCTCGACCTGCTTGGATTGCAAAGATGGTCCCATTTCACTATTATTGCCCCATGTCCGACACCGCTTTCCCGGAGACGCTTGCTGGATATCCGGTCTACATGGTTGGCATCAAGGGCACCGGCATGAGTGCACTTGCCGAAATCCTGGTCCGGATGGGTGCAGACGTATCCGGGTCCGATACTGCCGAACACTTCTACACTGATGAAGTCCTCCGGAGCGTGGGTGTACCGTTCGCCGAAGGATTTCGCGCGGAAAATGTTCCCTCAGGCAGCGGCATTGTCATATATTCGGCAGCGTACAATCCCGCCGACCACGTCGAGCTTCTCCGTGCGTCCGAGCTGGGCATCCCTCTTGTCGGGTACAATGTTGCACTTGGCGTTCTCTCCCGACGGATGCCGTCCGGCGGGATAAGCGGAGTTCATGGAAAGACCACGACTACCGCAATGGCCGGTATGATGGTGAAGGAACTCGGGTTTCCCGGGATTGTACTCGCCGGAAGCGCCGTCTCGGGATTCCAGGGCAGGTCGACGCTCTTCCAGGGAGATCGCTTCTTTCTGGCGGAAACCTGCGAATACCGGCGACATTTCCTTCACTTTTCCCCACGCAACATCATCATGACCAGCGTCGAGGCGGATCATCTCGACTATTTCCGCGATCTCGAAGACATCTTTGCTGCATTCGGCGAATATGTCGGGCGTCTTTCCCCTGGTGGTTCACTCATCTACTGCGCCGACGACGCGGGGGCGGTCGAAGTGGCGGACAGAGTCCGGAAAAGCCGGCACGATATTGATCTGGTCCCGTACGGGATCGCCGCCGAAGGGCCTTACCATGTTGAAGATATCCGGGAACGCTCCGGAGAAATCAGTTTCCGGGTCCGGTCATTCGCAGATCAGCTGTCGCTGCATATACCCGGCCGGCACAACGTACTGAATGCAACCGCCGCGCTCGCCCTCGTCCAGAAGACCATGGCGGACCTGGATATTCAACCGGTCACTGCGGACGGTTTCGAAAAGGGCGTCGGCCGTGCTCTTGCTGCTTTCCGCGGCTCGACGCGCCGAAGTGAGATCATCGGGGAAGTCGGCGGGGTCATGATCATGGACGACTACGCGCATCACCCGACCGCAATTGAAAAGACACTGTCTGGAATTGCGTCTTTTTTCCCCGGGAGACGAATCGTGGTCGACTTCATGTCTCACACCTATTCGCGTACCGCGGCTCTTCTTCCCGCGTTCGCCCGGGCGTTCACGGATGCAGACGTGGTCATTACTCACCGGATCTACGCCTCCGCTCGTGAAAAACAGGGATCTGTCACCGGCGAAGATCTGGCGAACGCAATCCGGAACAATCACCCGGATGTCAGATACTTTGCCGAGGTGCTCGATGCCGAGGAGGATGTCCTGCAGGAGTTGAAGCCGGGAGATATCTTTGTGACCATGGGCGCCGGTGATAATTGGAGACTTGGCCGCGCGGTATTCTCTGCCTTGAGCCGAAAGAAGACGGGGGTTGCACGATGAAGAGCATGACTGGATTCGGATACGGTGAGTATCAGGACGAACGGATTCAGCTCTCGCTCGAGATCAAGTCGTACAATAACCGATACCTGGACATATCGGTAAATCTTCCGCCGATAATAAGCCCGCTCGAACAGCGAGTGCGGGAGTACCTTTCAGAGAGGGTCAACCGCGGCAGAGTGGATGTTTATGTGAAGATACGCGATCTGCAGGAATCTGTCCGGGTATCGCTTGATCGCGGCACGGTGAACGGCTACCTGACGGCACTGCACGAGCTTGCGGCGCTGGCTGACGTGAAGGAAGGGGTTACCCTTTCCCATCTTCTGCAGCTCGAGGGTGTGTTCTCGGTGGAAAAGCGAAGGGACATCGAGGAATACTGGGAGCTTCTGCAGCCGCTTCTTGAATCGACCTTCGCCGAGTTCGATGCAAGCCGGGCCCGGGAGGGGGCTTCAACGCTCGCAGATATCCGGGACCAGATTTCGCGGATCGAGCGGCAGGTAGCGGTCATCGAAGCACACGCACCCGGACTTGAAGAACAGATCAAGAGTGGATTGCGCGAACGGTTTCAGGAAGTCATGGGCAATGCGGTGGACGAGAATCGGCTCTACGCCGAGACAGCCGTCCTCCTTGTCAGATACTCGATAAACGAGGAGCTGGTGCGCATGCGCACGCATCTTTCGAGCTTTCTCCAGACAATCGAGAGTAACACTGCCGGCAGGGGAATCGGAAAGAAACTGGATTTTGTCTGTCAGGAGCTGAACCGGGAGATCAACACGACTGGATCGAAGAGCATAATGATAGAGATCAACCAGGCGGCAATTGAAGTGAAAGATGCTCTGGAGAATGTTCGTGAGCAGCTTCGGAACGTCGAGTAGGTCGGACGGGCGCATGGAAAAGCCTTTGAAAGTTGCAATTTCAGGGAAGAGCGGCTGCGGTAATTCAACGGTCAGCCGACTCGTCGCGGATCGCCTTGGGTTCAAAATGATCAACTACACCTTTCACTCAATTGCGGACGAACGGAAAATGGACTTCAAGGAGCTGTGCAGGCTGGCGGATAAAGACTCGAGCTGGGACCTGTATCTCGATCGTCGGCAGGTGGAAATGGCACAGGCCGCCGGCAATTGTGTGCTCGGGTCCCGGCTTGCGGTCTGGTTGCTCGATGATGCCAGTCTGAAGATCTATCTTACAGCGCCACTTGAAGTCCGGGCCGGCCGAATACAGAAGCGTGAAGGTGGACGACCCGAGGACGTTCTGAGTGACACTCTTGCCCGCGATCAGAGCGATCACGACCGCTATCAGCGGTTGTACAACATAGATAACAATCAATACGAATTCGTTGATTTAATTGTAAATACCGAACACCTGAGTCCGGACGAGATAGCGCAGATCATTGTCGAAGCCATCGAACAGTTGCGGCATCACGGTATGAAGAACCCGTAGTAGCTTTTGTCCACCGTTGGGATGCGAAGCCCGTGATATATTGAACGGGATGGCCGAACATGGCGAAAGCGACCGGGAGGATGCGGACGCTATCCTGGACGTACTGGGGGGAGACTCTCACGCGTTCCGGGGTATTGTTGAACGGTATCACGGTCCAATTTACTCACTTTCAATATCCTACCTCCGAAACCGCGGAGACGCCGAGGACGCAACTCAGGAGATCTTTCTTCGTGCATTTCGCGCACTGGGCTCATTCTCTGTGGACCGAAGGTTTCTCCCGTGGCTCTATTCGATAGCCATCAACTATCTCAAGACATATCGGAAGCGACCAGTTGTTGTCCGCGACACCGCCACTGTAAGCGCGGACACGATCGGCCTCGACCAGCAGCCGGACCGACATCAGATTGCGCCGGAAGAGGAGTTTGCCCAGGCACAACAACGCGGCGCGGTCAGAAATGCAGTGGCCCGGTTACCCGGGAAGATCCGGGATGTCGTGCTGCTCTACTATTTTCAGGAACTTTCAATCGATGAGACCGCGGAGGCGCTGCACCTGTCGACAGAGAATGTAAAGTCCCGGCTATTTCGTGCCCGCAAGAAGCTCAAGAAGCTGCTTGGGCCGGATGGGGCATTGTGAGAACGGAGCGAAGGATATTGATTCGCCAGGGATGCAACCGCGGTGACCTCATGGTAGTATATAACCATAGGAACAGGAAATGAATGAGACGTGGCGCGAAATTCTCAGGCGATGGCTCAATGGTTCGACGCTCGGCGAGCACGAGCTGGCGGAGCTTGAATCGCTGAAACAGGCTGACCCTGCGGGCTATCGCGAGATCTTGCCGTATCTGCCGTTCATGCGAAGAGAGAGTGGTGGCAGTTTCGGTTCGCTTCAGGCTCATCCGGATCTTACCGGCAGGATAATGGCGTTCATTGAACGAGAAACTCTCGGATCCGGTGAACGCAGTCGGAACACCGGAGAGCGCAGGATACCCCGTGCACACAGCCTCCCGCGTGTCTGGTTACGTGCCCTCCAGGTTGCAGTGCCTATGCTGGTCCTGGTTGCGGGCTTCATGCTCGGACTCGGGTATGCACGTTCCTCTGCCGGCAATGCGGTTACTGTTTCCCCCGATACGATAGTTGTGACATTCCGGCTGGCCGCTCCCGAGGCCTCGCAGGTTGCGCTGGTTGGAGACTTCAACGATTGGCAGCCGACTTCCTACGAACTCAAAGAGGATCGCGACAACGGGATCTGGGAGATTTCGGTTCCCCTGAAGAGGGGGCAGGTATATACGTACAATTTCCTGATAAACGGGAATCGGTGGATCTCTGATCCCGATTCACTGTATCAGGTAAAGGATGGGTTCGGTGGTGAGAAATCTGTCATCCAGCTTTAGCGTTCAAGCGTTCGCAACGGCGGCTTTGCTGGCGGGCCTGTGGGTCATCCAGATGGCCCCCGGTTCCGGCCGCGCCGAGGCGCAGACAGTGCCGGGCGTGGTGAGCGAGTCGGCAATCCCTGAAGCCGCAGCCGATCAGTCGATCGAGTGGCAGCGACAATTCAGCCGCCTTTTTCAGCTGCGAATGCGGGAGGCGTCGGTATCGGTCGCTGCCGTAAGACTGACACTCCGCTCAGTTACCCGTGCCCAGCTCAAAACAGATGCCCAGCAGGCTGCGACTTTCTGTGCACAGCTTGCCAACGAGATAGATATTGCACTGAGAACCGGTGCATCGCCCTCCGTGATTGCACTCGAAGCATCTCACTCGCAGCGCCGGGGCTCCTCCGTTGGGGCAGGGCCTCGGGGAGAAATAGACCGTGGTTTTCTTGGAAGAAACGGAGCTGCGGGAGCTGCAGACGGGACCGGCGGTTTCCTTGGGGGCGGTAACGGGGAACTCCGAAACGGGTTTCCGCCGGGGCCGGCTGGCCGTTTGGTAACTCATGGAGGGCCCTGATGGGCCGAAGTCTCTCCGGAATACTCATTCTCGGTACCGTACTGCTCTACGCCTTCATCTGTCCGCCTCATGCGCTGTCCGCGCAGGAAAAGTCGTTGGACGAAATAGATGTGCTTCTCCAGAGTCCCGAGTTCTCGGGTTATCGGGGAGAGGCGGATCAAATCCTGAAACTGTTCCATGATCTCAAGGCGTCCGGGCTTCCTTCGGTCCCCCTCGTGGACCTGCTTCGAGAGGGAGCGGCGAAACATGTTGCCCCGGACGTCCTCTACGGCGCCTTGAAGAAGTCTGCGGAGCGCATCCGCGTTTCAGCTCGAATCCTGCAGCAGACCCACCTGTGGCCTGAGGGGCTGAAACCAGCCGAAGTCCGACGACGAATTGAACTGGTTCGAAGAGTTGGTCTGGTCGTCCAGGGTGGCGTTCCGGAAATTCTCCTTACTTCGCTCATGAGCGGAAGTCCACGGCCGGAAAAGGGTCTCCGGCTGGCCGAAGCGCTGGTCGGAATCCTTCAGGTTGCCGACGTGCCGGAGGCGGACCTTCTGGCCATGAGCAACACGATTCTGGGCGGCAGATTGCCGGAAGCGACCTATTCGTCACTTCCGGGCCTTTTCGTTCGCGGACGGGTCCTTGGTCTCTCAGGCGAGGGCATTGCGCGTATTATTACTCGTATTGCGTCCCGGGGAGGGGGCATCATTCAGATGGACGCCGAGATTCGTCGTCAGGGAGGGCAGCCATGAGGTATCGGCTTTTCGTTCTGGTTTGCGCGCTGGCACTCCTTTCGTCCGGAAACATTCGAGCGAACGGAACCCTCAGCTTCGGCGTCGGGGCAACAACTCCCGCTCCTGCGGTACCCTCCACTGTTGAAAACCGTGTCTGGACGCAAGCTGTCGTGAATTCCTTCTTGAGCCGGAGTGCGGTGGACAGTCTTATTCTATCCTTTGGCGGAAGCGGATATCTTGGCACACTTCCCTTCGCCGCCGACTACGGAGGAACGGCGAACGCCGCGCTCAGCGCCTCATTCATTCGGAATCTGAGCGTCATCAACGTAAGGGCATTCGGAGAGATCGAGGGAGGTCTAGTAGACGGGTTGTCGCGTACTGTTACCGGCCTGAGAGCCGGCTGGTCGTATGGTGACATCGGCTACTCGATTCTGATGGGCTCATTTTTCTCGCGCAGCTTTTTCCCCGACAACAGCTGGAATGCCGGTCTTTCGGCGCGGGGAGACCTGAGCCTTTCGCCCTCGATCGTGGCAAGCTTCGGTGCCAGTGCAGGAGGTGAGCTGTACGACACCGGAGACACCGGCTGGTCGGCCACCGTGGGTCCCGGGATTACGTGGTACTTCGGGAGTTTGCTTGTGCTGGATCTTTCGGTGACCGGGACAGTGAGGCGGTCGACAATTCTGACACCGCTATCCGACTACGGTGCCACCGGTTCTGCGGGTTCGCTTCTGGTTCAGGCGGACAGCTACCGGGAGGTTCAGGCACGGTTCGGGGCATCGCTTGCTGCAGGACGCTCTGTTCGGTTTCATCTGGCAGTGCCGGTTGAATTCCGGGTAATGGAGTACGGGCATGTGACAGGTTCGCTCATGTCCGCCCCGGATGAGTGGACGGTAACTGCGGTACCTGCTCTCGACATCGGCGTAGACATTGACCGGTTCCTGTCACTCCATGTTGTCCCTGCCGTAGAAATGGTTTCCTCCAACAGCGACTATCGCCGCGGAACCACGGTGAGTGGTTCTATCTATCTGCAATACGGCTTCTAGAAAATTCACGGGCAGTTGACGGCAGCGCTTCTGGATGGTATCCTCTATCCAGTTACGCAATCGTTTGCGTACCTGGCAGCAACAATGGAAGAATCACCCCCGTCAATCCGGGAAATAGCCCGGCGGCTGAATGTGCATCCAAGCTCGGTTTCCCGCGCGCTTACCGGCAAGTATGGCGTTTCAGAGGATACACGAGTGAAGGTCCTGTCAGTCGCACAAGAGCTTGGCTACGTGCCTGACCTTCATGCCCGCGCGCTGAGACTAGGAAAACGGACGGGGCTCGCCATCATTGTCGAACAGCAACCAACGGATATAACCAGTCGCCGCAATCAGCAGATGTTCCAGCTCGGCAACGAGGTGTTCGGCTCGGTTCACGTTATGGTACAACCCCCGGACGTTCCACTTGAATCCGTTGTGCGGCAGGCGATCGAGGTATCGGTGGCTGCAATCATCATCAGCGGCCTCCGCATGTCCCTGCCTTCGGGTCTCATCAGGCAGATTGCAGGTCGCGGCATTGCACTGGCCACCGTGGACGGACGACTTCGCGGAGTGGATGCAGTAAGCATCCGACGGGAAGTCGGGACCCGACAGGTTGCCCGCTACTTCATTCTTGCGGGATTTCTTCGCCCGCTCTTTCTTACCACCGCTGATCGATCCTTTCCCGATGAACGGTTGACCGGGATCATGGCAGGCTACACGTCTCTGAAGAGGAGCATGCCCGAAGGTGCCATATTCCGGATAAATGGCCGGGAGTACGAGCACGGATACCGACTCGCGAAATTGGTGAAAGACGGGCGCCATGATGCGGTCTTCTGCTATAACGACCGGATTGCAACCGGGCTCATGCGCGGCCTGGAAGAAATCGGCATCAAGGTCCCGGCGGATTGCTCTATTGTGGGCTTTGACGATGTGCCGTTTGCACGCTACCTCACGGTCCCGCTCTCTACCGTTGCGCAGCCGACGGTCGAAAGCGCCGAGGCCGCTGTGATGATTGTGCGGAAAAGGATCCACGAGAAAGGATTGCCACGGAACAGCATTGAATTCCCTACTCACCTCGAGCTTCGCGGAACAACCCGTGAAATCGGCGCCGCCGAGATCGAGGAAGTATATAAAGAAAACACAACCGAGGAGGAGAGGCATCATGGAAAGAAAGCGATACGTACTGGTCGGGACGGGCAGCCGTAGCTACATGTACACGAATGCACTGCTGGACACGCACAAGGACGTGGGAGAGCTCCTGGCGTTCTGCGATACGAACCAGACGCGCATGGATTATGCAAACGAGGTAATTGGAACAAAGTTCGGCGCGAAGCCGCGCGCAACCTACCGGGCCAACGAGTTCGACCGGATGATTTCCGAGCAGAAGCCGGATGCCGTCATCGTTACCTCGATGGATCGGACGCATCACACCTATATCTGTCGGGCAATGGAACTCGGCTGCGACGCAATCACCGAAAAACCGATGACGACAGATGAAGAGAAGGCGCGGCAGATCATTGAAACGATATCCCGAACCGGAAAGGACTTGAAGGTTACCTTCAACTACCGCTACGCTCCAAGAAACACGCGGGTCAAGGAGCTCCTCAAATCCGGGGAAATTGGCGATGTACTGAGCGTTCATTTCGAGTGGCTGCTCGATACCGTGCACGGCGCGGACTACTTCCGCAGATGGCACCGGGACAAGTCGAACAACGGCGGGTTGCTTGTTCATAAGTCCACCCATCATTTTGATCTGATGAACTGGTGGCTCAATACCGACCCGGAGCTTGTTTTCGGCCTCGGGGGTCTCATGTTTTACGGCCGGCAGAATGCCGAGAAGCGGGGAGTAACCCAATTCTACGAGCGTGCATACGGTTCGCAGATTGCGAAAAACGATCCGTTTGCTCTTCATCTGGAAAAGGATGAGAATCTGAAGCGAATGTATCTCGATGCCGAGAATGAGGACGGATATCACCGTGACCAGAGTGTGTTCGGCTACAATATCTCGACCGAGGACACAATGGGCGTTCTGGTTCGCTACCGAAGCGGGGCAATCATGACATACTCCCTGAACGCCTACATGCCCTGGGAAGGTTACCGCGTCATGTTCAACGGAACGAAGGGCAGGCTCGAGTTCAACGTTGTCGAGAAGCCGTATGTTTCCGGCGCGGAAGACGACACCAATCGTGCTGAAAACCGGGACAAGGAAGAACTTGCGGCGACGAATGTGCCCACGATTCTCGTCCACCACCAGTGGAAGAAGCCGTACTCTGTTGAGATCAACGAGGCGCGCGGCGGGCACGGTGGCGGAGATATTCGCCTGCTGGACGACGTCTTTCGGGGCGCGGGAAACGATCCCCTCGGACATGCCGCAGGATACCGGGATGGAGCAATGAGTATTCTTACCGGTATAGCAGCGAATCGGTCCATCGCAACCGGCCAACCGGTCAGGATAGATTCGCTACTCTCGGTACCGAAGGCGTAGCCGTGGCGCTCGAAATAACCGGTGACCGCACCCTGTGCGAGGATCCGTATCTGATTATGAAGGAGCGTTCCTTTCTCGATCGTTTCGGCGATCCGAAGAAGTGGAGTTTTGTGGAACGCCGGTCGAATCGCGGTGCAGTCGTCATAGTGCCGGTAACGGCGAGATCCCGATCGCTCATAGTCATTCGTCAATTCCGGGTGCCGTTTGGGCGCCCGGTAATCGAGTTTCCCGCCGGGCTCATGGATGCAGGGGAGAGCCCGGAGCAAACGGCGCTCAGGGAGCTGCGTGAGGAGACCGGATATGGCGGCAGGGTGCTGCGTGTCGGACCTGCAGTATCGACTTCTGCCGGTCTGACTACCGAGCTTGTGCATATGGTTTTCGTCGAGGCGGACGAGGAACCGGATCCTTTGTCGGATACGGGCCCTGAGAGCTCTGAGGAGATCTCGGTTATACGGGTACGCGAAGGAGAAATAGCCGGCGCTCTCGAGCAATGGGAATCCCAGGGCGATATCATCGATATCAAGCTGTACGTCTATTTTCGCAGTCGTGCAGGGTGGTAGGTATCCGGGAGAGGCCGAGCACGGTGACCGGGGTTTCGGACTTTACGGGGTGGTATCGCGGTCCCGTTGCGGCGAGTAGAACATGCTTTCGACCCGCGCAAAGATCCAGTCCAGCGTAAGGGCAAGAAACGCGGCCGAGGCGGCTCCCTCCACAACGAAGGCAGTGTTGTCCCGCACGAGCCCGGCAACGATGGCAACGCCGAGTCCTCCCGCACCGGCAACCGCGCCAATGGTGGCGGTTCCGACATTAATGACCACCGAAGTCCTGACACCCGCGGCGATGACTCGTGCCGCAATGGGAAGCTCGGTTCGAAAGAGTATCTGTGCAGGAGTCATACCCATCCCGCGTGAAGACTGAATGACCAGTGGAGGAACCGAACTGAGACCCGAGATGGTATTGTTGACAACCGGAAGGATGCTGTAGAGAAAGAGCGCAGCGATTGCGGGGCGGAATCCAAATCCGAGCACGGGAACCGCGAGAGCGAGCACCGCCACCGGTGGGAATGTCTGGGCAAGAGAGCTCATGTCCTGCACAAGGGGAAGGAAGTCCTTTCCCGATTGTCGCGTTACAAAGATTCCGAGCGGGATGCCGACGAACGCCGCCGCAATGCTTGATACGCCAACCAGGACAAGGTGCTGAGTCAGCAGTTGCGGAAGGGTAGCGCGGGGGTAGATGATGTCCGTTGTCCCCGGGAAGAGAGCCCGAAGAACGAATTCGAGCACGGACCGATCGAAGATGAACAGGAGTCCTCCGGCAATGAGGAGAACGGACAGTGCAATCCGAACGAGTCTGCGGGACTCCACCCTCGATCGTTTCCTATTCGGGTCCGTGGTCGTATTGCTCACCAGGAAAAGTCCCCCTTCTCCGTGATGCCTTCCACGTCAGCCAATGTGACCACGCCTACCAGGCGCCATTCCGGATCCAGTACCGGCACCTCTTTGATCCCCTGACCCATCATGCGCGAGAGCGCATCCCGCATACTCGCATTCTCGCTGATTCCAACTTCAACCGGTTTGATCGGATTCATGAACTCCCTTACTTCGACCGACGCAGACGCCTCTTTCAGATCGGTCCAACCGCGGAGAAAGCGGTTTTCGTCGACAACCCAGAAGTAACGCGTCTCCATTCGTTCTCCAATCTGCTCATCCGTGAGTACCTCGCGGGTCCGGAGAGTCCCGGGCGGATGCATGTAATCGTGCACGCTGAATCGGGAGAGCCTCTTCAGCGCTCGGTCGGACCCCACAAAGTTGCGGGCAAACCGGTTCTTGGGATACGCAAGCAGCCGTTCCGGCGTATCCTGCTGAACAATGGAGCCGGCCTGCATGAGTACGACCGAGTCCGCTACGCGAATTGCCTCGTCGAGATCGTGCGTGACGAAAACCACAGTTTTCTTGAGCTTCCGCTGGATAGAGGTAAACTCTCCCTGCAGCGCCTCCCGGTTGAGCGGATCAACGGCACCGAACGGTTCGTCCATGAGCAGGACCGGCGGATTCGCAGCCAGTGCGCGGGCCACTCCGATGCGCTGGGCCTCTCCGCCGGAGAGCTGATGTGGGAATTTCGCGCGGTAGGAACCCGGTTCCAGCCCGACCAGGTCCAGCAGCTCCTCGCTGCGCTCGTGCATCTTCTTCTGTTCCCATCCAAGAAGTCGCGGTACTA
Source organism: uncultured Spirochaetales bacterium (assembly GCA_964553615.1). Taxonomy (GTDB): domain Bacteria; phylum Spirochaetota; class Spirochaetia; order DSM-27196; family DATKUC01; genus DATKUC01. The sequence goes on along the minus strand of CAZKMA010000002.1, from coordinate 134,284 downwards.
TCGAGATGTTCTGTTCGACAGTCATGTGCGGTAGGAGACCGACGTTCTGGATGACGTATCCGATGTGGCGGCGAAGTTCCTCCGGTCGGACGTTGCGTACGTTCTTGCCGTCGAGGATGACTTCCCCCTCTGTGGGATCGATCATCCGATTCACCAGTCGGAGAGTCGTCGACTTGCCGCATCCGGATGGGCCGATAAGAACGCACACCTTGCCGTCTTCTACCGTGAACGAGATCTTGTCGAGTGCCTTGAACTCGCCGTAGTACTTGGTAACCGCGCGGAACTCGATCATCGATTGCCCCTCTCCCCTTCGTTTTCTGATCGAACTCCCTGCGGAGTAAGATATTCCACGAGAAATTTCATTATACGATCCACCGCGACTGCAAGGACTATTATCGGAAACACACCGAGCAGGATGAGGTCCGGAGCAGCCTGGCCGAGCCCCTGAAATACGAAGGCGCCCAGGCCGCCTGCGCCGATCAGCGCCGCGACGGCGGTATTTCCGACCGCCTGGACCGCGCTGATTCGAATACCACCAAGGATAATGGGAAGCGAGAGCGGGACCTCGACAAACCGTAACATCTCAAATTTCCCCATGCCCATGCCGGTGCCCGCATCCACCACTGAACGATCGATAATGGAGAGACTGGTATAGGTGTTCCGGACAATAGGAAGCAGGGCGTAGAGCGTAATGGCAATAATGGCCGGTGCGTTGCCGATGCCCTGTATGCCGAGCTCACGCAGGACCGGGAACGTCCGTGACAGAATTGCGAGTGGAGCAATCATGATGCCAAAGAGGGCCAGGCTCGGAATTGTCTGAATGCCGTTGACTACGACGAACACCGGTTGCTCGAGCGCGGCTCGTTTCCAGGCGAGAATCCCAAGGGGTACGCCGATCACGATAGCACCCAAAACCGAAACGCCGGTAATGGTAAGGTGGGAAATCAACGCCTGCGCAAAACGATCTGGTTGGTTGTTGAACTCCTTCATGACCGAGAGCGAATTGAGCGCCCCTCCGACAATGAGGATGGCGAGGAAAAGAAAGAGCCCGAAGACGAGCGATGTTGAAAAGAGTCGACCTCGACGACCCATGACTTTGCCCAGATAGCGCAACGAGGTGGTGATGACTATGTAGGAAGAAAGCATGAGCAACCAGAAACCTGCTGCGGGGCTGACACGTGCCGGTGATGTGTCGGCCGCAGGGACCAGGATTCCGGACGCTGCGCCGATAAGCAGCCATGAGACGAGAAACACTCCTGCGCCTGCAACGAGCGAGACGTGTGTTCCCGCGCGGTGCCGGCCACGGTACTGGAGAACGACCGCCGCGAGTGTGCCAAGAACGCAGAGGGCCAGCACGATTGTCAGTGTTACAACAATCGTCTGGCCGCCAATATCCCAAAGCGCCCGGCTCTTGCCTGCAACGATTCTGTTTGCCTTTACAGACAGGTAGGGAAGCGATAAACCAAAGAGCCCGGCAACAGCACCAAGCAAAGAGGCCTTGTAGGGTCTGTTCGAAATGTTATCGAGCAACGGGAGCCTCCGCCTGGTTTGTTGTCGGGAGCCGGGACCGGTCAGCCCTTGATGAAGCCTTTCTCCTTCAAGTACGCTGCGGCAACATCCTTCGGGTTCTTTCCATCAACGGCAATTGACGAATTCAATTTCTGGAGTGTTTCGAGCGTCAATGTCTTGAAGACGGGATCCAGGATTGTTGCAATCTCGGGATACTTCTTGATAATAGCCCCGCGCACGAGCGGTGCCGGATTATATACCGGTTGAACTCCCTTGGTATCCGTAAGGACCTTGAGCCCAAGCGCCGCAAGTTGCCCGTCAGTACCGTACGCCATGGCGAGGTTGACGCCGTTGGTTCCCTGTGCCGCGGCCTTTTCGGTGGTGGCGGTGTTTCCGCCGGAGAGCACAACGAGTTCGTTGTTCGTGAAGTGGAATCCGTATGCCTTTTCGAAAGCAGGCAATGCATCCGGACGGCTCACGAACTCCTCGGATGCCGCAAGTTTCGCCGTCCCGCCGGAGGACATGTATTTTGCAAGATCCTCGAGAGTTGCAATATTATTCTTCTCCGCAAAGTTCGCTCGTGCCGCAATTGCCCACGTATTGTTTGCGGGCGCAGGCTGGAGCCAGACCAGATCGTTCTGCTCTTTGTCCAGCTTCTTTACCATTTCGTATCCGGCCTGCGCGTTTTTCCACACGTCCTTTGGAGAATTCGGAAAGAAGAAACCGCCGTTTCCAGTGTATTCCGGGTAGATGTCGATCTCTCCGCTCTTGATTGCCTTTCGGATGACGTCGGTCGTTCCGAACTGGGTCTTGTCGACCACGGAGAAATCGTGAGCACGCAGCAACTCCACCATCATGTTTCCGAGCAGGGCACCTTCGGTGTCTATCTTTGATGCGACGACAATCGGGCCTTTCTTGGCCGCAGCGGCAGACTTTTCACTTGTTCCGGATGCAAAAGCCGTTCCGGTCGCCATAATCAAAGCGAGCGCGATCGACGCAAGTACATGGATTTTTCTCATACATACCTCTTTTCTTCCTGAGCCCATTCCGGGCACCGGTTAGTTTCCCCTATAAGGTAGGCCACGTGCGTCTAATCGTCAAGGAACCCGGACACTGAGGGGGCGCGGACGACGATGCCGCCGCTCGTTCGACGGAACGGGATCGCGGAACCTTTGTTCCCGAAGTATAATGGTCTCGAGGGACGAAAGTGAATACGAATGATCTGAATCGAATAACGCGGTGCGCTTTGTTCAAAGATGTCCCGCGGTCGGAACTGGAACATCTGATTTCCGGCACTCAGTATCGAATCCAGTCTCACGAGCGGGACGCCCTTATCAAAACGCGCGGGGATCTGTGTGACGAACTCGTCATTCTGTTGAATGGGCAAGTCGCAGGCGAGTTCCAGGATTACGACGGGCATGTGCTTCGCGTTGAAACCATCAGCGCGCCGGAGACAATTGCTTCGGCGTTCCTGTTTGCCCCGGAGCCGCACTATCCGGTCAACATTGTAGCCATCACCGATGTTCGCATCTGTTCGATGTCAAGAACTTCCGTCGTAGCTCTGACGCGGCAATCGGAAGCCGTCATGTCGTCATTGCTCGCCGATATCGGTGCGCGTACTGCCTTCCTTGCCGAGAAACTCCGCCTCATGCAGTTTGCCACGCTGCGCCAGAAGGTGGCCGGATACCTTCTGGAGCGCTCGCAGCGGACCGGGTTGGACTCCATTCAGCTTCCTGCAACACACAAGACAATCGCCGAACTCTTCGGCGTTGCGCGACCATCCCTCGGCAGAGTGTTGCACGAGCTCGAAGAATCGGGAGTTATCAAGCGCGGGCGCCATTCGATCAGGATTCGCAATCGTCAGGCGCTCACCGAGCTTCTCTCCGGGGCCGATTAGCGTTCGGCATCACCCCGGCTTTCGGAACGCGCAGAGCCACGCAGCCATCGAACCTTCTTCACCCGGAGTGAAGACCACCGGGTCAATGCGAAGAATTTCGAGTTCGTGGTCGACTGCCCTCCGTACTTCCTCGGCGGTCCAGCGGGGAGGGCCGCTCCACATTCCGCTCTTTGAGCCGGCTGCAATGAGACTGTACCAGATGCCTGAGGGCGCAAGCAGTCGGGAGATAGCGTGCACAATCCGGCGTTGAGCGTCCCTGTCCGTGTGAAGATGAAACCATCCACGATCCATGATGAATTGAAAGCGCCGGTGACCAATGAGATCGTTCGTGAAATCCTCGGGAAAAGTGCCGAGGAGCCATGAGCAGCGTACTCCGTGCCGGTCGGCGAGTTCCCGCGCCTGTTTCAGAGCTTCGGGAGATATCTCAATTCCTGTGCAGTCAAATCCGTGCCGTGCAAGCCACACCACGCTCTTTCCCGAACCGCAGCCGACGTCCAGCGCCGGAGAGGGAACAATCCCGTGATGTTCGATAATCCCCGGGAGGTGACCGTCGTACTCCCCCGGATCCCATGGCACGTGTCCGGATGCATATGCGCTGTCCCAGTAATTCATAGCCATATCGCTTTTCAATATACTGATGCTCGCTTTACATGAGGCCACTCTTTCACTATACTGTTACACCTGCACAAGGAGTAGCTGGATGATCCTTCCTTTAGACCTGTTGGAAAGTTACGAGTACAACATGTACGAGCTTACCTGCGCTTCAATACGACGCGCCTTTCAGATCACAGTGACCGGAGATGAGGAGTTGGAGTCGAATCAAGGGAAAGTGGTATCCACGTCCATCCGACAGATTCTCACTCAGAAGGTCGAATTCCGTATCGAAGAGTAGCGTGTTCCATGGAACCATCGGTCATCCCGCTGGTGTTCGTTTTTGGCCCAACGGGGGTCGGGAAAACCGACCTCCTGATTGATCTTTTTGCCGCCGACAATCTGCGGACGGCCGAGATAATCAGCGCCGACTCCATGCAGGTCTACCGTTCAATGGATATCGGGAGCGCAAAGCCATCCCGAAAGCTTCTTGAAGCACTTCCGCATCATCTCATTGATATCAGAAATCCTGACGAACAATTTCATGTGGGGGACTTCGTGACACTCGCCGAAGGTCTTATTCCCCGAATTGCGGGAGCCGGCCGAATTCCGGTGGTTTCCGGCGGAACGGCCTTCTACTTCCGCAACCTCATGTTTGGCATGCCTCTGACGCCTCCCGGAGATCCGGTAGTACGCGAACGGATCCTTGAACGCGAATCCGCTCTGGGGCTTGACGGCCTGTATTGTGAACTGTCACGAATCGATCCGGAATCGGCGGCGCGGATTCAGCGAAACGATCGTTATCGGATTGTTCGTTCGCTCGAGGTATACTACGTCTCCGGACTTCCGCTCTCTTCCTACCCGGTACCGGAGGTACCTCGAAGGGACCTGCGCGTCCTTGTCATCGGTCTCGAGCGCCCGCGGGAAGAGCTCTATGCCCGCATTGAAGTTCGCGTACAGAAGATGTTCGAAATGGGGCTATGCTCGGAGGTGAACGGACTCCTCGAGATGGGGTATAGTCCCGACGATCCGGGGTTTCGAGGCATCGGGTACCGTGAGTTCCTTGAATGCTTCCGGGACGACGGCGGCGACCCGACCAACAGGGATCAATTTCTTGACTGGATTGCCGACCTCGACGAAGAGGGCCTGTCACGCCTGCGTGCACGAATTTCCCTTGACAGCCGTCACTACGCGAAGCGACAAATTACATTTTTTCGCCGGATACCCGGAATTCGGTGGTATAATCCCGAGGATCGAGAAGGCATATCTCTGGCGGTAACACGCTTCCGGGAAGAGCTTGCCGGATGAGTCGATTCTCCCGCAGAATCGGCTTTTCCGGGGGAGCTCACATTGTGCTCATATTAATGTGGTACGGGTGTATCCGTATCTTACGAGGAGGAGAAAAGGTATGAAGAGAGTTCTTGGTATTGCAGCAGCTGTCCTGTTTGTGGCAGCCGGATCCGGACTTTTTGCGAACGGTCAAAAGGAGGCCACAGCGGCCCCTTCGGGTCCCGTCACTATTCAGGTTGCCTATCCGGTAGCCGTAGACGCGCCAATAGCTCAGATTCTGAACGGATACGTGGCGCAGTTCGAAAAGCAAAATCCCGACATTACCGTCAAACCGGTGTTTTCCGGTGGGTATGGCGATGTGAAGACCGCCATCCAGACGGCGATTCAGGGAGGTGGCCAGCCACCTGCGCTTGCGGTCATGCTGTCGACGGATCTGTATGATCTGATCAACGCAGGCTACATTGAGCCGCTCGATGGTTATCTGAACAAGATGAAGAACAAGGATGCCTACCTATCCGATTTTTACCCGACCTTCATGGAGAACTCACGGTATAACGGAAAGATCTGGAGCATTCCTTTTCAGCGCAGTCTGGTCGTCATGTACTACAACAAGGATCTGTTCAAGAAGGAGGGACTCTCCGCACCAAACAGCTGGCAGAGCCTGGCCGAGGACGCCCAGAAGCTGACCGTGCGCAACGGAAACGACGTCAGCCGGTGGGGCATCCTCTGGTCGACCGCCGGACTTCCATACTGGCTCTATCAGCCGATAGCAATTGGCGCCGGAAAGAACATTGTCGGTTCCAGTGATACCACCGTCTACTTCAACACGCCGGAGAATATTGCGGCCATCAATTACTACAATTCCCTCTCCGAGAAGTACAAGGCAACCCCTCCGGGAGCCCAGAACACGTGGGGCGTATCTCCGGGAGACCTGGCAAGCGGTCGTGCGGCGATGATCGTCCATTCCAGTGGAAGTCTTGCCGGTCTGCTCAAACAGGCGAAGTTTGATGTTGGCGTCATGGCGGTACCCGGAAAGAAGCCCGGCACCTATGCAAGCGTTCCCGGAGGCGGAAACCTGTACATCATGAAGGATGCCCCGCAGGCCCAGAAGGACGCAGCATTCAAGTTCATCGAGTTCCTGACTCAGCCGAACCTTGTTGCCGATTTCAGCATCAAGACCGGATACATTGCCAACCGGAAGAGCGCGTACGACACGACAGCCATGAAGGACTACATCGCGAAGGTCCCACAGGCAGCCGAGACGCGTGATGTTCTGAAGTATGCAGGCAAGGAGCTCGCAGTTCAGGACCTGGCAAAAGTGAGAAGTATCTTCCAGGATTATCTGCTCCAGGCAATCAACAAGAAGATGAGCCCCGAAGAAGCCATGCAAAAAGCCCAGACGGAAGCCGATGCAGCGCTCAAGGAGTTCAAGTAATCCCAGGTCGACTTCCGCTTCCATCGGGAAGCGGAAGTCGACATTTCAAGTCCTGCCGTATCTTCTGGTACTACCGACGCTGTTCTTTGTGACCCTCTTTACGATCTGGCCAACGGTCTCTTCGTTCATCAAGAGTTTCTACATCCAGCGGTTGAACATGGCGAAGTACCGGGATCCTGTATTCGGCGGATTCGCCAATTACAGCAATCTCTTTCAAGACTCAACATTCTACCAGGTGCTGCAGAATACCGCGCTCTATGTACTGGTGTCGGTCCCGATCAGCATATTGCTCGGATTTCTGTTTGCACTTCTGATAAATCGCAAGATCCGGGGAATTGGTCCGGTTCGGCTGGCGCTGTTCCACCCAACCGTTCTGCCCATGGTGAGTGTGGCAACGGTATGGTTGTTTCTGTTCACACCCGACTATGGGCTGTTCAATTCGGTGCTCTCTTTCTTCGGATATCGTGGTCCACAGAACTGGACGGGGAATCCGGACATGGCGCTGCTTGCCATTATTATCGTTGCAATATGGAAGAATGCCGGTTACTACATGATCTTCTATCTTGCGGGAATGCAGAGCCTGCCGAAAGAGGTATACGAGGCCGCGCGCCTTGACGGTGCCAACCCTATAACGACGACGTTGCGCATAACCGTTCCCTTGTTGCGGAGGACCACGCTGTTTGTCACGACTATCGCCTTCGTCGGCGCGTTTCAGACCGTCGACCATGTGTTCGTGCTGACCGCAGGAGGTCCCAGCAACGCGAGCAATATTCTGCTCTACTATCTGTGGCAGATCCGCTTTGAGAACCTGAACGTCGGTAAGGCGTCCGCGCTGACAGTCGTACTCATCATATTGCTGCTCGTGTTTACGGTGAGCAACTTCCTGGTGTCCGAACGGGGGGACAGGGCCGATGTCTAGCATCAAGCCGCGTCGAATCGTGCTCATGCTCTTTCTTGTCGTGCTCGCCCTTGTGTGGGCGGCACCCATACTCTGGGCCCTGGCAGCGTCCCTGCGACCATTTGAGTACCCTATGGGGTCCGGGAATATCTGGTTTTCTCATCGGTTGACGCTCGCAAACTACGAGAAGGTTGTATCACTCGCTCCGTTCGGCCGGTATTTTGTGAACACCGTCTTCGTTGTAGTCATGACGCTTGCCGTGCAGATCGTAACCTCGACCATGGCGGCATTTGCATTTGCGAACTATAAATTCCGCGGCGACCGGCTCCTGTTGCAGATTATCCTTATCCAGATGATGATTCCGACCGCCGCGCTGCTGGTACCGAACTTTTCAACCATACGCGTGCTCGGTCTGTACAACACACGGCTTGCAATAGCGATACCGTTTTTCGGATCTGCGTTCGGGACATTTCTGATTCGGCAGGCTTTTCTCGGTATTCCACGGTCGCTCGTGGACGCAGGAGTCATTGACGGGTGTTCGTGGTGGCAGCTTCTTGTCCACATCTACATGCCGCCATCGGTTGCAACCATTACCGCGTTCGGTATCTCATCGGTGAGTTTCCACTGGAATGATTTCCTGTGGCCGCTCATCATAACCTCGAGCGACAGCGCACGGACCCTGACAGCAGGTCTTGTCCGCTTTACCCAGCTCGGCGAAATAGGTGCCCAGTGGCAGCTCCTTACCGCGGCAACAATACTCGTTGCTGGACCGCTTTTTCTCGCATTTCTGATATTTCAGAAGAGCTTTATTGACAGTTTTGTACACTCAGGTATCAAGTAGAGGTTCATATGGCAGACACTCCATTTCTCCCGGCACTCATACTCATTGGGCGCCCCGCGGCCGGAAAAAGCGAAGTCATCAAGTATCTTCACGGACTCCCCGGCGATGCGCGACATAATGATTTCCACGTTGGACCGTTTCTCGAACTGGATGATTTTCCAATGATCTGGGCGTGGTTCGAGGAGGACGACATCCTTGCCCGACATGGACAGCCGCGGCTTCACACTGATGATGAGGGATACTTCAAGGACAATTTTCTCTGGCATCTGTTGATCGAGCGGCTCGAGCTCGAATACTGGAAACTCCGTAAAGAGGAAAAACCCGATCAGAAGACGGCAGTTGTAGAGTTTGCCCGTGGTACCGAGCATGGCGGGCTGCGGGAAGCATTTGCTCATCTCAGCGAACGGTTTCTCGAGCAGGCTGCAGTGCTGTACATCAACGTGTCGTTCGAGGAGTCGCTACGTAAGAATCGTCGAAGATTCAACCCTGACAAGCCTCACAGCATACTCGAGCACGCTCTCCCGGATGAAAAGCTGGCGCGGCTCTATGGGGGAAGTGACTGGAGCGACATATCCGCATCCGATCCCGCCTACCTCGAGGTCGGAACCGTTCGTGTGCCGTACGCCGTCCTCGAAAACGAGGATGATGTAACCACCAGGGGTGGAGAGTTGCTCGGCTCGCGACTGCGGGAGACCCTGGACCTGCTCTGGCATCGGTACCAGGCCCTCCACGGTGCGGGCGAACCATCCGGCAAGGACGCATCTCCCTCCGGGACTCCGTCCGTGGATAACGCTGCGGCCCAGGGAAAAGCGGCAGGGAAATCGAATCCGAGCAGCGAGTTTCGAATCGTTTCGAAGGACGAATCGCACTTTGCAGCTCACGCCGAGGAGATGCTCATAGACCGGGCCGAGGTGGATGAGATCATTCGCACCTCTCTCGCCGGTGCTTCGAGGGAAGGCGAGGTTCGAATAGCCGTGAAACACGCGAAACCGGTCGGCTACAGTGGTCTGAAACGAGTTTCGCTCCGCAATCGATTCTCGTTCTGGGCACCGCGTTCCGGTCGGGACATTCCATCTCACCTGGTGGCTGCAAAACGCCGGCGAACACGGTGGCTCTGCGTATGGGGCGAGTGGAAAGACGCCGAAACCTTCATGCTTCACACATTCTATCCGGGAAAACCTGCACCGAGGGAGATTCACGACCGGTTCATTTCCGCCACGGAGTTGAAGGCCGCAGTCTCCTTCTGGGCGACCCATGCAATAATCATAGATCCCTGAAGTATCAACAACCGTGTTGATACCTCCGGTTCTTTGAAACAGAGGTAAGTGCGTGCCGGTCATCGGACCCCAGGCGAGCGGGCAGGTGCGGACCGGTGCGCCATGTAGCGTTGCCGCGTCAAAATGAGAATCGCTGCAGGCAATCTACGCTGCTTGACCAATCGGCATGCAGTTTGTATAGTGTAGCCTCAGTCTATTCGGGGATTGAACCAGCTACCATTAAAGCAATCGATTGAATCGATACACGAAAGAGGAGTTCTTGCTGTGCCTTGCGGACGGAAAAGAAAACGGAAGAAGATAGCTACTCACAAGCGAAAGAAAAAGCTCAGAAAGAACCGGCACAAGAAGAAGAACCGATAGGTTTGCCGATAACCCTTTCCTGAACTCACCCTCGAAGCGACGCCTGTCATGTATGGCAGGCGTCGATCTTTTGCGCCCGGTGTGATCTCACGTTCCCTTCATCGGCAATGTCTCGCGGTAGATTTTCCGCCCGGATAATGGTATTCTTGCCCGACCGCTCGCGTGACGGGAAACGTATGAAAACATTGTCCCTTACAAATGGCCGGAAGCTGATTCTGGAAGAACGTACACTCGTTATGGGCATACTGAATGTCACCCCCGACTCGTTCTTTCCGGGAAGCCGTTCAAACGGACTGCCTGCGGTTGTGCGGACGGCCGAAGAAATGGTGGAGGCCGGCGTAGATCTGATAGACGTTGGCGGAGAGTCCACCCGTCCCGGAAGTCTGCCTGTTGCCGAAGAGGATGAGTACGCGCGTGCGATTCCAGCGGTGCAGGAACTTCGTCGCCGATTTTCGGTACCCATTTCAATAGACACGCGAAGATCCGGCATTGCCCGTGCGGCGCTCGACGCCGGTGCCGATATCGTAAACGACATTTCGGCGTTGCGGGACGATGAAGAACTTGCGCGGGTCGTTGCGCAGTACGGTGCAGCGGTGATTCTGATGCATATTCGCGGCAACCCGGAGACGATGCAGAACGATGTCCGCTACGAGGATACGGTCGGCGAGATTATCGAGGAGCTTTCTGCCCGCGTAGAGTACGCCGGATCGCAGGGAATCAGCGCAGAGAAGATCATGATTGATCCCGGTCTTGGTTTCGGGAAGCGTGTTGATGACAACCTGAGGATTCTCAGGGATATTTCCCGCCTCCGAAAGATGGGGTTCCCGCTTGTTGTAGGGGCGTCACGGAAAGGGTTCATCGGGGCGATACTGAAGAGTGGGGAAGTGCCCCGTCCGGTGGAGTACCGTCTTGCCGGGAGTCTCGCCGTGGCGGCCTGTGCGGCGATGTCCGGCGCACATGTTGTGCGGGTACACGATGTGGCTGAGACCGTGGATGTCGTCAGAATTATCAGCGCCATATCCGAAGTGAATCGGGAGTCAATCGGTGAACTGGCTTAACAACATCTGGTTCATACGGGAGTTCGTCCTTCCATCGCTCGATATTCTTCTGCTCGCCTTTCTTATCTACAAGGGATATCAGATTCTCGTGCAGACGCGTGCAGTCCAGCTTGTGAAGGGCGCGTTCTTCATGGTGCTCATCTACGCGGTAGCGTTCTTTCTGGACCTGAGAACCGTGCTCTGGCTCCTGAATCTGCTGGCCCCGAGTCTGGTTATCGGCCTGGCAATCATATTCCAGCCCGAGCTGAGGAAGATATTCACTCGCATTGGTCAGGGTTCGATTTTCTCCTTCAGCCAGTCTTCCCGTCCGTTTCAGCTTGATTCGGTTATAAGCGCCGCGGAGGTACTCGCCTACCGGAAGCGTGGTGCGCTGATGGTCTTTACCCGTACTGTCGGGCAGAAGAACATTGTGGAAACAGGGACTCGCCTGAATGCCGAGCTTTCTTCCGCACTCGTTATCACGATCTTTGGGCATGATACGCCGCTGCATGACGGAGCAATTGTCTTGAATGGTTCGAAAATTGTTGCTGCCGGCTGCTTTCTGCCGCTTTCAGAACAGCTGGATATTCGCCGGAGTTTCGGAACGCGGCACCGCGCGGCTCTTGGACTGGTGGAAGAGAGCGACGCGGTGGTCCTGGTAGTATCCGAAGAGACGGGTGCGCTTTCGCTCGCGTATGACGCAAACCTACACTATGATCTTTCGGTGGAAGACGTTAAGAAACGGCTTCGAGAGCTCCTGTATCTCCACGAGTCGGACTCTGTGGAGGAAGAGGAGGTAGAGAGTTTTGAGGAATAGCACCTTCCTTGAGCGTCTCTTGAAGAACTGGCCGGTCAAGGTGCTTTCGATCGCTGCTGCGGTTCTTCTGTTTTTTTTCAACCAGCTGTCTCTGCTTCAGGTCCGCTATTTCAGTGTTCCCCTTCAGCTCGAGCTGCCATCCGGCTATGTTCCCGGTGCACCCTATCCGAGTAAGGTCCGGGTTACCCTGCGCGGTGAGTCCAGCGCCATCTTTCGCGTGCTGGAGGAGGATGTGGAGGCGTACGCCGATTTCTCGAAGCACACGAGCGAAGGCGTGTTCCAGGAGCCAATCAGAATTCGGAAGCGGGGTACCGCCCTGAACATAGATCCTCTGGAAATTTCAGTGGAGCCGCTCGAGGTAACGGTGACCCTGGACCGTAAGGTAACGAAGAGTCTTGAAGTCGTTCCGCGACTGAAAGGGTTTCCGCCGCCCGGTTACCAGCTTTCGAAATATTCGCTCAAGCCTTCGAGCGTTGAGGTGATCGGGCCGCGCAGCCACCTGGACAGGCTCCAGTCTATCCAGACCGAAGATATAGATCTTTCCGGGCGTGTTGCTGACTTTACCTCACAGGTTCGTCTGGATCTGAGTGATCCGCTCCTTCGCCTTCCCGGCGGCAATGTAGTTGAGTTCCGCGGGATCATTCAGGAGTCGGTGGTCCTGCAGACGTTCGACAACGTGAACGTGGTGGTGACAAATCTTCCTCCCGGGTTGACGGTTGCAGGCGATCTTCCGACCGGATCCCTGCGCGTTCAGGGGAAGCAGGTGGACCTCGACGCCATAAGGCCGGAAGATATCAGACTGGTGGTCGACGCGGCGGATATTGTCCGGCCGGGAACGTACTCGCTTCCCGCCCGACCGGATCTGCCGCCCGGCATTCTTATTCTCCGCTACGATCCCTCCCGTGTTACTCTTACGGTAACCAGGACTGGAGGAGCCCGGTGATCAAAGGTATTGGAATCGATGTGGTGCACACCGAACGGCTGAGAAACTGGGTTGACCGCCCGGGACTCCTTTCCCGCTATCTGCATCCCGGCGAGGTGAAGACTGTCCTGAGTCGCGGTGAGGGCACGGTGCTGTCAATAGCGACGCGCTTTGCCGCGAAGGAGGCGTTCGCCAAGGCTATTGGCGTGGGCCTTCGAGGGTTCGACCTGCGAGAGATCGAGGTCCAGAACGATGCTCTGGGAAAGCCGGAGATAGTCCTGCACGGAAAGGCGATCGAAGCGCTGCGAAAGAGCGGCGGTGGAAAGGTCTTCGTCAGTCTTACCCATGAAGAAGACTATGCGGTAGCTATGGTAGTAATAGAGGGCGATTGATGGCCGAACCTGCACATGTCACCTATTTTTCCCGTGCACAGATCAGATGTCCCATCTGTGACACGGCGTTTTCCCGGGAGGAACTCCGAACCGGTCGCGGAAGGTTGATTGCAGGGAAATTGACGGAGGAGCTCCGTCGCAGCTACGAGCCGTCCCGTAAGTACGGTTCGGTGAATCCGCTCCTCTACCCGGTCACCGTGTGTCCGTCCTGCTACTATGGTGCGTACGAGCGCGATTTTCTCGAAATTCCGGAAGAGAGAAAGGCGAATGTGGATCGGAGTACGGACGCCCGTCTGACAAGTTTTCGGAATATCTGCCCCAGTCTGGATTTCAATGGTCCACGCGGCCTGCGCGAAGGGCTTGCCAGCTACTACTTCGCAATCATGTGTTATGACTTCTTTCCGCGTGAGTTCGCTCCGGTGTTCAAACAGGGTGTTTCAGCGCTCCGCGCCGCATGGGTTGCCTCTGATCTGGATCAGAGTGAATCCGGCCAGCATTGGGACTACGTTGGACGGCTGTTCTATCGGAAGGCACGTTTTTTCTACGCCGAGGCGGTCGAACGCGAGCAATCCGGGTCGGAGAGCATTCCCACGTCGCATCATCTTGGTCCGGATCTCGACAAGAACTATGGATTCGACGGGGTGTTGTACATCAGCGGCTTGCTTGAGTACAAGTATGGACCACGGAAGGATGCGGCAAAGCGGGTTCTTGCCTTGAATCGTGCAAAGCGAACCGTCTCGCGCCTGTTCGGAATGGGGAAGGCGTCCAAGAGTAAACCTTCGGCAATACTGGACATGGCCCGGGATCTGTACGCAACCATATCCGCGGATATAGGTACGGATCCCGAAGAAGCGGCCAATGGGGCTTCGTAATATCAGATTGACGGTGGCGTATGACGGCACCGGTTTCAGCGGTTGGCAGGTTCAGCGATCCGGTCGAACCGTCCAGGGAACGCTTCAGAATGCGCTGGAAGCTCTACATCGTCATCCGGTGGATATTCAGGCTGCCGGCCGCACCGACGCGGGCGTTCACGCGGTCGGACAGGTCGTTAACTTCCTCACGGACGTGGACTCGATTCCTGAAGAGCGCATTGCCCTTGCGTTGAACCGGCATCTGCCTCCCGATGTGCGGGCCAGCGACAGCCAGGAAGTGTCCGCAGAGTTTCATGCGCGTTATGATGCACGCCGGAGAACGTACCGTTACTATCTGCTCACCGCGCCGGTGGGTGTACCGCACATGCGGTTGTATTCCTACCGTATTCTCGATCAGCCCGATGTCCGTAAATTGAACAGGCTCGCAGCACCGTTGGTCGGCGAGCATGATTTCAGGACTTTTGCGGCGCCGGTCGATACGGGCCGATCGACTGTTCGAGAGGTGTACAGCGCCGCATTTCACGCAGAGGGGCCGTACACGGTCTTCACTATTTCAGCGAACGGTTTTTTGTGGAAGATGGTTCGTTCCATCGTTGGAACGTTGCTCGAGCTTGGCCGGACCGACGCACCCGACTCGGCGCTTGCGCGGATCCTGGACGGCAGAGACCGTGATCTTGCCGGGACAACAGCTCCCCCACAGGGGCTCTTTCTTTACAGGGTAGACTATGTCGAATGATGGGAATACCGGATACAAGCTCTGGCATCTGCTGGACGAAGTGGAAGATCTCCTCGCGGGCGGCTATCGTAATCCGCATGCAACGCCATCGGCGGTAGAAGAATCGAATGCGATGCCCTCAGATTCCCGGGCGGTTGCGCAATCAAATCCTCCGGTGGATTACAGCACGCTTGGTATTGGTGAACGAAAGGAGCAACTTTCCGCGGTGTCCGCGCGGATTGCCGCCTGTGCTGCCTGCAGGCTGCATGAAACGAGACGAAACACGGTACCCGGTACCGGAGTTCTCGATCCGCTGGTCATGATCATTGGCGAGGGTCCGGGAGCGGATGAGGACGCAAGCGGGCTCCCGTTCGTCGGGCGCGCGGGGCAGTACCTGGACAAATGGCTGGATGCGATTGAGATTTCGCGTCACAAGAACGCCTACATTGCGAATCTGGTAAAGTGTCGTCCTCCCAATAACCGCGACCCTCAGCCGGACGAATCCAGTGCGTGCCATCCGTTTCTCCTCGAACAGATTGCGCTTGTCCGGCCGAAGACCATTTTGACTGTTGGGCGGGTTGCCTCTCAGTATCTGATCGGTCGATTGGACAGCATCGGTTCGCTCCGTGGCCGCGCCTACGAGTTCAATGGGATTCCGCTGGTGCCTACCTACCATCCGAGCGGCGTGCTCCGGAATCCGGACTACCGTCGGCCGGTCTGGGAGGATATGAAACTTCTTCGCAGTATTCTCTCCCGGTAGTCATGAGTCAGATGTATGCTCAGGTGGTATTCAACATTCCCGTTCCCGGGCCATTTACGTACCGACTGGAGGAGGGCCAGACGTGCCCGGCAGGTTCCCGCGTGGTGGCTCCGATTGGCAACCGTACATTGACCGGATTCGTTGTAGCTCTTGTCGACGTTCCGCCGCCGGGAGTGCCGGAGATCAAGTCCATCCGTCGGGTCGTCGATCGGACACCGCTCTTCAGCGAGGATTACCTCGATCTTGCCGGCTGGATGTCGGATCTCTATCTGTGCACGCTTGGAGAGTGTCTCTCAGCAATGATCCCGGGAGGGCGCCGGGAGGTTGAGCTTCCCGCGCTCGGTGGTGATGAGACCTCCTTCTCTTCCGAACCGTTTGAACTTTCCAGCGAGCAGTCCGACGCCGTCGGGGCAATAACGGAAGAGCCTGGCGGGCTTTACTATGTCTACGGTATTACCGGCTCCGGGAAGACGGAGGTGTTTCTGCGAGCGGCACAGAAGACTCTGGACGAGGGCAGGAGTGTAATCTACCTGGTTCCGGAGATTTCGCTCACTCACCAGGTTGCCGAGACAATCCGGCAACGGTTCAGGGAGAGTGCTGCGGTTCTCCATTCGGGGTTGACCGCAAGTCAGCGTCTGACCGAATGGAGACGCATCCAGAACGGCGAGGCACGGTTCGTCATCGGGGCGCGCAGCGCAGTCTTTGCTCCGGTTAACCGGCTTGGCCTCATCATCCTTGACGAAGAACACGAGGGCTCCTACAAGTCGGGGTCATCCCCCCGGTATCATGCACGTCAGGTTGCCATGAAGCGGTGCGCGGAGGCGAAGGCGCGACTGGTCATGGGGAGCGCAACGCCGTCGGTGGAGGCGTACCATCTCATGTCCACAGGGCGAATTCGGCGAATCGTCCTCAGCCGGAGACTCGCCGGTGGAACACTTCCCACCGTGCGTATCGTGGACCTGAAAAAGGAATCCGGGGTGCTTTCCGGTCTGCTCGTTGACGCAATACGGCGAACGCACGACGAGGGGCGCCAGTCGATACTGTTCCTGAACCGGCGCGGATTTGCCTACTTCTTTCATTGCCGTTCCTGCGGCTACCAGATGTCGTGCAAACACTGCTCGGTGACGCTGACCTACCACAAGAATCGTGAGCTCATGGTATGTCACTACTGCGGCTACAAGACGCGGCCTGTCTCCGTCTGTCCGGACTGCGGTTCGCTCGACGTCGGGTACTCGGGTTTTGGCACCCAGCGGATCGAGGAAGAGGTGGCAGCCGCCTTTCCCGGTTACCGGATCAAGCGGGTGGATACCGATTCGGTCCGAAAGAAGGGGAGTCTTGAAGAGACAATTCGTGCCTTCCGGGATCAGGAACTCGATATTCTCCTCGGAACGCAGATGGTGGCAAAAGGACTGAACTTCCCGGGAGTGAAGCTCGTTGGTATTGTCCTCGCAGACACGGCTCTGAGTATGCCCGATTTCCGCGCTGCCGAGCGGACGTTTAACCTTATTGTTCAGGTTTCGGGACGCGCAGGGAGGTTCCTGCCCGACGGCGAGGTCATTGTACAGACGCTGCATCCACATGCGGATGCAATTCGACTTGCGGCCGCCGGCAAAATTGAAGAGTTCTATGCCGGGGAGCTTGCCGTGCGTGAGGCAACGAAGTTTCCCCCGTTTTCCCGGCTATTGCGAACCGTGTTCCGCGGCAAGAACCGTGACCGGGTTGTACAGACTGCCGAAGCGTTCGGCAGAGCGTTGAACGCTCACATCGGCACACTCGGAGAGGTCCTCGGGCCTGCAGAGTGCCCGATGGGAATCATTTCGGCGAACCATCGCCATCAGATCATTGTGAAATCGCATCGGTTTGATCGTGCCCATGCCGCGCTTCGTGACGCAGTGAAGGAGTTCAAAGGCGCTCGCGACGTCTATATTGAGGTAGATATCGACCCGATCAACCTCATGTAAGCGCATTTGTTGACTTTGGCCCCCTTTTACGCATACTATAGTGGCGTACTTGAGTCGCGGATCAAGGATAGACTATGCTTTCGATATACACATTGCCGGATGAAATGCTCCGGCGGACATCAGTACCGGTCGCTGATATTGACGGAGAAATCAAGAAACTCGCCGAAGAGATGATCGAGGCCATGCACGTCGGAAATGGAATAGGGCTTGCCGGTGCGCAGGTGGGAGTCCTGAAACGCCTTTTTGTCGTTCACGTGAACCGGGACAAGCCTCGTGTCTTCATCAATCCTACCGTCGTAGAGACTTCGATAGACGAGTATGACTATGAAGAGGGATGTCTCAGCATACCCGGGGTCTACGCGGATGTTCGAAGACCGCAGTCAGTGAAAATCCAGGCATGGGACGAACGCGGCCGGCCGTTTAATCTGGATGCGGATGGAGTTCTTGCGCGGGTCATTCAACATGAATATGACCATCTGAACGGTGTTCTCTTCCTCGACTACCTCTCCGACCGGAAACGGGACAAGCTGCTTCGGCAATACGACCGCATGGCCCGTGTCTGATGAGACTTCTGTTCTCCGGTACTCCCGAAATTGCAGTTCCGACCCTCTCTCTGCTGTCCGCTCATCATGACGTAGTTGCAGTATTGACTGCCCCGGATACCCGCTCCGGCAGGGGAAGAGAATTGACTCCGAGCCCGGTAAAGCAACGCGCGCTCGAGATCGGATTGCCGGTTCTGCAGCCGCAGCGGCTCGGTGCGGCACTCCGGGAGGAACTGCGACCGTACGCTGCCGAATTACTTGTCTGCGTCGCCTACGGCAGAATCTTCGGTCCGCTTTTTCTGGCTCTGTTCCCGCGGGGCGGGATCAATCTTCATCCGTCACTCCTTCCCAGATACCGGGGACCCGCTCCCATTCCTGCCGCCATACTTGCCGGGGACCGGGAAACCGGAGTGTCTGTTCAGGCGCTCGCCCGGGAGGTAGACGCCGGGGCCATCTATCTCCAGAAACGGATTGACCTCCACGGTGCGGAAACGACCGGCAGTCTTACCGAGACTGCGGGAGATCTCGGCGCGCACATGGTCCTCGATGTCGTAGATCAGTTGGAGAGCGGCAGTGAGAAACCGGTGCCACAGGATCCTGCTGCGGCCACTTTCACCTCCATTCTCAGCAAGGACGACGGAAGGATTGACTGGTCATCCTCTGCCGAGCATATCGAACGCATGGTCCGGGCGTATTCTCCGTGGCCGCTCGCGCACACCTCGCTCAGTGGACTCCGACTCAACATCCTTCATGCGGCGGTTCCGCCCGACAACATCCAGGAGCTGGTGTCCGGCCGGGACAGCGTGCCGGGAACAGTGGCAGGAGTAGACAAGAGTGCAGGAATTCTGATACAAACAGGAAACGGCCTGCTGTCCGTACAGAAGCTTCAGCTTCAGAATAAAAAGCCCCTCGACTGGAAATCGTTTCTCAACGGAGTACGGAGTTTTCCAGGTACCCTTCTTGGAGGATAAGCACCAATGAATTCCTTCCTCGATCGGCTGCGCAATATCATTCCAAGCCAGTCGGACGCACCAGAAGACCGTTTCTTCAAACTCATGGTTTACGGTCTCATCGGTATCGCGCTGCTCGCGCTCATTGCGGGTGCGACAACGTTTTTTCTTTCCCTTCAGGGTGCCGAAGTAACCATGGTGCCCGATGTACGAAATGCCGAACTGCCTCAGGCGATCGTTCAACTGCAACAGAAGCAACTCAACGTACGGGTGCAGGTGAGGAACTTTCCCGATCCGCAGTTGAAGGGTAAAGTGGTGAGCCAGGATCCTTCTCCCGGGACGGAGGTTCGTGCCGGACGCGAGATACAGCTCACGGTTTCCAGTGGCGCAGTCGTAGACAAAGTAGGGAACTACATCGGAGAATCTCTGAATCAGCTTCGCCTGAATCTGCAGACTCTTTTCTCGACGAGCTCGCAACCTCTTCTCAAGATAGGCGATGTGCAGTACGTCTTCGACAAGTCTGACCCGGGTACAATTCTTCATCAGGACCCGAAACCTGACACGTCGCTTTCAGAGCCGACTTCGCTGAAGCTGGTTGTGAGCCGTGGTCCGGATGTGAAACGCGTTGCGCTGCCGGCGTTTGTGGGAATGGACTGGCAGGGCGCAATGGACCGCCTGGCCAAGGACAACATACCCTTTACGTTTAAGGTGAACGATGCCACATCCGGCGAACAGTCGGGAGTTGTTACCGCACAGGATCCGGCTGCCGGGACCGAGGTGCCGGTGGGAACGCGGGTAACGATTACGATGACGAAACCGGCCAACATTCCGAGCGGCAAGGTGTTCGGCATACTGAACCGGACCCTTCCGAACTATGCGGTTCCGGTTGAACTCACTCTGGAGGCAATAGCCCCGGACGGACAGACCCGGATCCTGTTCAGCATGATGCACCCGGGCGGAGAACTCATAATTCCATACCTGGAAGACGTGAATACAACGCTCGTGCTGTACAGCTACAATTCAGAGATCCTTCGCACGGTTGTCCAGGCCCCGCCGTCGGGGAACTGAGCTCAGTCCGTCCCTGCCATGGGGCGGACTCCGTTGACAGATTTCAGGCGATCCGGCTATAATCGGGTCCGATCCAGGACGGAAAGAAGCGAGCGTTGTATAACGGTATTACCCGAGCTTCCCAAGCTCGTGACGAGGGTTCGACTCCCCTCGCTCGCTTTTTTCCGTCCCTTTTTTTTCGCCCTTCCTCTTGCGCGCAACCCGATGGCTTAATTCAATTCCAAACATCAGGCGCGTCTGCGCATCAAGTGCCGGAATACCGCTCAGAATAACCGAGGCTATTGGCAGAAGGACCCATTCAAAGGGGTAGAGGAGCCTTTTGATCAGCGGGATGTGACGGGCGTTGCGCAGGGTCAGGACGAACATGATGGTAATAATGATAAGCAGGTTAATGGTCGACAGCTGGAAGATGGTAGACATGATTCGTCCGTAGTTGAAAGCGGTCACCGTTTCGTTCAGGCCGAAGAACGCTGCGAACCGGGAAGGGAGCCACGCCATGCAGGTAAGCAGCAGTGGAAGTGTGGCCCAGCTCACGTGGGTGTCGAAAAGCTTCAGAGAGAGCCTCATCTTTTCGATGAGGGCGATTTTTGTCGATGGTATCATTCCCCGTATTGCGGTCGCCAGCGTCTCTGCTCCCCATGCCCATCTTCGCTGCTGGCGGTAAATTTCCCGAAATGTCCTTGCGAACGATCCGGATTCCGCCACATCCATTGCCACTGTTGTCGGCAGCGGCTGGACGCGAAAAGAACCTCCCGAGTTTATCAGACACTTCCAGTACGTCGCAGCGTCGTTTGCTATCATGTCGATTGGCCAGAAATCGACTGATTCGAGCACTTCCAGTGCGATACTGTGGCTCGAGAACGATACCATGAGATCCTGATTTGTGGACTCGACTATTTCCAGTGCGGTGTATCCCATCATGAGGACCCGCGCGTATGCAGGAACCTGCCAGATGTTATTCGTAAAGAGGGGTATGGGCTGGTAGCTCCGGTTGCGCCTGTCGGGAGTTGAAAGGTAGAAGTAGGTGAGACATCCGAAGTAGTCGGGATGGGGTACCGTATCGGCGTCGAACGTCGTCACGATGACGTCGTCGCGGGGTATCCCACGTTCATCGAGGTATTCGAGCGTCCGCCGCGCCGCATACGTCAGGTTTGCTCCCATGACACGTTCTTCGCCAGGGATTCCGTCCGGATGAAAGTAGACGAGCAGATCGCAGAATGTGTTTCGCCATTCGCGCTGAACCTGAAGCGCACCTTCTTTCACGGATTCATCGGCACGATCTTCAACCGCGAGGATCACTATCATTCGTTCGGTAGAGAACCGGGTTTCAGAGAGCGCCTTCACGCCGGCGCCGAACACTTCCGCGGGCTCGCCGGCTATTGGGAAGAGAACCAGATGATAAACGTCCTCAATCTCCGGCAAGATGGCGTGCCGGACTTCATCCGACGCCGGTCGACCTGTCTCCGCAGCGCCCGTGTTGCCCGACGCACGATAGAGATCCCGTTTCCGGAGGGTGTGGATCTTCCAGGACGACCGCCTGACCAACGAAAGGGCATTCCGTCCGTTGGGATTTCGCCCTTTCGTGGGAGCATCCTTTTCCAGGTGATAGAGATCCTGGATGTAAAGATCCCAGTCTGTTTTCGACTCGATATGCAACCTCGCATATCCTATGAGCAGAAAGATGGAGGTGTAGAGCATGCGGAGAATCCAGTAGGAAAGGAGCATTATCATTACCACCGCCGCAGCGAGCGGCTGGATGATTGAAAGAAGCAGTATTGTCAGAATTATGGTCCAGCTCACGAATCCGGGAAGAATTTCAAGAAACCGCTGGCGCCTGTGATCTGCCGGAGCAAGATTCCTTCGGGTAAAGGTAAAGTGCACTCTATCCTCCAATGTGCAGTTTCAGTTGCGAAGGACCAATTTCGGCAGCCTCGAAGAGGCCGTTGTCCGCGTTGACGTAATAGAGGTAGCCCCATGTCGGATCAAGATATGCCTCGGTCTGCGAAGCTACCTTCGCGATTACCCGGCTGTCGCCGCTGAGAAAAGGCGACATGACGATAGCAGTGATTGTGTGGTTATCCAGCACAAGAATCTGCGCGGTCTTTGTCAGCTGGAAGAAGCCGTTTGGGTTACCCTCGAGCTCCGAAATCCAGTCTATCTTTGTGTTCCCGTTTTCGGTACCGAGCTGAGGAAGCGTGAGAAAGCCCACATTGTGATCCCGGAGAACAATCAGCCTGCCGGATACTGAATCGAGCCATGCCGAGTCCACTTTTCCCGGTTTCTGGACGCTGCCGAGCAGGAGGTTCGCCAGGATGAGATTCCCATCGGGACTGAGCGCCACAAAATGAATCCTTCCTGCTTCGAGGATTTGTGCAGAGCGTGACTCATTGCGACCGCCCGCCATGAGTCGTGCTGATATGGTACCGAGTTTCTCAATTGTTCCTGACTCCTCGATCTGGTTAATCGAATCGCCCGCGACGAACGCAAATCCTCCGCGTACCAGACCCGAGGCGCTTACCTGGTCGCTGATCACTTCCTTCCGGATTTCCGTGCCCGCCAATGTCAGTCGTTTCAGTGTGCTGGCCTGAAAGACGTACGCCGAGCGCTGCTGCGCCGAAACCCAGACGATGCGGCCGTTTTTGCCGCTCTCCTTTTGTGCTGCCTGAACGAGAGATACCGGCAATGTTTCCACGGAGTAGCCGGCGCCGTGAAAATTGATGACGAAGAAGTGCGCCCGGTCTCCCGCTTTTGTCCCGACAATGACCGCAGGAATGGGCCGTATTGCACGAAGGGAGACAATGGTGCCCCCGGCGGAACTGAGTCCGAGGCGCCGCTTGAGTGAAATGACAGAATGATCGATGAGTCCGTACAGAAAGAGATCTGCGCCGGAGCTCGGAACTACGATGATATAGCCTGCCGACGGAAGAGGGATTATTCTGTCAACCCGAGTATCCATTACCGTGTGGACGGGGATTTGCCCGGGAAAGAGTTGAATTGCCGCCTGTGGAGCAACGTGACCAGCCGTTATCCGTACCGTTCCGGTCCACGGCCTATATCCATCGTGAGTGATGTCGAGGGTATGAACACCTGCAGGTATTCGTTCAAGGGTGACCGGGGTTTTGCCGGAAATCCGCTTCCCGTCAACGGAGACCGAAGAGTCGGCAGGGTGCGTTACAACATGAATGACTCCGGACGGGACAGGGGCAGCGGACGTCAGGTCCTGCGGAGTCTTTCCGAGAGCATACAGAATAAGGAAGGGAACAGCTCCGATGTACACTGCTACGAAAAGCCAGAATGTGACCCGCCGTAAGCGGACGAGATAGCCTCCGGACGCCATTACCTTTACTCCTGCCCTAACACTCTTCCCATGATTCGAATCCGGGAGCGTACCGGTGGAGAGTATACAACAACACCCGCTCATGAGGCAACGACGCGTGGTTTGCGACGCGTGGTTTGCGAATCGGGAAAACTGGTTTACAATTATCTTATACACAGGAGAGCGACGCATGACCGATGAGTCACTTGGCGCAAGAAGAAAGCGGGAGCTCGAAAAGGCGCAATCCGCGTTTCCCGTTATCGTCCAGGGGCTGCGGGCCGATCAGGAACCGGTCTCACTTTCCGCGGAGATAGCACAACGCTTCCATGTGGACGAAGTGCTTGCGTACCGGTGGGTCGATATCATCGGCAGTCGGTTTCGGCACGCGGTCAGGCGAACCGCGATCCTCGGGCTCGGATTTCTCTGGGCGGCGCTGATGTTGATCGTTGCGGCAATCGTGCCGGTCGTTGTCGGTAATCCCGGAACCGCAGGTTTATTCGGTATTCCGTTGTGGCTCGAGCTTGCCGTGTGTGGAGTTGTTTCAGGGGCCGTCGGTCTTTTTGTTGCGCTCCGCGCCAGGTATCTGGTATTGCGGGGCCCGGAAACTTCAAAGGGGAGTGCAGAATGATTCACCTCAAGATTCTGAGCGAAAACGATGCGCGGTCTACAATGGCTGAAGGAGAGTTGCCCGGCGACATCCGGCGTTCATCTCGTTGTGTCGCTGTCATTCTGACACAAAGCTGGTGCCCGGACTGGACCTGGATGAAGGGGTGGCTCGAGCGGCAGGCGAAGAACCAGGAGCCCGAGGACCTGGATATTGATGTCTATGAGTTCGAATACAACAAGTTTGCCAATTTCGACGAGTTCCGGATGTTCAAGGAGAGGACCTTTGGAAACATGCTCATCCCCTACGTCAGATACTATCTTGACGGGGAGCTGGTAAGCGAATCCAATCAGGCGTCATCCGACTCCTTCCTGCGACCGTTCCGTACGGGGAACGGATAGCGCTTCTCCGGCTATCACGGCTCGGGTCGATCCCCTGAAATGGTCAAGCGAGTCGAGGACTCTGTTGATATTGTCCGATGCGAGTGGAACGCGCTCAGTGATAACATCACCCAGATCGATGAGACCACGAGCAGCGAACTCGAGCAGCGTGACCAGCTCGCCGCGCAAATGATCGGAGACTCCAAGAATCTCGGCCTCCCGGTTCAGCACAGTTGCGTAGCTCATTACTTCGAAGGATTTCGCGGTAATCCCCGCCAGTGCGGCGCGGCCGTGGACCGCAAGCATCTCAACCGCTTCCCGTTGGGTCAGGGGAAGACCGGCAAACTCGATCGAAACATCCACGCCCTTCCCGTCGGTTCTGTCCCGTATCTGTCTGACGGCATCACCGCCGGCGCCGTTCACCGGTACGGCACCGCAGCCTGCAGCCTGGCGGAGTTTCTCAGGATCGATATCTACGGCATAGACTTCCACCGCACCACATGCGCGTGCAAGCTGTACGGCCGACATGCCGAGACCGCCCACTCCAACTACTGCAACGCGGTCTCCCGCACTCACTCGAGCCCGTCTGAGAGCGTGAAACGCAGTTGCCGACGAGCACATCATGACGGCGGCAGTCTCGAATTCCACGGTGTCCGGAATCGGAATGGCATTCTGCGCGGGAACGACGACAAAATCGGCATATCCTCCATGGGCATGCTTTCCTATCATCTTCCCGCTCAGACAGAACTGCTCCATGCCGCGCACGCAGTATTCGCATTGTCCGCAGGTGACCAGATAGTGCAGGGCAACGCGGTCGCCTACAGCCACATTGTGAACACCCGGTCCGGTCTCTACTACGATTCCCGACACCTCGTGGCCGGGAGTTATCGGCGTAAATCCGACCGCCGAAGTACCAGCCCGATAGTGCGCATCGGAGTGGCAGATCCCTGCCGCCCGGACGCCGACCACGACTTCTCCGGGACCCGGGACCGGGTCCGGTACGACAGTTTCCTCAAGCGGAGAACCAATGGCGACAATCTGGATGGCTTTCATTGGATGGATCGATCAGTGACCGCCGCACGCGCACGAGCCGCCACCGCATCCGCATGACGGCGCGCTGGACTGTCGGGAGCTTGCTCCTGAAGGTGCCATGGAGAAGTTTACGACTGAGAGCATTTTCTTGACCCGAGAGCTTCCGCAGGAGATGCATGCGGGCGCTGATTCATCCTGAGCCACTCCAACCAGTAATTCACTGACTTCGCCACAACTCGAGCATTTGTATTCGTACAACGGCATCTCTGTCTCCTCGGAGGACCATGGTATCCGGCGCTTCTTCTCGTGTAAAGAGGCATTGGTCGCGGCGGCGGAAAGTCCTACCATAAAGCTGGATTCTTCGCTATACTCCCTCTCTTTGCGGAGAACACTATGAGGTCTCAGGGACAGCCAATTCTCGGACTGAAAAGGTCCTGGGAGTGGATCATGGAGGATGGAACCCTCTTCCGTGATCTTTTCCGGATGGCCATACCCATCTCAGTACAGAATCTGCTGGTTACCTCGCTCAACATGGTGGACATCGTCATGATAGGGCAGCTCGGTCCGGTGCAGATCGGTGCGGTTGCCGTGGCCAATCAGGTCTACTTTCTGCTCATGCTGTTTCTCTTCGGGGTCGGAAGCGGAACCGCAGTGTTCACGGCTCAATACTGGGGGAAACGGGATGTCGCGGGGATCCGTGCCGCCATGGGCCTCGGACTGTCGGTGGGAATGGCGGGTGCTCTCGCGTTCTCCGTTGCGGCAACCATTGCTCCTGAAGGAATCATCGCAATCTACTCCACCGATCCGGCGGTCATCCGGTACGGTGGGCAGTACCTCTCCATCGTTTCACTGAGCTATCTGGCGACAGCCGTCAGCGTTATTTTCGGCAACGTCCTGCGAAGTACCGGAAACGTGAGGCTCCCGCTGCTCGCTACTTCGATATCACTCGGATTGAACACGCTCTTCAACTACATTCTTATCTTCGGTCATTTCGGTCTGCCGGCCATGGGAGTGCGTGGAGCCGCCATAGCCACCGTATTCGCCAGGGCAGTAGAGACAACAATAGTGCTCACCGCAACCTACAGAAGAGGCGAACCCGCAGCCGCCAGGTTGAAGGAACTGTTCAACATGCACTGGCCGTTCGTAAAACGGTTTGTCGTGACAACCGCGCCGGTTGTGTTGAACGAGATCGGTTGGTCTCTCGGTATGACCATGTACACCTTCGTCTATGCGCACATGGGAACTGAGATCATTGCCGCTTACAACGTTGCAGACACCGCCATCAGACTCTCGTTCGTTCTGTTCTTCGGCACGGGAAACGCAACCGCGATCCTCATAGGCAACATGATTGGCGCAGGCAGAGTGGATCACGCGCAGCGGTACGCCGATCGGTTGCTCGTAGTCATGCCAATAGTCGGTATGGTGGTCGGCATAGTGCTCTTCGCGGTATCGGGCTGGCTGCCGCTCCTGTTCAACATCGGAACTGCGGGTCACCATCTTGCAACGACCATCCTGCGAATCCACGCGGTGCTCGTGCCCATCAAGGTGGCGAATATGCATATCATTGTCGGTCTGCTGAGGAGTGGAGGGGACACGAGGTACGGGCTCATCCTGGAGCTATCCATGATGTGGTCGCTCGGAGTGAGTCTGGCGCTGCTCGCGGGGCTGGTATGGCATCTGCCCGCGCCACTTGTCTACCTGATGACGGGGACGGAAGAAATCGGTAAGGCAGTCTTTGGGATTCGGCGTGTTCTCTCAGGGCGTTGGATTCATCAGATTACTGCGGATAAGGTGCTCGTGTAACGGCTGCGCGAAAGGGATCCCACTCTGAAGTATCAACAACCGTGTTGATGAGACTCTCCGATGAGTTGGAGAGTCCTTCTGGCGGTTGCATGATCCGTGAGGAGCTCAATGGGAGATGTCTGCTCCCAATATGTGGCCGGGATTTCCCGGACGCTTCCTATCAACACGCTCCGTTATACTTCAGAAGCCGTCGAACATCATCTGTCGCGCTTTCTCGAGCGAAAACGTCCGGTAGGCAGGGAACCGGTCTCCCGCCCAATGGGATATGTGAAGATAGTTGAGCACCTCACACCAGCGAAGCGCTTGCGGATCGAATGTTGCCTTGCTCAGATAGCCGTTCAACAGACTTTCGCGCTCCTTTGCCGTGTTCATATAGTTTTTCCGCTGCCTGAGGATCCACGCAAGATCGTATTCCCTCCAACCCATTCCGGCAAATTCCCAGTCGATGAGTCCGCTGAGCTCGAGCCGGTGAAAGAGGATATTCGCCGTGTTCAGGTCCCCATGAACGAAGACGTCCTTTCCTCGCAACGGTGGATTTGCCTCAAGCCAGAGCAGTATTTCCTGTGCCTCAATGCTTTCCATCTCCGCTTCGTCGCCAATTAAGCCATAGAGCTCGGATCTGCCGAACGGTCTCCAGTCGAAGGCGAGCTCATGGATCTCCGCAAGCACCTCTCCATAACGCCTGAGCAGGCGGTTTATGAACAGCGGCTCATAGTCCGCATGTCGTGGATTGAGGAGGTCCGAGAGATTCCGTCCCGGCAGCTCCTCCAGTGCCATGTATTCTCTGCGACCCTGTTCATACCACAGGACATGTGGTGCGGGGATGACGAAGGCCGCCAGAGCGTTCAACACCTCATACTCGTTCTTCATTGAAGCGTGTCCGGTCTTTCCGACCTTCATGTAGAAGGAGACATCGCGGCTGTTTTTCTTTCCTTCGCACCGATACACATTGTTCGTTTCGGCAATTGAGTTCTTCTCTGCATTGATGAGCTGGATGCCAGGGGGGATTGCTTCAGCAGGAATACGCATAACGTCAATATAACATAAAATTAGACATAATGCAAGTATTGACAATTATATTCTTAATGAAAATTTTCGCTCCGGGTGACCGGAAACGGATCTCTTCCGGCAGTTCGAATGGCGGGCCATCCGAATGCAATTTCGGCATAAGAGGCCCCACCGAGAGGTGTTGTCTTGGACGCGACCCGGATGCCGCCCATCTTGCGGTAGAAATCCTCTGCCGGATTGCCTTTGAGAACCCAGATTACCAGGGAATGGTATTGCGAGGCAGCGAGCGCGTCGACCGCCGCGCGCAGAAGGCGGTTCCCTATTCCCTGGTTCTGGAACTCAGGAAGAACGTACAGCGTGTACACCTCGGCATCGAATCCCATGGTTCCTGAGGTCTCCTTGCCTGAGGTTACGAAACCGACAAACTCCTCTCGTTCATTCTGGGCAAGATGCACCAGCGTTTTCGCGTTTTCGAGCGTGCGGATCCACTGGATGGTGACGTCGCGATAGTTCAGTCCGTCAAGAAAACTCTGGATGAGCAATCCGCGGTAGGTCGCTTTCCATGTATCCACATAGACCCGGGCGAGACGCTTCTCATCACCAAAATGCGCGGGCCGGATTATCACTCAAACAGCGTACGCCAAGCCCGACGAAAGTTCAAGATTCAGGTCAGCATTTCTCATTTTCACCCGGCGACGTGAACCGGCGTGCTATCGCACGCCTGTCGACGCGCCCTTGAACAACGAAGACGCTGCGCGCAATAATATCCGCTCATTCCCCATTCTGCGATTGCCGATAGTGGGGGCAAATACCGTGCGAGGATCCAATGTACTTTACTTCCGCAGAACTTTCATCTTTCCGTGATGCGTACAATTTATCCGTGAAGCCCGGATTCCTTCGTGCCGTCGCGCAGGATATCGGCGACACATTGATTCACCATCCGCTGTTCTTCCGACAGTTCGGCTTCTACTGGTGGGCCGTGAAGCGCATGCTGAAAACCTATTACCGTCCGGAATATCGGGACTCAGGCCGGCCCTGGTTCCTCGGCAGCTACCGGGACCGCGATATGGAACGTAATGCTCTCTTCCGTACACCATCCGGACGGGCAGACATACGTTCCACCTGGCTCGCCGGTCTCTCATACATGTCGGTGAATACTGCATTCAGCAGATTTCCGGTCGGCAGTGAACTGAATGAGCATCTGTGGGAAGACTCAACCGGAGAGGCACATTTCCGCAGAGTCTACGACGAAGATCTGCCGGTTCAGCCCGATCTGTTTGAGGTCGCAGAGGACGAACATGATCGGCAAGGAACGCTCGAGCTCGAGGGTGATGTGTGTGTCTACATCCCCGGTACCTGGTATAACCATGGAAATCGTTGCCTCGAGCTTGGCCGATACCATGAAGCGGCGGCGTGTTTCCGCAAGTACGTAGCACTTGCGAGGGCGAATGAAGATCGAATCCAGGGCTGGCTGTGCGTCGGACTTGCTTACGATGGTGCCGGGCATTTCCCGAAGGCCATTGCCTGTTATCGCCGTTGTTACGCAGTTGAACAGGAACCGTGGGTTCTCGAGAATATCGCGTCCTCGTATGAGCGAATGGGTGATCTTGTTCGGGCGAAACAGTATTACGAGGAAGCACTGTCCGGCATGCCCGGAAATCCGGTCATAGCCCACTCGCTGAAAGCAGTGTCCGCCCGTTTGAGAACAGCCCAGTAGAGACGGCGTTCTGTTCGCGACAACGTACGGTTCTGCAGAATGGAGCGAACGGGCCGACTCGCTACTCCCGCGGGTCCACGCTATCTCACGAAACCGGCCAACTCGTTCGGGCGGACTATTTCGAGATGATATTCGGTAATTTCTTCGTTGCGGGTGCTTTCGCTGTTTATACGGAAGACGCGGTAAGCTATCATTTTTTCGGTGGCAAGAGGCAGTTGCAGCGGGTTTCCGTTGATATCGACCAGCTGATTGAACCGAAGCGTGTGCCGGATTTCCTGCTGGTCGCCTTCAGGAAACACGATGAGTCGTAGCGGGATCTTCATGGATGCGAGTATACCGTAGACCGAGCGGTTTGTCCTTTTTCCATTGAGCGGATATAGTGGAGTCAAATTATGGAGAGGAGGATTTCATGGGTGACATTCATCTGGGTATTGTCTGCTCGACCTACTACCCGGATTATCGCGAAATGCTGGATGCCGCTCTGTCGGAGGCGGAAGCACAGGGAGCTGTCGTTTCGATAGTCTCCTCGATTCCCGGTGCGTTCGACAGTCCACTCATTGTGAAGCGGCAGCTGGAGAAGGATTACATAGACGCCGTCATCGTCCTCGGTGTTGTCCTTCCGTTGCCCTACGAATCCACCGGAGCCGCTCCGGACGACGAGGTCACCTCGTGGGACGAGACGCTTGCGAATCAGGTGCTTGGTCACCTGGACCGGATTGCGATTGAAACGGGTAAGCCGGTCATAAAGGAGATCATTGGTCCGGGATTTCCGGTCGGTATGATCGAACAGCAACTGCCCGAATACGCGCGGGCCGGCGTGCGCGCCGCAATTGCGCTGGTAAACGAGCTCAAGCGCATCGCCACTCTGTAGAGAGCGGTCCCGGAGGCGTCTCCTCCGGGTGGCCCAGCCTCATGACTTTTTGATGCGTCAGTTTGCCTCCTCTTCGCCGCGGCAGTAGGTTTTCTGTATGACTATCCGACGAGGAGGAATTTTGTGACATATCGAGCTCTTGGCCGTACTGGTGTTCAGGTTTCTGAGTTCTGCCTTGGCTGCATGATGTTCGGCGGGCGAACGGAACCGGAAGATTCATATCGGATAATTGATCGCGCAATAGATGCGGGCATCAACTTTCTGGACACTGCAAATGTCTACAGCAGGGGGCGCAGCGAAGAGGTCGTTGGCGAGGCGCTCAAGCGGAATGGGAAACGGGGAAG
This sequence comes from uncultured Spirochaetales bacterium, assembly GCA_964553615.1. Taxonomy (GTDB): domain Bacteria; phylum Spirochaetota; class Spirochaetia; order DSM-27196; family DATKUC01; genus DATKUC01. Next base: position 103,075 of record CAZKMA010000002.1, on the reverse strand, counting down.
CATTGTCCTCGCGACCAAGGTTCACGGGGTTATGGCGGATGAAGACCCCAATATGCAGGGAAACAGCCGGCGGCACATTATTCAGCAGTGCGATGCGAGTCTCCTGCGGCTGAAAACTGACTACATCGATCTCTATCAGATTCATCGTCCTCAGTCGGATATCCCGATAGACGAAACGCTGCGCGCGCTGGATGACCTGATCCGAGCCGGAAAGGTGCGGTACATCGGCACCAGCACATATGCCGCATGGCAGGCTATCGAATCGCTCTGGGTTTCCGACAGACTCGGAGTGAACCGTTTCGTGTCGGAGCAGCCTCCATACAATCTTCTCGACCGTCGCATAGAGCGTGAGTTGCTGCCCATGGCCCGTTCGTACGGTTTCGCGGTAATTCCGTGGAGTCCGATTGCCGGAGGCCTGCTTTCGGGCAAGTACACCAGGGCGAATCAGAAGCCGGCCGAAGGTCGCTATTCGAATGTAGACGACAATCCACGTATGAAGAATCGCGTGAACGATGCGATCTATGATGTGATTGAAGGCCTCATCCCAATAGCAAAAAGTCTGAACGCAAGTTTGAGCCAGCTGTCTCTTGCATGGGTTCGGGATCGTCCGGGCATAGCGAGTCCCATAATTGGTCCGCGCACAATGGAGCAACTGGAGGACAATCTGAAGGCCGCGGACGTACGGCTCTCTGCCGACAATCTGCGCACCATAGATGAACTCTGTCCTCCTGGAACGGCGGTAAGTCCCTTCTATGAGGCGGATTTCGGCCCGCATCAGTATCGTTGAGCCACTAGTTGCGGAAGTCTTCCGGTTGAAACTCGCCGTCGCAGAGGGCGGCGAGTTTCTTCTGGTACCGCATCTGCAGGACGCTCTGCTCGAGACAGAGCACCGAGCGGGAAAGCCGTTCTCCGGTGGATCGCAATTCGAGCAATGCCTGGCGTTCTTCAAGATCGGTGCTGCAGGTTCCGGCGAGTACGAATGAGAGTTCCTCGTTCGACAACTTCTTCAGAAACGCAGGATCCATATCCACTTCTGCCAGGGCGGAGACATGCGCTATCAGTCTTACGCCCGAGTGAATCAGTGCCTCGCTATCCGCGTCGGTACCCTCTTCATCGTTGAAATAGTGGACCGATCCTTCGAGGTAGGGAAGCTCATCATGGATAGCGCCAATGGTGAACCGCCGCTTGCCCTGTGCCATGAGGTCGAACCGGCCGTCTTCGTATTTTTTCATTACCTGGACGATCTCCGCGGTGCAGCCGACTGATCGGACCTGAGTTCCGGTAATAAAGACCACGCCAAACTCTTCTCCCGTCTCAATGCACCGCCGGATCAGCATGCGGTACCGTTCTTCGAAGATATGAAGCGGAAGTGGAGTGCCCGGCATGAGCACCGCTGGAAGCGGAAAGAGCGGAATACGGAGGAACACGCTGTCCATAGGATAGAGTGTAATGCGGCGGAGGAATGAAATCAAAGGCCGCCGGCGCTGTTACCTTCCGGGGCAAACGTTGTTTGATAGATAAAGTACAGGCTGAACGGGGACCGGTAGCCCCCCGTCGGGGTTGTACACCTCCTGTCCGGAATCTTTCATTGTGCTCTCAGAGGTTTTCTTACCTCCTTTCCTCTGAGAGCCTTTTTTTTCTCCTGATCACGAAATCTCTTTCCAGTCACCTCTTGACAACATGCATCCAAACATTGTGAAATCAGAGGTGCGCGACAAAGCGTAATTTTCGAAAAAGGATGGAGTCTGATGTCTATGGTCAGCATGCACATACCGAATGCGGTCATCTATTACCGTGTGGATGCACGGTCGGTACTGCGTCTGGTCCGCTCGACATCGGAGCCCGGTTCCCGGAAATAGGAAACCGGACGAACCGCGTCCGGCTACGACTGATCAGGCAATTTCAGGGACCGACCATGCAGAATGGGTCGGTCCTTTTTTTATGCCGCCCGGAACAGGTTTCCGGCAGCGGGATGGACAGACCCGGAGTTTCCGGGTCTTTTTTTTGGAATGGGGTATCTATGCACAGTGGATCAGAGCTTCTCTGGAGTTCCATGAAGGGTAACCGGGCACGCTATGGCGGTGCCATTCTCGCAGTTGGTCTCGCGACTGCTTTCGGCTATGCGGGACCGCTCGTATTGCGCTCGACGATTGATTCGGTAATCGGATCCCGGCCGCTCAACCTTCCTGGACCATTGGTCAATCTCTTCACTGCTCTCGGTGGGCGCGAGGCGTTCGTGCATGCGTTGTGGGCGAGCGGTCTGGTCATTGTGGGAATTACGCTCCTGAATGGTCTGTTTTCTCTCATTCAGGGGAGATTCGCTGCGGTTGCGGCGGAGTCCACTGCTCAGAACATGCGCAATCGGCTGTACGATCATCTGCAACATCTTCCGTATGACTATCACGGGAAGGCGGAGACCGGTGACCTGATCCAACGCTGCACGTCCGATGTGGAAACGGTGAGGCGATTCATCGCAGTGCAGCTCGTTGAGGTTGGGCGCACATTTTTTCTCGTTGGACTGGCGGTACCCCTCCTTTTCAGCCTGGCAGCGCGGCTTGCCCTCATTGCACTTGCAGTTGTTCCTTTGATCTTCGGTTTCTCGTTTTTCTTTTTTTCCTGGGTGCGCAGTGCATTTGCACGTTCAGATGCTGCTGAAGGCCGCATGTCCACGACACTCCAGGAGAATCTGACGGGCGTCCGTGTTGTGCGTGCATTCGGACGGCAGAGCTTTGAGCTCGAACGATTCGACCGGCGCAATGCAGAATATCGAAATCTCACCTACCGTCTCGTGCGGCTGCTCGCCACGTACTGGTCGATTTCCGATCTTCTCTGCATGTTTCAGATCGGTGTGCTTCTGATTGTCGGCATTCTCTGGGCCAGGGCCGGGCAGCTCAGCATCGGAACACTGGTGGTCTTCCTGACTGTTGAAGGCATGCTCCTGTGGCCGGTTCGGCAAATGGGTCGGATTCTTGCGGATATGGGGAAGGCCGCTGTGTCTCTCGGACGAATTTCACAGATTCTGGGAGAAGTTGTTGAACCCATGGATGCAGGGGGAAAGAGATCTCCCATCCGCGGAGGTGTCGAGTTTCGGAACGTTTCCTTCGCTTATCCGAATGGGCAGCCGGTATTGCGGAACATCTCATTTGTCGCGGCACCCGGGTCCACAGTGGCCATTCTTGGTCCAACAGGCTCGGGTAAGTCGTCGCTCGTCCAGCTGCTTCCGCGGTTGTATGACTATACCTCGGGAGCCGTCTTCATTGATGGAGTCGAACTGAAGTCGATTGACAGAGTTTGGGTGCGCCGGCATGTAGGTTTTGTGCTCCAGGAGCCATTCCTCTACGCCCGGACAATTCGGCAGAACATTCGCATGGCTCGTTCGCAGGCGACAAATGCGGAAATCGAAGATGCTGCGCGTGCAGCTGCGGTTCACGATGTTATTGTCGGTTTTGATAGAGGGTATGAGACCCCGATAGGCGAACGGGGGGTGAACCTTTCCGGCGGCCAGAAGCAGCGGCTGGCTATTGCTCGTGCGCTCATAGCGGAATGTCCGATTCTCGTATTCGACGACTCGCTGAGTGCGGTGGATACGGAAACCGACATGGCCATCCGGCAGGCTCTCGACGATCGGCGGAAGTCCGGCGCCGGCGACCGGCAGGCTGCGCCGACAACATTCATCATATCTCACCGGATAACAACCCTGGCCAGGGCAGATCTTATCCTTGTGCTGGAACACGGAAGGATTGTTGAATCGGGCTCGCACGAACAACTCTTGTCTGCGGGGGGGCTTTATCGCCGGGTCTGGGAAATTCAAAGCTCGGTGGCGGTGGCGGAAGGATAGAAGATGCATTCGTACGAAGAACAGGAATACAGCAAGAGGTTTGACGCCACTCTCTGGCGAAAGCTGCTGCGCTACGCTCGGCCGTTCTGGAAAAATCTTGCGTGGCTTGGAGTGGTCATGATCGGCGTGGCCGCAATAGACGCGCTGTTTCCGCTCATGAACCGCTATGCGATAGACCATTTCATGACCGGTAATTCGGCAGGGGCGTCTGGGGCGAACCGGCACATCGTCGGATTCATTGCAGCCTACGCCCTGCTCGTGATCGTCCAGGCGGCAAATGTGCGATTTCTCATCATATTTGCCGGCAAGATAGAGACCGGGCTCTGTTACGATCTGCGAACGGCGGGTTTCAGGAGGCTGCAGGAACTCTCGTTCTCCTATTACGACCGAACTCCGATTGGCTGGATAATGGCGCGAATGACATCCGACAGTGATCGGCTCGGGGCAACCATCTCCTGGGGACTGGTCGATATGGTGTGGGGCGGGGCACTTATGGTTGCCATTTCCATCTTCATGCTGTTCATGAACTGGAAACTTGGACTCATGGCTCTGGCCGTTCTACCGCCGCTCGTCTTCGCCAGCCTCTATTTCCAGAATCGCATTCTGAAGAGCAACCGACTGGTCAGGAAGACAAACTCTCGCATCTCCGGTGCATACAACGAAGGAATCATGGGCGCCCGGACCACGAAGATCCTCGTGCGCGAACGGGAGAACCTTGCGGAGTTCAAGGATCTAACCGAGCTCATGAAACGTTCGTCGGTGAAAACTGCAATATTCTCGGCGCTGTATCTGCCAATTGTGCTGACGCTCGGAAGCATCGGCACCGGGCTTGTCCTGTGGAATGGCGGAGCCGCAGTCATGGTGGGTTCAATTACCTACGGAACGCTCGTTGCGTTCCTTTCGTATACGGTCCAGTTCTTTGAGCCGGTCCGGGAGCTTGCGCGGGTTCTCTCCGAAATGCAGTCAGCGCAGGCAGCCGGCGAGCGGCTCGTCTCCATGATAGAAACTGAACCGGAGATTCAGGATCGGCCGGATGTCATTGAGCGTTATGGAGATCAGTTCTCCCGACGGACAGAAAACTGGAAGCGGCCCTCGGGAGCCATAACATTCGACAATGTAGGATTCACCTATCCGGGAGGTGAGACTGTCCTCGCGGACTTCAGTCTTTCGGTTGGATCCGGGGAGACCGTCGCGCTGGTCGGAGAGACCGGTTCCGGGAAGAGCACGATAGTCAATCTTGCATGCAGGTTCTATGAGCCTACCGAGGGACGAATTCTGGTGGATGGAACGGACTATCGCGAACGATCACAACTGTGGCATCAATCTCACCTTGGATACGTTCTTCAGTCGCCCCATCTGTTCAGCGGGACCATTCTCGAGAATATCCGATACGGACGGCTTGAAGCCACCGAAGCCGAGGTAATGGCGGCGGCCGAGCTCGTTCATGCGCACCGGTTCATCGAAGGCAAGCCGGATGGGTATGGCACGGAGGTGGGGGAGGGAGGCAGTCTCCTGTCTACCGGAGAGAAACAGCTCATCTCCTTTGCGCGGGCCATTCTTGCCGATCCGGTCTTTTTCGTGCTCGACGAGGCTACCTCTTCGATCGATACGGAAACTGAGGCCATAATCCAGGACGCCATAGAGCGGGTACTGAAGGACCGTACAAGCTTTGTTATTGCACACCGGCTCTCGACGATCCGCCACGCAGACCGAATTCTGGTCCTCCAGCGGGGCCGGATTGTCGAGTCGGGCACGCACAAGGAGCTCATGCGTGCGCGAAACTACTATTATCGGCTCTATACGAATCAATTTGTGGAAGAGGAAGAGGAACACATACTGGAAGAAGCGTAGCCGGTTCTCAGGTTGTGGGGACGGAGCGGACTCCGGTTGTCTTCAGGGACTGTGCCATGCGGCAGGAACAGGGCAGGTTCCGTTCGATCTGCGCGCGGATCTTGTCGTACGGTAGTGCACCCTGCAGCCGCAGTACCGGTTCCCCCTTCCAGAACATCAGCAGCGTTGGGATGGAGGTTATCTGATACTGTTCGGTGATTTCAGGTCTCCGATCGGTATTTATCCTGATGGTCAAAACGGTGTCTGAGAACTCTGCTGCAATCCGGCGAACTGTTGGCGCGAGGACCCGGCACGGTGCGCACCAATCCGCGTAGAAATCCACGAGCACCGGTCGGTCGCTGGTCTTAATTAGTTCTTTAAACGACTTTGGTAGTATCCGCTCTGAAGTCATTGCATCTCGTCCTATCAGGATAATACTCATTCACCGGGTAAGATGGCAAATCTCCGAGAAGATTGAGTTTCCGCGGGACTTTACAAATTAACGGGGATGCGCGAGGATTACTGTAGAAAAAAGTGTGAAATGAGGTAAAAACTGTGATCGATGATGCATCCAGCCGCGAGATGCGGGAGGCGAAACTCCGCAAGGAGATTGAGGATTACTACCTTCCGAAACAGCTGGTCGATGCCATTTACGAGATTGGAGGCATACCCCGTTCTTCAGTCGAAATGCCGATAGGCATTGGCTTCATCGACATTGCCGACTATACCTATCTCTCCAAATTCCTGAGCCCGAAAGAGAATCAGGTATTGCTGAACGGGCTGTACACCGCTTTCAACGTTGTTCTCAAGCGGCACGGCGGCTATCTGAACAAGATTGAAGGTGACAGTCTGATGTTCCATTTCGGCGGCCCGATCGATCCGAAGGTGAAGGAGCTTGCCGAGGACGAGGCGCTGCGGCACATCTCGCGGGAATTGTTCTATACCTGTGTCGAAATGCAGCGGGTCTGTCTCCTGTTCAATCAGGCGAACGACAAGTTCCTGGAGGAGACGGCAACGCGCGAGAACCGCGAAGACCTGCAGCGCGCGTTCGACATTATCAGCTCCCTCCGCACCAGCGTGGAACTGGCGAGCTCGCTGAATGCCCTGTTTCAAATCAGAATCCGCATTGGTGCGAATGTGGGTGTAGTAACGCTCGGCAATTTCGGGCCCGAAGGCGCGAAACAGTGGGATGTGGTCGGAATCCCGGTTATCGACGCAAAACGGATGGAGTCTACCGCCCCGATTGGAGGACTTCGCATTTCCGAGGCGTTCTACGGAATACTCGAGCAGAACGGCATTGTGCAGAGCTATTTCGACCGTTTCAAGCGGGAGGCGTTGGTCCTCGGTGGGCATTATCGTGAGATCACGATGGATGAGCTGTTCAAGTTTTCCCATGTCCAGCTGAAGGACAAGAAGAATGCGCAGTTCACGACCTATAGCGTTCAGGTGAATCCCGCCCTTCCGGAAAACATACGCGATCAGGTATCTCATCTCCTGGACAAGGGCGCACAGGGTGCCGATATCGTCATCGAGTTGCTCCAGTACTATCGGGGGAACCGATATGTCATAGACGCGGTCGAAGCCGCGTGCAGCGCTCACAATGTGGAGATACATAAGGGAGACATCCTGAATCTTCTTCAACCGAAACGGTATCGTGAAATGGCGGAGCGGTTCCAGCAGGAACCCGGTGCTCTGGAGAGGTACATTGACGGTGAATATTCACTCTTCGAGCTGTTTCTCAAGCTCGGAAGGTACCAGGACTATCTCAAACAGGAACAGTCCCTGGAGAAGGAAGATTACGATTTCATATCCTACGACCACCAGATGTCCGTCGAAAAGCGGAGGCTCGAGCAGCAATTCGAGTATAAGCGTCAGTGGGTCATGAAACGGACGTATTTCTACTCGACAATCTACCCACTGGTTTTTTCGAGCATTCGGTGCAGCATTCTCGACTACCAGTCGCGCAGCGCGGATCTCGAGGCGGTGTAGGTTCGCAGTTTCAGCCCAGCCGGGCGCTTATTTCAGGCGCAATAAGTTTCGCCGCGTTGTGGGCGCCGATGATGTTGAGACTTGCCGGCCCCAGTTCAAGTTCGGCCAGAGATCCTGCAACATAGACTCCGGCGCCCCAGTACAGATCGCGCTCGGGAGTCGGATAGCCACACGGTGCCACCGGAAGAGACGATTCGGCTATGAGGTTGTCCACAACCGCCCCGCCGGGACGCGTCGAGTGGAAGCCGGTTGCTACGTACACCCGGTCGGCTTCAACGACGGATCTCCTGCCGCTTCCGTGCCGTGCAAGTTCCAGCCGCACACAGCCGTCCGAGATTTCGGCACCACATACCTGTTTTCCGATGAACTCAACCCGGCCATCGACCATCGCGGTTCGGAGCTCGGCATCAACGTACGGAGGAAGCGAGCCTGGATACCTTTCCCTGCGGAGAATGTCGCGTCTCTGGCCGTATTCGGACGTTTCACGGAAAGAAGGAAGGCACCTGGGACCGATATAGCAGGGGTTGCTGTCGAACATTCGCACCCGCGGTTCGTGCCGCGACACAATTTTCACCGTCCTGCCGGATTGTTTGCTCAATGACAGCGCAAGCTGGACTGCTGTTACTCCGCCGCCGATGACCAGGAGGTCTCCTCGGGCCGGTCCTGACCTCGAAACGGCACCTCGGTGGACCGGATCGAAGATGTGCTCAACGGGTGCCCCTCGCTGAATCAGCTCCCACGCCCATTTCGGATAGCGCGGCTGTTCCGCACGGCTCAGCGCAAGTATTACGAGTCGCGCAGTGACGGATTCCTCTCCGCCATCGATTTCATATCTCACCGCGACGCCGCCACGGTACGGACGTATCTGCGTTGCCCTGCCGCGAATCCGCAACTCGCCGAGGCGATTTTCCTCAATCACCCGTTGGGTATGCAGATTGAACAAGCGAAGCGAAGGCCGGGTGTAGGGTTCAATGAAATCCTGGTCTTCCGACACGGCTTCAAAGCGTGCCCAGCGCCTGAGTGCACGGAAATCGAGATCCAGATTGTGGCTCGAGGGAGAGCGCAGGTAGCGCATTCCGCAGGCCCGGGTGTTACGGTACCAGTATTCGAGCGGTTCTGCGTGCGGATCGAGAACCCGGACACCGTCCCGGGAAATCGGTGCCCAATGCGTCAACGAGTGTGAAAGAAACGTTCCATGGACTCCGCCGCCTACGATCAGCAGTTGCAGTTCGGGCTGTGACACGGTCTCGAGTATAGAAATGGGAAAAGAAAGTTGCAACTGCGCTCGCGCGGCGTTACCATCAATGGATATGGATGCAGACGTCGTCATTGTCGGAAGTGGTCATAACGGTCTGGTATGCGGCGCGTACCTCGCACAATGGGGGTATCGCGTGCTCGTCCTCGAGCGAAGAGACACCATTGGCGGTGCGGTCTGCACCGAGGAGATGTTCGGCGGATATCGCATGGACGTCGGTGGCTCGGCACACTTCATGATTCATCACACCCCGATTGTGCGTGAACTCGGCCTTGAGCGCTACGGACTCTCCTACATACCGCTTGATCCGTTCATGTCCGCTCCGTTCGAAGACGGCAGCTGCATCAACTTCTATCAGGACCTCGATCGCACCTGCGAAAGTATTGCCCGGATAGACGAGCAGGATGCGGAGGCGTACCGTCGGTTCATCAACCGGTGGCAGCCGCTGAACGAGGCGGTATTCGAATCCTTTCTGGAGCCGCCTACCGTTTCCGCATTCGGCCGGAAGGTCATGTTCCGGAAGATGGGCGATGGGAAGGGCCGCATCGACATGCTGAGGTCAATTCTCCAGAGCTATGGTGGCCTTCTGGCGGAATCCTTTCGATCTGAGAAACTCAAGGCGGCACTTGCCTGGTGGGGAGCACAGAGCGGGCCGCCGCCCACCGACACGGGTTCCGCCGAGTTTGTAGGCTGGCATTCACTGATTCACAAGGTTGGACCTGCGCGCCCGCGCGGCGGATCGGGGATGCTGACGCAGGCCCTCGCGGCCCATATCCGGGATCATGGAGGCACGGTGCTTTCTGATCAGGAAGTGAGCCGGATTCTTGTTGAAGATGGGAAGGCGTGCGGGGTGGAAACGGTATCCGGAGACCGTTTCACCGCCAGGCGAGTGGTGTCCAATGCACACGTCTGGGTAACTTTTCTGGATCTGTTGTCCGACTGGGCAACTCCCGCACTGAAGGACCGGATCCGTTCGATCCGGGTTGGAAACGGTTTCGGCATGGTCATCCGATGCGCTATGGACGCGCTTCCCCGCTACCGCCTTGCAGAGGGAAACCCGGAAGAGATTCTCCACGGTTTGCAGCTTATCTGCCCATCCACCGACTACCTGCTCTCCTCCTACGGCGACTATCTCCGCGGGGAGCCCGCTGAGAATCCGGCGGCAATAGCAATGACATTCAGCGCAATAGATCCCACCCTTGCGCCTGCAGGAAAGCACACGATGTTCGTCTGGGGGCAATACTATCCGTGGAAACTCCGGCAGGGGCTGAGCTGGGAGGATATCCGCATGCGCGAAGCGGAAAAACTCATAGGCGTTGTTGAACGGCTGGCACCCGGTACGCGGGATTCACTCATCGACTGGTACATACAGAGTCCACCTGACATAGAAAAGAAACACAATATGCCGCATGCGAATGTCATGCATGTCGAGATGAGTCTCGACCAGATGTTCATGTTTCGACCTTTGCCGGAGTTAGCCAGATACAGTACTCCGCTGTCGGGGTTGTTCATGGCCAATGCGGGAATGCATCCCGGTGGTGGCATCTCCGGCGCGCCTGGCTACAACTGCGCTCATGTCGTACGCAAGAGCCTCCGGCGAAGATTATTCGTGCAATAGGTCGTTGAACTCCTGCCAGGCGGCATCCCGCTCCTTCTGATTGTACGAACGCGAAGTCCGACCGGAGTCTTGAGATGGAGAACCGGCTTTCCCCGAACGGCTCTTTCGCGGACTGCCTCCCGCAGGTCGCTCCCCGGGAGCAGACTTTGCCGCAGACCGCCGACTCCCCTGTCCGGGGCCCGGAAGAGGTTCATCAAGATCGCGGTAGGTGTATCGTGGACGCGCGGAAGACTGAACCGTCCGAGTCACGTACTTCTGCTTGTACGCCTCGTATCGCCCCGCTATGCGAATGATCAACTGACGGAGAACCGGAACACGCTGGAAAGCCATTTCGAAGATGGTAACCATATTGAGATCCAGCAGATGGGAGAGCGGCAGGAAGGAGCCTTCGGTGATGTCCATGTACAGGGAAAGATTGCGCCGGATATCCGTTGCAATTGCCGAACCCTTTTCCTGTTTCAAACCCTGTATGACCGATTCCGCAAAGAGTGCCGGATTTTGCATGACTTCCCAGAGGAATGCATCCACGGCATAGAGGCGTTCGTCTATGTCTGTCTCGAAGTTGTCCCGAGAGAGGAATGCGCCGTCGGTGGACCGGGAGCCGTGGCGCAACTGGTAGGCCATTCGTCCGATGTATTCCTCCCGAAGTATTTCCGACGCAGTCGCAAGATGGCCACGAAATTCGGCGAACAACCGGTCACGATGAATGTATTGCTGATCTATCTTCACCAGGAGCGGAAGCGAACGTTTCTTCCCCGGAGTGAGAACCGTTTCATAAAATTCGCGGGAGAATTCATCGAACTCCTTGCCGTATTTCTGCTTGACCCGCAGCACCATTCGGCTGAGCTCCTCTTCGGAAACCATGGCCGGCCGGTTATCAAGGACAGATTGTGCAATGGCGTCGAAATCCAGCCTTCGTTCCTCGCTCTGCTTTTTGCGTGCACGTGCCTCCATAATCTGGCTTTTCACAAACTCGTTCACCACGAAACACGCTTCGTAAAACTCGTTTTCCAGAGAGACTTTCTTCTTGGCATCGATGATTTCCCGTTTTTCGAGGAAGAGCGATGTGAGTTTTGCCCATGCGACAGGGTCCTTGGAATAGACTACATGTCGGGTATCCGTCAGGTTCGAATCGCGAAGCCGGGATATCAGTTCAAGAGGGCCTTCCTCCAGGCAGTCACTCTTTACTCGGTCTATTGCTGCCTGGACAATTCTCTTTGCCGTATGTGCGGTAAATATGTGAGAGGTGTTTCCGAGGCCCCGAAGGCGGAGAATCGTTCCCGGTGCACCTTCGGGGTTGGCGTACACCCGGGCGAGGGTTCTGTAGTCGACCTCCTTAATCAGCTCCTCGGCAATTTCAATGCCGCTCTCTGATATCATACTCTCATTCGGAAAGTGTCCCCGTCCCGGTTCAAGCAGCCGGTCGAGCTCTTCTTCCAGAACTCCCGCTGAAAACCGCTCGTCCCACTGATTGGTAAGAAGAACCGCTCGCTTTCGCAGGTTCTGACCGTATCCGTCGGTTCGAATCAATCCGTAGCCGCTGACTCGGAGTTTTTCCAGCAGATGGTCTACAGAATTTCGGGCGGTCGCGGCTCCGCTGCCGCCGGTTGCCCGATCGTAGGGGATTTCTCGTTCCCACATCCTGCAGAGGCGGTGGAAAGCTTCTCTTTCGTCGGGTGGGAACGTACCGAGATCGGAAAGAAACTGTTCTCGTTCCTTTTCATTGAGTGAAACGTAATGCGGGGTATGGTCAATTCCAGTCTTTCGTTCAGCCACGGGAGTTAGCGCGCAATCTCCTGCATTTCGCGAGCAATTATCATGAGTTTACCACAAAACTCACAGTGTTTCAAAACCAGTTGAACTCCGTTCACGTCGACGACGGTGCTTCCGCTATCGAAATTCCGTCGTGTAAGAACAGATTCCGGTACGTCTTTCCGACATTGTCGACAGATGTCCATCGCGGCAGCCTCCCTTATAGAGTATCGGCGCGTGACGCGGACAATCTTATGGCGGAAAATTTAACACAGTATACGGCGCGGCTCATGAAATCCTGACACAGGTTTTTGTATCTTATAGGTAATGCACGGAAAAGAGTTCAGCCACGAAGCGTTGAGTACGCTTTTTGAACACACACCCGTTTCCCACCTCGTTCCCGAGGACAGATATGTCATCTTCAGCGATCTCCACCTCGGCAACGGTGGCAAGCTGGATGATTTCAAGCACAACGGCGAGCTTTTCCGGGCCGCTCTTGAGCGATACTATCTTCATCGCGGATTCGGGCTTATCCTCAATGGCGACGTCGAAGAACTTGAGCGATTCGGAAAGGACGAGGTTCGCGCGGCGTGGTCGGATGTGTGCGCCCTGTTTGACCGTTTCCGTTCAGAGACCGTGCTTTTTCGACTGGCAGGCAACCACGACCTCATCCTTGCAACGCAACCCGATGATCCGTGCGGACCGTACCTGGACGCAGTACGATTGAGATATCATGGCAATGACATCTTTATCTTTCATGGTCACCAGACGAAGAAGGCATACAGCCGACCCAATCCGCTCGTTACCTACTCGCTTCGATACCTGGCAAATCCGCTGCGTATCCGCAACGTTACGGTTGCCCACGACAGTCTGAGGCAGTTCAAGACGGAGCGAAGGGTCTATCAGTTCGCAAGTTCGGCCAAAGTTCTCTCGATCATTGGACACACGCACCGTCCGCTGTTTGAATCGATGTCGAAGGTGGACTCAATCAAGTTTCGGGTGGAACAGCTGTGCCGGGAGTATCCGGAGGCGTCCCGGCAGGAGCGTGGTGAGATCGAGCAGGTCATAGCCGATTATCGTGATGAGCTCGACGGACTCAGACGGCGGGAACGGAAAGTCGCAACAACGAGCAGCCTCTACAATGCCAACCTGGTGGTTCCGTGCATGTTCAATTCCGGGTGTGCTATCGGCAAGCGCGGAATGACCTGCCTGGAGATCTCGGGCGGTGAAATTGCTCTTGTCCACTGGTTCGACCGATCGAGGACCGAAAAGTATCTTCGTTATGAACACGATTCGGCAAGTCGGATTTCCGGCACGGATTTCTATCGCATAGAGATTAAGCGGGACAATCTGGACTATATCTTTGCGCGGATAAACCTTCTTGCCGGCAGAAAAGATGGCCGCCGGACGGTGAGAGCCCGGATTCGCGCAGCAAAGGACTCGGTGCCG
>CAZKMA010000002.1:87300-89244 GCA_964553615.1 uncultured Spirochaetales bacterium | reverse complement strand
CAAAGGCTTCCATTCCACCGGCCAAGGCTCGATAGGCTTCTCTATCTGATTGCACCGTATTTCTTCAGCAACGCGCTGATGTTTGCGAACCCGTATTTCTCCGCAAAATACAGCGGCGTACCGATCTGACCATCGATATTGACCCGTCCGTTAATGTCGGCCCCGTTCTGGATGAGCAACTCCACAAGAGGGAGCGTCACGTAGCCGAGCTCGGCGCCGATTACAACCGTGGCGACAAGCGGAGTCATGATGCGACCCTGATATACCATGACTGCATTGACGTTTGCGCCGAACTTCAGAAGGGTCTTCAGCAGGTCGAAGTTTACGCTCTTGCGTTCGATTCCGACGACTATTGCCATCGAAAGAGCGTTTACCTGAATGTTCCCGTTCTGGACGTAGACGTTCGGATCCGCTCCTGCCTTGAGAAACATGTTCAGCAGGTCGTACTGGACCCGGTTGCTCGATAGACCCGTAGCGAGAACCAGATAGAGCGGAGTAAGCTCCTGGCCCCCGAACGAGAATGGAGCGTTCGGGTCCGCTCCGCCCGAAAGGAGTCTTTCGAGAACCTTCGGCACCGCAGAGAGTTCGAGCTTTACCGGGCTCGTTCTCTGCGCGCCAAGCGCGAGCGCAATTGCCGGAAGGCCGCTCGAGTCCCGTACGTTAGGATTCCCGCCGGTTTCCAGGTATCGGTCGATTACGCCCATGTTCCCGCGTGAGACAGCCTCGAGAAAGGTCTGCGGACCGTAGGCGGGTTTCATCTTGTCCAGGCTCACGTTTATTGTCTGATTCTGGTCATGCGAAAAGGTGACTTTGACGGATTTCGGCTCGTAGCCTGCCTTGCGGACGGTGAAAGTCACTGTTTCACCCTGTGCAAAGAGTCCGGAGAAGATGTGTTTTCCGATATCCCGTTCCCCGAGGTAGATCTCGGCATCTTCAGGTGCGGTCTTGACGGTAACCGTGGCAAGCCCGACGCTTGAGAGCTCTTTCTGGTCGCTCGGGACCGGCAGCAGTTTCATGGCGCCCGCGGAATTGAGAGCAGTCCGGGAATCCGAGGAAACCGCTTGTGGCTGCGGCATCTCCTGTACCACCCTCTGTCCGACGTAGGTCAGGAGATTCGACAGGAGATCTCTGCGCGCGGAGCTGAGAACATTCTTGCTGTCCTTCTTTTCGGCGGTCTGTATCCGGGTCAGACGGTCGGCAATGTCGGAAAGCACGCTCCGTTCGGTTCGCCCGATCTCCGGCTTCAGCATGACCTCCTGCCCGGCCTGGAGCTTCACCGCCGTGGAATCCAGGTTCTTCAGCGCATTCTGCAGATGAGTGTCGGTCGTGAGCGCCATGATGTCGGAAGGATCCAGGCCGGTCGGAAGAACCGAAACGGTTCCTTCGGAGACCGCAACCCGGGTTCCGCTATCCTGGCTGACAAGGAAGCGGGTGCCGTGCACGGTGACCACGCTGTTGCCCGACAGTATCCTGAACCGCTCTACACCGGGTAGTTTCGAAACCTTCGCAATGATTGTGCCCTTTTCAAGGTTCAGCGAATAGGGAGACGATTCGAGATTCTGGACCGACATCGTAGACTGTGGATGCAGAAGGACGGACGCCTTGTCGGCCACCTGGATCTCGGCAATCGACGCATCGCCCGTTCTGATTCCAGACCCGACCCCCAGGAACTGGCCCACCAGGGCATCTTTCCAGTCGGATCCGTCACGGTACTGTACATCGCCGCTCAGGTAGCTGATGAATGCAACCTGCGGAACCGAGTGTGGCGGAGCCACCTTCACGGGTTCCTTCGGCGCACCACAGGACGCAAGCAGAAAAACGGAAAGCGTCAGCAGAAGAAACAGAACTGTCGACGCGTGGATTGGAGAGCGGATGGGTTTCATCGGACCACCTGGATATTGATATAGCACACCGGAGACGAATCCACAATGCCACGGACGGCAT
>CAZKMA010000002.1:0-87200 GCA_964553615.1 uncultured Spirochaetales bacterium | reverse complement strand
CGGACGGCATACATTGACACCGGTCGCGGCAGTGGCCAATATTGGCCGTGGAGGATACAGTAGGTCATGGCAAGATACAAAGACGGCGAAAATCGCCCTGCAGAACCCTTTGCTCCCATCGCGCGGAAGTTTCCGAGAATACTCCACGGCGCAGATTATAATCCCGATCAGTGGCTTCGTTACCCCGAGGTTCTCGAGCAGGACCTCAAGCTCATGAAGGAAGCTTCCGTCAACGTTGTGAGCCTGGGCATATTTGCATGGTCCGCGCTCGAGCCGGAAGAGGGGCATTTCTCATTTGATTGGCTCGACACAGTCATGGACTCACTGCACTCGAACGGTGTACGAGTAATTCTCGCCACACCGAGTGGGGCTCGCCCGGCCTGGATGGCGGCGAAGTATCCGGAAGTGCTTCGGATGTCTGCAAACCGGGTTCGGAATCTTCAGGGAATGAGACACAATCACTGCTACACTTCCCCGGTCTATCGTGAGAAAGCGGTAACTATCAATACGGTGCTTGCCGAGCGGTACAGGGATCATCCGGCTCTGGTTCTCTGGCATCTTTCCAACGAATATGGCGGTGAGTGCCACTGCCCGCTCTGTCAGGACGCGTTTCGCGGGTGGTTGCGTGAACGATACAACGACAGTCTCGACGAGCTGAACCACGCATGGTGGGCATCTTTCTGGAGTCACACGTTCACGTCCTGGGACCAGATCGAGTCCCCCGCTCCGCACGGTGAACGGCGGATACACGGTTTGAACCTCGACTGGAAGCGGTTCGTTACCCATCAGACGCGACAATTTCTCGGTGTTGAGGCCGCGCCCCTTCGCCGCATTACCCCGGATATCCCCCTGACCACCAATTTCATGGGCACATACCCCGGACTCGATTATTTCAAATTCAGGGACGATATCGATGTAATTTCGTGGGACAGCTATCCATCCTGGCACGGGGTGGGAAATATACCGAATCCTCTCGGACGTTGGGACCAGGATGGGCGCGATTTCAAACTCGCTGCCGACGTTGCCTTTCTTCACGACCTGAATCGGTCAATCAGGGGCGGACAGCCCTTCATGCTGATGGAGAGCACGCCGAGCGTAACGAACTGGACCTCGGTCGGGAAGCTCAAGCGTCCGGGCGTACATGCGCTTACGTCGCTGCAGGCGGTCGCGCACGGTTCGGATACGGTTCAATACTTTCAATGGCGCAAGAGCCGCGGCTCCGCGGAGAAGTTTCACGGTGCAGTTGTGGACCATGAGGGAAGCGCGAATACCCGCGTGTTCCAGGAGGTCGCGCAACTGGGAAGCCTGCTTGGCCGGCTGGAGGACGTGGTTGGTTCACGGATAGACGCGGATGTCGGTCTTGTTTTCGACTGGGAGAACCGTTGGGCTCTGGAGGACGCCGAAGGTCCGCGAAACGACGGAAGGCGAGCATATGAAGAGACGGTCATGGCACATCACCTGCCTTTCTGGACCCGCGGTATCGCGACCGACGTAATAGACTCGGAATGTGATTTTTCCTCCTATCGCCTCCTCATTGCACCAATGCTGTATATGATCAAACCGGGAGTTGCAGACAGGATGAAGGCCTTCGTTGCCGACGGCGGCACCCTCGTGACTACCTACTGGAGCGGGATCGTAGATGAGCATGATCTCTGTTTTCTCGGAGGTTTCCCGGGACCTCTCCGCGAGGTACTGGGAATCTGGAGTGAAGAGCTGGACAGTCTTTATCCGGTCGAGCGGGTACCGTTCAGATTTACCCGGGACAACGGACTCGGGATGTATGGTGAATACCGCGCGCAGGAATACTGCGACCTCGTGCATCTTGAGCATGCCGAAGCGGTTGCGGTCTATTCGGGGGAGTTCTACGCGGGGATGCCGGCCCTGACCCGGAACAGTTACGGGGACGGAGAAGCCTACTATCTTGCGGCTCGTAGCGACGAGAGGATGCTCGACGATTTCTATGGCCGCATCTGCAGCCGATACGAACTCAACGGTGCGCTCTCCGGGACTCTGCCCGAAGGCGTGTCTGCACAGACTCGGGTCAAGGGCGACCGGGAGTTTCTCTTCCTCATGAACTTCGCGCCGGAATCCCGCACCGTTGAACTCGGTTCGGGCGTCCGAAATGATATTTTGCGTGACCGAAACGTCGAGGGGCTGATTGTTCTCGACGGATTTGATGCTGCCGTCCTGGTCCGGGAGCGGCAATAATCCTGTCCCGGGCAGATGCCCGGCTCTTGGGAGAACCGACGGTTTTCGTGAGGACCCATATTCGGTATAATGGGGGCTCAAAAGTGGCTGTCGGGGTTGCTCAAGATTTTACCGGCATGCAAGGAGTGTGACATGGCATCAGAGATCACCGTTCGTCCAGCCTCCGCGTCTGACATGAAGAAGTTCATCATGTTCCCATGGAGCATCTATCGCGGAAAGAAACGATACAACAACTGGGTACCACCACTGCTTATGGACGAGAAAGCTCTCTACAACCCAAAGAAGAACCCGTATTGGGAGCACGCAGAAGCGCAGCATTTTCTGGCCTATCGTGACGGTGAAGTCGTCGGTCGGATGTCCGCTGTCATCGACCACGAGTTCGTGAAGTACTGGAACACGAAGACGGGATTTTTCGGTTTTTTCGAGTCCGAAGACGATCCGGAGATTGCCAAGGCGCTGTCCCGGGAGGTCGAGAGCTGGCTCAAGAACAAAGGGATGGAAAGATCCATCGGTCCAATGAACCCGTCGACGAATCACATCCTCGGTCTTCTCATCGACGACTTTGATAATCCACCGGTGGTTCAGATGGCCTATACCCCGGAGTATTACCCACCGCTCATCGAAGCCGCGGGCTACGCAAAGGAGAAGGATCTGTGGTCCTATTTCATGGACGCCGGAGGCGACCTGTCGGACAAGACGCGCCGAGTGGCCGAGCTCGCTCGAAAGCGCAGCAAGGTAGATGTGCGACCGGTGGAAATGAAGGAGTTTTCGAACGTAATAGAAGAGATGCGGGGCATCTACAACGACGCCTGGCAGGACAATTGGGGGTTCGTTCCCTGGACGAAAGAGGAATTTGAGCATCTGGGAAAGGATATGAAACTCCTTGTTTTCCCGGAGCTCGTTCTCATGGCGTACGTAGATGGCAATCCGGTCGGCTTCATTCTTCCCATACCGGACGCAAACAAGATCATGATCAAGATGAACGGCCGCCTGCTGCCAACCGGCATTTTTAAATTACTTATGGGAAAGGGCAAGCTTGACACCGTTCGGATCGCTGCCTTCGGCATCCGGAAAAAGTATCAGAAAATGGGTATCGATGCGCTCCTGTTGTGGGAAGTCTACGAACGGGGGACGAAGATGGGGGTTAACAAGGGGGATTTTTCCTGGATTCTGGAGGATAACTACCCGTTGCGCAACTTTCTGGAAGGATGGGGTGTTCGCCACTACAAGACCCATCGAATCTATGGCAAGAGCCTGTAAGGTCATTTGCGTAGACCGTCAGTCAATCAGGAAACGGGGGATTGTTGAATGAAGGTATGTTTTCTCTATCCGGGACAGGGCGCCCAGTACGCGGGTATGGGACGGGACTTGTACGACGCAAGTGCGGCAGTGCGTGAGCTCGTCCAGCAGGCGTCGGACGTCACCGACATCGATCTCAAGAAACTGCTGTTCGAGGGCACCGACGAGGAACTTGCGGCTACCGATCGCACGCAGGTGTCGATTACACTGGTAAACCTCGCTGCACGAATTGTGCTCGGTGAGCATGGTGTGCAGTCGCACGGGGCGGCCGGTTTCAGTCTTGGAGAGTACTCAGCCCTCTACGACGCCGGTGTGCTTTCTCTGGAAGACGTACTCCGGATTGTCCGTGCCCGCGGCGATGCGATGGAAAAGGCGAGTCGCGCCCTGGACACTCCATCGGGACGCCCCGGAATGCTTGCCGTAATCGGGCTGAATATTGAGACTGCACAGGAGATCCTGCGCGGGATGGAGGGGAAAGCATACCTCGCCAACCGTTCCTCGCCCAGCCAGATTGTTGTTGCGGGAACGCATGAGGGCCTTGCTCTCGTCGAATCCGCAATGAATGACGCGGGCGCAATGCGGATAATTCCTCTGAAAGTGTCGGGACCGTTCCATACACCGCTGATCGATCCTGCCCGGGAGGAGCTTGCCGCCGCGCTGGCCGAAGTGAAGTTCTCCGACCCGGTCAAGCCCGTCTATTCCAATGTGACCGGGAAGCGCATTGGAACCGGCGCCGAAGCACGGGAGACGTGTATCCGTCAGGTCGTATCCACGGTTCAGTGGCTGGATGAAGAACAGGCAATCCTCGACGACGGATTCGATACCGTCCTCGAAGTTGGTCCCGGTATGGTCCTTTCCGGACTCTGGAAGGCGTTCCATCGTGGATTCCGGTCGAAGCCGGCCGGAAAACTTGTCGACATTGAGGCATTCGCTGCAGGCTGAACGGGCCGCGGCGCAGCGCGTGCTGCGTAGCGCCGCGATTTCTGCGCCGCTCGGTTCGGATCGATCCGCTCCTTGCGAAATCACCAAAGGAATTATATCCTGTCTATTATGAAGAAGCGCGTTGTTATCACGGGCATGGGTACTATTAACCCGCTCGGTGACTCTCTTGAAGAGTACTATCGCAACCTGATTGCGGGAAAGTCCGGGATCAAGCGATGGGAATCCCTGGACATGACTGGTGTCGAATGCAAAATTGGAGGCGATCTTGGCTCCTACGATTCGGCGAGTCGCCTGGCTGGATTCGAGCAGGATCTTGGCACCGACTGGTACAAGAAAACGCGCAAGGTCTTCCGGTCTGCCACGTTCTCCAATCGGACTGCGGTTCTTACGGCCCTCATGGCATACAAGGACTCCGGGCTGCTTGGAGTGGTATCGGACCCGACGCGCACGAGCGTTGTCGTTGCAGGGCACAATCTGAACTCGAACTACATCTATCAGAACGGCCTTGAGTTTCAGAAGGACCCGGACTTCATGGATCCTCTTGCTGGTGTCGAGGGAATCGACCCGAATGTTCCTGCAACGATATCGGAGGTTCTTAGCGTTCAGGGAGCGTCCTTCACCATAGGCGGCGCGTGCGCGTCCGGCAACCTCGCCATTCGGGAGGGCTACCGCGACATCATCCTCGGGGAGAGCGACCGGGTAGTGGTCACGGGGGCGCTGTTTGACGTTTCGGCGCCGGATATTCAGGCTTCGGTAATAATCAATGCCGTTGTCGTAAAGCCCGAATATCAGAATCGGCCGGAGGAGGGATCGAGACCGTTCGATGTTGACCGATGCGGCTTCGTTTATTCCCATGGTGCTGGAACGCTGATTCTCGAGTCGCTCGAATCCGCTCTGGAGCGGGGAGCACCGATCTACGGAGAGATTCTCGGTGTGAAGGCAAGTGCCAACGCGAATCACCTGCCGCTACCCGGTGCAGAGAAACAGACAATGGTCATGAGAGCCCTGCTCAAGGAGACCGGTATCGCCCCGGAACAGGTGGATTACGCCAACTGCCATGCGACAGGCACGCCTTCCGGAGATCTTCAGGAAATCCGGGCTATAAAAGCGACCTTCGGCAAGCACGCGAATTCAATGAAGATAAACGCGCCGAAGTCCATGCTCGGACACACGTGCTGGGCAAGCCCGATAGTTGAGACTATAGGCGGGTTGCTGCAGATGAAACACGGAAAGCTGCATCCCACCATCAACATAGGACGACAGGACCCTGAGGTCGATCTGGACATCTGCGCAAACCACGCGGTGGAGCATCAAATTCAGTACATGCTCAAGAACTCATTCGGATTCGGCGGCATAAACTGTTGCACACTGATAAAACGGTACGAGGATTGAACATGAACGCATTTGTTTCAGGCGGTTCCCGCGGAATTGGTCGTGGAATCGTTCTCAGGCTCGTAGCCGCCGGTTACGGTTGTGCCTTCACGTATGCGTCGAACTCCGTGGCCGCGGAGGAGACGATCCGGCTTGCACGGGAGATCCGGGATGATGTCGAGATTCGAGCCTACGAGCTTGACCTGTGCAACACCGGTTCGATCGAGTCGGTAGTCGAACAGGCGATCAGGGATTTCACCAACATCCGTGTCCTCGTGAACAATGCAGCGATGGTGCGTGACGGCGCAGTTGCGCTTATGAGCGATAAAGACTGGGACGATGTCATTGCGGCGAATCTCACCGGTCCGTTCCAGCTTATCCGCGGGTTTCTCATGCATTTTCTCTCCAACCGGGACGGGCGCATCATCAACATATCTTCGCTCTCCGCCGGTGGTGCCACCGGACAGGCAAATTACGCCGCAAGTAAGGCGGGACTCCAGGGGCTCTCCAACACGGTGGCTCGGGAGTATGCACGAAAAGGAATCACATCGAACATTGTCACCGTTGGTTTCGTTCCCACCGATATGACCGACCAGCACTTCGCAAAGGAGCTCGAAAAGATCTGGCTGCAGTATTGCCCGATGAGACGGCCGGGCACGGCGGAGGAGATTGCGGGGATGGTCTACTATCTCACCACCGACGAGGCAGCATTTATCAACGGCGAGAACATCCGGGTATCCGGTGGTCTCAGTTACGTTCCATAACCCCATCCGGAGGTAAACACATGAAGCGTGTCGGTATTGAAAAATTGAATTTGTACGGTTCTTCGCTCTATCTCGATCAACGGGAACTTGCCAAGGCTCGAGGCATGGATCCTGACAAGGTGGTAGCGGATTTTCTGATTGAAACTCGTTCAGTCAATCCTCCCTGGGAGGACACCATTACCCTCGGAGCGAATGCCGCGCTTCCGTTGCTTTCCGACGAAGATCGGGAACAGATCGGACTGCTCGTGGTAGGTACCGAGAGCTCACTGGACTTCGGCAAGCCGATCAGCACCAACATCCACCGTGCGTTGAACCTCAACCCGAACGTGAGGAATTTCGAAACCAAACACGCGTGTTACAGCGGAGTGGCCGCGCTCGACACTGCAGTGAACTGGATCCTGTCCGGCTTGAACAAGGGCCGAAAGGCGCTGGTAATCTCGGCGGATTTCAGCCGGATGCACCTGAATCTGAAGGAAGAGTTCGTTCTTGGAGGCGTAAGCGCCGCTGCCATCGTGAGCGACGAACCCCGGATTATTGAATATGAGCCGGAAAGCAAGGGCGTCTGGACCATTGATGCTTACGACACGTTTCGACCCGGCGCAATGCACGAGATAGGTAACAACGAGGTCAGTCTGTACACCTACATGGATGCGATTGAGGGTGCCTATCGCAACTACGAACAGGCGGTGGGGAGTGCAGTCGATTTTGAGACATACTTCCGTTACAACGTGTATCATACACCGTTTGCAGGAATGGCATTCCAGGCTCATCGTACACTTACAAACCTCTCCGGACGGCGGACAAAGGCCGAGGTGCGTGAGAGTTTTGACCGTCGGGTCTGGCCGGCACTCCGTTTTGCCCGCCGGGTCGGAGGCACGTACGGAGCGTCCAACTTTGTCGGCCTTGCGAGCATCCTTGCAGGCGATGCCCCAATAGCCGCGGGTGACCGGGTAGGCTTTTTTGCATACGGCTCCGGTGCAATCGGCGAATTTTACTCGGGGCGTATCCTGCCGGAGGGGCGAGAGGTCGTTCGGGCAATGAAAATCGACGAGCACCTGGATGGGCGCAGGGAGGTAAGTGTGCCGGAGTACGAGGCGCTCGAACACAGTCGTGAGGAGCAGATCGAGCAACCAAACGTCTCTCCCGACATCACCATCCTGGACAACTGGTACGACAAACACTACCGGGGCAAGGGATATCTTGTCCTGCGCGAGGTGAAGGACTTCTATCGAACGTACGAACTGAGCTGACGTGCAGACAATGGGTCAAAACGTTCAATTTGAGGCCGACGGACCGATAGCTGTTCTGACGCTTGCATCTCCTGGAAACGAAAACCGACTCAATGGTGAAACACTTGCTGAATTGGATGCCGCGCTCTCCCGGATTGAGGGAGATCAGCGCCTTCGTGTGCTCATCCTGCGTGCCGAAGGCAGCGTCTTCAGCAACGGCATGGACCTTGGAGCGCTCGGAGAATCCACCGGCGGGAAGCTCTCTGGTGGTGCCGAAAACACGGCTGAGCGGAATACGTCGGAGGTTTCCGACGTCCGCGAGGCCATCGGCTCATATTCCCGGATTCTCTTCCGGATCGCGAATGGCAGAATACCGGTTATCTGCGCGCTCAATGCGCCGGTCCGCGCGGGCGGGGTGGGCCTGGTAGCTGCCTGCGATATCGTCATTGCGGGACCCGATGCGAGCGTGGAACTGTCGGAGGTCAGGTTTGGACTGTTGCCTGCGAACGTGCTTCCGTACCTTCTGGGCTGGCGCATGGCTCCGCAGCGCGCTCGATACCTGGTGCTCACCGCAAGAAGACTCTCTCCCCTGGAAGCGTTTCAGTTTGGCGTAGTGGACGAGCTTGCTCCGTCCTCCGGGGAACTGGAAAAGGCAGTCAAGTCCGCGGTAAAGAGCCTCCTCCGGTCGAGCCCGGCCGCCCTGGCACTCTCGAAACAGTACACATCTGCATGGGCCGGAGTCACGCGGGAGGCGGCAATCGAACAGGCGGTAGCGCTTCTCGAATCGCTCGTAAACAGCACCGAAGTGCAGAAAGACCTGAGCGCGTTCGCGTCTGGTGAGCTTCCTGATTGGTTTGTCTCACACAAACCGAGTATTCGGCTGACGACCCTTCAGGGCGACAATGAATGAAAACAAAGGAGGAGTGGCATGACCAGTTCCGGTAACGATTCCGCTCGAATCGGTTGGGAGATAGACGAGCGCGGCGTTGCGCGCGTTCTGATGCACGACACCGATGGGCTGAACACCTTTTCCGAACAGTTTGTCGAAGAGCTCATCGCGGCGCTCGATCAGGTCGAGTCATCAGGACAGGCGAAGGTGTGCATCCTTCAGGGCCTTCCGGACGTGTTCTGCGGTGGGGCAGAACAGGAAGCACTTCTATCACTCTGCGACGGGAAGGCGGTCGTCCGGGATCTCGTTATCAGTGAGCGGTTGCTCAACACGCCGTTCCCGATAGTTGCCGCCATGGAAGGGCATGCCGTCGGCGGTGGACTCGCGGTAGCCGTGTGCTGCGACATCGTCGTTGCCGCACGTGAGAGTCGTTACGGTGCGGTGTTCATGTCCATGGGCTTTACCCCGGGAATGGGAATTACCACCATGTTGTCGGAGCTCGTTGGTCCTTACGTTGCAAACGAAATGATGCTGACCGGCAAACGGTTCAAGGGGCGAGAGCTGGAAGGCAAGGGGACCAACATCAACTACATTGTACCGCGGCAGGATGTTCTTCGCCGCGCCGCGGACGTTGCGGTCCAGATTGCGGAAAAGAATCCGAAGTCGGTTGCACTTCTGAAATATGCGCTTACCGCGAAGAAACGGAAACTGCTTATCGATGCGCGGGTCCAGGAAGACATGATGCACCGGATCAGTTTTGGCTTTCCCGAAACCCGGCAGACAATTCTCGACGCGTACGCACACTAGGGGGAAACATGGTTACCATCGATCTGAGTGGCAAGGCGGCGCTCATTACCGGAGGAACGCGCGGGATTGGACTTGCCACCGCGCTTGAGCTTGGACGTGCCGGTGCACGCACCTACCTGACATACAAGTGGGGAAGTGCGGATGAATCTGAACTCATGAAGACGTTCGACGACGCCGGAGCACCACGCCCGGTGCTTATCCATGCCGATGCTTCGGTGGATGAGGATACGGACGCGGTCATGGACGCCATCTCGAAAACGGAGAAGGGAATAGACTTCTTCATCAGCAACGTCGGTTTTGCCGCGACAATCCGGTCGCTCGAGGAATACAAGAAGCGCTCACTTTTCAAGACTATCGAGTATTCAACCTGGCCGCTCATTGCATACACTCAGAAGCTGCACGAACGGTTTGGGAGGTATCCGGAGAAGATCATCGGCATATCCTCAGACGGCCCGGATCATTTCTATCAGGGCTATGACTATGTTGCGGCATCAAAGGCGCTGCTCGAGTTCTTTTCGCGCTATCTGTCGGTGCACCTGTTGAAAGAGGGAACCCGCGTAAACGTAATAAGGTTCGGCACCGTGAGAACCGACTCCTTCAACGCGGTCTTCGGCGAAGACTATTTCGACTATATCCGATCGACCGGAGCCGATGAACCCATGGTCCTGGATGCTGAAACATGCGGTAAATCTGTACTCGCGCTGGTGAGCGGCCTCCTGGACGCGGTCAACGGGCAGATCATTTCGGTTGACTATGGATTACCGTTCCAGGATAATACAATGATGCGTTACCTATCCGCTCGGAAATAGTTCTGTCGGTCGAGGCACGCTCGATCGGTGCATTTTCGGTGGAACCCCACCAAACACAACTCAAGGGAGGACTGAACAATGACAAGAGAGGAAGTGATCAAAGTAATTTCGCGGAATATTGTTGATAATCTGGACGATCTGGAGAACGAGACGATAGATCCTTCGAAATCCATGAAGGACTACGGAGCAAACAGCCTCGACATGATCGAAGTGGTATCGACGTCGATGCGTGAGATGAACATAAAAATCCCGCGTGCTGAGCTGGCAGACATTGCAACCATCGATCAACTCGCCGACAAGTTCATGGAATACGTAGACAAACAGGAAGCGTAATGCACGACATACTGAACTACAGTCTTGCCGATTTTTTCTTCAATGATAACCGGAACGTGCTGAAGCCACCCACGGATTTTACCAAGTGGATAGAGGATCCACGGGTCCGGCATGGCTACAGCTTTTTTGAACAGCAGCTTCTTGCGGCTCCGCAGGTTGCAACCCAGATTATGAGCAATCTGGACCACAAGCGGCGCGACATCATTAACCTCACCTCGTACAACTATCTCGGACTCTCAACGCACCCGGAGGTAATCCAGGCGGCAAAGGACGGTCTGGATCGCTACGGCCTTGGCGCCTCCGGCGCGCCGCTTCTTTCGGGAACATTCGATCTCCATGTCGAGTTTGCCCGGAGGCTTGCGGAGTTCAAACAGAAAGAAGACTGTATACTCTACTCATCCGGTTTCGGTGGAAACGTAGGCGCCATTCAGGGGCTCCTGCGTAAGGGTGATGTTCTTATTCTCGACGAAAAATGCCACAAGAGTCTCATTGATGGCGGCACACTTGCTCAGGCGAAAATGCTGTTCTTTGATCATAACGACCCCGCCAGCCTGGACCAGATGCTCGAGAAGAGCAAGGACAAGCGTGTTCTCGTGGTGGTGGAGGGTGTCTATTCAATGGATGGCGATCTCGTCAATCTGCCGGAAGTTGTCCGGGTGTGTGAGGCGCACGACGCACCCATCTACATAGACGAGGCACACTCGACGCTCATGTTCGGAAAGAACGGCCGAGGCGTTGCCGAGCACTTCGGACTTGAAGACAAAATAGGAATTTCTTTCGGAACACTGAGCAAGTCCTTCGGCGGAGTCGGCGGGTTCGTTTGTTCCGGCGCGGACACAATCCGGTATCTGAAGGGGTACTCGTCGCCCTGGAATTTCTCCTGTTCACCTCCACCCGGAATAATCGCCGGACTCATGAAAGCGCTCGAAGTTGCGACGCGGGACAGCACACTGCGGGACAAAATGTGGGCCAATGTTGCGTATCTGAAGAAGGGCCTGTCCGACATGAAGCTGGATCTCGGCGGAAGTGAAAGCCAGGTCATTCCCATCATCATCGGGCCTTCAGGGGAAAAACTCATGGGGCTCGCGGAACAGTTGCAGAAACGCGGACTGTTTCTGCAGCCGGTGGACTTCCCGGCCGTTCCTGCACACGCACGGCGGTTTCGAATCTCCGTTTCCTCTCAGTTGACTCAGGAAGAGATGGACCGCACGCTCAACATCATTGAAGACGTGATAGTGAAGGGCCTCAAATCGTAGGCGACATGAATCAAAAAGAGCGAATGGACGCCGCCGCGACCGATGCACTGCTCCGGCGGTTCAAACGAAAGCCGATCTTTGACCCGGCCGACGCGGCCGGGTCCATGCGCGCGGTGGACTACGGACCGGATGTTGTTCGACGCCTCCTGCCTCACCGTTCGCCTCTTCTTCTGGTTGACCGGCTGATCGGAATAGACCTCGACGCCGGGCGCATCGCAGGATTGCGCACACTCGACGCCGCGGATCCCGTATTCGGCGGGCATTTCCCGGGTTCTCCCATCTATCCTGGTTCACTGCAGGTCGAAATGGTCGGGCAGCTTGGTCTCTGTCTGCACTATTTCACCCGAAACCACACGTATGAACCGCCTCCCGTGGACGTGCAACTTGCGGTTCGCGCTACACGTATTCTTGGCGCATATTACGGCGAACCGCTGGAGCCCGGGGCCGCGGTCACACTGGTGGCAGAGGTTATTTCATTTGACGGTTACTTTGCCTCAATGATCGGGCAGTGTCTTGTTGGAGACAGAGTTGCCAGCGTCAGCGCGGGCGAGGTGCTCTTTCTCTAGTTCCTCAACCCTCGAACTTCGAAATGACAATGGAGGCGTTCTGCCCGCCGAATCCGAAGGCATCGGACAGGATGTGCCGGATGCCGGGTACTTCCATGGTCTCGGTTACCAGATTCAGATGAACTTCAGGATCCTGCTCGAAGAGATTGATCGATGGGTGGATAATCCCGCGTTGTATTGCCTGGATATCTGCTACGGCCTCCGTGGCGCTTGCACCACCGAGTAGATGGCCGATCATGGACTTCGTACTGTGTGCCTTCACAACCCCCACCTGTTGCCCAAATGCCTTGCTCAGCGCCATCGACTCGATCCGGTCGCCCACAGGTGTAGACGTTCCGTGGCAGTTGATCAGATCCACGTCTTCGAGATTTATGCCTGCATCTGCAAGGGCCGCATGGATGCATGCAACGGCTCCGGCGGCTTCCGGGTGCGGAGCTACCAGATCGTATGCATCACTCGTGAATCCAAATCCTGTCAGCTCTGCGTAGATATTTGCACCCCGCTTGACCGCGTGCTCCAGGTCTTCGAGACAGAGCACGGAAGCGCCTTCTCCGATGACGAAGCCATTGCGGTCGCGGTCGAAGGGGCGGCTGGCGGTTTCCGGAGAATCATTGCGCGTTGAAAGCGCAAAAATGTTCCCGAATGCGCCGATGCCGATTTTACTTACCACCGCTTCGGAACCGCCCGCGAACATGGCATCCGCCATGCCCGTTCGGATCATCATGGCGGCAACACCGATTGCGTGGTTGCCTGATGCGCAGGCTGAACTCACGGCGAATGACGGCCCCATGAGTCCCCATTCCTGGGAGACGAAGGCACTGCCAATGTTCGGGATTGCGTTGACTACATAAAACGGCGATCCGTTGGAAAGACTGTTATTCATCATGCGCGGGATATTTCCCATGTGGGCATCAATGCCGCCCGCGCCGGAGCCGATGAGTGTGCCGTATCGAAAAGGGTTCGCCGCAATATCGAGTCCGCTGTCCACGACCGCCTGTGATCCCGCTATGTGAGCGAATATGATGTAGCGGTCCAGCCGGCGAAACATTTTTTTGGACTTGAAGTAGTCAGATGCATTTTCCGGAAGATCAACCTCGGCGGCGATTTGAACGCTGTAGTCATCCAGTTCGACGTTCTGTGAGCGGCGTACGCCGTTGCGCCCGGCAGCAAGACTTTCCCAGAACTCTTCTACCGTATTACCGGTCGGGTTGATTGTTCCTAATCCCGTAATGACAATTCTGCGGTCTCCACTTTGCCTGCGAAACTCGATCTTCCCTTTTCCCACGTAAATTCCTTCTGGTAGCCGTTTCGACGTCAATTGCATGTTGCACATCACATAACGATGCACATCGTCATTCGCACGATATATACAATAGATAAGCCGGGCTGTTGTCAAGGCTTTACAGCAGCGTGTTGATGGGCGATAGTAAGGATAATGTATAGACCGACCACGCCGCTGCCTCCACTTGGAGAAGGGGCCGTGCACATCTGGATCTTTGAGAATTCCGTGCTGGAACCGTGCAGGGATGCTCTTCACCGGCATCTCCAACCGGCCGAACGGCAAGAGCATCGCCAGTTTGTTACTGCGCAGGGGAGGGGGCTCTTTTCTCTCTATCGTGGAGCATTTCGGCGTGTCCTCGGCTGGTATGAAGGATGCGACCCGGAACAGATTTCACTCAGTCGAGGCATTCATGGGAAGCCCGTGCACCATATTGTTCCCCGAGATGACGGACCGGATTCGGGCGGTGGCTCGGATGAGAGAGAGCGGCCGATCGCCGCCCGCCTGAACTTCAATATCTCTCATTCTCACGACTATGGTGTGCTCGCAGTGACACGCAGGCAGCAGGTGGGGGTCGACATTGAACGTGTTCGGCTTCCGGAAAGCTCCGATTCGCTCATGGATCACTTCTTTCTCCCTGCGGAGGCCGATATCGTTCGATTTTCGCCTGTCGCTGAGCGTGCCACCAATTTCTGTCGCATCTGGACCCGGAAGGAGGCGGCGGTGAAGAGTTTTGGCGGCAGTCTTGCAGAGTGGATTGGAGTCCTCCCGGTGGCAACTGCCGGTTTCGAATCGGTCGTCCGACATGAGGGGCTTGCGGATTTCCACTTCTTCGAGTTCGATACCCTCAGCGGCTATCTTGGCTGCCTCTGTACAATGAACAGCAACCCCGCAAACATTACCGCCCTGAGGCTTACCTGCGAAGGTTGGTCATTCGAGAACATCGGTTGGTCACTCCGTGATAACGGCTGGGGTGTTTCGGCGAGCACGGAGATAGATGGAAAGGACGACAGTTCCGAAGAATATATGTAGATAGTAGGTGGCAAACCGCCAGATCACGATCGAGATGAGCGTAAGCGCAGGATTGTGCGTGAGTTCGCTGTAGACCATCGCGAATGCCCCTTCAATGCTGCCGCTTGCACCCGGGGTTGGAATGTAGAAAACGACCTGCCAGACCACCACATATGCGGCAAGGACCTTGAAGACGTTCGGTTCCATTCCTACAACCACGACGATGACGTAGTAGAGACTCCCTACCTGCAGTAGCAGATCGACTATCCCGAGAAAGGTGTCGAAGGCCATTACCGAGAATTTTTCGGTCCAGAGGAAGTGCACCTCTTCGCGAAGCTGAGTGGACCAGTTCACCATTCGATCTGCCCAGTCATCCTTCTTTGTAATCCGCGTAAGCAATTTCCGAATCTTGCTCCGGCTGAGAAGCATGGCAATTCGACCAATCAAATGTGGTTTGATCAAGGCTATGAGGAAAAAGATTGCGAAGATGAATGTAACGATGAGTCCGAGGTACATGAGTACTCCGCCGATCGCGAGCGACTGAGAAAGCTGAATGATGAGAGGGGTGGATGCAAGCAATATGACCATCAGTACCATTGCGTTCTCGACGAACCGGGAGAGAATTATGTTGGTGGCAATCCGGGTGTTCAGACCCTGCTGCTGCAGGTGGTATATCTGGAACGGCTGCCCGCCGGCGGCCATCGGAGTCAGGTTGTTGAACAGAATTCCGATTACGCTGTTGAAGAATGCCTGCACGAACGGAACTCGTGCAGAGAACTGCCGCGCTATCATCATTGTCCTGAATGAGTCGATGAAGTTGATCAACAGGTAGCAACCGAACGGAATTATCAGGTAGACAACACGGACTCGTTGCAGGGACTTGAGGACCGTGTTCTTGTCCATCAGGAAGGCAATGAGGGTGTTAACTGCCAGACCGATCACAATGACCAGAATGATGATCTTGATTATTGAGCCGATGCTCGGGCCGCGTTCTCTGTCAATCTGCGTTATCATGTAAAACCTGCAACTTACTCACGGTGTCTCAACGCCCTTCTTTGAGCCGTCGATTGATTGGAGTGATCAACATAGTCGTTGATAGTCCTCCACGGTTCTTCTCAGCGCTTCCTTCCAGTTCACTGTCGGTTCAAAACCGAGCACCGATTCTGCACGGCGAATCGCAAAGTGATAATCGTGCATGGCCTGTGATACCAGATAGCGGGCGACAGGGGGTGCGTTCTTGATCGCAGATAGATGATACACGGCCTCGAGAACTGCCGCAAGTGCGAGCGCGAGTGCGCCCGGTGGGCTCAGATGCCTGATGCGGAGGCCGAGCAGTTCAGCAGCCTCGTCAACGTATTCCCGCCAGGTGACCCTTTCCCCCCCGGTGATGTTGAAGACCACGCCGTCCGCCCGATCGCTTTCCATAGCGAGAATGAATGCCTCTACCAGGTCTGCCACGTATACCGGACACGTGAGACTCCGGCCGCCGGAGACATAGGGCGTCAAGCCTCCCTGCATGGCTTTCAGGAAGGGAAAACTGACCGTGGTATCTCCAGGGCCAAGCACATTGCCGGGTCGAATTACGGTCGTGGCAATTCCTTCTCCGTTTTGTCCAATGACGTACTCCTCCGCCGCCTTCTTGGTAATCTGGTATGCGGAGATGAGGCGGTAGTAAGGACCCTCCTCAGTCGTCTCCACGTGAGGACCGAAACCGTGGACGGAGATGGAACTTGTGTAGACAAACTTTCTGCACCCCGCATTCCGTGCCTGGGTGAGCAGATCCACCGTCGCATCGTAATTCTGTGCCCGGTAGACGGCAAGTGGTCCCCAGTAGCCCGCCTTCCCGGCAACGTGTAATACTGCATCGATTCCCTGAACGGTGCCGCGAACCACCTCGGGCCTGGTCAGATCCACCTGCATGATTTCGGCACCCGCGTCCGCCAGACGGGCAAGTTTTTCAGGCATTGGCGAGCTGCGATAGAGGGCCCGGACCGAGTAACCCCGTTCAACCAGCGTTGCCGCCAGATGACCTCCGATGAAGCCTGATGCGCCCGTTACGAGCACCGTGCGGTAGCCGCTGCTCTTCATTGCAGCCCTCCCGGGAGCACTCCAACGGTCCGGAGATAGATGGCAGCATCCAGGCAAAGCCCCACTGCAGCATGGATCATGAGACTCGGGAGGATGGATCGTGTCCGCACCACGAGCCATCCTGCAAGAACGCCGAATATGACCGCACTCGCCATCTCGCTGGGTGGATGTCCGAAGTGAATGAGTGCGGAGGGTATGATCTGGAAAGATGCGACCACTATCAGTATCGCGGAATCGGAGATATTGCGAGACTCAAACCACCGGAGGAAGGGCAGGATAAGGAGCCCGCGAAAAAAAACTTCCCATGGCACATAGTAAAAGAGGAAGTAAAGGACCAGGTGGAGCATGAGATAGAGTACGGATCTTGTTTTTGCGAGCTCGAGCAGCGTATGTGAATAGGGGTAATAGGTCGACAGACCTCCCGAATACGCCGAAGATATACCGATGAGCGCGGCCGCACCGAGCAGTATGAAGAAAAGGCGAGATCGGAGAAAACCGCTGGCGGAAACGAGCCCGAGATCCGGCCAGTGCACCATTCCCACGGCCGCGAACAACGCGGGGACTGCTGCGAACAGGATTGCGGTGAGGATGAAACGAAGCACATATCCAGGAAGATCACCGGGAAGTCGTCCAATTACCGGAAGGGCGGCGGCTTTTGCAGCACCGAAGAGCGGTGGAACCAGATACGTAAAGACGGTGAGTGCGAGTCCGGCGTAGATGAGAATACCTACGAGCCTGGCTGCCCCGGTATCGATTTTGCGTACGTCCCATCTGTTCATTCACCGTACTATGGCAGGATTGTGAAAAGCGGTCAACCAAATCGGAGCTCTTCCGCGGCGCCGGCGGCAAGGCAGATGACCGCGGTCAGACGACCGCGGGCAGTTGCGGGCAGTTGATAGAAAACTTCCTGAGCAATATATTCTATCAAGAACAGTCTTTAGTCCGTTTCCACCCGGAGACTCTCATGGAAACCCAGAAGAGAACGGTGCTGATCAGTGTTGTCGGGATCGTCATGCTCGTTGCGGCAATGGTGCTTGCCGGTTGGTACCTGTACAGCAACAGAACTCGACCCTCGGCACAGGGAGCATTCTCAAGCGCTCCGCAAGTGGTCGGGCAGCCTTCGACAACCAGGGCCCTGAACGGCAGACCGTTTACGGCCGTTTCAGCCGACGGTGGATGGGATATCAGTATACAGCATGGTACTGAGTACCGTGTGCGCATCGATGCACCCGCGGAGTCTGAAGGTGATGTCGTTGCCGAGGTCACAGATGGGCGATTGACCCTCGGCCTCAGACACACAACGGGGGTTCTTGCGGGCAGACTGAAAGCAGTCGTTGAAAGCACGAATCTGGCGAACGTTCAGGTGCGCGGCGGCGCGCGGGTTACGATAGACGGCTTCACGGTTCCGTCGCTTTCGATCGATATTGCCGGAGCGGGGAATGTAATCGGGAGCAACAATCGCGTCAACACGCTGACCCTGCACACTGCCGGTGCTTCCAGCATGGATTTTCGGTCGAGCTCGGTCACGAACGCGGTAGTGAATCTGCAGGGGGCGGGAAATGTTATTCTCTCCATGAATGGCGGAGCGCTCTCGGGGCAGCTGGACGGAGTTGGCAGGATAGACTATTACGGAACCGTGTCGGCACAGGATGTGCGGATAAATGGTGTCGGCACGGTCAAACAGAAGGGAGAGTAGCATGAGTCAAGAATTGGACAAAGAGTACTTTGAACGGCTTCTGGCCGAACAGAATTACATCGCGGCGTATCAGTATATCAAGACAAACCGCCTGGCCGAACCGGAACACTCCGAGTACGCCGGGAAACTCGTCGGAGCAGTAGTGGAAGAGCTCTCACGAGTGAATAAACGGGAAGATCAGGACAGAATCGCTTACCTGCGCACAATTCTGTCCTGGATCTTTCGCGATATACCGGGTCTCTCCGGACTGTATCGTGAACAAATTCGAGGTGGCTCCAGCGGTGATGCCGTTTCGGAAGTTTACCGCGGCTTCAGGAACCTGAACGACGTTGCAAATGGACGCAAGACGTTCGGAGAAGGCATGGAGGACGCTTTTCAGCAGGTCCGCGAAGTATTTGACCGGGCCTCCGGTGAACTCCGTGACCGGTACGATCAATTCACCCGATCCGGAGATAAGCCGAGGGAGAGCAAAGGGGATACCGGTGACAAGTCCGGCGGATCCGGACAGGCCGAGCCGATCAACGAGTTTCTCCGTGGAGCCGAGCAGACCATTTCCGACGGTCTGCGACAGGTTGGAGAGTTCTTTGAAAGCGCCCGCAGAAATGCAGAGCGGCGGTCGACGGGTGCAGAAGACAAGCCGGAGACGCCTCAGAACGACGTATCGGCCGAAGACGAGAGCGGAACGACTATTCGTGTTGATATTGTTGACGACGAGGAGAAAGATTCGGGCGGGAAGGGGAAGAGAAACAAGAAATAGGCCGGATCCATTGACTGCGACGGTTTATCAACACGCTCGTTGATACTTCAGATGAGGTGAAACGCAGATATTCATCCGCGCCAGTGCGATACAATTGTGTAAACGAGTGAGCGTGGTAGAAATTTGGCAACCCCTGCCAGGACTCGATTGCGAAATCCTGGAATGCAAATGACCTTTCCGCGTCGAAGGGCTGACAGCGATTCGTCCACTACCTTCTCGGGACGCATGAATCGAACGATGGTGTGTTTTCGGGCCGGAACCCGGGACTCAGAATCGCCGTTTGTCGGCTGGTTTCTTGCGTTCATCTGCGTATGAAAATCGGTGCGGGTAAAACCCGGAAGAAGCGCCTGGACACGAATATTGTCCTTTTTCAGCTCCATGTGAAGGCTCTCGGTGAAGAGGTTGAGAAATGCCTTCGTTCCTGCGTAGACGGAACTCTGTGGAGCAGGAACCAGTGCCAGAAGTGATGAGACGTTTATGATCGAACCCTTCTGGCGCCGCCTCATCCCGGGCAGTACCGCGTGAATCAATCTCATTGTGGTGTCCACGTGCACGCGGAGCATCGAGAGAAACTGTTCGAGATCCGCGTCTGCGAATGAATCCCCAATGCCGAAGCCCGCGTTATTCACGAGGATCGCAACCTCATCCTTCTCGATCAGCCGTTTCACCAGGCGGTCGACGTGGTCAGGATTGGACAACTCGCAAAGGATGGTTTCCACCTGAGTGCCGAACTCATCCTCGATCTCCTTGACGAGCGAAGCGATCTTCTCCTTCCTGCGTCCGGTCACAACGAGATCGTACCCCCGGGATGCAAGCCGGCGTGCAAACGCCGCTCCTATCCCGCTTGTTGCTCCGGTTATTACTGCGATTGGTCTACTGTAGTCGGCGTGCCGCATGGTTCATCTCTCTGATCTCTAATATCGACAGATTGTGGCTGATCAACAGAGAAAAGCGGCGTAGAAATACCTTGCAAAGTACGCCCACGTGTAATAAAATTCAGTTCAACCCCATCGCACAAGGGGGGGACCTACCGGCCCGCCTGACGATCAATGTCGGCGGGCCAACTTCTGTCCGGATTGGTCAACGGGCAAGTTCCGCGTGGCGAAAGCAGCTCGTAATATGGTCGTTTACGAGGCCGATTGCCTGCATATGAGCGTAGACAATCGTTGAACCGACGAAACGGAACCCCCTCTTCCGAAGATCCTTGCTGATTGCATCCGAAAGGCTGGTCGTGGCGGGCACCTCCGAAAGGGTTTCCCAGTTGTTTACGATCGGTTTGCCATCCACAAATTGCCAGATATACCGATCGAAGGTGCCAAACTCGGCCTGAATTTCGAGAAACTGTCGGGCGTTCGAGACAGATGAGTTTATTTTCAATCGGTTGCGCACAATTCCCGGGTTTGAAAGGAGCTCCTGTACCTTTTCTTCGTCGAACAGGGAGACAATCGCGGGGTCGAACCCCTGGTATAATCGGCGATACATGTCTCGTTTCTTCAGAATGGTGAACCAGGACAGACCCGCCTGCGCGCCTTCAAGGGTCAGGAATTCGAAATGTAACCGCTCATCGTGAACTGGAACCCCCCATTCTTCGTCGTGGTATCGAATATAGAGCGGATCGGCGGCGCACCAACCGCATCGCTCGGAGCTTGTTGAATTATTCACGATTATTCTCCCTATCCTCGAATCAGAAAGCCTTGCTGTTCCGGAAGCTTGACTCCGGTGAGATCCATGTATGGTGAATCAAATACCTGCTCGTCCTCCGGACTCATCTCGACATAGAACAGTCGGTCGATTCCGCGCTCCGCAAGCTCGGCGAGCTCGTCGGCAAGGAACTCTTCCTCCCTGTGTTTGACCAGGTTCCCGTCCCGGTCGAAGACTGTCGCATTGAGCGATGTGCCGGGTCGAATAAAGTCGATGCGGATTGACGATGTACGGTGCCTGAGGAGGAGGAGATTGAGGATGCGAAGACCATTCACATATCCGTCGACGACCTCGATCTCCTTCAGCACGGGATCCTTCGCGAGGAGGTCGACGACATGCTCGGAGTTGGTTATGACCTTGATGCTGTCCAGCGGTATTTCGGCCCCCGCTCCGGGAGCCTCCCGGAACAGGAACAGACTTCGTATGTTCTCCGGAGTAAGATCCAGGTTCCGTGTGGATGCGAGGATAATGAGGAAGCGCTTGGTGGCAACCGGTAGATAGATTGCCAGCTCGGAGAGCCGGTAGTGGAGTGCGAGGCGGGTTACCGAATCCAGTGCGCCGTGGACTTCAGCGACAACGATGTTGCCGTTCAGGTACACCTCAAGGTGTCCCTTTTCCGACTGTTCAGGCGTCGGCTCACCCGCAGGATGGTGAACCGGCGGATCCGAAGCGGGTACTTCGGCATTCGGTTCCGCTTGCCATCCAAGCGCGCCCATTACCGCGGTCTTCAGCTTTTCGATCATGATGGGCTTTCGCAAATAGGCCGTTGCGCCGAGTTGGAGCGCCTGCGTTACGGTTTCCGGGGTGCTGACTCTGCTCACGACGACCACCGGTACTTCCTTCAGCTTTGCGATTTTGCGTCGTTTCTGCAGAAACTTGGCGCCATCCATTGTCGGAAGGTCCATCTCGAGCAGGATGAGATCGAACCGTGTTTCTTTGCCTGCATAGAGGGCCTGAAGACCGTTGAATGCGGCGGTGAACGTCATCTGCAGGTCGGGATTGAGTTCGGAGAGGATGCGTGACAACAGGTCGTGTACCGGGCGCGAGTTGTCGACTATCAGAATCCTCTTCGGCTCGACGACATCGTGAACGTTCATACTTCCTCAACTTTCCTTATAATGCGCGCCAACCGGGCTGTCAAGGAAAAAAAAACTGTCCGAATTAACCTCAGCGGCAGACACCGACGAGATCGTCCCATCCTATGCCCTGCCCCACAGGGACATCGCGCGCAAGAACCCGTCCAATCACCGCCTCAACGTGGCGTGGATGGAGTCCCGGCCGGAGCACCTTTTCGGTGCGAAGGACCGCTATATCCTCGAGGCTGAGGCAGGTGCCTGCTGAGAGCATCCGTGTGGCGTGTATGGAGCGGTTGGTTCGTCCGTAATTGGCACGTTCCGAGGGTGCAAGCCTCTTCCGCCCGTCGCCAAGCACCGCTTCCACCATATCCATTCCGTGAATGAGTCCGAGTGCGTCGATCGTCTGATTCTCGTCCCGTTGTTCGGCTTCACGAATAGCCTGCACCATGCGTTCGAATGCAGCAGGCTCGAGTGCCACCCGATCGTCGAGTCCACCGCTGGTTCTGGACAGGGTAATGTGCTTTTCCACGACGCAGGCGCCCTGAGACACCGCGAGCGCCGGAACGAGTTCGGGGTCGGTTGAATGGTCGGAGACGCCTACCCGCACTCCGAACAGCCGGGAGAGCAGCGGAAGTATGCGGAGGTTATACTCTTGGGCCGGAGCCGGATAGGCGGTAACGCAGTGAAGAAGAGTCGTTTTCCCGTTTCCAACAATTTCCAGAGCTTCCTCGATGTCCGAAAGCATGGATACCCCGGCCGAGAGAAAGATCGGCACGCCGAAACCTGCGACTTCGCGCAGAAGCGGATGGTGATTGAGCTCCGGACTCGCAATCTTGATGCGAGACACCGAGAGATCCCGCAGCATTGCCGCACTCCGGGACCCGAAGGGTGTGCACAGGAAATCCAGCCCGGCTCTTTCCGTTGTTTCCTTCAGAGTCCGGTAGAAATCGATCGGACGTTCGAGTTCACTGAAGCGGCTGAAAAGCGGAACGGAGCCGCCCGGAAGGGGCACATCCCCGGTTTCGGCGGAGATGATCTCGTCTGCTATTACAAGCTGGAACTTCGCGCAATCCGCCCCGGCAGCCGCCGCTGCAGACACGAGCTCTGTTGCGCGCTCGATGTTCCCTCCGTGGGAGGTTCCGATCTCGGCTACTATGTAGGTCTTTTCTGCCACCACGGACCCTCCGGAATTCTCTCCTAAGTTCGGGGCCGTATTACATCAACACCGACATATGGAATCAGTACGTCAGGAATCCGTATTGAACCATCGTCCTGTTGGCAGTTTTCGAGGATCGCCACCAGTGCGCGGGATGTTGCTACCGCTGTTCCGTTCAGCATATGAACGAATCGGGTCTTGCCTTCTTCCTTGAAGCGGACGCCGAGCCGCCGTGCCTGATAGTCGGTACAGTTCGATGTACTCGTTACCTCTCCCCAGTCGCCGCCTTCTCCTCGACCAGGCATCCACGCCTCGATATCGAATTTGCGGTAGGCGGGTCCACCAAGATCTCCCGTGCAGGTGTCTACCACGCGATACGGGATTGCGAGTCCGCGGAATATCTCCTCCTCTATTGCAAGCAGCTCGTCGTGTATTGCGTCGGATTGATCGGGATGGCAATAGACGAACATTTCAACCTTCGTGAACTGGTGCACGCGATACAAACCCTTTGAAAACTGTCCCGCGGCGCCTGCTTCCCTTCGGAAGCAGTGAGAAACTCCCGCCAACCTCACCGGCAGGTCCGCAAGCTCAAGTATCTTTCCTGCATGATATCCGCCAAGCGTGATCTCGGCGGTTCCGATCAGACAGGTTCCGGTTCCTTCTATTGTGTAAATGTTACTTTCATCACCGCGTGGCTGGAATCCAATGGCTCCAACGATCTCTTCCTTCGCAATATCCGGAGTTATGGTGGGGGTGAACCCCCGGGCAGTCACTACGTCCAGCGCGTACCGAACAAGAGCCAGATCGAGAAGGACCGCTTCATTTTTCAGATAGTAGAATTTGGTACCCGATACCCGGGCACCCGTATCGAAATCGATCAGATCAAGATCTTCTCCGAGCCGGACATGATCTTTGGCCGGCGAAGAATGGGAAGGGATGGTTCCCCACCGTCTGATTTCCAGATTGTCCTTCTCCTCCTTGCCGACAGGGGCATCGGGATGGGACATATTCGGTATCCGAGCCGCTTCGGCTCCGAGCTCAGTTTCCACGCGCTTCAGCCGCTCTTCCAGCTCCGGGAGCTGCTCCTTGATTCGCTTGCCCTCTTCTATGAGCGGCGCGCGCTCCTCTTTTGCAAGCGAGCCTTTCATACGAGCCGCATTCTCGTTCCGGCGCATCCTCAACGCATCGATTTCCTGGATCAGACCGTTCCGTTCGTCGTACAATCGAACAACAAGATCGACGTCTGCCTCTACGAATCTGTTCTGGACGTTCTGCTTCACGGCAGAAAGGTTTTCGCGGATATATTTCAGATCGAGCATGACGCTATAGTACCTGCGGCAGGTAGGAGTGGCAAGCTGTCGTCGACCCTGTTGGCAAGTCTGCCGGCAAATTTGCCGACATCTGCTATTCTCTGATGCCGAATACTCCTGTCGGGCATTCTCCATCCTTTGATCGATATTTTTTTTAAGAATAACCTCAGTAGTCTATTCCCTGCGAAGAATCATGGCGGTAATGTTGTTACAAGGAACCACAGAGAGCCGCGATGAAATCCGGTGCACTGACGTTTCCTGACGCGCAACCGTCTTCGGGTGAAAAAAAAATTCTGGGGAAACCGCCCGGAAATCTGGACCGGAATTGTGAGCTTGACCGGCGGTTTCCCCTTCTCATACACGGAGAGCGTCATACACACCGGTTTGTACCAGGTAACCACCCTCCGGGAGGAAACCGCCAACATCAGGCGTGTCCTGTGGCGTCGAGTTCGATCACGACAAATAAACTAATCAAATGTATTGTTTTTGTGCAAAAGAGTTCTATTGTGCGTCCGGACGTGTGCCGTACCTACCGGCCGTGACGAGAATGGTGGAGGACGAATACTAGCATGAAGATCGAAGAGCTTACGTCAAAGATCTATGAAGAAGGCGTTGCAAAAGCCAAGCAACAGGAATCGGAGCTGCTCGAACAGGCGCGGAAGGAAGCTGATCGGATAGTGGCTGAGGCCAGAGAATCGGCCTCCGGTATTGTCGAGAAGGCAAGAAAGGAAGCGGAG
This sequence comes from uncultured Spirochaetales bacterium, assembly GCA_964553615.1. GTDB lineage: Bacteria > Spirochaetota > Spirochaetia > DSM-27196 > DATKUC01 > DATKUC01. The sequence goes on along the minus strand of CAZKMA010000002.1, from coordinate 61,916 downwards.
CAGTCAAAGGCGCGGCTCCTTTCCGAGATGAAGCTTGCGGGCGATCAGGCTATTGCGGAATTAGAAACCCGGATTACCGACACCCTGGTACGAAACACGCTGCCGAAGAGTGTTGAATCGGCACTGGACGACCATGAGTTCCTGCAGCAGATAATCCGGGAGGTCGTGAGCCGCTGGGATACCTCGAATATGAACATTGACATAGCGGTGGTGCTTCCTCCTGCGACCCAGGAATCCATGACCAAATACTTCGCGTCGCAGGCAAAAGAGCTGCTTGACCGTGGACTCGAGCTGAAGTTCAGCGAAGAGCTGACGAGCGGTTTCCAGATACGGCCGAAGGACGGAAGTTACCGGGTCTCATTTCAGAAAGCGGATTTTGTCTCGTTCTTTCGACAGTTCCTTCGCGATCGAACCCGTGAGATTCTGTTTCCGGCAACGGAAACCACAGAAGGCGAAACCGGAGAACAGGCGGGGCCGGCGAGGTGACACGCAATTACTATTTTCTGGCAGCGAGTCTGGAAGACCTTACCTGGGGGCATGGCGCTCCCCGGGGCACGCTGGAAGAACTGCTTGAATACCTTGCCGACAATATGCATCCGGAGGATGCCGTGGCATTGCGGCAGCTCTTTCTCTTCAATGATATGCGGAACGCTGTCTCTATTCATAATTCCGAGGACAGCTTTCTTACCCCGACCTGCTACGATCGGGAGACAATCATGGAAGCGGCGCATGGCGGCTCGGATGTCCTCCCATTTCTTGATGAGTTCTTCGATATTGTTCGACGAAACTCCCGCGCGTTTCCTGATATTCCTTTAATCGATGAAATGACTTTCCTCTTCTATGATCGAATCAACGACATCGATTCGCCCTTCGTGCGGGATTACCACCTGCACGAGCTGGACGTGCGTAATCTCACAATCGCGCTGAGCCGGGAGAGCCAGGGATTTCCCTATCGCGACCGGCTTGTCCCCCGGGGCGAGGCATACGATGCCATCATGTCCGGCAGTCCCCCGGACTTCGGGCTCAGTGCCGAGTATCCGTTTGTCGAGGACCTTGTTCGCGTATTCAAGGACACGGACCTTACTGCGCATGAAGAGGCAATGGAGAGAGTCCGCTGGCAGTGGCTGGACGAACGAGTTGGAGCTGAGTTTTTCTCAACTGAGTTCATACTCAGTTACGTCCTGAAGTACCAGTCCGTTGAACGATGGCAGACCCTCAGTGAAGAAAAAGGTGATGAGCTGCTTGGCGAGCTCCTGAGCGCGGTGCGCCGCAGCGTCCGGTTTTCGCTGGAGTTTTCAGAAATCGGAGAGAATAAAGATGACGAGCGGAAAAGTAATAGGGATCAATAGCAATCTCCTGACGATTCAAGTTGATGGACCGGTTTCCCAGAATGAAATCTGTTATGTTTCGACAGCGGGTGATCGACTGATGAGCGAGGTAATCCGGGTCAATGGAGACCGCGCCTTCGCACAGGTATTCGAGTCCACGCGAGGACTGAAAACCGGTGCTGAAGTTGAGTTTTCGGCCCACATGCTCGAGGTCGAGCTTGGACCCGGGATCCTGTCTCGGATCTATGATGGACTTCAGGGAGATCTGGAAAAGAAACAGGGTCTCTTCCTGAAACGCGGCGAGTTTGTTGAGCCGCTTGACCGGGACCAGACGTACGACTTCATTCCGTACGGCCACGTCGGGGATGTCGTTCGGGCAGGTGACTGGATGGGCGAGGTCAAGGAGAACTGGCTGAACCACAAGATCATGGTGCCTTTCCATCTTGAAGGTGTGTGGACGGTGGATTCGGTTGAGCCGCCTGGCTCCTACCGGGTAGCCGACACCATTGCGGTTCTCAAGGACAGCAACGGCAACACGGTAGAGATGACCATGATGCAGAAATGGCCGGTCAAGCGGGCAATCACCTGTTACAAAGAGAAGCCGCGGCCATTTCGCGTGCTTGAAACCGGTGTCCGGATAATCGACACCTTCAATCCTATAGCGGAGGGCGGAACAGGGTTCATTCCCGGGCCCTTCGGCTGCGGCAAGACGGTGCTTCAGCACGCGGTATCCAAGAACGCAGAGGCGGACGTCATTATCATGGCAGCCTGCGGAGAGCGCGCAAACGAGGTTGTAGAATTGTTCACCGAGTTTCCTGAGCTGGTCGACCCTCGAACCGGTCGCAAGCTTATGGAACGGACTACGATCATCTGCAATACGTCGAATATGCCGGTTGCCGCGCGGGAAGCTTCCGTTTATACCGCAATGACCATAGCCGAATACTACCGTGCCATGGGATTGCGCGTGCTCATGCTCGCGGATTCCACATCCCGATGGGCGCAGGCTCTGCGTGAGATGTCAAACCGAATGGAAGAACTGCCGGGACCGGACGCGTTTCCGATGGACCTTCCCGCAATTATCGCGTCCTTCTATTCACGTGCGGGAATTGTGCGGCTGAACAACGGGAAGACCGGGTCGGTGACTTTTCTCGGCACCGTTTCCCCTGCCGGCGGGAATCTGAAGGAGCCGGTCACAGAATCGACGAAAAAGTCGGCGCGCTGCTTCTACGCATTGTCGCAGAGCAGGGCGGACTCCAAGCGGTATCCCGCTGTTGACCCGCTGGAGAGCTACTCCAAGTATCTGGAGTATCCGGAAATCATGCGGTACCTGAATGAACATCTCGAACCCCATTGGGTGGACAAGGTACTCGAAGCGAAAAACTGGTCGCAGCGCGGCAAAGAGTCGAATGACCAGATCAACATCCTTGGCGATGACGGAGTGCCAATAGATTATCACACCACCTTCTGGAAATCCGAAACGATAGACTTCGTGCTCATGCAGCAGGACGCCTTCGATGCCATAGATTCGGTTTCCCCGCTTGATCGGCAGAAGTACATGCTCGATCTTGTCCTGGATATCTGCGCCCGGGAGTTTACGTTCGACACCTTCGAGCAGGTTGCTACTTACTTCAAGCGAGTCATCAACTCGCTCAAGCAGATGAATTACAGCGAGTTTCATTCAGACGAGTTCAAGCGGCACGCGGATGAGCTCGATGCAATCGTCGGCGAACGAGCCGCGACAGAGGGGGCCGCACAATGAACGAAACAAAGGCATTCCAGCGCGTTTACCGGAAGTTGTCGAAAATCACGAAAGCCACATGTTCTCTCCATGCAACGGACGTCTCAAACGAAGAGCTCGCCTACGTCGCCGGCAGACACGCCCAGGTACTCAAGATAGATGGCGACGAGGTAACCCTCCAGATCTTTGAAGGCACCGAAGGCATAGGCACCGACGCCGAGGTGGTATTCACCGGAAAGCCGCCGACGATTCAGATTTCACCGCACGTTGCGGGGCGTTTCTTCAACGCCTATGGCGAGCCATTGGATGGTGGACCACGCATCGAGGGAATAGAGATGGAGATAGGCGGGCCATCGCTGAATCCGGTACGCAGGTTGCAGCCGTCCGAGCTCATTGCAACCGGTATTGCGGGCATCGACCTGAATAATACCATTGTTACCGGACAGAAAATCCCGTTCTTTGCGGATCCCGATCAACCGTACAATCAGGTCATGGCGGATGTTGCCCTCCGTGCCCAGGCGGACAAGATTATTCTTGGCGGCATGGGAATGTCCAACGATGACTACCTGTATTATCGTGAACTTTTCGACAATGCGGGTAGTCTGGACAAGATCATAAGTTACATCAATACGACCGATGATTCCGCCATTGAGCGGCTGCTCATACCGGATATGGCTCTGACCACTGCCGAGTACTTTGCGGTAGAACACGGAGAGAGTGTTCTCGTTCTCCTGACTGACATGACGCTCTACGCGGATGCCCTGGCCATTGTCGCAAACAAGATGGACCGTATTCCTTCCAAAGACTCCATGCCGGGCTCGCTCTATTCAGACCTTGCAAAGATATACGAAAAGGCTGCCCAATTTCCGAATGGCGGGGCAATTACAATCATCGCCGTTACAACTCTTGCCGGTGGAGACATTACTCACGCGGTGCCCGACAACACGGGATACATTACCGAAGGTCAGCTGTTCCTTCGAAAAGACAGCGACATTAACCGGGTCATAGTCGACCCATTCCGGTCCCTGTCCCGGCTCAAGCAGCTGGTCATCGGCAAGAAGACACGAGAGGATCATCCGCAGGTCATGAATGCCGCAGTTCGCCTCTATTCGGATGCTGCGAATGCTCGGACAAAGCGAGACAACGGTTTCGAGCTGACGGACTACGACACGCGAGCTATTCGATTTGCCCGTGACTATTCAGAGGAACTGCTCGCAATCGACGTAAATCTGGAGATCGAACAGATGCTCGACAAGGCGTGGGAGCTTCTTGGTAAGTATTTTCACCGGTCCGAACTCGGCATCAAGGAAGCCGTCCTCGAGAAGTACTGGAAGGGACAGTGAGGCGCAAGTCGTGGAATTGAAGTATCAGTTCAACAAGGTCGCCATGCAGGGGCTGCAGCGGCAATTGAAGATGCGCGAATCCGCCCTTCCCATTCTGAAGAGCAAGGAAGCGGCGCTTCGCGTTACGGAGAAGAAACAGAAAGATGAGTACGCGCGGCTCGAGGCCGAGTACGAGGCCCGGCTCTCGCAGCTTCGCAGCGATATCCGCCTCTGGGCGGAGTTCCCGTCAGAGATCTACGAGCTCAAGGACATCATAATCAAGAAGACACGTATAGCGGGGGTAGAGGTTCCGGATGTTGATCGGATCGATTGGAATATCCGGGATTTCTCCCGGTTTCATCGACCGTTATGGGTCTCCACCGGAGTCAGAATTCTTCGTGATCTGACCGGCATGCTCACCCGAATGGAGGTCGTTTCCAAGGGAATCGCGGTCATTCAGTCCGCCCGACGGAAAACGACGCAGAAGGTCAATCTGTACGAGAAGGTTCAGATCCCCGCCTATACCGAGGCAATTCGTAAGATCAAAGGCTACCTGGAAGACGTCGCGAATCTGGATACGAGCGTGCAGAAGATGATGAAGCAGCGAGCGGAACAGGCAGAGTTCGCGGAGGAGGCTGCACATGGTTGAACCAATGAGCAAGCTCACATTACTTTTCAGGCCGGCTTCGCGCGATGAGTTCCTCGAAGGGCTGCAGAAGTTCGGAGTGGTTCATATTGAACAGCGTCAGGTGGAGGAGAATCCTGAGACGGCCCGCCTGGCCTCCCGCATTTCCCGTATTGTACAGCATCGGGACTATCTTCAGGCTCGCGCCGCCGAGCTGACGGAGCCGGTTGAGAATGCTGCCTACCCGGGGAAGGTCGATGACCTCATCAAAAAGGTCGACCTCCTTCGCGTACGAATCGAAGGGTATGAGACCGAACACACGCAGCTCGAGCGGGAGCTCGCAACTGCCGAACGATGGGGTAACTTCGATCCCGAGAAGATTGAAGGTCTGGACCAGTACGGGTTGCGTATGACCTTCCATTCTGCACCACGAGCTGCCGCGGAGGAATTTGCCGCCGAGATGAACGCGGATGGAAATCGGTCATTCGTATCCCTGTTCGAAGACGGTGGTTCGATCTTTTTCGCGATAGTCGGTCCGGCAGGGGAAGACGCGCCGACGATTCCGGTTCCCGAAGAGCGGTTGCCTGAACGGAACGCCTCTATCGTTCGCGAGCGGATGGCAACGGTGGAAACCGGCCTGAAGGAGGCGTTCGCCGAGATTGATGCGCTGATTCAGTATCGCGAAACAATAACGCGGCGGATTGCCGAACTGCAGAATGAGCTTTCCTATAAGGTTGTCGCCGGAAGTGTTCAGGACGCAGGAGAGGGGCACCTCTTCATTCTCACCGGATGGATTCCACTCAGGCAGCGAGAGCGCCTCGAGGAGTTTCTGAATAACGCGGAGGCGGCATTTTTTCTGGAGGAGCCCGAAGCGGAGGACAAGGTGCCGGTAAAACTTCACAACGGCAGCTTCGCACGGCTCTTCGAGCCCATACTTCGTATCTTCAGTGTGCCGAATTATCGGGAGCTGGACCCCACGCCGTTTTTTGCACCGTTCTATGCGATCTTCTTCGGACTCTGCGTTGCGGATGTCGGCTACGGAATTCTCCTCCTGATCGTTGGAATTGTAGCATTTGCCGTAATCAAAGAAAAGGCAGTGCGGCCTCTGTTGTACCTTGGAATTATCCTTGCGTCCTCGGTCGTCGTTTTCGGCGTGCTGCTCAATGATGTCTTCGGGATCAAGATAACAGAAATAGCGGGCGGGCACACCGTACTTTCTCGGGCTGTGCTTTTTGGCACCGTGAACAGCGCAATGATGCTTGCCATCACGCTCGGTATTGTGCAGATAACCTTCGGGTACGTGCTTCGCGCAATAAATCAAGTGAGAGCCCACGGACCGGTTGCGGCGCTGAAGCCCGCCGGCATTGTGCTGATGCTTCTTGGAATAGTCCTTGCAGCGTTGCACGTGCTTGGAACTTCGTTCAAGGTGGGACCGATTCCATTTGGGGCGGCCGTTGCTGCAATCCCGGCTTCTCAGTTGATCGGGTTCGGCATGATCGGCGTCGGGTTGCTGCTCCTGCTGCTGTTCAACAGTCTGGAAAAGAGGATATTCCTCCGTCCACTCTTTGGATTGTGGGAGCTTTATGAACTTGCAACCACCGTACCGGGTTACATCCTGTCGTACCTCAGACTTTTTGCCCTTGGTCTGTCCGGTGCGTTGCTGGGAGAGACCATTATCAATCTTGCCATGATGGTGAGAGGCCATGCATGGTGGGGTATCATCCCGATGGTACTGGTGCTTCTTATCGGGACGGGCGTGAATCTCGCCATCGGCCTGTTGTCGGCTTTTGTTCATTCCTTGAGGCTTACCTTTGTGGAGTTTTACAATTCAGTCGGCTTCAAGGGCGGAGGCGTTGAGTATCGCCCGTTTGAGTTGAAATCCTGAAATATTAATTCGCATGCTGATGTCCAGCGAGCGAACATAACATAGAACGACTACAGATTTATGAGACTTGGAGGATTCTGATGGGAGCGTATGCAGCTGCAGTAGGTGGTAATATCACGTGGGCGGCACTTGGACTGGGCCTGATGTTCGGGCTTTCAGGGATCGGCTCTGCGATTGGTATTGTGACCGCCGGAAATTCGGTAATTGGTGCAATCCGGAAACGTCCGGAAACTTTTGGTGTGAACCTTGTGCTTTCGGCTCTTCCGTCGACGCAGGGTCTGTACGGATTCGTCGGCTACATTATCTATTCGGGTTACATGTCGCCGCACATGACGATATACCAGGCAGCAATTGTCTTTGGCGCCGGTGTCGGTCTGGGCGCGGTAAACCTCTATTCCGGGATCAAGATGGGGCAGGTGTGTGCTTCTGGTATTACATCCATCGGATCCGGTCACAACGTCTTTGGCAACACGCTGGTACTTGCCGCGTTCCCCGAATTCTACGCAATTCTCGGGCTGGTCACTGTCATTTTGATGGGTGGTCTGATAAAATAGCCCTAGTTCCAGGAGGAGTCGGAGTGATGTTGCTTTCCGAAATATTCACCGTTGACCGAATCGTGGTTGATCTCGCAAGCAAGACAAAGACCGAGCTTTTCCACGAGCTTGTATCCTTCCTCGACGTGAGCGGAGCAATCTCTGACGCCGACCGGGTAATGGATGCTTTGTGGCAGCGCGAAAGCGTCATGAGTACGCTCGTGGCGCCGAATATCGCGCTTCCGCACGCGTCGTTGTGGCTTTTCAAGAAGACCGTTGGCGTATTCGGCATTTCCCGGGAAGGAATCGACTATGGAGCACCGGACGGAAAGCCGGTGCGCGTGGTCATGTTGCTGATAGACGACCGGTACGAGGCGGACAAGCATCTGACCATACTGAAGAAAACGGCCCGACTCGTGGGTACGCCGAACTTTCTGAGCAAGATAATGGATTGTACGGACCCGCGGGATGTATATGATCTCATCGTCCAGATGGAGGATCTGCAGCGGCTCTGAACGACCACCGCAGCGGCCCCGCTACTGCTGCGGCGACCGTAGCTACAGCTGCGGCCAGGACGGAAATATCCCATTCTCCCGCTTGAAGTATCGCATCCTTCAGCAGCTTTCACCCACCGCTTGATTGTTGACCCGTCCCGACTGAGAAAGTAAAGTATAGACGGAGGAGATAGTATGGCAATTCGATTGCGAAGTGCGACAACAACGATGGGACGCCGAATGGCAGGGGCACGAAGTCTGTGGCGTGCCGCGGGCATGAAGACCGAGCAGATGGGCAAACCGATCATTGCAATTGCGAACTCGTTCACTCAGTTCGTTCCCGGGCACACCCACCTGCACGATATTGGTCAGCGTGTGAAAGCTGTCATTGAAGCAGAAGGGTGCTATGCCTCCGAGTTCAATACGATCGCGGTAGACGATGGCATCGCCATGGGTCACGACGGCATGCTCTACTCACTGCCGTCACGGGATCTCATTGCCGACAGCGTGGAGTACATGGTCAATGCACACCAGGCAGATGCTCTTGTCTGTATTTCCAATTGCGACAAGATAACGCCGGGCATGCTCATAGCAGCAATGCGGTTGAATATTCCGACCATCTTTGTCTCCGGCGGACCAATGGAGGCCGGTCGCATTGGCGACAAGCGATACGATCTGGTGGACGCAATGGTTTTGTCGGCGGATGCATCTGTTTCCGACGATGAAATGGCGCAGGTTGAAGCCGCTGCATGTCCGACTTGCGGTTCCTGCTCGGGAATGTTTACTGCGAACTCCATGAACTGTCTGAATGAGGCTCTCGGACTTGCGCTTCCCGGAAACGGGACCATCGTTGCAACTCACGTGAACCGGCTCGAGCTGTTTGAGCAGGCCGGGCGGCGTATTGTGCAGATGGCGAACCGGTACTACGGAGAAGAAGATGAAACCGTTCTTCCCCGTTCGATAGCAAGCAAGGCGGCGTTCATGAACTCCATGGCACTCGACATTGCCATGGGGGGGTCGACCAACACCGTTCTCCATCTTCTCGCAATTGCCCACGAAGCGGGCGTGGACTTCACCATGAAGGACATTGATGACCTCTCGCGCAAGATTCCATGTCTGTGCAAGGTTGCGCCAAGCTCACAGTTTCACGTCGAGGACGTTAATCGGGCAGGCGGGATCCTCTCCATCATGGCAGAACTCAACCGCGGAGGCCTCATTTCCCGAGACGTTTACCGGGCCGACGGCCTGACGCTTGGCCAGGCGATGGATCGTTTTGATCTCATGCAGGAAAAAATCCCGAAAGAGGCTGCTTTCGTGTACGAAAGCGCGCCTGCAGGCGTCCCCAGCCGTACCATGGGATCGCAGGCATCACGGTTCAAGGAACTCGACCGGGATCGTGTTTCCGGCTGCATTCGGGATATGGAGCACTGCTACTATCCGGACGGTGGCCTCGCGGTCCTCTCCGGGAATCTCGCCGAGAATGGTTCGATCGTGAAGACGGCGGGTGTCGATTCATCCATCCTGAAATTCTCGGGCACCGCGAAGGTCTTCAACAGCCAGGATTCAGCGTGCGACGGTATCCTCGAGGGCAGGGTGAAGGCGGGCGATGTAGTTGTAATCCGTTACGAGGGACCGAAAGGCGGGCCCGGAATGCAGGAGATGCTGTACCCGACAAGCTATATCAAGAGCATGCATCTGGGCAAAGAGTGTGCGCTGGTAACCGACGGCAGGTTTTCCGGCGGAACAAGTGGGCTCTCCATAGGCCACGTGTCTCCGGAGGCTGCATCCGGTGGCGGAATTGCGCTTGTCAGGGACGGCGACATCATCGATATAGACATACCCGGCCGCACCATCAACATACGGCTGAGCGAGGCGGAGCTTGCCGAGCGGCGCAAAGAGGAGGAGTCTCGCGGAGATGATGCGTTTACACCCGGGCCCCGGGAGCGCACGGTCTCGCAGGCACTGAAGCTGTATGCGAAACATGTTACGTCTGCGGATCGTGGTGCGGTCCGCGAGCTATAGATGAGCAATTCATAGAGGAGTACATCAATGCGCACCGATTCATTGCACATCGTTGGTATTGCCGGCAGTCTACGAAAAGCGTCAGCCAACAAGGGGCTGCTCCGGGCGGCAGGGGAACATCTGCCGGACGGAGTCAGCCTTGAGATTATAGATATTGCCGAAGTTCCGCTGTTTAACGAAGACGTACGGATGGCCGGGCTTCCGGAGTCGGTAAGGCGGATGAACGATGGAATCCGCAACGCCGACGGCGTATTATTCGCTACCGTAGAGTACAACTACTCTATTTCGGGGGTTCTCAAGAATGCCATAGACTGGGCCTCCCGCCCGTTGGAAGAGTCTCCGCTGCCGGGGAAGCCCATGGCTATGATGGGCACGGGAGGACATTTCGGCACGGCGCGGGCGCAGTACCATCTGCGACAGGTGGCGGTCTTTACCGAGATGCTGCCCATGAACAAACCTGAGCTCTTTGTGCCGAAGTCGTGGGAAAAGTTCGATCAGGAGGGGAATCTGATCGACGAATCGATCAGGCCGAAACTGGTCGAATTTCTTGCGGGGTTCGCTGCATGGATCCGTCAGGTGAAGGCGGGGCAGCTCACTGCATAGGACAGTCGTTGTATGAAGGCAGTTGGGCTCGATCAGATCGCGGCGAAACTCGAGGGTCTCGAAGAGACCATTATTCACAAGCTGATAGACCGGGCCCAGTTCAGGCAGAATCTGGTGGTATATGAGCCCGGTAAGAGCGGCTTTTCCGGTGAGTCGGATGCGAGTCTGTTTGGTATCAGGCTTCGGCAGCACGAACGGATGGATGCCGAGTTCGGACGTTTTCACATTCCTGAAGAACGACCCTTTTCTGCGAGCCTCCCGCCGTCGAGGCGGGAGGTGTCGGTCCCGGACAGTATGCTTGCTCTGAAGGATTTCAATTCCGTAAATCTGACCGCGCAGATCCTCGCCGCATACATGGCGTTCATACCACTTTTCTGTCCGCAGGGGGACGACGAGCAGCACGGTTCGAGCGTGGAGCATGACGTGTTCGCGCTCCAGGCAATTTCCCGGCGAGTCCATTTTGGCGCCATGTATGTTGCCGAGGTGAAGTATCGGGTCGATCCTCCGGGTTATCGTGCGCTCATTGCCGCGGAGGATCGTGAAGGAATAATCGACCGGCTTACGCGGCCGGAAGTGGAAAGCCGGATACTGGAACGTGTTCGGGAGAAAGTTGCCTACATTCAGGCACGAGTGAATCAGACAGTGCGTTCGCTTATCGATGCGGACGTTGTGCTGCAGTTCTATCGGGACACCGTGATCCCTCTCACGAAGGACGGGGAAATTCTCTACCTTCTCCATCGGACGGAAACCGGAGAGGGTATTCAGGACCGGAACGCGTAGGCTCATCCAACCGGGGGGGAACACTCCTCAAAGGCGTCTCCTCAAAATCGCCTCCGGCTCAGGTTTCGAGTTCTCCGGCTCTGTGAGCGGCTGCCGTTACGGCATCCATTACGGTAGCGGTGAATTTCCCGTTTTCCAGGGTCCGAATGCCGTCGATTGTAGTGCCGGCCGGGGAAATGACTCTGCTGAGCAACAGTTGCGGATTCTCGCCGGTTGTTTGCAGAAGTGAGCATGCACCATCGACAACCTTGCGGGCTATTTCGAGAGACTGTTCGTAGGTCATGCCCGCCCGCGTTCCTCCGAGCGCCAGCGCGTGAATGAATGACATTACGTATGCAATCCCTGAACCCGAAACGCCCGTAAATGCTGCGAGCAGCCTTTCCGGCAGCTCGAACGGCTCGCCAATGGCGCGCGCGACCGTAAACGCATCCTCGCGGAACGCCGCCTCGGTATCTTCGGGTATTGCAACCCCGACGGCGGCCTCTCCAATAGACGCGGCAAGATTCGGCATGAAACGGACGAAGTCGGCACCCGGGAAGCGCGCTGAAAGGGTCTGTATGCTCGTACCGGCCAGGATGGAGATGATGCTGTTTCCGGCAAGCACATGGCCCAGTTTATCCGCAATTTCCTCAAGATCCTGAGGTTTCACGGACAGTACGATAATGTCCGCAAGGCCCGGAAGATCTTCCGGATGATCCGACAGATCGTCCACTCCGTCAATGGAGGCGGCAACCTGCCTGCGTTCCTTCGACTTCTCAATGACTGCAGCGGTTATCGAAGCGTCTTTGGCCTGCAGCCCGCGAACTATTGCCTCGCCCATTGTTCCAAAGCCGATAATACCGATTCGTTTCAACCATTTCCTCCTTGTTTCGAAGCGACCGGGAACTGATTCAATTGCGGGAATCCGTGCTGCCTGAATACCTCGTAGGCGAGGAGCGCAACAGCGTTGGACAGGTTCAGGGATCGTGCTTCCGTCCTCATGGGAATCCTGACGACCCGTCCGCGGTTGACGTCGAGGATTCTCTGATCAAGACCCGTGGATTCGGGTCCGAACATGAGCCAGCATCTCTCCGGATACTCCGGAGACGTGTAGGACACCTCGCCACGAACAGAAACGCAGAAAACCTCTTCGGAAGACGCTCCTTCAGTGGCTCCGGCCACATCCTGATGTCGGAGCACCGACAACAGATTCCAGTAGTCGAGTCCGGCGCGTTTGAGGTAACGATCCTCCAGTGAAAAGCCGAGCGGTTCGACAAGGTGAAGCGTGGCACCCAGGGCCGCGCAGGTGCGGGCTATGTTGCCGGTGTTCTGAGGGATTTCAGGATTAACCAGGACTATGTGAAGGTCCATACTTCGTCTGAACGGTGCGAATGAGCGCGACACCCTTTTCGCCGGCCTGGAGTATGTCCTCCACGTCGTGCCGAAGGACATGGTCCTCCGGCACGGATGTGAGGATCAGGTCGGCGGTCGATACTATCGACATCATGATATTGTTCATGTCGTGAACGAACTTCCCGACCTCGCCGTCGGTCATCGTGCCGCCTGAAGCGCCTTATCGTAGTCCGGTTCCTGGGTTATTTCCGGAACCAGCTGGGTGTAGATTACCGTGTCGTTCTGGTCGAGGACCACTACGGCGCGGCCGAGCAGCCCTGCCATCGGGCCGTCGGTCAATTCGATACCGTAGTCCGTACCGAATTTCCGGTCGCGAAGCTGAGAGAGGGTAATCACATTCTTGATACCCTCACTCTCGCAGAATCGCTTCTGTGCAAACGGAAGGTCGTTGCTCACGGTCAGACAGACTACATTCGTCATGTCTTCCACTGCCTGATTGAACTTTCGGGCGGACGCGGCGCAGACGCCGGTATCGAGGCTTGGAACTATGTTCAGAATCTTTTTCTTCCCCTGGAAGTCGGACAGCGACACATCGGCGAGATCCGCCCGGGTAAGAGTGAAAGGTGGTGCTGCTGCACCAACTTTCGGTAGATCACCACGAAGCTGAACGGGTTTTCCTCTTAGCGTGACTTGTGCCATTACTATTTCCTCCTGCTCAGCTTAAGGTAACCAACTCATCGGGTGAACGACAACGTTTATCAGATACCGAGGTTCATGGGCTCCGAACTGTGCTGACCGAGCTCTATGATGTTCATTACCGCCGGCACGGTCCGGATGCTCTTCATGACTCGCTTGAAATCGTCCCGGTGTTCGAGCTCCATGGTAAAGACGGCTTCGAGGTGGTCTGAATCGGTCTCCTCGATCTTGCCTTCAATGAGATGGCCTTTGTACTTTCTGACGGCGCCTTCAATTTCGGAGAACAGATCCAGGGTCCTTCGAGCGGTGACGCGGAATCTCCGCGTCTCTTTCGGAGATACAGTTTCCCACTCTACCTCTATGGTTCTTTCCTTGAAATCCGCGATATAGCCGAGGTTCGTGCAATTTCGTCGATGGACAATGATGCCTCGACCGCGGGATACGTAGCCGATTATTTCGTCGCCGGTCGAGGGACTGCAGCATTGAGCGAAACGGATCATCATATTCCGTTCGTTCCCGATCCGGATGCCCACTTTACTGGTATCCATTATCTGATGCGACTCGAGGTGGCCGGTTCCGCCGTGGAGCGCAGCGCCCCCTGCCGGAGTTTCGTTTTCGCTCTTTGGCGCCGCTTTCAGGTCATGGTGAGGGTGTCCGGCTTTCTTTCGGGCAACGATGTTGCGTTCGATGATCAGCGTTTCATCGTGACGATTGAGCCACGCGCGCACCTTGCTCCGTGCCCGTGTAGTGTGCACGTATCGCAGCCAGTTGACATGGGGGTGTGCCTGCGGCGAGGTCATGATTTCTATGACCTGCGTATTCTTCAGCTCTTCCTTCAGCGGCACTATTGCGCCGTCTGCCTTTGCGCCCATGCAGTGATTTCCGACTTCGGTATGAATGTGGTATGCAAAGTCTATCGGCGTGGACCCCTTCGGAAGTTCTATCGCATCTCCCTTCGGAGTGAAGACGTAGATAGAATCCTTCAGAAGTTCGCGCTTGATTTCGTCAAGGAACTCGCCCGAGGTTATTCTGAAGCCATTCAGGCTCTTGACCCGGTTGATTATTGCCAGATCCTCCGGTTTCACACCATCAGAACTGAACTGCTGCTTGTAGAGCCAGTGCGCGGCAATTCCGTACTCGGCTATGCGGTGCATTTCGAATGTGCGGATCTGGATCTCTATCAGCTTCCCACCATAGCACATGACGGTTGTATGCAGGCTCTGATATTTGTTCGCCTTTGGCATGGCGATGTAATCTTTGAACCTTCCTTCTATGGGCATCCACAGCTGGTGGACAAGTCCCAGCAGGGTGTAGCATTCGGTTTGTCCGCTGCACAGAACGCGTATGCCAAGCAGGTCGTAAATCTCATCGATTCCCTTCCCGCGACGTTTCATCTTCTGATAGATGGAGTAAAAGTGCTTTGCGCGGGTTACCACCGATGTTTCGACTTTCTCTTTTTCGGCGGCCTCATAGATTGCCTGCTCGACCCGCTTGAGATACTCCGCGCGCTCGCCGCGTTTTTGCGCAACGAAGGCCTTTATCTGGTCGTAGGCTTCATGATTGAGATGTTTGAGCGAAAGATCCTCCAGCTCATCTTTCAGCCCGGATATTCCGAGCCGGCCGGCCAGCGGAGCGTAAATGTCGAGGCATTCCTGTGCAATTGCCCTGCGGCGAGGTTCGGCCTTGAATTGGAGCGTTCGCATGTTGTGCAGCTTATCCGCGAGCTTTATGAGAATAACGCGGATGTCCTTCACCATTGCAAAGAGCATCTTGCGAATCGTCTCCGCTTCCTGGACGTTCTTGTTCTTTGCCTTTACGATGTTGATTTTCGTGACGCCGTTGACAAGAGATTCGACCTCGCGTCCATATTCACGCCGAAGATCCTGCCGCGTAACCAGCGTATCTTCCAGGACGTCATGCAGGAGCGCGGCTATGACCGTCTGTGCATCCATCCGGATATCGACAAGGATTTCCGCGACTTGAAGGGGGTGGACAAAATAGGGCTCTCCGCTGTCGCGCAGTTGGTCCTTGTGCAGTTCCTGCGCATGCGTGGATGCCGCAAGGATTTGCCTGCGTTCCTGCTCAGTGTACTCGGATAATTTTGCGGTAAATTCCTCTACACCGTTGACCATAGTATTGACCATTCGCCTACAACGATCTTCGCCCGCAGGTGACCCTGCGGCGCCCGCCGAGGTCCATGCGCGTTTCAATATCGACAAATCCGGCCTGTAACATGATTTTACGCGTGTCCGAAGCCTGCGGATCTGCGGTTTCTATACAAATATACCCATACTCTCCAAGAGAAACCACGGCAGATCCGACAAGCCGCCGCACGATATCCAGGCCGTCCTCTCCGCCGTCCAGAGCCAGAACCGGTTCCGGCCATCCGCGTTCCATCATCTCATCCACTTCGGCGCTTGTCAGATACGGCGGATTGGCCGTAATGATGTCGAAGGTACCCGGGACAGAATCAAGAAGGTCGCTTTCATATAGCGGGATTTCCGTGTCGAGGACGCGCCGTGCATTCCAGGATGCAATTTTCAGTGCATGCCCGCTTATGTCGGATGCGGAGACCTCGCAATTGGGGCGTTCAGCCTTGAGAGTTATTGCCACGCAGCCCGAGCCGGTGCAACAGTCGTGGATGCGCACCGGCCCGGACGCTGCATCGACTGCTTCGAGGGCAGCATCCACAAGGGTCTCCGTGTCCGGACGTGGTACGAGCACGCTCGGGTCCACCTTGAACGGTCTGCCGTAAAACTCCCGTATCCCCTTGATGTAGGCAACAGGGATTCCGGTTTCGCGCCGTGCAAGCGCCTCGCCGAAAGAGAGGGCAATACCGCCGTCCATCTCTTCGGGAAGGACCGTGTACAGCCGCTCCTTGGATATCGTCATACAGTGGCAGAGCAGGAGGACGGCATCCAGATAGGGAGTATCTATCTCGGCTTCCCTCAAACGCGCCGTCGCGTCGGTGAGGGCTTCCCTGACGGTCACGTTAGCGCCTGCTCCTTCATTGTTTCTTCCCGCGCGGTTACCCGCAGGGCGTTGAGGAGCTCGTCAATGTCGCCCTGAATAAAGGCATCCAGCTTGTACAGGGTAAGATTGATTCGGTGATCGGTGACCCGATTTTGAGGGAAGTTGTAGGTCCGGATGCGCTCAGAGCGGTCGCCGGATCCAATCTGGCTTTTTCGCGCCGTTGCGCGTTCGGCCGCCTTTCGTTGCTCTTCCATTTCGAACAGCCGCGCCTTCAACACGCGCAACGCCTTCGCCTTGTTCTTGAGCTGGGATTTCTCATCCTGACAGATGACTACCATGCCGGTGGGAAGGTGGGTAATTCGTACCGCCGAATCCGTTGTGTTTACGCTCTGTCCTCCCGGGCCACCGGAACGGTACACGTCGATCCGCAGGTCTTCCTGATTGATCTGGATGTCGGTGTCTTCCGCCTCGGGAAGCACCGCGACCGTTACCGCCGACGTATGTATCCGGCCGCCGGATTCCGTCTGTGGGACCCTCTGTACCCGATGACCCCCGGACTCGAACTTCATAGCACCGTACACGTCTTTTCCCGAAAGAGAGAAGATGACTTCCTTGAACCCACCGAGTTCGGTTTCGTTCATTGTCATGATTTCGAGCTTCCAGCGCTTCGTTTCCGCATACCGTGAATACATGCGGTAGAGGTCTGCCGCGAACAGCCCGGCCTCATCTCCACCGGTGCCTGCACGAATTTCGATGATGATGTCCTTGCTGTCCATCGGATCCCGGGGGACGAGAAGTATCTTCAGTTTTTCTTCTGATTCCGTCTTCTCTTTCTCGAGACGCCGGACATCTTCGCGTGCCATCTCCCTGAGCTCATGGTCCGACTCCTCTTCCATGAGGTTTCGAGACTCCTCGAGATCCGTCGTGATCTTCTGGAATCGGTGAAACTCGTGGATGACGTCCGAAAGACGGGAGTGTTCCTGCATTACCTCTTTGTAGTGGCGTGGATCCCGGTGAAGGTCAGGATCGAGAATTGCTGTCTCGAGTTCCGAAAATCTTGCTTCGAGTGATCTGAGTTTATCGATCATGGATCGTGACTCCTCCTGATACGGTATGGGCTGAGCAGGATGTGATGACGCGGATTGCCGCTAAGAGTTCTCGGGCGTGGAGTCGGTTCTTGCGGGGACGCGGATGAATCCGAAGATGCTCCCAAAGACGCCGCCGAGGATATGCGCAAACTGTGAGATGTTGTTTTGATGGAGTGAGTCGATGACTTCACGGGCAAGGTACAGCAGCACCACGAAGATGAACGTAAGCGGGATGTCGCCTTTCTGGATGTTCGTGAAGGATATGAGGATTATCATCATGAACACAATGCCGCTTGCGCCCAGCAGACCGGTTGGAAGGAATATAACATTGAGCAATCCGGTAACCAGTGCGGTTACGAACATCATGAGAAGCAATCGGGGAGATCCATACTTCTCTTCCAGAATTGGCCCGAGCAAAAGGATGAACGCGAAATTGCCAATCAGGTGGCTCCAACCCGCGTGTCCCACGGTAAAAAGCACGAGCCGTGGCCATTGCAGCACATTTCCCCAGTCCAGGGTTGGACCAATGGAAAAGTAGTTCTTGGTCAGGGCACCGCCGGTGAGTTGATCGGCGATGAGGACAAGAGTTGCGAAAAACGCGAACGTGAGGGTGACCGGTGCATTGTAGCGGATCCGCATGCTTTAAGATTATGCCGCCGGGATTTGAAAGTCAAGGCGGCGCGGGGCAGGGGAGCAGTTCTCATTTTGACGCGGCAACGTCAACTGGTATGCAATCGCGCGCATGGGGGCAGGGGAGCAATCGGTCTTCAGTTCATCGAGGGTTTGAATCCTGTTTCGGCGACAATCCGATAGAATGGTCCCTTGCGGCTCAGTGCGTCTTTCCATCCCTGCTCCGGATTCTGGTGGAATACTATGTCTCCGCTTGCCTTGAGGACAAGCCATGCTTCCTCTCCGAGTTCCCGCTCGAGCTGGCCGCCGCCCCAACCGGAGTATCCGGCATACAGATGGATTCGCGGGCGATCGTCGTCCGGCAGCACGCTCCACTCGTCGTTAAGATAGCCTATGAGCCGTTCGGTGGCCGGTTCAAAGATGACGCCTTCGGCCGCCTTGCTCTCGTGTCCGCTGCTCACCGCCTCCGGGAGGCCGGAGTGAACCACGAACAGATATTCCTGCTGGACCGGGCCCCCAATGAAGATGGGGAGGTCTCCGGCAACGGTGTCCTCAACGCCTTCCACAAGATCCTTCAGTGCCACATCGGACTTGCGATTCACCACCAGGCCAAATGCTCCTTCGTCGTCATGGCTGACCAGCAGCACGACGGTGCGAAAGAAATTGGGGTCCATGAGTTCCACTTCGGAAATCAGGAAGTACCCGCCGAGAAATTCTGGGTGATTCCTTCTGTCGTCGATACTCACCGGATTACCCTCCCCGGTTTGATCCCGCGCTACACATCTACGGTCAGACTCACCGGACAGTGATCTGACCCCATGACATCCTGGTGAATCCTGGCGCCGCGAATGGCGGGTACAAGTCCGCGGTCCACACAATGATAGTCGATTCTCCATCCGATGTTCTTTGCCCGCGCAGCAAAACGGTAGGACCACCACGTATACTGACCGGGCTGATCATTGAACAGGCGAAAGGTGTCGACGTACCCGGCCTCGATGAACCGGTCCATCCACGCCCTCTCTTCCGGAAGATATCCCGGATTCTCCTGGTTTGCATTCGGGTTAGTGAGATCAATGGGTTTGTGTGCAACATTGAAGTCTCCGCAAACCACAACATGCGATCCGGACGCCACGATTCCATCGCATTTTTTCTGCAATGTTTCGCAGAAATCCACCTTGTATTCCAGGCGTGCGCCCGCCGCCTGGCTGTTCGGAAAGTACGCGTTCAAGAGCACGAAACCGGGAAACTCGAGGATTTGTGCACGGCCCTCAGAGTCGAATTGCTCGTCGCCGAGCGGTGCTTCGAAGATCGGGCGCTGGCGGGTATAGGTGACGACTCCGCTATAGCCTTTTTTCTCCGCAGAGCGCCAGTACGCTGTGTAACCGGGAACCTGTAGAAGGTCTTCGGTCAGCTGATCAGGTTGTGCTTTCGTCTCCTGGAGACATATGACATCGAAGTTGCCCCCTGCCATCCATTCGAGCAGCCCCTTTTTTGCCGCCGCGCGGATTCCGTTTACGTTCCATGAAACCAGTGTTGTCAAGAATTTTCATCTCCCACATGAAAAGAGTACCAGAAACTGAAGGGACCGGCAAATGGCGGCCGGTCCAATCATTCGTCCTTTTCAGCCTCGGAGAGATCGTTTGAAAGGGCGTCCCAGCGCGCAAGGAGGGCGTTGTGCTGCGTCTGAATGGCCGAGAGGCTCTCCATGATGTCCCGTACCTTCTCGCCGTCTACGTAGACCTCAGGACGCGCAACCTCTTCCTGCAGTTCCTTCTGTCGCTGCTCGTTCTGTTCTATGGCATCCAGGAGATCCTCTTCTTCGCGCCGCAGCTTACGGATTGCGCTCTTGCGTCGCTTCTCCTCTTCGAAATCTTCCTTGGTCTTCGTCGGGGCTGCGAGCGGTTCAGACGGCTTCGCCGAAGGGCGTGCGCTCGACGCCGGAGACTCGGCTTTCGTCCCGCCAGGGGCGGCTCGTTCCTGTTCCCTGCGCCAGAGGTAGTAACTGTAGTCCCCCGGAAATGATTGGACGGTCGAAGCGGTGCGTTCGGATTCGTCCGGGAGGAGTTCGATGACGCGGGTTGCGAGCCGCTCAATGAAATAGCGGTCGTGGGAGACAAAGATTACCGTCCCGGTGAATTGCCGAAGTGCGTCCAGGAGCACGTCTTTCGCCGACATGTCCAGGTGGTTCGTCGGTTCATCGAGGACAAGCAGATTCGCCGGCTTGAGGATCATGCCCAGGAGAGCCACCCGGCTCCGTTCTCCGCCGCTCAGGACACCTATCGGCTTCGAAATATCGTCTCCGCGAAAGAGGAATGCCCCGAGCAAACCTCGCAGATGAGGGTAGAGTGAAGTGGGAGCTGAATGCTCAATTGTTTCGAGAACGGAGATGTCGTTATCGAGGCCGTCGGTCATATCCTGTGCGAAATAGGCAACCTCGACTCCGCTTCCGTATCTCACGTGTCCCGTATGCCCGGAATCTCTCCCTGCGATGATGCGCATGAGCGTGGTTTTGCCTGCGCCGTTTGGTCCAACGAGCACGATTTTCTCTCCGCGCTGAACCTCGATATTCAGGTCGCGGATGACCTCGCGAACTCCGTTTGGCCCCGGGTATGAACGGCCGATACCGGTTGCTTCAACGGTCATTTTGCCGGAATGAGGAGGCGCTGGAAAATGAAAGCGGATGGGCTTCATCGATTCGGGAATTTCAATTGGTTCTATCTTCTCGAGCTGTTTGACGCGGCTTTGCACCAATGATGCCTTGCTCGCATTGTACCGAAAGCGGCGGATGAAATCTTCGAGGCGGGATATCTCTTCCTGCTGCTGGTCATAGGAGGCAAGCAGGGAGGCGACCTCGGAGCGGCGGCGCTCCTCGTATCCCGAGTAGTTCCCCTTGTAGACGGACAACCTTCCCAGGAAGAGCTCTGCTACCTGATTCATTGTCGAATCGAGAAAGAATCGGTCGTGGGATACCAGGAGCACTCCGCCGTCGAAGGAGGCAAGATATTCCTCCAGCCAGTTCCGTGCCTCCATATCGAGGTAGTTGGTCGGTTCGTCGAGAAGCAGGATATCGGGGGAGGCGAGCAGTACATTCGCCAGAGCTATCCGCATTTGCCATCCGCCGGAAAACTCCCGTGTGTCCCGCTCGAGGTCTCGGTGCCTGAACCCGAGCCCGCTGAGGACCTGTTCGATGGTTCCTTCCCGAGTGTAGAATCCGCTTCCGGCAATGTGCTCCTGGAGGTCATGAAAGCGTTCAACGAGTCGTTCTGTCCCGGAACTCTGTTCGCTGCTCTTTTCGAGCTGTTCGCCTATTTCGTGGAGTTCCCGTTCATAGTCGATTACCCACTCATAGGCGTGCTCGGCCTCCTCGTAGAGCGTCTTTCCGGCGTGGGTAATACCCGATTGCGGCAGATATGCAATACGGGTTCCCCGCGAGATGTGGGCCGAGCCGCCATCGGGGGATTGGATGCCGGCGATAATCCTCATGAGCGTGGTCTTTCCGCTTCCGTTTGCGCCGGTGAGCGCCGTCCGGTCTCCCCGGCGAACGCTGAAGTTCACATCCTTGAGAACATCACGTGCGCCGAAGGCTATGTTCACGCCTGAGAGCTGGACAAATGACATTGTATGGTCACGAGCCGGACTTGGCCTGCTTGAAAAATATGATGGTTGGAGAAAAGCTCTCCCTCAGGACCACGTCGTTCTTGATATCCGTTGGCGGGACATACTCGAGACGGATACCGCCGGATGCAAAGGAGTAGAGAAAGCTTGTGGTCGCCGACTTGCCCGTGCCGGTCAGAGCAAAGGTAATAACGCCGTCGAACTTGTTCTGGAGCACTCCGGAAAGGTAGTAAGGAAAGCTGACTGTCCCGGTTCCTTCAGCCGTCGAAGGAATGACATCCGGCACGAGCGGTTCAAATCCGGTCCAGTTGAACGATTTGTCGGGCGCAAAGCGGATCATTCCATAGGCATCGCTTGTAAGAGAGTCGCCATTGGCAAGGAATGTCTTGTACAGGTCGTCCCGACGTTTCTGTTCGGCCTTCACGAGATCGTCGATGTTCTGGTCGACCCGTTCGAAGACCGTACTGACGATATTCCCTTTGTACGAATACTGGAGGCTCAGTTCGTTTCCATTTCTTACAGTAATGAGCAGCGACGTTCCCATGGCCTGATAACGGTTCCGTTCCATCTGCTGGAGAGTGGTGTAGTCGAACGCGATACTGTAGTCCGGCAGTACGAGATTGAATCTCTTCTGCTCCGGATCAGAAAAGAATCCGTACTTTGAGTTGAACTTCTTCAGGTCGTACACGCCCGAGTTGATCATCTGCGAAAAATAGGTCGGACGCCAGGTTGTATCCATGATGAGAGTAACCAGCGGGTCCTGCGCAGTCTGTGCCACCGGCGGAGTCTGTCCGGTCCCCTGATCGTAGACGGTGAGGAGATATCCGAAAACCCATCCGGTAACTCCTGTTCCGGTGACCACGCGGTACCAGTAGGCCTCCAGGCCCGACTCGTTCACGGGTTTCTGGCTGCGCGCGAGCACCTTGATAACTTCGCCCTGGCGAAGCTTGTACAGCATATCGGCGCTCGGATTCGCTTCGCTGCGGATGGGAAGCGCATTGCGCTCCGACCGGGCGTACACGTTCCGGAAGTCCGTGAAAGATTTCTCGAACGCGTCTGCCTCCTCCTTTGTCTTGTGAAAGGAGATCCGCCATTGGGCGATCTGGATTTTGCGCGGTTTCTGTCGGGAATCTGTTGCTGTTCGGGACGTCCCGGGAGTCATGATCGTGTAGGTGTTCGAAATGCTCGACGATTCGAGAACCGGCACAATGCTCCCGGTGGGCAGCACCTGTTCGTTGTCGGACCAGAGGACAACACCGTATCCGATCGATTGGGATCCACACCCTGTCAGTGATAGTACAAGGGTGAACACGGTAAGTGCAGCAATTGTCAATTTGTTCAGAGCGTTTCGGTTTGTTTTCATTGATATCCGCCCTATCAGACCACAATGGCGCGGATTCGTCAAGAATTGGCGGTCACTCTTCGGTTGCTGAGTAGATTATCAGTATGCGGCCCTCTGCAAGAAGCCGACGGTTGTTGTCGCTCGAAAGAAGCATGTCGGCGTCTTCGCGCGAGATGACAGGATCGGTCGGTGCCTTGCCGAAGAGCCCGGTTGCGACGATGCGCAGCGGCGAAAGTCCAATACGGTCGATGAACTTCTTTTCGCCGAAGCCCGACGTGTACGCTGCAGCTCCCCAACGGTTCAGGTAGGTCGGGTCCATCTGTTCTTTTCCAACAACGTTCCGCATGTCTTCGTCGTAGATATCGGGAAAGAGGCAGGGTTCGAGCCTGGCAGTCTTGTCGGTTCCGTGGACCGGAAGTGCGCCTTTCGCATATATCACCAGCCCGGTGAACTTGTTTGTGGGTACCCAGCGCAGTGTCCGGGCAATCGGGACCGGTTGTGCGTGTGTCACCAGAATCCCGGAAATTGCCGGATAGAAGTCGAGCGTGTAGGGGAGCGTCACCGTACGAAGATCTTCCGAGTACTGAGGGAATCCCCGTTTGACATCGCCAAGGAGGTTTCCGAACTCCTTGTAGAGTCCAGGATTCGATTCGACAAGGTCCGCAACGGTGTGGAGCGAATCGACCTGGATGGGAAGCAATGCCTGCGAGATGAAGTCGGGAAGCTGTTTGTTGACGGAATCTTCGGTAAAATACGCTGCGGCCGGCAGATTTCGCCCACTGTCGGGAATGGTCCGCGACAGCGATAGGGTGAGCTGCGATGTTTGCCAGTCGATCCGGGAGGTGAACTTTACTCCCGACGCGCCGTCTACTGACTGAGAAATGGCCGCCGGAGAGGCCAACAGGAAGATAAGCGGGAGGAATACCCAACTGCCCGCGGCCCGGAAGAGTTCGGTTGTCAATGTCCTGCGCCGGTCTGAAGGAAGGTCGTACTGCACACTTTTCCTCGTTTTATTTCTCGGCCTACCGGGCGGGAACGTTTAGAACCTTCCCGATTCGGAGTACTGCGTGAATTGTCATCCCGTTTGCATGAGCGAGGTCCTCAGGGGTCGTCCTGAAACGCTGAGCGATGTTCCACAAGGTGTCTCCGTGGTTAACCGTATAATGGGATGTGAAGGCACCGACCTGTTTGTTCATTGCCTGTGCCGCCCTCGTTTCGGCAGCCTCGACGACTGCCGGATCCGGTGCTCCATCGAGAATCGGGATGGCAATTCTCGCACCCAGCGGCAGGGAGGACGGAGGAAACTCGGGATTGAATCGTTGCAGCATGTCTATAGGAACACCGAACCTGCGACTTATGTTCCAATAGGTCTCTCCGGACTGCACGACATGCTTGTAAACTCTCACGAGCGGCACACTGCTGCTCGAAATTGCCGAGACAGCTGCGGCACGATACCGAAGCGGTACCTTCAGGTCATGACCACCTGGAGGGGTTATTCCGTAGTTCAGTTCCGCGTTTCCGGTTCGCAGCACTGAAAGCGGTATTCCCGCTTGTTCCGAGAGCATTCTCAGGTCAACCGGCCGGGAAACGCGGATGCGAACCCAGTGCGGCGGCGGACTCCAGTCAAGCTCTATGCCGTTTCTTCCGGCGTAACTCCCGATAGCCGCAACTGCCAGGAATTTGGGCACATACTGCGCTGTTTCCGGCGGGAGGTATCCGTCGGCTTCGAGCTTCCAGAAATCGTGGATACCCGTTCTCTCGATGAGTCGGGACATGTACCCCAGCCCGGCATTGTACGCGGCGATTGCAAGAAGCCAGTTCTTCAGGACCGAGTAGTTGTACTGGAGCTTGTTTATTGCTGCATCCGTGGATTTCCAGAAATCGCGCCGCTCATCCACCCATTCGCTGATCGTCATCCAGTCGCCGACCGAGTTTTCCATAAATTGCCACATGCCGACGGCTCCCGAACGCGAAACCGCGTGCACGACGAAGGTGGATTCGATGAGCGCAAGATAGTACAGTTCCGGGGGCATGTGTGCCTGCTCCAACCGAGACGTGATGAAATCGCGATACGGGGCACCTCGTTCGAGCGCCTTCTGCAGCCATCTATGCCCTGCAGGACTCTGGTATTTCGCCAGGTATCGTTGCAGAATCGGCGTGGGTCGGACGTCCATGCTGAATACCATGGGACCCTCGTGGGTTTGCCGTGAGGGAAGCGGACCTGTCGTGCGGTCATTCCCGATTCCGACGGGAGCCCATGCATCGCTTTCGGTGGTGCGACGGACGCTCCGATCAGCAAACAGTACCGACTCGGGTGCCGGAAAGATCGTCGCGTCGGCGGATGCGACAGAGATCTGCGTGGCAGGATGCGAATCGACCGCCATGACCGGCGGTACGAATGCGGCCAACAAGAGCGCAGCGGACAGTGATGCAGCGAAGTGTATTCCTCTTATACCCGTTCTCCGAAGTATATTCCGGCCCATTCCCACCTTCCGTTTATTTCAGGATCGGCAGGAAAGTTGATCTTCCGGAAATAAAGATACCAGGTGGGGATTCGGAGAGACCATCCGGTTGTCCGGAGGTATGCCTCGGTTCCATCGGAAGCCACTTCCACCGGTCCGGTGACACGCACGTTCGGAGACAGGAACGCTTCGATCGGGAAATCGGCCTGATTGTCGTAATCAGACGACTGCTGGTCCCAGCTCATTGCGAAAAAGTTGACTTTTGCCTTGTAGTGAAGCAGTCGGGAAGGGCTTGCTCTCCGAATGGCATCCTCGATTGTCGCTACGAGGGAGTCGAGGGTAGGCATTGTCCAGTCTTTGCTTGAATCGTAGAAGGCGACCTTTGCGGTAATGACTTTTCGGGCGTCAGGAAAACCTGCAATTCGTGTGTCCGGGTATTTCAGAAATTGTTTGTAGGCCTGAAATGCCTGATCCCACTGCCCGAGCTCTTCATAGGTACGGGCCAGATAGTAATAGGTGGAGCCCAGGTCGATCTTGTCGCTGAAACGGGAGATGAGTTCCTTATAGTAACCGAGCCGCAGCGATGGATCCCGGGTAATCTTGGCGAGTTCCCTCAGCGCAATGAACTGAATGGAGTTCCCTTTCACGATTACGTCGGGATAGTTTCGGACAATACGCTCGTAATAGTGCATTGCGAGCGGCAGGGCGTTCATGCCCTTGTAGCTCTGTGCGACCATAAGCAGGTAGTACGCATTGTACGCATCGTGCGGATTTCGCTCCGCGTACGTGGTCAGGAAAAGGTTCATGCGGTCTTCGTAGCCGGCACGTGAGAGAATGTTCGAAATTTGCTCGATGAGGAACACTCGGTCTTCCCCCGGCTTTTTTGTCTTGTCCAGGAGCCCGAAGAGAGTCGTTAGCTCCTTCTTCTGGTCCCGATTGCCTACCAGATAGTACGAGTCGGTACTCTGGCAGCTGGCGAGCAGGAGTGAGGTTCCGAGGGCAGCAATCAGAAATAGCGCGACGGGGAAACGAAATCTCGCGTCGCCCCGTCTCCCGCTGATCCGGATGCACGAGTTCGGGACCCGAAGGCGGTGGTGAAGATTGCGAAGTTGACTGTCCTGAGTATGTGAAGTCGTGGCATTCATCTGTTTTCGCGATCAGTATAGCGGCCGCGCTATTGCGTGACAATAAACCGGTGGTAGTATCTGCTTGCAACCTCGCGCGGCGTCATGCTATCATCCCAACTACTACCTATGCCAAGACACGAGCCCCGATTTCCGAACAAACTTCTCATCTTCGGTGTGCTGTTCCTCATCCTGGGCCTGGTCATGCTGCTTCGCGGTCTTGGATACATACCGCAGTTTCGAGCGCTCTGGCCGTTGATTTTCATGGTTACCGGTATGGCATTGCTGCACGTAGTGTTCGTGCTGAAACGAGGGCCCGAATCCTACGTATTCCTGGGAATGTTTTTCGGCCTTGGCGGACTCTTTCTGTTCCTCATGGAAACCGTCCTTACTGCAGTGGGACTCGAGCACATCTGGCCCGTTTTCATGACCATTGTCGGCCTCTCCCTTGGAGCATATGCACTGAAGAAACATGGCTATGCGCGCGTCTCGCTTGGGGTCCCTTCGGTGACTATTATCATCCTGTCACTAATGTTTCTTCCCTTTAGCCTTGGTCTTGTCCAGCAGTCATTCAAGGGGTTTGTCGGGCAGTGGTGGCCGACGCTCTTTATTCTGCTCGGTCTTGTGCTGTTGATCGTACACGTCCACAGGAACCGGAACGGGCGCAGATGAGGCAGTTCCGAAAGCGCCCGCTTGACAAATTGATGAACTCTGGTAGACTTGTAAGTAACTGATAAATCCCCTAATGAATAGCGCCGAAAGATCACTTGCCGAGATTGCCGAGGAGGCGTATCGGCGGTTTCACAGTGCTCGATACATCGCTCCGGATCCGCTCGAACTCGTGTATCGGATTACCGATCCTGCGGAGCGAGAGGTGGCGGCCTTCATTGCCGCGTCTTTTGCGCTTGGCCGTGTCCAGTCGATCCTCACGGCCGTTCGGTCCATTTTCGACCGTCTTGAGCGCGCCGCGGGGTCCGTCAGGAACGCACTGCTCGTCCTTTCATTCGAGGATCTCCGGACGTTGTTCCAGGGGTTTGGCTACCGGTTTTTCGGAACCGACGAGGTTGCCGCGTTTCTCAGCGCGATCGGCACTACAATTCGGGAGTGCGGTTCGCTGGAAGCTCAATTCCGGAGCGGAGTGTCCGGTCGGGACACGAGTTCACTCGCACCGCTTGTGAGTTTCAGCCGGGAACTGCGCGCAAGACTGCCGGCGGACTGCGGCATTCTGCTGACCGATCCGGAGAAGGGCGCCAGCAAGAGAATGCATCTGTTCCTTCGCTGGATGGTCCGCAGCGACGAGGTGGATCCAGGCGGGTGGCGGTGTATTTCTGCTGAGAGACTCATCGTCCCGATGGATACCCACATGCTTCGAATCAGCAGGTTTCTGTGTTTGACAAAACGTCGGTCTGCCGATCTGCGGACCGCAATGGAGGTTACTGAGGCATTTCGCGCGATCCGGCCTGATGACCCGGTTCGCTATGATTTCAGCCTGACTCGGTACGGCATTCATCCGGAAGGACGTCGAACGGATCCTGCCGGACCCCCCGGGCCAGGACGCACTGAGGGATTCCCGCCGTATGGCGATTCAATACCACCACCACAAGGAGTGACGCGATGAAAAGCGTAAAGGGTACCAAAACCGAGCAGAATCTGCTCAAGGCATTTGCAGGCGAGTCCCAGGCTCGCAACCGGTATACATATTTCGCTGAGAAGGCCGAGGAGGAGGGCTTTATTCAGATTTCCCGCATATTCGAGGAGACTGCGGACCAGGAGCGGGAACACGCCGAGCGCTTCTTTTCGTTCCTCGAGGGGGGAGATCTGGAGATTCAGGCCAGTTTTCCCGCCGGAGAAGTGAAGGGTACCGCTGACAACCTTGCACAGGCCGCCGCCGGCGAGCACATGGAGTGGACAACACTCTACAAGAATTTTGCCGAGGTCGCACAGGAAGAAGGATTCCCGCAGATCGCCGCCGTGTTCAACGCGGTTTGTGTTGCCGAAAAGCAGCATGAGAAGCGTTACAACAAGCTTCGGGACAACGTTCTCAAAGGCGAGGTCTTCAAGAAGCAGCAGAAGGTGATCTGGGCTTGCATGAATTGCGGCTACATCTACGAAGGTGAAGAGCCGCCGAAGAAGTGTCCCGCCTGTGGCTATCCTCAGTCCTACTACGAGCTCGTACGCGAAAACTGGTAGGCTGCATCTCGACGAATTTTGGAGGGGTATCGCGGTGTCGCCGCAATACCCCGTTTTGTCCGGTGCGACATTCTCATCGTCGCCCGGAATCGGGAAAATAGCTATATTGAGTACTGAAGTCACCGAAAGACGGGAGGAATGTCATGGTAATTGGAGAAAAGCTGGCGAAGGCCCTCAACGATCAGATCAAAGAGGAGTTTGAATCCGCGTATCTTTATCTGTCAATGGCCGCACATTTTGACGATGCAGATCTACCGGGTTTTGCCGCATGGATGAAGATACAGGCACAAGAAGAGCTCGCCCACGGAATGCGAATCTACGGATTCATTGCGGAACGGTCGGGCAAAGTAGAGTTGGGCGCTCTGGGTAAGCCCCAGGGAAGCTGGGGCTCCCCGTTGGCGGCATTCGAGGCGGCATACAAGCATGAGCAGTACATCAGTGATCTCATTCACAAACTCGTTTTGCTCGCGCGCGAGGAAAAGGATATTGCAACCGAGCAATTCCTTCAGTGGTTTGTCGGGGAGCAGGTGGAAGAGGAGTCGAATACGCTCGCGGTTGTCCGGCAGTTGAAGATGATTGGCGACACGCCTCAGAGCCTGTTCATGATCGACCGTGAGCTGGGAGGCCGGGCTGCCGGACAAGGAACTGTGGCTTAACAGGTCCCTGAGAATATGATAGAGTTCCGGATAAACTACGATCGTTCCTCAGGGACCACGACACCACAAAGGAGAGACTGATGCAGAAGTACGTTTGTAATGTGTGCGGTTACATCTATGACCCGGAAGAAGGCGATCCCGACGGCGGAATCGAGTCCGGAACCAGTTTCGACAATTTGCCGGAAGACTGGGTCTGTCCAATGTGTGGCGCAGGGAAGGAAGACTTCTCTCCGGAAGAGTAAATTCCAGCCGGCCGCACTGCGGGAGTGTGTCCCGGTCACAGTGCGGCATTCAATTTTCGCTGCTGGGGGCAGCCGCGCCGGCGGTTGTCCCTATTCTTTTGCTCAACCGATGGAACGTAGCTATCCGAGCATGGCTGCCTGGCGTTTGTAGTGGTCTTCAAGTACCAGACAGGTCATGGCCTCGACAACCGGAACGACTCGTGGGCAGATGCACGCATCGTGTCTTCCTTCGGTGCGAATGGTTTGTTCCTTTCCTTCCAGATCGATTGTCTGCTGCGGCCTGGCAATTGACGATGTCGGTTTTACCGCAATTCGAAAGATAATCTCGTTGCCGGTGCTGATTCCGCCGATGATTCCCCCCGCGTTGTTACTGACAAAACCATTCTCATCCATTGGATCGTTGTGTTCGCTGCCGCGCATGTCTGCGACACGGAAACCTGCTCCGAATTCGATTCCCTTGATTGCCCCGATCGATAACATTGCATGGGCAATCTCGGCGTCAAGCTTGTCGAAGACCGGTTCACCGAGCCCGGCGGCCAGACCGCGTACCCGGCATTCGATGATTCCGCCGGCGGAGTCGTCTTCCTCCTTGATTCGGCTGATCTTCTCCATCATCCGTTCTGCAGCAACGGCATCGCATGCACGAAGTGGATTGTTCTCGATGACATCTGGGTCGAAGGTCTCGCACGATATCCCCGCAGCCTTGAGGGTATAGGCTATGACCGAAACGCCGCGTCCATCCAGCAGCTTCCGGGCGACCGCGCCGGCTGCCACACGTCCGGCAGTCTCTCGTCCGGATGCACGACCGCTTCCTCTCCAGTCTCTGATTCCGTACTTCTTGAGGTAGGTGTAGTCTGCGTGACCGGGACGGAAAAGCCCCTTTATGTTGTCGTATGCAGATGGGTCCGCGTCCGCGTTGTACAGGATCATGATGACCGGCGTACCGGTTGTTTTCCCCTGAAACAGCCCGGAAAGGATGTTCACCGTATCCAGTTCTTTTCTCGGTGTAGTAATGTAGGACTGGCCCGGTTTGCGCCGGTCGAGCTGTTTCTGCACGTCTTCCGCTGTCAGGTCCAATCCCGGAGTTACTCCATCAACGATGACGCCGACAGCGCCGCCGTGTGATTCTCCGAAGGTAGTAATACGTAGTGCCTGACCGAAGCTATTCCCTGCCATCCAGATACTCCTGAAGCATGTTCTCAAGCAGCATGAGCGCTGCCTCTATCGATTTTCCGGCCAATGGTACAGTAATTGTCGCCTTCTGTCTGTACAGCGCAGTGCGCCGATCATACAGACTGAGAAACTCACCGTACGGATCCGGTCCGGAGAGGAATGGGGGCAATCCGCCGCGCCGTATGCGCGCAAACAGGACATCAGCATCCTCCTCCAGGTACGCAAAAAGATCCTCAGGGGGGAATGCGTTCATGGCATCCTCGTTCTCAATGGTGCCGCCGCCGAGCGCAAGGATGAGCCCGGATCCGGACGTCCGCGCATCCGAGGCAACCCGGGTAGCGGCTTGCGACTCGAGAGCCTGAAAACCCGTCTTTCCCAGTTTGCGATAGATTCCCCGGACGTCCGGTTGCCGGCTCTCCACATGCGTGTTTTCGTGAGAAAGGTGATCGTTGACGATTTCGTCGTCCAGGTCGAGAAAACGGATATCCCATCGGCGGGCAAGCATGCGCCCCAGTGTAGACTTTCCGCAGTGTTTCATGCCCATCAGATAAATGCGCACGTTGCGAGAGGTTCGATCGGACTCCATATGCTGCTAATTCCGGTCCGGCAACCCGGACGTTTTTGCCCGGTAATCCAGAAATTCGAGCTCGGTGAGATACCGGCGGGCAAAGAACAGAATATGGCCGCCTGCCCGAAGAATCGCTCGCCGAACATGCCAGGTACCCGGTTGCGGGGCGATACCCGGATAGGGATTCCCCTCTATTTCTTGCGGAGCGGGAGCGGAAAATTCAAAAACCACCTGCATTGCGAGATTGTCCACAAAAGCGGGAAGCGGTGCAACCGTCACGTCCATCGATATTGGTGCTCCGGTGCGTGCGTTCAGCCACACAGTTCCCGAATTGATGTAGGGATCCGCAGTTTTGTGGGTGAAATCGTATTGTCGCGCGTATGAACCGTTTATTGACCGGTAGACGCCCGTGAACCGAACGAGGACCCGTTTCTGCTCTTTGGGATCGAAGGGACTCTTGAAGAGGCTCGCGAATGACGATCCCGCTTCTTTTCCCTGATCACTATTCAACATGTTCATGCGATTCGGATTCTTGCGTGTCTCTTCTGTGACATCTTTGCCATTCTTCGTGGCATTCAGGATGGCTGTCTTCGGACTCTTCGGGCCGTACTCGATGCTCATGCTGATGAGCTCGTCGTTCATGAGCTTACCACTTCCGCGGTACTCGCGAACCCTGAAATCCATCCGGGTAGGTCCCTGGTCTTCGTTTGCCCGATACAACGCAACGGCCCTGGTCCACAGCGGAACCGACTGCGCCGGACGGAAGGCTTCCTGCGCGGCGAGGGCGTGCACTGCGAAAGCCTGCACGGAGATGAGTGCAAGGACAAAGATCGCAGCACGCCGCGCGCGGTTCCGACTCACGGGAGTGACCATGGGAGTAGCTCCTTCCCGGGCGTATATCCGGATTGAAATGATACTCCACCGACCGTCAGGAAGATGCCGAAGTCTGACGGGAATAGCGGCGCGGACTGGAGCGACGGATCAACAAGGACCGTTACACCCATACGGAGCGGCAGCATGATGGTGTTCCGGCTCAGCATCAGCGTCATGTCCGTCCCAATTGCCACCCGATTTTCGGGGACAAAGCGAGGAGTGCCGCTCGTGGACGGACCGAAGGCCCGATTCCCGGGGTCAAATCCGGCACGATACGCTGCGAAGACCGAGGCGCCGATTGCGACAAGTCCCGAGCTGAACGGCAGCGGCAGGTCGGTCGTTGCGAGGGTAGCTCCATAGCGGATCTGTATCATCGCAACTCCGGGCGTTCCCGGGCCGGGTGATGCCTGCGGAAGGACAAGAAAGCCTGGCGGCGCGATGTCGGAGGAGGCCGGGACCTTTCCTGTATCGTATGCCGTATGAAGAGACAATCCGACAGACTGAAGAGGTGAGAAACCGCGGACCGTCAGCCCCAGGTTTCCCTCGGCCAGGACGCCTTGGTATGTCTGCCCGAGAACCGGCAGTCGTGATTGTGCCCTTATGCCCAGCTGAAAGGTGCCCGAAGGGTAGAGCATCGCCTCAGGGTAGATGTATTGCCGGCGATATTGAATTGCGGCGGCAACATCGACGCGTTCGCTGCCGGCTGTCACCGCGCCGTTCAACCCGTCCGCCACGGTGAAGTCGGATGCGGCGGTACGGTCTATCGTATATGAGGCGCCGCCGGCCAGTGTCAGTACGCGGCTGGTATCCAGCGCAGAGAAGGCAATCGGAGAGAAGTCCATCGACAGCGCCTGCCGTGTGCGCTGTATGGCGGCCTGGTAGCCCTGGGAGAATGTGTAGGCCATTCGTACGCCGCCGCGCGCAAAGTCCACATTGAGGCCCCCGAACGGCTGCATCAGGCCGGGATAGAACCCGGCGGTTGCAAGCCAGGAAAGGTCCCCGGTCACTGTGGCTCCGTAGCTCAATGCACCTATCCCAATGGCGTACGCGCCCTTTGCGTTGGTTGTGAGTGACGGGATTGGCAACCATACGTCGGGAACCGGAAACTGCCGGTAGACTTCCGATGGCGGAATTGCCTCGAACTGCTGGTTCGGCTCCTCGACAGGAGTCCGATTGAGGGAGTCTGCGGGGAATGGTGCGGGAGCCGGGGGAGCCGTGGTCCCCGCGTTGTGCAGCGGGAAAGGTTGCGGAGCGAGTGTCTTGTAGCGAATGGCGGCGCCGTCCGCGGTGTATGTCTCGTACAGGATACCACCGGCAAAAACCACGCCGCGCCGGGCGCCGACCGGATCTTCGAGAACTTCCCGCGTCAGACCCGTTTTCGTATTTCGCTCAAACAGACGAAGAATGCCACCGGCGTCTGCCGTGTAGATGATCGTGTGGGAGTCTACATAGGAAGGATAGTACTCCTCACTGCCGTCGGTCGGAATCCTCATCCGGACTGCGAGAGCATTCCAGTCTCCATCATCCTGAGTTGTTACCGCCCTGTTCGAAAGATTTCGCGGGGGAAGATCCTTCAACGCAACTGTGACCACACCCTGCCGTCCGGCCCTGTTCAGAGCAAACGCGAGATGTGTTCCGTCCGGCGAGAATGATGGATTGTATAACTCCACCCCGTGCGCTGCATAGAGAAGTTGAATGGGACCGCGTGCCTGTACCTCGTCGCTTGGGCGGGCACCGGGATGGAGCCGAATACGCACGAGTCGACGGCGTGAGCCAACCCGCTGCAGAGCGACGATCCACGATCCGTCCGGAGAAATTGCGGGTTGGATGAGATGAGCATTCCAGGTAAGCCGCACGGTCTTGTGCCTGTCCGCGTCGTACAGATAGAGATCCGCAACAACTTCCGGGCCACCGGCTACCGTTGCATCCTGCCCGTAAGAGGAAAAGACGACGTACCTCCCGCCGGGAGTTGTTGAAAAACTCGAAGGATCGGTAAGCCAGGCGTGAATGACCGGCGTAAGCTTGCGCGTCTTCGGGTCCATCAGAGCGATCTCCGGGAGCCGGTCCGGCCGCGTGTGGTAAACATACAGTCCTCGTCTGGTGGGACGGGGAAGATAGAACTGTCCCGCCTTCTCGGGACTCTCAAGGATGCCGGGCGGGATAGACAGGGCGCCGGCATACTTCCTGCTCAGGTCCTCCTCCACCAATGCATAAATCTGCTTCAGGGACGCCCCGGTAACGTTCCGGACCGCTTCGTCCAGTCCTGCGAACGGGTTTCGTACGAATTGGTCATGAATTCGGTAGAACGCATCTTCCCCAAAATGGGAGATGATGTAGTCGATTATCAGGTAACCGGCAATGTATTCACGGCCCGGGGGAAAGGCGTATGAATCGTATCCTGCGCGTGGCAGCGGAAACATCGTGCCGTTCAGCATGAGTGAGCGGTAGTAGAGCTCAAAGTAGGGACTTCTCCCCCGGCCGCCATGAGTGAACATTGTCTCGGTGTTGACCGCTATCCCTTCCACGGCCCATCCGGGAAGGAAGGCGCCGTGAACCGGTGAAAGGGTCGGTCCAAAAACTCGCGAAAGCGCATGGAAGAATCCGTCATCGTATACCAGATGGATGTAATGGGTCAGCTCATGGACGAATAGCTGTTTGAGCCAGGACCTGGAGCGTACGCCGAGATATGGCGAATCCGGCGGCGCGAGGTAGAGCCCGATGTGATGTGGCGGCAACGGAGTGAAGTACCCGTTTGCCGCGTCGGTCCGACCGATGAGCAGGCAGGTTATCTCTTTCGGCGAAGAATGAAGAAACCGGGTGAGGTCACCGTATACCTGCTCGGCGAATCCTGCAAGCGTTCGTGCGCTCTCAACGTCCTGTGGCTCGTAGATGAAGCGGAAGTGCTCCGTGCGCATGATCCGATAGCCGTGGTAGGGTGCGACGGGAAGATGAATCTGCGAGAAGCCCCACGCGGCGGGAACCATCGCGATAACGCAGACCATGAGCATTGCTCTCCCGCCCGTTCTGACCCTCACAGTGAATAAATATCATTCGAGTCGGGTGTGCTGTCAAGTTTCACTTGACGTGCGGTGGATAATGGATCATAATGATAATGACAATCATTATCATTAACAATCTATGAAGAATGCAGACGACCGCAACAGTATTATGGACCGCATCCGTTCCCATGGGCTCCGTCTGACCGTCCCCCGGAAGTGTGTCGTCGATCTTCTCCTGTCTGCAGAAACCTGTCTGACTGCCGAGGAGATCTACTTCAATGTTCATGCGGATCATCCGGGAATAGGACTCACGACGATATATCGAACACTTGCGCTCCTTTCCAGGCTGGGTGAGTTGATACGAATAGAAGCAGGGGATGGAAGGTCCCGCTACGAGCTCTCTGAGCCCCGGCCACAGGAGCACCATCACCATCTCATCTGCACCACCTGTCATCGCGTTCAGAAGTACTCCCAGTTTTCGGAAGAGGAGCGAACGCTCATGTCTCGAACGGAAGCAATCCTTGAAGCCCGGTTCAGTTATCAGATTACCGGGCACACGATCTATTTCCATGGTATCTGTCCGGAGTGTCGGAAACGCCCCTCGGCGGGGGGAGGGCAGAATCAATAGCCCGTGGATGAGAACCGTCTGTAACAGGTAATTGAGCCGGCTACCGGCAGGCGTGAGCCTGCCGGATATTCGGGACGCGATGATACGGAATCGACCGACTGCGCGTCCATGATGACGGGCCTCTTCGGCTGCGTCATCCCACATTTCATTCAGGAGGAAGATATGAAATCGACCGCGAAGTTAGTTGCAGGGTGCTATCAGTCAGTTGTGGACAACGGGAGACATCATGGCCTGGTATTGGATCTTCCGGGCGCAAAGGGTGGTGATGATCTCGGAGCCACCGCGCTCGAGCTTGCAGTCATGGCCCTCTCCGGCTGCATTTCCACAATCTGGGCTGTTGTGGCAAAGAACTCCTCGGTAAGCTACCGGAAAGTCACGGTTGAACTCGAGGCAGAGAAGCCGGACGATGCCCCCACAATAACGGCGGTTTCAGGGACCGTGTTGATCGAATCCGATGAGACGGAGGAGAAACTGAATCGAACTCTGGAAAAAGTTCTGAAGGTTTGTCCGGTCGGACAACTGTATGAGAAGGCGGATGTCCGCGTTGCGGTAACAGTCCGGAAGGTCTGACCAAAGAGAAGAGGCGCCCGAAGGGGCGCCTCTTTCCGTTCTCTGCGAAACGGTGTACCGGAAATCAGTATTTGAGGACCTTCTTGAGAGTCGACGGATCGAGTCTGAATGGGGACCCCTTGCCCTGGAGAAAGTGATATTTTTCAAGCAGGTGAAGCGAGAGTTCAGAGAAGAGGAGCCGATCGCCAGTGGCCTTGCCGTGTTCGGCAATCTGAACGTCAGCATTTACCTTGCGGTAGATGCCGTCCTCGAAGGGCGATGCGAGAAAGCCTCGCGCCTCGCTGACCTGGACAATCCACGTTCCATCTACGGTCACCGGTTCGCCCAGTCCTTTGCGGCCCTCCTGCATGAGGTGGTGCATCCGGTTACTCATTTCTTCCCAGCTCAGATCGAGCGATGCGACCAGCTCCTCGTCCTGCTCGATGATGTCGGTGAGCGACCGGTGATCATCGCCCATGAAACCGTCGGAGGTGATGACACCTGGCTGCATGTTTGCATACGCCTTTACGTACTCCGGAGACATCTTCATGGGAACCTCCCTTAAGCAAACTTGTCGAAGAATATCTTGTCATCGACCATGTCGTACTTGCGCATGACGTTCATACATGCGTCGAGCATGCCGGGGCTCCCGCAGAGGTAACCTTCCTTGGTCTGCTCTTTTGGAATATCTCCGGTCAGATACTTGGCAAGCACATCGGTAATCAACCCGGTTTCGCCTTTCCAGTCATCCTCCGGTTGGGGCTCCGACAGAGCTGCCACGAAGTGAAAACGGCTGTAGGTTGCCTGAAGCTCCTCGAGCCAGTCAAGATAGAACAGGTCTTTTTTGGTGCGTGCGCCGAAGAAGTACCAGATATCCCGTTCGTCCATGACGCCGCGATCTATGCGGTCCTGAAATATCGACTTGAAAGGCGCCATACCGGACCCGCCGGCCACACAGATCATTGCGGCATCGGTCTCTTTCACCATGAACTCGCCGAACGGTGCGATGACCTTCATACGCTGACCTTCCTGAAGGTTCTGATGGACGTATGTCGTCACAATACCACCCGGAACCAGCCGAACCAGGAACTCGAGATACCCCTTCTTGCTCGATGCGCTGGACATGGAGTATGCACGTTGCGTGGGCTCCTTGATCTTGTCATACGGGGGTACTTCGATCTGTCCGTACTGACCGCTTGAGAAGTTCACTTCCGATCCCTCGGGCAGACGGACGAGTACCTCTTTGATATCGTGGGTGACGTCCACGATCTTTTCGACGACCCCGTCGTACTGCCGTACGTTGAAGAGGCTTTCAGGAATTTCGATATCTATGTTCTGTTTCAGCTTGACCTGGCAGGAAAGGTGCACATTTTCGGCGATTTCCTGCTTGGTCAGATACGGAATTTCGGTGGGGAGATGCGGGCCGATGTCCGATGTAATCTTGACCTTACACGCACCGCAGCTTCCGCGCCCGCCGCAGGCCGAGGGAACAAAGATGCCGGATTCCGAAAGGCTGATAAGCAGTGGCGCCCCACCGGAGAGGGTAACGTCCTTCTTTCCGTGATTGATTCCGATAACGACATCCCCATAATTGTTGAGAATTCGATCGGATATGGAGATGATGGCCGCGAGCGCCGCGGAAATCCCTGAGACCGCCAGGGGAGCAATGAAGAATGCGAGATCCAAAGTCTACCTCCTTCAGGATATCGGTCTTACTGAATCTTCAGCATGCCGGAAAATCCGATGAACGCCATCGCCATGAATCCGATGGTTATCATGGTAATTCCGGGTCCCTGAAGTCCGGCAGGCACTGGTGCCTTGTCAATCTTCCGTCGCATGGCAGCAAGCAGCATGATCGCGAGCCACCAGCCAAGCCCCGAGCCAAGCCCGTAGACAACCGACTGCAGGAAGGTGTAGTTGCGGATCTGCATGAAGAGCACCACGCCGAGGACTGCACAGTTGACGGTTATGAGCGGAAGGAAGATTCCAAGAGTCATATACAGTGCCTGGGAAACGCGGTCTATGACCATTTCCAGTATCTGCACTGCGGCGGCAATGACCATTATGAAAACGATGTACTGCAGAAACTCGAGACCGAGCGGAATGAGTATGTAGTGCAGCACCACCCAGTTGATGGCTGCCGTAATGACGAGCACTACGGTAACCGCCATTCCCAGGCCGTTGGAAGAATTCATGTCCTTGGAAATGGCGATGAACGAGCACATCCCGAGGAAGTTGGCAAGGAGAATGTTACTGGTGAAGATTGACGCTAACAGCAATGTCATCGGTGCTATAACCGGTGCGTTCATGCGGATGCCCCCTTTGCCTGACGGAATTGAATGCTCTTCCCGATCCAGATGATGATGGCGAGAATGAAGAATGCACTGGGTGCCATGACCATGATTGTCCAGGGAAGGAAGGACACGGGCATGATTCGATAGCCGAGCAGCGTACCGAAGCCAAGCAGTTCACGAATGACCGCCACTACGAGCAGCACGCCCATATAGCCGAGTCCGGAGGTAAGGCCATCCCAGAAGGAGATGATCGGTGGGTTGGACTGAGCAAAGGCTTCCGCCCGTCCCATGATTATACAGTTGGTTATGATCAACCCGACGTACGGTCCCAGATTCTTGCTCACATCCGGCAAGTACGCGCGAAGAATGAGATCGACTATGATTACGTAGAAGGCGATGATGAGTGTCTGGATAATCATGCGCACCTTGCGCGGAATCCATTTCTTCATCAGAGATACGGTCAGGCTGGAGAACGCTGTAACCAGTGATACGCCGACCGTCATTATGACGGTGTTGATGAGCAGGTTGGTCACGGCAAGCGCCGAACAGATTCCCAGTACCTGCATGAAAATGGGGTTGCTGGTCCACACATTTTCTCTCAGGATAGCGCCCGCTTTCTGGTCGCTCATGAATTACCTCCCAGGGCTGAGCGAAGTGTCTTCAGCTCGTTGTTCACAATACGTTCAATACTGGTGCTGGTAATCGTGGCACCGGTAATCCCGTCTATCTGTCCGTTGTCGTGGTTCGGGTCCGAGGTTCCTGCGTCATGCATATTGAGCTTTATCTGATTGTTGATGACTTTCTCGTTGGAGAATTGTTTCTTGAACCAGGGTTCGTCGATGCGGCCGCCGAGTCCCGGGGTCTCTCCCTGGCTGATTATCTCGAGCCCGAGGATCCTCGTCATGTTGGCGTTTACGCCCAGGACGCCCCTGATTGTGCTCCAGAGTCCACCCCCGGCAAACTCGCTTGCGTACAGCGTTTCGCCGTTCCTCTCGGTCTGATACAGGGTTACTCCATTCTTCTTTACCGTCTTGACATCCTTGAACTTCTGCAGGACATCCTGTTGCGAAGAGTACTCAATTCCCAGGGCCGAAAGGATAGCACTCTGGCGGGCCACCTCCTGGTTCAGTTTCACCCTGGAGATGGTAGCCTGATTCGTAAGTGCAAGCAGGAAGACGAAGGCGAAGGTGACGATGAAGGAGAATACGATTGTGTATACGGTGCCCTGTCGATTCATCAGGTGCCCTCCTTCGAAGTTGATGCCGCTGTTCCGCCTGCGGGTGCTACTGCCGGTTTTTTTGCTGCCGCACCCTTCTTCTTCGGTGCCG
Organism: uncultured Spirochaetales bacterium; assembly: GCA_964553615.1. GTDB lineage: Bacteria > Spirochaetota > Spirochaetia > DSM-27196 > DATKUC01 > DATKUC01. The sequence goes on along the minus strand of CAZKMA010000002.1, from coordinate 21,824 downwards.
GCATGAGCTCATCGATCAGCGATGCAAAGACGTTTCCCACCAGGATTCCGAAACTGGTTCCCTCGGGAAACCCGGAGAAGGTCCGTACCAGAACGGTGACACCGCCGATGATCAATCCATATATCCATTGCGACAGCTTCTTGTTCGGTGCCGAAACCGGATCAGTAGCCATCCACACGGACATATAGAGAATGCTTCCGGCCATGAGTGCATATTGAGGAGGGTAGTAAGGTGATGCTCCCGATGCCCAGAAGATGGTCGTGAAAATTCCCGCGCTCAGGAATGTGGAAAGCATGAGTCTCCACTGCGCAGTTTTTGTGACCAGAAGATAGACTGCGCCGATCAGGATCAGAATAACCGGACTCTCTCCGATCGATCCGGACCTGAGACCAACGATCATATTGAGCAGATCGACGCTTCCACCGTTATGCAGAATTGCAAGAGGCGTTGCGGTGCTTGTGGCGTCCGCAACGTTCATCCCGAAGTTCCCCGGTACCATCCACGCGGTAGTCATTACCGTCGGAAAGGTTATATAGATAAAAAGCCGACCGGTAATCGCCGGGTTGAACACATTTCGTCCGAAGCCGCCATAAACGCCTTTTCCGATAGCTACGGCGAAAATGATACCGACTGCAACAATCCACAGCGGTGTCTTCGGTGGCATCGACAGTGCGTACAACGTACATGTGACTAATACGGCCTCACTGACCTTCTTCTTCCGGGTCTTCTCAACGACATACTCGGTGAGAATCCCGAACAAAAAGGTGACAGCAGTAATGGCCAGGACCCGCCAACCGTACAGGTAAATCGAAAACAGGAACACCGGAATCAGTGAATAGATGACCCGTCTCATGATAACCTGTTTTTGGAACAGATTCTGGAACACATTCCCTCCTTATCGATCTTCTCGCTCTAGGTCGTCCAATCGATACTTTATTATGCTTATAATAATCCACTCTGTACAGAACAAATAGTCTCAAGCATACAGAGGGCGCGGATAATTCTGAGTACTAACGTCCCGTTTTTGCTTGAAAAATCACGCTGATTGAGTATTTTAGACACGATGCATGCGCAAAAACTCTCTACGACGCCGCACCGAAGGATGTTCACCTCCACATCCGCCGATCCAGCTGTGAATCTGGCAGCTGAAGAGCTTCTTTTTTCAACGGTCGGCCCAGAAGATGCGCATTTGCACCTGTATGTGAATCGTCGTTCAGTCGTCCTCGGAAAGCATCAGAATCCATGGAAAGAATGCGCGGTTACGGAACTGCGGCGGGGAAATGTCGACATTGTGCGGAGAATTTCCGGCGGTGGAACTGTTTTTCACGATCCAGGCAATGTCAATTTCTCATTTCTGATGGACCGTGAGTTGTTCGACAAACAGCAAAATCTTCTTCTCGTGGTCCGGGCCCTTGCACGTCTCGATATACCGGCGGAAGCCACTCCCCGTGGGGACATTCTCGTGCAGGGGAAAAAGGTCTCCGGAAACGCGATGGCCCTCAAGCGGTCGAGAGTGATGCATCACGGCACGCTCCTTGTAAGTTCAGATCTGTCAAGCCTCCGCTCGTCGAGTGCCGGGTGGGCCGATAGAATAGAGACCCACGCAGTCGCATCCAACCCGTTTCCTGTGGTTAACCTCGGAGATCTCTATCCGCAGGCCAGCGTCGGCTCGGTCGAAGAGGCTGTTCGACAGGAGTTCATGGAGACCTGGGGAGCTGCGGAATCCGTTGAGGATATTCTCACCGTCGTTGACCGGGACGAACTGGCATCCCGATCGGATAACTATCGAACATGGCAGTGGAATTTCGGTCGCACCCCTTCGTTTACCGCGCGTCTGCCGTTCCCGGGTGAAGAGGGGATTGCCGTTCGAGTTGAAGAAGGTACCATCCGGTCGCTCTCGGGATGCTGCGAGTCCCCGGGCTGCATAGTGCATGATATTCTGACGGGAAGTTCCTTCGATTCGCGCACAATAGGCGATAAATGCCGAGACTGGCTGGAACATGATGTTTCTGGTACGGTGTCGGGTGGGTGTTCTGAAGTTCAGAAACTGACTCGTCACGAGCTCGTCGCTGCCCTCGCGGGGTTCGTGGAGTCCATGGCGTTCTGAGGCGCCAACATACTGAGGAGGATATGAATGGATAAGCGATCTATCTATGCGGTGCTGGACCGGGTCCTTGAAAGCTCGAAAGTTGCCGTGCTGGCAAGTGTGGACTCGGATGGGCAGCCGCGCGTGCGGTGGATGACGCCTGTGACGGTGCCGGGTCGTGAGGGCTCGCTGTTCGCGGTTACGGCCCCCGGGTTCGAAAAGACCGCGCAGATCTCGGCGCACCCAAATGTCGAATGGATGTTACAGACGAAGAGCATCGACGAGGTGCTGACCGTACGCGGGGTAGTGCAGGTTCTCGAGGATCCCCGTACGAAGGTTGAAGTGCTCGAGGCCATTGGCGGGAATCTTTCAGTCTTCTGGCGGGTGAATCAGGATGCGTCGGAACTTGTTGTCCTTGAAACCATCATCGAGGAGATGGTCTATTTCAAGCCCCTTACCGGGGAAAAAGAGCTGGTATCGGTAAAGTAGGAGACGCTCAATGAGTGAAGTGAAAGAGAAAAATGTCAAAAATAAGGATACAGGTGTGAAGGATCTGAAATCGTACGGCAAGGAGTTCCTCGTCGACCTCCTGCATCGGATGCTGCTCATCCGGCGCTTTGAGGAGAAGGCTGCACAGATGTACGGTCTCCGCAAGATCGGAGGCTTCTGTCATCTGTACAACGGACAGGAGGCGGTGGCCGTTGGGTCGATTGCGGCTCTGGACCTCTCTACGGACTACGTGCTGACTGCATATCGCGATCATGGTCATGCAATGGTCTGCGGCATGGATCCGAAAGCGATCATGGCCGAACTGTACGGCAAGATTACCGGCTGCTCGCGTGGAAAGGGTGGTTCCATGCACATGTTCGACGCCGAAAAGCACTTCCTTGGCGGAAACGGGATCGTAGGAGCACAGATTCCGATGGCCACCGGCGTTGCGTTCAAGCAGATGTACTCGAAGGACGGCGGGGTAACGTTGTGCTACTTCGGAGACGGCGCCATCCATCAGGGTTCATTTCACGAGTCCCTCAACCTTGCACAGATCTGGCGGCTGCCGATTGTCTACATAGTCGAAAACAATCACTTCGGCATGGGAACGGCAGTGAAACGGGTTTCGGCGGTAACCGATTTCGACGTAAAAGCGAAAGGCTACAACATGCCCGGGCGAACTGTGGATGGTATGCACGTCCTGAAGGTGTACGAGGCTGTGAAACAGGCAGCAAAGGAAGCCCGTGAAGATGGTCAGCCGGTGCTCCTTGATATCAAGACCTACCGGTACAAGGGCCATTCAATGAGTGATCCGGCGAAGTACCGGACAAAGGACGAACTTGACAGCTATAAGCTGCAGGATCCAATCCTCCTTCTGAAGGCCGATATGCTCGATGCCGGGTTGTTTTCGGAGGACGACTTCCAGGCAATGGACGGCGAAATCAAGAACCAGGTTCAGGAGGCCATAGATTTCGCAGAATCGAGCGAAGAGCCCGCGCTTCATACCATCTATGAAGACGTCTACACGGACGGCGTCCAAGGCGCCTGATCAAATTTTCGGAGGGAGAAAAAGTATGCCCGAGATAGCATTTCGAGACGCGCTGAATCAGGCGATTGACGAGGAAATGGCGCGCGACGACAAGGTTTTCATTCTTGGAGAGGAAGTAGGCGAATACAACGGCGCGTACAAAGTTACGCGAGGGTTGCTCGACAAGTACGGGATGCCGCGTGTTCTCGATACACCCATCGCCGAGCTTGGTTTTACCGGACTTGCGGTTGGAGCCGCGGTCGCGGGACTTCGGCCAATTGTCGAATGGATGACCTTCAATTTTTCGTTTCTGGCAATGGATCAGGTATTCAGCAATGCGGCGAAAATGCGCCATATGTCCGGGGGCCAGTTGACGGTGCCGATTGTTTTTCGCGGGCCGAACGGTCCGGCGGAATACCTCTCATCGCAGCATTCTCAGGCGCTTCAGAGCATCTACACACATTTCCCCGGCCTGAAAGTCGTTGCGCCTTCGACTCCCTACGACGCAAAAGGACTGTTGAAGTCTGCTGTCCGGGACAATAATCCGGTGGTCTTTCTGGAAGCTGAAATGATGTATGCGTGGACCGGAGATGTGCCGGAAGAGGAATACCTGGTGCCGATCGGGAAGGCGGACCTCAAGCGAGTCGGCAAAGAGATTACGCTCATCAGTTTTTCCCGGCCGATGAGACTGCTGCTCGAAGCTGCCGGTGAACTGGAAAAAATGGGAGTGGATGCCGAGGTAATCGATCTGCGCTCATTGCGACCGCTGGATGAAAAAACAATCTATGAATCAGTGCGCAAGACGAACCGGGCAGTTGTGGTAGATGATGCATGGCCGGTATCGAGTTATGGATCGTACGTCGCATGGCTTATTTCAAAGAATTGCTTTGATGTTCTGGATGCACAGGTCGAGCTCGTCTGCTCTGAAGACGTTCCCATGCCGTACAATCACCACCTCGAGCTTGCCGTTCAGCCTTCAGTAGAGAAGATAGTGGCTGCGGCAAAGCGCGTTCTGTACATGAGCTGAAAAGGGGAAGATGATGGCGGAAAAGATACAGATGATAGCGCTCTCTCCGACTATGGAGGAGGGAACGATAGTTAAATGGCAGAAAAAAGAGGGCGATTCAGTAAGCTCCGGCGATGTCCTGTGCGAGGTCGAAACGGACAAGGCCACAATGGATTACGAATCGACTCAGGAAGGCACGTTGCTGAAAATTGTGCGCGGCGACGGCTCCTCATCGAAAGTCGGTGAGGCAATCGGAATAATCGGCGAAAAAGGCGAGGATGTCTCCGACCTCGTCAAGTCCATCGAGGCGGGTAGTGGCCCGGCAGCCGCGGAGAAAGCCGCCGCAGCCGAGCCGGAGAAAGCGGCCGCATCCGCGGAGAAAGCCCCCGCATCCGAAAGCCAGAACGGGCAGCGCCCGGCAGCTGCTGCCGAACAGCGTTCCGCAGCGCCCGCGCAGGGCGGAGGTGTTGCCCTTGCAGCACCCGGGGTGGTCAAGGCGAGCCCGCTTGCGCGCAAGATTGCAGGTCAGAAGGGGTACGACATCCGGCAGATTCGGGGAACCGGTCCCGAAGGCAGGATTGTCAGGAGCGATGTGGAAAGCTTCGATCCCTCCAAAGCGGCACCGGTCGCACAGGCCGGATCGGCCACAGTTTTTGCGCCGGCGCCCGGCCGGAACGTCGACATTCCGGTTGCCGGCAAGCGCGCCGTTATTGCACGGCGACTCGCCGAGTCCAAATTCAGCGCTCCCCATTACTACCTCAAATCCACCGTTGAGATGGCGCGGGTCATCGAGGCCCGGAAGATGTTGAACGGCGAGCTGCCGGAGAAGGTGAGCTTCAACGCATTCATGCTGAAGTTCGCCGCCGAGGCGCTGAAACGCCATCCGAACGTGAACGCGTCCTGGCAGGGCGATCACATTACCCAGTTCGGCAGTATCGACATCGGTCTAGCGGTAGACCTCGGGAACGGGCTCATGACGCCGGTCGTTCGCAACTGTGGAAATCGCGGCGTGGTAGACATAGACCGGGAGCTGAAGTCCTTGATTCAGAAAGCGGGAGCCGGGAAGCTCACGCCGGAAGAATATACCGGTGCTACGTTCACCATCAGTAACCTCGGCTCGTTCGGCATTGAAGAGTTTACCGCTATCATCAACCCGCCGGGATCGGCCATTCTCGCTTTGGGACAGCTTGCAAAGGTTCCGGTTGTTGCAGAGGGCGACCAGATTGTGGTCCGGGAAGTCATGAAGATGACGCTTTCGTGCGACCATCGGGTTATAGATGGTGCGGCGGGCGCCGGATTCCTCTTTGAATTGACGCGCATGATGGAGAATCCGGTCCGCGCTCTGTACTAGGATTTCATTGAATCTGATAAGGATATGAACATGGCAGAATACAAATATGATCTTCTCGTCATAGGGTCCGGGCCGGGGGGATATGTAGCGGCAATCCGCGCCTCCCAACTGGGTCTGAAGACTGCAATCGTTGAAAAGGACAAGCCGGGAGGGGTTTGTCTGAATATTGGATGCATTCCCTCCAAGGCGCTCATCCATCAGGCTGAGATATTCAATTCTCAGAAGGGTCTGGCCGAGATGGGTATTTCCGTGGACGCGAGCAAATTCGACTACACCGTCGTGTTCAAGAAATCGCGACAGGCAGCCGACCGTCTCTCGAAAGGGGTCCAGTCGCTCATCAAGAAGAACAAGATCGAGTACGTCGCCGGGACCGCAAAGGTAGTTGCGCCGCATGAGGTCGAGATAGATGGCAAGGAACGGATATCCGCGAAAAACATTCTGGTGGCAACCGGGTCCCGACCGCGTCAGATACCGGGTTTCGAGTTTGACGAGAAGCAGGTCATTTCTTCGACCGGTGCGCTCATGCTCGAGAAGCTTCCCGGGAGTCTGGTTATCCTTGGCGCCGGCGCAATCGGGATGGAGTTTGCCCACGTAATGAGCTCTTTCGGCGTGAAAGTCACCGTCGTGGAAATGCTCGACCAGATCCTTCCGCTCGAAGATCACGACAGTGTTGAGGTAGTGGCCCGCGACTTCAAGAAGCGGGGCGTGCAGATGCACACCTCTACGAAGGCAACGAAACTCTCCAGGAGCAAGTCGGGTATCACGCTTACCATTGAAAGCAAGGACGGCAAGGCGAGCACCCTCGAGGCGGATCAACTTCTGGTTGCCGTGGGCCGGGCGCCGAATACCGAAGAGCTTGGACTGGAGGCGATCGGTGTCAAGCTGGATCGCGGCTTTGTCGTCACGGGTGATTATTACGAGACCGCGGTCAAGGGAATATTCGCCATCGGCGACGTTATTCCCACACCGTTACTTGCCCATGTAGCGTCCAAAGAGGGCGAAATTGCCGTCGAGTACATGGCAGGGCAGAACCCCGAAAAGCGGATACCTTCCGACGAGATACCCTCTGCTGTGTACACCGAGCCGCAGGTTGCAAGCTTCGGCCCAACCGAGGCACGAGCGAAAGAGACGGGACTGAAATACGAGAAGGCGATCTTTCCGTACCGAGGCGCGGGCAAATCGGTTGCAGTCGAGCAGCCGGACGGGCACGTCAAGCTTCTGTTTACTCCGGACACCCACGAAATTCTCGCGGCGCACATTGCCGGAGCCAATGCGACGGAGATCCTTCACGAGATCCTTCTGGCAAAGAAGGCGGAGCTCCTGCCCGAAGATATTGCAACGATGATCCATGCCCACCCGACGCTGTCGGAGGCAGTCATGGAAGCCGCGCGTGCTGCCGAAGGCTGGGCAATACACATTTAGCCCGCGGCGTGAACAGGAACCAGTTGCTTCCACCCTTGTGATTGTAAGGCGTGGAAGCTTCTCGGTCCGCCGGACGAATTCCCGAACGGGAGCCTTCCGTAACCGACTGAAATCTGCTACCTTCCTCGCATGAACAGCGCACGTGTAACGACGGGCCTCCTCCTGGTGCTTGTGGCAATTGCAGTCGGGGGTGTACTGAAGCTGACGGTGACCATCATGCTTCCGCTGGTCATCGCCCTGCTTCTATCGTTTGTCCTGAGTCCTCTGGTGGAGGCGATGGTCCGTATCCACTTACCGAGAATTCTCGCGATAGTGGTCGTCATCCTCCTTTTCCTGGGATTCGGCTTTCTTCTCGGGATGGTTCTCTATTCGAGCGTGCATTCAATGGTCCGGGTGTGGCCGGAATACCAGCGGCGGCTGACTCAACTGCTCACCACGGCTATCCGATCCATGAAGATTTCGGTGCCCGTTCTCGAGCGGCTTGACTTGACGAGGTCCATCGGTTCCGTTGCATTCTCCTTCTTCGGAAACTTTGTCGGATTTCTTGCCGGACTCGTTATGGTCATTGTGTACCTCCTGTTCATCCTGCTCGAGAAGCCCTATCTGCGACAGAAACTCCATGATGCAATTCAGGGTCCCAGGACCGACACAGTCTACAAGGTGCTTGGCCATATCAACCAGCAGGTAGGAAGATACCTCACCATCAAGTTTATTGTGAGTTTTGTCACGGGACTTCTGGTCTGGGGGTCCTTTGCGGTGATCGGGCTTGACTTTGCGTTCATCTGGGGAGTTCTTGCATTTCTGTTCAACTTTGTCCCGAGCATCGGCTCAATCGCCGTGGGTGCGGCCAGCCTTGCCTTCGCTGTGGTGCAATTCTATCCATCCTGGAATCCCATTATTGCTGTTGGACTCTGCATGCTGGCAATCCAGAATCTCATAGGGAATATCACAGAGCCGAAGCTCCAGGGTGATAATCTGAACCTGAGCCCTGTAATAATTCTCTTCTCTCTGTTATCGTGGGGGTGGCTATGGGGAGTCATGGGCATGTTCCTGTCGGTGCCACTCACGGTCGCTTTGAAGATTATTCTCGAACACATCCCCGGTCTTGAATTTGTCGGTGTTCTCATGGGTACCGGGAACTTCCGGGCACGGGCGGCGAAAAGAAAAGGAATTAACGAGCGGAATGGATCGTAAACGAATACTCACCGGTGACAGACCAACCGGGAAACTGCACCTTGGTCATTATGTCGGGTCCCTTGCGAACAGGGTCAGGCTTCAGGACCAATTTGAATGCTTCTTTATCATAGCTGATCTGCACACGCTCACGACCCGCCCGGAACGGGAGAGCATAGAGGGCATTGCCGAGAATGCGCGGCAGATGGTGCTTGACTACCTTGCGTGCGGCATTGATCCGGGGAAGTCGCGGATCTATCTGCAGTCGGCCGTTCCCGAGATTTACGAACTGAATCTCCTGTTTGAGATGCTTGTAACGGTGCCCCGGCTTCAGCGTGTACCCAGCTTGAAGGAGATGGCGCAGAACGCGAATCTGAGTGAAATGCCCTTCGGCCTGCTCGGCTATCCGGTGCTTCAGTCCGCGGACATCCTCCTGCCGCGTGCTCACCTCGTTCCGGTGGGAAAGGACAACGAAGCCCACGTGGAGCTTTCGCGGGAGATTGCGCGCAGGTTCAACTATCTCTATGGCGAGGTGTTCCCGGTTCCGGACGTCCTCGTCGGGGACGTTCCCACGCTCGTAGGAACGGACGGCAACGCGAAGATGTCAAAATCACTGAACAACGCAATCCTCCTGTCCGACGACGCGCGGACCGTCGAGAAGAAGGTGCGCGGCATGTACACCGATCCAAATCGTGTTCGTGCGGACGTACCGGGAACAGTGGAAGGCAATCCTGTGTTCACCTATCACGACGTCTTCAATCCGAATCTCGCGGAGGTTGAGGATCTGAAGGAGCGATACAGGAAGGGCACTGTCGGGGATGTCGAAGTGAAGGAAAAACTTTCGACCGCGCTCAATGCCTTTCTTGAGCCTATCCGGGAGCGCCGCGACCAGTTTGCTTCCCAGAGCGGTTACGTCGACGAGGTAATCTTTGACGGCACAATGTCAATGAGGGAAGAGGCTCGCTCGACGCTGGTTGCCGCGAGAAAGGCAATGGGGTTGAGCGGCATCTGGAACCGCATTTCGCGAAAAGCGGAAGAGGTCCGTAAGAAGCGCGAGAAGCAGGTTTCGGTTTAGCCCGATTCAGGAGAATAATGAAACAGTACACGAGTGAGCACTCCTCGATCGAAGGCCGTGCGGTTATTTTCGATCTGGACGGAACTATCATCGACAGTGAGTTCAACTACAAGGAGGCGGATCGCATCTTTCTGGAGCGTCACGGTCTCTCTCTTACCGAGGAAAAGTGGCAGGGCCTTGTCGGAATCGGGAGCCGACCCATGCTCGAGATGATGCACCGTCAGATCGATCCGTCGGGCAGTTTCACGATAGATGAACTTCTGCAGGAGAAGAACGAGACCTACCTCGAGATTGCCCGCAAACATACGCGAGTCTTCCCGGAGATGGTCCGGCTCATCGGCATGCTCCAGGGCGCCGGAATGCGTGTTGCGATAGCAACCGGAAGCTCAATTCCGGTTATCGATGTTGTTCTCGAGATCACCGGATTACGGAGTCAGTTCGAAGTCATTGCATCCTCCGATGAGGTTGAACACGGGAAACCGGCGCCGGATGTCTTCCTTCTGGCTGCCGAGCGGCTTGGAGTGGAACCGGAGGCGTGTACCGTGATAGAGGACTCCCAGTACGGAGTTCAGGCTGCAATATCGGCCCGGATGTCCTGCATCGCAATCCCAACGGTCCTCGTTGATCCGCTGCCCGATTCATTTTTTCTTGCGGGACTTCTATTCGCGGGCGGGATGAAGGAGTTCGATGCCAAGAGGGCCCTTACATGGATCATGAATGGGAGCAAAGCCCCACTTTCCGAAACTCCGACAAGGAATGGAGCACGATAGAGCGTCCCATCCCCGATCGGGAAATCGCACAATTCCAGGAGCTCATCTGGACCAATTTCAGGCGCGAAGGACGCCGTTTCCCGTGGCGGGAAACGCGGGATCCGTACCGGATTCTTGTGTCCGAGTTCATGCTGCAGCAAACCCAGACCGAACGGGTACTTCCGAAGTACGAATCCTTCCTGAATCGTTTTCCTGCAATGGCGGACCTCGCAGACGCTACGCTTCGGGACGTCCTGCTCGAGTGGCAGGGCCTCGGGTACAATCGCAGGGCCCGGTTCCTCCATGAGTGCGTCCGCATCATCAGTGAGCGGCATAACGGCCAATTGCCGGGCGAACCTGCGGTACTCGTTACCTTGCCCGGAATAGGATCGGGCACCGCCGGAGCGCTCGCAGCGTTCGCCTACGACGTCCCGACTGTCTTTATTGAAACGAACATCCGTCGTGTATTTCTCCACTTCTTTTTCCCCGGCATCGAGGGGGTTCGGGATCGGGAGCTCTACCCGCTCATAGAGCGGTGTCTGGACCGCTCCAATCCAAGAGAGTGGTATTATGCGCTGATGGACTATGGAGTTGCGCTGAAAACCCGGTTCCCGAATCCGAACAGGCGGAGTGCGCACTACGCCGTGCAGTCCGCTTTCCAGGGGAGCAATCGACAGATTCGCGGCGCGGTAATCCGGATACTGACGTCCCGATCGGACGCTGACTTCGCCACGCTCAACGAGTCGACCGGCCGGAACTCTGAACGCCTGGAACGGATACTCGAAGAGCTCACCGCCGAAGGAATGATTGTTGCCGATCCGGATCAGGATTCGTACCGGATAGGGTAGGATCAACCGCCGGTAGCACGTCCGGAATCCGTTCCAGCCTCTATGGCAGCCGCCGCCAGATCGGCACGTTTGACCATGTCGCGGTGCCACTCGAGCAGGTATGCCTCATCGTCCGGATCGTTGCTCTCCACGTCTGCCATTACACGAAACACCGGTTCTGTTCCTGAACCTCGCATCCAGATGAATGCCCGTATCTTTCCGGTTCCATCCTTGAATACGATTTTCAGGCCGCCGCGCTCCCCGAGGCTGCGGAAAGATCTGCCGACTCCCTGCCGCTCGTCGATGCCGTCGTAGTTGATCTCTCTCCAGCCCACGACGCCGAAGCGGGCGCGAAGGGCATCTTTCCGGTTGTGCCACTCGACCGGGAAGAGTCTCTCATATTCGGCCTTCAGGGTTCCGTGATTGCGCGTGCTGATGTGCATTATTGCCCGCTCTTCCGCGGTACCGGTTGTGACGAACCGCGGCAGGGTCTCCAGAATGGATGTGAGGTCCCGGTCTCCGCCGCGCATCAACTCCTGACCGCTCTTTGCACACCAGATATCGAAGAGGCCAGGTTTCGACCCGTCGGGAGCTGAATCAATTGCCAGCAGCTTGATCACTGCAAGGAGCGTGTTGAGCGGGTCTCTCACCGCCGCCGGATGCGTAATATTTCCGCCGTTCGAACCTTCACCGAGGATGCGGACAATGTATCCCTTCTTGCGCAGTCGTCGTGCAAGCTCGACAACATTCGCCTCTCCGACTTCTGCGCGGAAGACGTGCGCATTGAAGGCGTCGGCTATCCGCTCAATCCGCAGCGATGTGGGACCATTGACCGCAATTGCCACCTTCTCGCGTGCACGACCGGTGTGGTCATAGGTGAGGATCCCGGTGTAGACGAGCCATGCCAGCTCGGAGACACACGCAAGCGCGAAGACGTCCTGTGCGGATATCTGTTGCGCCAACCCCGCTCCCGTAATGTAGACAAGATTTCCCCGATCACCATCGTTGTCGGGAACGTATCCCAGGGCGAATGCTGAATCTTCGGCGTTCAACCGTTTGAGCTCGCGACGTGCGAGGTCCAGAGATTCCCCTTCAGGGATAATCCTATGCACGATCTGACGCGGCCGATCGTTCAGCATCGACACAGTTACACCGAGCTCCGTCAGGAACTCACGGTCAATGCTTGTGCCGCGCGCGCTTCCGTTCAGTTCTCCCAGCACGCCAATCCGTCGCCGGATTACCGCATTCTTCAGGGTCGCCAGACGCCGGAATGACTCTTCCCGGTTCTCGCTTCCGGACACTACCTCTGAGGTAAAGGCGGAATAGGTCGCCGCGGATTGTCGCTTCTGGTCCGCGGCGTCTGCAAATATGCCGTTGAGCCGATCTGATGGTATCCGCGACATCCCGGAGGCGATTGTGCGAAGGGTCTCGAGAAGTTCTTCATCGGAGGCGATAGCCTTGCGAATCATGCCGATCAAAGCGTTCCCGTCATCGGGTTCGAGAACCCCACCCCGATTCAGTCCGAATTTCATACCGTTGTGACCCACCGGATTATGACTGGCCGAAATATAGACGAATCCATCCAGTTCCGCGGTGAGCCGTGTGTACGCCATGATCTCAGGAGCCGCTACAATAAACAGGTAACGCACGTTCGCGCCGGCCGCGAGGAGGGAGCGAATGACGGTGTCTGCAATTGTCGGACCAGTCGGGCGAGCATCGATTCCAACCACGACGTTCGGGAGCCGACTGGATACTGTCGCCTTTTCACGGATCAGGCGCAGGAAAAGCGCAGCGAACAGCGCAGAGAGTGCGGCATCTTCCGCAGTTATGGCCGAAGTTGTGCTTTCCTCGTCGGCGTCGGCTGCACATATCTTCCGGAAACCGGAAACGGAGAGAATGAATCCGTCCAGTGCCGAGCGGATGGCGCGGATCAGCTGAGCATCGGTTTCCGGCGTAAACTCTCCAGTGAGCGCCGTGAGAAGAGACGGCGAACCCGGATCTCCAACGACGAAACCGGTTGCAGGATCAATTATCTCGGCCATGAGCCCTCCTCACGATGCACGGACGCATGCAATGATTTGCGGCGAACTGAAGCTTAGAACTGGAGGCCCAGCGAGAGCGCAAGAGGAGTCCATGCACCTCCGGTAACCAGTGTTCCATGCAGCAGGTACTCCGTGTAAGCCGCGAGATCTCCAAGCCCCGTGACATGGAGACTCACACCCAACCCGGTGGATACCGCGTATCCACTCGTCGTTGAACCGGCAGGGGCACCCGGAAGGCCGTTGTAGTAACCGGCATCGAGGAAGGCGAGAACGGTCGGTATGATGGCCGGATAAACCAGCGCCGGAAGGTTTGCACGCAGCTCCAGATTATTCACTATCTTGAGATTCGCCGAATACCGGTTCTTCTCGAGCCCACGTACCGCGTCGCCGAGCCCGTCCACCGGATTCGTGCCTCCGAGTTGCTGAACTGCCGAGAGCGGTATTGAGGAGCCCCAGATGTAGTCTGCTTCGAATCGCTCCGCCAGGTAGAGGGAAAATCTGTTTTTGCCGGCGACAGGATCAAGAGCGTAAATGGGGAGAAAATACTTGGCGGTTACGTTCGTCCGCCAATAATCCACATTTGCAGTCGCGAAGTTCACGAGCCAGCCCGGCGCAGCTTCGAGAGATCCTTCAAGCAGGTAGCCGCTCGTAGTATTCGTGGTGTCGTTCTGTGAGAGGGTGTTTGCCTGCAATCCGACGAGAAGTGATACGTGGGCGTCGTCACCGGACTGGCTATGAACGGGGGTCGATCCAGGCGTATCGGGATAAAACAGGAGTTGCGTTGTAGTCGAGGCATCGAGGGGCCGCGAAAACCCTGCCTGGGCGAATAGAAACCCGGAAAGAAGGTCCTGCGGGAGCGCGGGATTCCCGATGATCCCCTGCGTCACCCCCATTCTCCACATGAGATTGAGCCGGTCGTAATACGGGGAGTTCGCAGGATCCAGAAGCGTCCCCGTATACGGAGAGCCGTCCGGATTGCGAAAGTAGCCCTTGTTATCCCATGCGCCGCCCGCAAGGACGGAGAGCGTTGTGTTGAGGTTCGGGACAAGATGCCACTTCGAAGCTCCAATGCCGAAATCGAGTCCCCAGAGTCGAGGCGATACACTCAGATGCACATCCTGGTTACCTGCGTTTTGGGCAAAAACCCAACCCGTGGAACAGAGCGCGAGTGCCAAAAGGATGGCGGATACACGGGCTGTCTTCACGAACTACCTCCTGAACCGCATCATCCTACCCGCGACGGTGTACGCTGTCAACGAACCGTGTCTTCGAACCGTGTCCTCGCGGATTGCTTTTTGGTTGCACAACAGCGCCCGTTTGGCCTATAACATAGGTCGGGAGAACTGGATCCATGAAAAAAATTCTCGTAGTAGACGAGTCTGCGCTTTTCCGTGACTACCTCGGGAAGAAGCTCTCCGAATACGGCTTCGATGTGCAGTTTGGCGTGAACGGTCTTGACGGCTCGGTGAAGCTCAGAAACGAAACGCCGGACTTGCTCATCATGGACTACTACCTTTCACGGAAGAGTTCAGTGGATCTCCTCCAGACGAAGCGAAGTGATCCCAACACCGCTCCGATCCCGGTAATCATGATCTCTTCCAAGGTCGACAGGGACAAGATCCTCGAGGTAGCCCAATACAACGTCCGGAAGTTCTTTACGAAACCCGTGAAAATAGACGCGCTTCTGAAGGCGATCAGCGAGCTTCTGGGCGTCTCGATTACCATGGACGACACTCCCTGTATCCTGGAAGCTCATTTCAATGATGAAATTCTGTTTATTGAGATAGCAGAGGGGCTCAACAAGGAAAAGATAGAGCTCCTCCGGTACAAGATCGCCGAGCTTGTGGATCTGTACGAAGTTTCCGCGCCAAAAGTGCTTGTTATGATGTCAAACATCAAAGTGACCGCGGACGACAGTCTGAAGCTCGGTTCATTGTTTTCAATCCTCACCGACGCATCGAAGATCAAACACCGATTCGTGAAAGTACTCACCAATTCCGACATCGTGAAGAAGTTCGTGAGCTCGCGTCCGGAATACGCGGAAATCGAGGTGACGAATAACCTCGAGCAGGCCATGGACGGTCTGCTGGGCCGCAAAACCGGGACCTTTCTGGACGGCAAGAGCAACACCGTACAGGCGGAGTTCCTGAAGGCCGCCGTCCCCAAGAAAGCCCGGGAGGAGAGTATTCATCTCCACTTCCAGGACGAGGTGAAAACTGCAACAACCTTCGATTTAACGGAGCTGGACAGGAATGTGCGGATCTCGGTCGTAGATGACGATGTCATTATCCAGGAACTGATCAAGGTCGCGTTTTCTGACACGAGTTTCACCATCCTGACCTACGACAACGGCAGGAAGTTCATGGACGATAGTGAATCCCGCAACGTGGATCTCATCTTTCTTGACCTGATGATGCCGGAAATGGATGGGTTTCAGGTCATGGAAGAGCTTTCCAGGAATCCGACCGACGCCCGCATCATTGTCCTCTCAGCTCTTTCCAAACGTGAGACCGTCCTGAAGGCTCTCCGGTTTGGCGTGACCAGCTATCTCATAAAACCTCTCAAGCCCGAAGGCATTCGGCGCAAGGCCATAGAAGTACTGAAGATGAACTTTTAGGGAGGTTCGGCAAAGCGTGCCATCGTTCGGACGTCACTTCCAGGTAATATTCGACAACGCTCCCGTCGGCATCCTCATTATGGATAATGCCGGGAGGCCGCTGTATACAAACCGCGCCCTTCAGTCAATGCTCGGCTTCACGGAAGTCGAACTCCGGGACAGCGAACTCATACAGTTCATTCATCCCGACGATCGGGCGATTTTCCAGGACGAGTTTTCATCCCTGGTAGTGGGGGATACCAGCCGGTTGAGATCATTTGGCCGGTACCAGCGTAAAGACAGTACAGACGCGTGGTGGCGCATCGACATAACTCACGTGCTTTCCTCGGAACATTCACCCTTCATCTTTGGCTTCATCGAGGATGTTACTGAGCAGAAGGTGGACGCCGAGCGGCTGCGCCGGGCAAAAGAGTTCGCGGAACGTGCAACACGAACAAAGAGTGCCTTCCTTGCCAACATGAGTCACGAAATCCGCACACCAATCCACACCATAACCGGTATGACCGAACTCCTGCTTGAAACCGTCCTGGACGACGAACAGCGCGAATATGCGCAACAGGTGAGATTTTCGGCTGAAGTACTTCTCGGGCTCATCAACGACATTCTGGATTTCTCAAAAATAGAGGCGGGAAAGCTGAGCCTGGAGAACATAGCTTTCGATCTGTTCACCATGACCGAAGATGCAGTGGACATGGTAAGCATGGAGGCTCACAAGAAGGCGCTTGAAGTCGTCCTGTATCTCGATCCTGAGCTTCCGGATATTGTGGTGGGCGATCCGGTTCGACTTCGCCAGATAATTGTCAACCTTGTGAACAATTCGGTCAAGTTCACGAAGGAAGGCGAAGTGATGATCCGTGTCGAGCCCATTGAACGGAAGGAAGACAGCGCAACCATTCTGTTTGAGGTTGTAGACACCGGAATCGGCATACCGCAGGAGAAGCTGGCAAGACTTTTTCAAGCCTTTACTCAAGTGGATTCGACAACGACTCGCCGTTTCGGCGGTTCGGGACTCGGTCTTTCGATCAGCCGTAGCCTGGTGAAACTCATGAACGGTACCATCGGCGTCAAGAGCCAGGAAGGGCGGGGATCCACTTTCTGGTTTCTCATTCCGTTCGAAGGTCGTCACGGCGACGAAAAGACCTGCCGCAAGCTGTTGCCCCGATTCGCAGAAAAGTCTGCGCTGCTCGTCGACGACAATGAAACGTTCCGGAAACAGACTCGGCGCTATCTCTCTCGCTGGTTCAACAATGTCGAGGAAGCAACGAGCGGCCCGGCGGCACTCGAACTCATGCACGCCCGGGCGGCAGGCAATCACCCGTTCGACGTTGCGCTCGTCGACCTTATGCTGCCCGGCATGGATGGCTGGCAATTTGCAAGTGAAGTCAACGCAGACAAGGGCATCAATTCAACGCGATTGATCCTGATGAGTCCAACCGGGATGGTGAGCGGGGAGACCAAGATGAAGCTTCTTGGCTGGTTCAACGCGTACGTGAACAAGCCGCTCAAGATCCGGGAACTCTACGACGCACTTGCAGGAGCGCTCTCGAGCGACATGGACCTGGCCTCTGTCGAAGACGAACCCCAGGAGGTAGTGCCTCTCGCTTCGCTGGAGCCGGCCGAGCCGCAGCGAAAAGCCCGGATCCTGGTTGCCGAGGACCACATGGTCAACCAGGAGCTCTTCAAGACCATTCTCGTTCGGCTGGGTCATACAGTAACTCTGGCGAACAACGGCAGGGAGGCTTTCGAGGCCACTCGGAAGCAGCAGTTCGATCTTATCTTCATGGACGTGCAGATGCCGGAGATGAACGGGTATGAAGCATCCCGGGAAATCAGACGGGCAGGGATTTCGGTGCCTATTGTTGCCGTAACGGCAAATGCAATGAAAGGAGAACGCGAACGATGCATGGAATTCGGGATGAACGACTTTCTTACCAAACCTTTCCGGACCCGCGACGTTGTGCCGGTTATTCTGAAGTGGGTACACTCCGAGCCTGACGGCAATCCTTCGTCAAAATCATCCCCAACCCCTCGAAAGTCCGGGACCGATCGAGTCGCAAGTGGCGCGAAGCCTGCGGTATACGACGACGCAATATTCAACTTCTCCGGAGCTGTCGAAGCGTTCATGGGAAAGTCTGACGTTGTACGCCGAATCGTTCGGGAGTTTATTGGCAGAATCGAGGAACAGCTCGTCCAGATCCGGGACAACCTCGAAAACGGAAACCCGCATGCTGCAGTAGTCGAGGCTCATGCAATCAAGGGGGGATCCTGGAACCTCGAGATCAAGAGACTCGGGGATGCTGCCGCAATGCTCGAGCAGATTGCCCGAGAAGGAAGTACCGATGACGCGATCTTGCAGCTTGACAAGGTGAGAGCCGCGTTTGAAGAGTTCCGTGACTATTGTTTTACGCTGCCTGAAATGCGGGAACCCGCAGAAACCACCTGAATCGGCGACCGTTTCGGTTGATAATACTTAATCCAACCTGATTTCTCCGAACCTGGCTGTGTTCGACGCGCAGTTGACAAGGGGTAATCTGAACGGGCTCAGGGGCCGATGAATATGATAGGTCGAGGTAGGGGGACTATGAAGCGCAGAATGGAACGGGTCCTGTTGTCTCTGCGTACATCGCAGTACACCAAACCCGTCGTCATCTTCGTGATCTTCTTCATCGCAGCAAGCGCGTTCATGGTGCTGTTCGAGGAGAAACGGAACAAGGAATTCCTCAATTTCCTCGATGGTTTGTGGTGGGCAATCATTACGTTCAGCACCACCGGCTACGGGGACAAGGTCCCTGTCACTACTGGCGGCAGGGTGGTGGCAGTCATCACCATACTATTCGGTGTCGGTGCGATGAGTCTCCTGTCCGGATCTCTCGCATCCTTATTGGTGGAACGGAATACGAAAGCGAGGAGAGGACTTATGGACTACCGACGGGTGAAGGGTCACCTCGTCATCTGTGGGTGGAAGAGCGATATGAAAGAGACGCTATTCGACATCCTCCGGGTGGCACGCGATCTCTCGTCCGACAAGATCGTTCTGGTTTCCAATGTCGACGCTGAGAAGGTAGAGGAGTTGCGCGAAGATATGGACCTGAAGGGTCTGAAGTTCGTGCATGGCGACTACTTCTCAGAGCTTGCATTGAGCCGGGCAAACATCCGGGAGGCGAAAAAGGTTATCGTTCTTGCAGATACGCTCGAGAGCAGCGCGGTGAGCGAGGTTGATTCAAAGACCGTAATGACGGTGCTCACGATTCGTGCAATGGCAAAATACATCTACATCTGCGCCGAGATCCTCGATCGCAAGTACGAGAGCTACCTCAGACAGGCAATGTGTGACGAAATCCTGCACATAAGAGATTTTGCCCGACAGATGATAGCGAACAGCTCGGCGACGAATGGAGTCTCTCACATTATCCACGCACTGCTGGCGGGCGGAGAAGGGATCTCTCACCTGGTAACCGAAGAGATCCCTTCATCGTTCGTGGGCAACGCGTATCTGGAGTACCGCCGTTCGGTGAGCAACATGGGAGATCGGGTCCTTATCGGCGTGCTCGAAAACACCGGATCACCGCATCGCATGAAAATGGAATCGCTTCGTGAGGCGCAGAAGACGTCGGACGTATCGCAGCTCATAAACAATCTGCAGAAGGTGAAGGAACTGGAGGTGAACAGGCCGGTCTTTCTCCCGCGTGATGAATACATTATCCAGCAGTACTCCCTGGGGATTCTGCTCGAACGATCGGAGGTCCAGTTGGATGGACGCAACGGATGAATCCATACTGCTTCGATTGAAGCAGATCCCGCTGTTCGCGGCCGTCCGGGACAACGCTGAACAACTTGCGAGATTACGCGCGATATGCAGGGTGCGATCATTTGCCGGGAACAAGGAAATCATAGCCGAGGGTGATGTCGGGAGTGAGATGTACATTGTCTACTCCGGTGCCGTCGAGATCCGGAAGCGAACGCGCGCAGGCGATGACTACACAGTGGTCGTTCTCCGTGCATCCGACAATGTGTTTTTCGGAGAACTTGCACTGGTCGATGACGACAAGCGATCGGCAACGGTAGTTACCCGTGAGGACTCAGAGTTTCTGGTGATCGAAAAGAAGGACTTTCTGTCGCTTGGCGACGAACACCCGGAAGTGGGATTACCCGTAACACGTGCTCTGGCAAAAATACTCGCCGCCCGTCTACGCAAAACCACCATAGACATGGTTACCATTTTCGATGCGCTAGTCCAGGAGCTTCAGGAGTAGATACCATCCGCCCGACCATACCCGTTGCTAACCGGCAACCCTGCGAAAGCGGAGATCCCACACCATGTCCTGGCCCGCTCTTCTCGTCGAAACAGAATCTGCACGGTAGGCATCAGCGAGATCAGAAACACCAAGGTCACCGATTGCCGACACTCCCTCGCCGATAATGAGCGGAGCGGTCACAACCACCATTCGGTCTACCAGGCGCTCGCGAAGAAAGCTTGTAAGAATCTTTCGTCCACCTTCGATCATGAGCGTACGGAACCCTGAGTTGTGGACCCACGCAGCAATCATCCCCGGGGCAATGTGCCCGTCCGAGTCTGTTTCCATACCCGCGACGCGTACGCCGAGTTGTTCGAGTGCAGCAGCCCTCGAGCTGCCGGCGGATACCACGCTGCACAGCACAATTGTCGGAATTGAACGAGCCGTATCCACCAATCTGCACGTGGTTGGAATCTGGAGCGCAGTATCCACGACAATGCGGCTGGGCGTCTCCTCTGAAATGATTGTCCCTCCGGATGGCGCCACGTTTCCGTCGGCATCCAGCCTGCATGTCAACTCCGGATCGTCCGCAATAACCGTGCCGATGCCAACGAGTACAGCATCGGAGTCCCGCCGGAGACGGTGCGCAAGCGTAAGAGTGGCGCCGCCTGAGATCCACCGGGACACGCCCGTGCGGGTTGCTATCCTCCCGTCAAGGCTTTGCGCGAAGCTCAGAGTTATTCTCGGTGATGATTCTGTCACGATTCTCATAATAAATCGTTCGTGCGGCTGATTCAAGCCACCCCCCTGCTGACGACACTCGTGACGGGAATTGCCGACGGTTTTGCCGATGACTGAACTTGACTGTAGCGTAGGGGGTTTATACCTTTGACAACGGCGCTCACGGGCGCCGGAGACGAAACATATGAGCAGAAATTACGATGACCTGGACATAAAAAGAACCTACCACCATGAATCATCTACCACGCCCGAGCACGGCGAGTTTGCAGGTAAGATGTCGGGCACTCCCGATTTTGTACCCGAAGACCTGCACGGAGAGATCAATCGCCGCAACGGAAATCCGATTGAGAGCAATGTTACACTCGTTTCCCACGCAGATTTTCCAACCCGATTCGGCCACTTTGTCCTTTACGGTTTCTACGACCGTGTTGACGGGAAGGAACACACCGCAGTAGTGAAGGGTGATGTTCGCGGGGCGGAACGGTGTCCGGTTCGAGTCCATTCTCAGTGCCATACCGGAGATGTCTGGGGTTCTCTTCGGTGCGACTGTCGGGACCAGCTCGAAGCATCACTCCACTACATTTCTGAGCAGCCTTTCGGAGCTATAGTTTATATGCAGCAGGAGGGGCGCGGGATTGGCCTTTTGAACAAAATAAAGGCGTATCGCCTCCAGGACCTCGGACTGGACACAATCGAAGCGAATGAGTATCTGGGATATCCGGCGGAGAACCGAGACTATGGTGCCGCGGCGCGCATAATTGAACTGCTTGAGATCCGTTCGGTGTCGCTCATGACGAACAATCCTGACAAGATTGACCGTTTGGCGGAGAAGGGTGTGAGCATTTCAGACCGCATTCCAGTGGTGATTGATCCGAATAGATTTAACGCGGGCTACCTTGAAACAAAGCGGCGAAAAATGGGGCATCTTCTCTGAAGTATCACGCAGCGTGTTGATATCCGTTGAGTAGATCCCGCAGGGCATAG
>CAZKMA010000001.1:12373-163695 GCA_964553615.1 uncultured Spirochaetales bacterium | reverse complement strand
AGTCTTCCTTGAAGAAGATCTTGATCATGTCCGCCACCACCTGCAGCAGCCCGAATGGTCCGGCACGGTTCGGGCCAATCCGGTTAGTCCAGATCCCGAGAAGTCTCCGCTCAACGAATATGAGTGCCGCTGCCACCGTTATGGAGCCCAGCAAGGCAATGACAATGCTCAAGATACTCCAGAGTATGCTGCTCATCTCATGATTCCTTCGGTTGTGTATTGCTCGGTGTGCTGATGGCAGCATCAGCCATGCGGCCGATACTCCAGTTCTCGATTCCGGCCGGAAGCGTAATAACTCCTGCAGGAAGTCCGGAGAGAAGTTTTGCGGGCAGCGTTCGTGTCCCGTCCTCCGAGTCAACTCTGACCGTCACGACGGTCCCATCGGATATCGAAAGTCGTTCCGCATCCTCGCGGGCAATTCCGACATAGGGAGCGGGTGCACGCGAAGCAACCGCGGGCGCCATTGAACTGAGTTCCTCGGAACCAAAGATGTGCGTGTACGGCAAACAGAGGAATCTGTCTTTCCGCGGAGTGAATGGATCAGGAACTTCGCTGAAGTACCCTCCGCCGGCACCGCGATCGAATACCATGCTGCCCGGCGTCTTTCCGCGAAGGGCGCCGCCGATTTCCTCCTGGAAACGGGTCAGCGCCTGAACTGAGTTCCAACCCGGCGCCCAGTACTCGGGCACAAGCGCGGGTTCCGACGGATCGATGTGCCCCTCCATTGAGTACCGCAGGCGGGAATCCGCGTCCTGGTGCACCTTGTGCTCCCGCACATCCTGGGCCGCGTGAATGGCCGTGCGGCCGCTGAAACGGAATGTCTGTCGTGGTACGCCGCGAATCAGCTGCTTTCCGTTTTTCTCAAGCGCGGCACCCGGTGCCGCATCCCGGACACGTGCAATTTCCGGAGCCTCCTCCGCTATAAGGGCAAGCACCTCGTCGAGCGTGGAGGCTTCTGCTCCTGCGAGCTCGGTCAGCCATTTCCAGGATTCCTGGATGCTTCCTGTCGGTTCCATGACCCGGAACATACGCTGGGCACGCCCTTCGTTATTGACCACCGTGCCGGAGGCTTCGGCAAAGGTGGATGCGGGAAGCACGACGCTTGACTTGCGGGTAACCTCGGTTTCCACCGAATCGATTGCCACCAGTACCGCGTCGTTCAGGATTATTCCAGCGTCCGCCTGCCCGGCTCTCCTGGCCAGATCATTTTCAATGAGTACAGCCGACCGTATCTCACCACTTTTGATACGGCTTGCCGCCTCCGATAGCGGACGTGGTTTGAGCATTGCCAGGCCCATGCTGTTCTGTTCCGGCACCACCGCGAATATTCGAGATTCACTCCCGCTCTTCTTCAACGCCCGGACAATGTTCGCCGCCGACTGAAGAATCTCCCGACTGCCGGTGGAGGTACCGGAGACTACCAGCGGGTTCGTCGCGTGTCGAAGGGTATCGGCGACGGTTTTCGCAAGAGTTTTCGATTCCTTATCCAGACCATCTACCGCGGGGGATGCAGGATCTATCGCGTGCGCAATCGCTGCCCCGAAGCGTGCAATATCCTGCGGCGCGCGATGAAGAGTCGATGTGGCAAGTTTGTCCAGATTCGTCGACCAGACGGTGGCGAGGAAAACCGGACCGGTTTTCGACTGGACGGCTACTCGCGCAGCTTTGTCATCCCACTCGGGCAATTTCAGCTCAGTCATTGCTTCCCGCACCGGTGCTCGGCGCGCAGCCTGCCTGAGAGAGAGTTCCAGCATCGGCGCGCTGTTCCCCGGATCTTCGCCGAGAATGAGCACGGCATCGCACTTCTCTACCTCTTTGAGGGTAGCGGACTGAATGTCACCGTCGCGCAGGATGGAAAGGGTAAGCTCGACGAGTTCCTCCTCCCGGGGAGATACTCCCGCGTAGAAGTTCTTCGGCCCGACAAGTCGGCGCAACATGAAGTTTGATTCGACCGTTGCCCGCGGGGACCCGATGCCGATGATGCCCGCCCCCGCCCCGAGCAGCTCAAGGGCCGCATCTACGGCCACTTTCCGTTCAACGGTATTCGTGTCGACACCCGCTCCGACCCGGGGTTCGCGGATACGGTATTCGCTATTCGCAAACTCGTAACCAAACCGGCCGCGGTCGCAGAGAAAGTAGCCGTTTATCTCATCGTTGTATCGGTTGCGGATGCGGCGGAGCGTTCCGTAGCGTTCCGACGGAAAGACGTTGCAGCCGAGGCTGCATCCGGTACAGACTGACGGCGCCTGCTGAAGATCCCACTTCCGGGTCGCATGACCGCGGAACGTCTTATCGGTGAACACACCGGTGGGACAGATCTCCACGAGATTGCCGCTGAAGGAACTCTCCAGGGTCCCCGGAGTCTGGCGGCCGAAGAAGACCTTGTCGTGCGAACCGAATGCGTCGAAGTCTTCTCCGCCGGCGTAATCCTTGTAGAATCTGACGCAACGGTAGCACTGGATGCACCGGTTCATCTCCTGGTGGATGAACGGACCGAGTTGCTGGCTCCGGTATGTCCGCTTCGGAAAGGTGGTGCGCCGGTACGTGTGACCGCTCATTACCGTCATGTCCTGGAGATGGCACTCGCCGCCTTCATCACAGATAGGACAGTCGTGGGGATGGTTCAGCATGAGCCACTCGGACACGCCTTCCCTGAAGGCCAGTGCCTCGGCGTCCGTCACCGAAATCCGCATTCCATCGGAGAGCGGAGTCATGCAGGACATGACGATTCGACCGCGTTCGTCGTTCTCATCCCTGAACTGTTTCACCGCGCACTGCCTGCATGAGCCGACCGAATGGAGCGCAGGATGCCAGCAGAAGTACGGAATGTTAATTCCCAGAGAAAGACAGGTATCCAGCAGATTCTTGTCTTCCGGGACTTCAAATGGTGCACCGTCTATATAAATCGTTATCATCAATCAGCTCCAGGGGCATCCCTTGTGCTCAATGTGATCCATGAAGTCCTTACGAAAGTACTTCAAGCCGCTCTGAAGCGGTTCAATGGCTCCCGGGGCGAGTGCGCAATAGGTCTTCCCTATCCAGATCTTGCTGGTATGCTCCTGCAGAATCTCGATATCCTTCTCTTTCCCCGTGCCGCGCTCCAGGCCGTAGAGAATCCTTGCAAGCCACGGCAGCCCTTCACGACACGGCGTGCACCAGCCACAGGATTCCTGTCCAAAGAATTTCATGAGGTTTGCCACGAATCCAACCGGACATGTCTTGTCGTCGAGGACAATCAGCGTTGCGGTTCCAAACCTGCTTCCCGCCTTCTGGATATTCTGATAGTCCATCGGGAGATCAAGGTGCTCTTCCACCAGAAAATCGGTGGATCCACCGCCGGGCAGTACACCGCGGAATGCATATCCATCCTGCATTCCTCCCGCGTGCTCCTCCAGAACCTCGCGCATGGTGGTTCCCATTGGCAATTCCCACACGCCGGGCCGTTTCACGCGTCCGCTGACCCCGTAGATCTTCGTCCCGCTCTGATCGGTCTTGCTGAGATCCTTGAACCACTGCGCGCCGTTGTTGATAATGTGGGGAATATTCGAGAGCGTCTCGACATTGTTCACCACAGTGGGCCGACCGAACAGTCCGGAAACGCCGGGAAAAGGCGGTTTCGACCGCGGAACGGGGCGTTCCCCTTCGAGAGCGCTGATAAGCGCCGTCTCTTCGCCGCAAATGTAGCGTCCGCCGGAAACATGGAGCTGCAGGTCCACTGAGAACCCGCTGCCGAAAACGTCCTTTCCGAGATAGCCGTTTCGGTACGCTTCCGCAATTGCCTTCTCGAGCCGCTCGCGGGCCTCGAAATAAAGGTGCCGAATGAAGATGTATGCTTTGTCGGCCTGAATGGCGTATGCCGCGCAGATCATCCCCTCTATTAACTGATGAGGATTTCGCTCCATGAGATACCGGTCCTTGAAAGCGCCCGGTTCCATCTCGTCACCATTCGCAATGAGGTACTTCGGTCCCGGTGTCGCGTCTTCCATCGGCACGAAGCTCCACTTCAGCCCCGTCAGAAATCCTGCACCGCCACGCCCCATAAGCCCCGAATCTTTCACCAGTGAGGTCACCTCTTTGGGTGCCATCCCTTTCACTGCCTTGCGGGCCGCGCTATAACCGCCTGCCTTCTCGTACTCTCCGATCGAAAGGGCAAGACCGTCTGCACGCATGGCCTCGGTCAGCGGACGTGCACTGCTCATACCTTCTTGCCCCCCAGCTCATCGAGTATCTCATCGACCTTCTCCGGCGTCACATTGCCGTAGAGGGTCTGGTCAACAATCATCGTCGGCGCCCGGTCACATGCGCCCATACAGTCCGCAGGAAGAAACGTAATCTCCCCGTCCTCGGTTGTCTCCCCGGCACGAATGCCGAGTCGTTCCCGCACGCGGTCCCGGACTGCGTGACCTCCCATGATCCAACAGGATATTCCGTCGCACACATGAACAACGTGTTTGCCCACCGGTTTGCGAAAGATCAGATTGTAGAACGTCGCTATGCTGTCAAGCTCAGCAGTCGACATTTCCAACGCGGCGGCAACATCGGCAAGCGCTTCGTCGCTGACCCAGCCGCGATGGCGCTGAACAATCAGCAGCGCATCGACACATGCGGACCGCTGGGTTTCGGCGTGTTGAACGGTTGCCTCAATTTCTTTTTTTTCCGTATCACTCAACATTTCTTCAGACTCTCCTAGCGGTCCACGTCGCCCATGACAAAATCTATGCTGCCGAGAATTACCACCATATCCGACACAAACTCGCCCCTGCTCATGAGCGGAAGCATCTGCAGATGCGGAAAGGAGGGTGCACGAATATGCGTCCGGTACGAGTTCGTACTTCCATCACTCACCACGTAGTACGCGTTGCTGCCCTTCGTTGCCTCAATTGGAACGACCGCCTCTCCGGCGGGCATTACGGGGCCCCAGGTAGTTGAGACGAAGTGCGTAATGAGAGTCTCTATGTCTTTCATTGTGCGTTCTTTCCGCGGCGGCGTCGTCAGCGGGTGATCGGCCTTGTAGTCACCGGCAGGCATGTTGTTCAGACATTGCTCAATGATGCGGGTGCTCTGCACCATCTCTTCGATGCGCACGACCCCGCGATCAAAGCAGTCACCACGCTGCCCTGTCGGTATATCGAAATCGAATTGCTCATACCCTCCGTAGGGCATATCCTTGCGGAAGTCCCAGGAATATCCCGTTGCCCGGAGGCCGGCACCCGTTACTCCCCACTCCAGTGCCGTCTCCATGTCGTACGCGCCGACGCCTTGAGTTCTGGCCTTGAAGACGCGATTCTTCATGACCATCTTTTCGTATTCGACCAGATGTTTGCGGAACTCTCCAATGAAATCTCGAACCATCGGCTCCCAGCCGTTGGGCAGATCCATCGCTGTCCCGCCGATCCTGAACCAGCTTGGATGCATGCGTGCACCGGTTATTGCGCCGATAATGTCCAGCACCTTTTCGCGGTCGCCGAACATGAGAAATATGGGCGAGAGCTGGCCAATGTCCTGAGCGAATGTGCCGTACCAGACCAGATGACTGGATATCCTGAACATCTCGGCAAGCATGATTCGCATGACTTTCGCCCTGTCGGGAACCACGATGCCTGCCAGTTTCTCCACCGACTGAACGTACGCCATGTCGTTCATTACTCCGCCCAGATAATCGGTGCGAGCCGTGTACGGAATATAGCTGTGCCAGGTCTGCCGCTCGGCCATCTTCTCCGCACCACGGTGATGAAATCCGATTTCCGGAATCGCATCCACGATCTCTTCTCCGTCCAGCTGCAACACAACGCGAAACAGACCGTGAGTGCCCGGGTGGTTCGGCCCCAGGTTCAGAAACATGAAATCGGTATCTTCGCTCTCTCGTTTCATCCCCCACTCTTCGGGGTTGAATGTGAATGCCGCCATCTCTTCTTCGAAGCGGACATCCGGAAGCGAGTAATCATCCATCTCCGTTGCACGCGCCGGGTGCTCTTTGCGCAGCGGATGGCCTTTCCAGGTCTCGGGCATGATGATTCTCTTCAGGTGAGGGTGTCCGTCGAAGACAATCCCGAACATGTCCCACACTTCGCGTTCGTACCAGTTCGCCGCGGGGAAAACCCGGGTAATGCTCGGCGCGTGTGGGAACTCGCCTTCGAGCGGAACTTTCAGCCGCACCAGTGAACGGGCTTCAAATGAAAGAAGCAGGTAGACCAGGGAGAAATCCCGCTGCGGGTCCACGGCCGGACGCTGCCGCTCCCGTTCATCGATAGCTGTGAGGTCGTAGAGCATCGCGTAGTGCGGACGCGCATCCTGTTTCAGGTAGCGGATTACCGCCTCGATCTGCTGACGATCCACCCAGAACGATGGAATTCCATCCTTCTGCTCGCCCCGAATTTCACGTGTCCCGGGGAACCGTTCGACAAGGGCGCTTCCGACATCGCGTGCCTCAGTTTCAGACTTCATCGGGGCTCCTTAATCCGGTTGCTTTCATTCGCTCCGCTGTTCGAAGGTCCCGCTGCGGGATGAACGTCGGCTTTTCCACACCCTGCGGGCCAACAACCCAGGAGAGCGGGCGACGCTCCCTGCCGATGCTCTCCTGCAACATCACGAGTCCCTGAAGAAACGCATCGGGGCGCGGTGGACAACCAGGAACGTACACGTCGACCGGCAGTATTCGATCAACACCCTGGACAACACTGTAGATGTCATACATGCCGCCGGAGTTTGCGCAGGAGCCCATCGAGATAACCCACTTCGGTTCCATCATCTGCTCATACAGTCTGCGTATGATCGGTGCGACTTTCATGAAAACGGTTCCTGCAACGATCAGCAAATCGGATTCCCGGGGGGAACCGCGAAGAACTTCGGATCCAAAACGGGCAATGTCGTACTTACTCGTTATCGCTGTTGCCATCTCGACGTAACAACAGGACAGGCCAAAGTTGAATGGCCACACCGAATATTTCCTTCCCCACCCGATCAGATCCTGAAGCTTCGTCAGCACGAATGACTTGTTCAGTTCCTGTACGGGCAATTCTCCTCGGGTCAAGGAGTAACTCTGATCACTCATGTGCGTCGGCTCCCTTCTCTATTCCTTCTTCGCCAATCAAGCGCCCCGATCCGGGCAAGATAGAACAGAGCCGCCAGGAGGAGAACAATGAACACCGCGATTTCGAAGTATCCCCCCCACCCAAGCTGTTTTCCGCCTATCGCCCAGGTCATGATAAACACCGTTTCAACATCGAAAACGAGAAATATCATGGCAACGATGTAGAATTGCACGTTAAATCGAATGTGTGCATTTCCCGTTGACGGCAGACCGGACTCGTACGGGAGCTGCTTTTCCCGCGATTTGCCACGCTCACCAAGTAAGGCCGAAATCACAATTATCGCGGCCGTCATGATAAGGACAGCACCAAAATAGACCGGTACCGTCCAGATATCCGCCGGGTACCCGTTTGCTGCGTTCATGGTCTAAATTTGGAGTATCTACGCGAAGAGTGGATATAAACCAAACGGACTATATTAAATCCGACTATGGTCTACCCCGACTCCGCGCAGTAGAGAATAGAAAGATTTCGTTGACAGATTGTCGGTTCGGGTAAAGAATATGTTTGGTCAGACCATCTACCATGTTATCCAACATACCGCGATACAAAGAGCGCCATTTCGGAGGGTGCATATGCTCGTAGTACTCGCCTCGCTCCCGATCCTGCTGACCATTGTCCTGATGGTTGGACTTACGTGGCCTGCAAAATGGGTAATGCCCCTGTCCTGGGCCGTCGCGGTCGTTCTGGCTGCGGCCGTCTGGCAAATGCCGTTTCAGTGGCTCGCGGGTGCTTCCATCTACGGAGCACTGAGCGGGATGAACATCCTCGTTATCGTATTTGGCGCAATCCTGCTCATGAACACTCTGCGGACAAGCGGCGCAATCAGGGCAATCAATCGCACGTTCTTCGGGGTAAGTCCCGACCGGAGGATACAGGCAATAATCGCAGCGTTCCTTTTCGTTGCGCTCATAGAAGGGGCGGCGGGTTTCGGGACCCCGGCGGCACTTGCCGGACCGTTGATGGTCGGCCTTGGCTTTCCGCCGATGGCGGCGGCAACACTCGCACTCATTGGCGACAGCACACCGGTCAGCTTCGGCGCAGTGGGTACACCCATTATCGGCGGCGTCTCCTCGGTACTTGGATCGCCTGATATCGTGAACACCATCCAGGCGGCAGGACTGACCACGGGAGACTTTCTGCACCAGGTCGGCGTATGGGCGGCAATCCCCCATGCAATTATCGGGACGTTCGTCCCGCTCATGATCGTGGTCATACTGACCCGGTTCTTCGGCCCAAATCGGTCATTCCGCGAAGGGTTTGCCGTTGCCCCATTTGCCATATTCGCGGGTTTGAGTTTTACACTGCCCTATCTGCTCATAGCACTGTTCGTCGGGCCGGAGCTTCCCTCTTTGCTCGGCGCCTTAATCGGTCTCGCCATAACGGTCTTTGCCGCTCGCCGTGGCTTTCTGCAGCCGGCGACCGCCTGGGATTTCGGGCCGCGTGAGTCATGGAACTCGGAATGGGGAGGCGTAGCGGATGTCGGAAAGTTCGATACCGAAGAATCAAGGATCGGCGCCTTCCTTGCGTGGACCCCGTACCTGCTCATCTCGGTAATCCTGGTGTTGACCCGGATTCCTGCATTTGGCCTCAAGCAGATCCTGACGGATCCCGCGGTTACGATCCGCTGGCCCGCCATCTTCGGAACAAAGCTGAACTACGCGCTTCAGCTGCTCTACCTGCCCGGTACCGTACCGTTCATGCTCGTTGCACTCATAACCGTTCCTCTTCACCGGATGAACCGGGAAAAAGTTCGGGAAACGTGGACAAAATCACTCACACAGGTTATTCCCGCAGCAGTGTCGCTCGTTTTCGCCGTTGCACTCGTGCAGGTCATGCTCAACTCCACCAACAACGCCTCGGGCGCAGCGGGCATGATGCAGGTCCTGTCAAAGGGTGCTGCGCAGATCTTTCGTTCCGTGTGGGCGCTTTTCGCGCCCCTCATCGGAGTGCTTGGAGCGTTCATGTCGGGCAGCAACACGGTGTCCAACATCCTGTTTTCCGGATTTCAGTTTGGCGTGGCCACGGACGCAGGCATCTCCCGGATTGTAACGGTGGGTCTCCAGGCAGTGGGTGGGGCCGCGGGGAACATGATCTGCGTGTTCAATGTTGTCGCAGCATGCACGACTGTGGGTGTGCTCGGAAAAGAAGGAAAGGTTATCCGGCGCAACCTCATCCCGACACTCATCTACTCGTTCGCGGCCGGAATAATCGGAATCATCGCAGTCTACTGGATTGTCCCGAATCTCTTTTAGGAGCACCGTCGTGAACATCGCCATTCCAATCAAACAGGTTCCGGAAACAAGCAACGTCAAGATGGATCCCGAAACCGGTACTATGATTCGCGATGGTGTCGGGACGGTCGTCAATCCGCTCGATCTGTACGCCATCGAAGTCGGGGTGCGGATCAAAGAACGGTTCGGCGGACAGATCACGGTACTGAGCATGGGACCCAGCATGGCAGTTTCGGCTATCCGCGAGGCGCTTGCAATGGGTTGCGACAATGGGATTCTTGTTTCCGACAGGAAGTTCGCGGGCTCCGATACATGGGCAACCAGCTACACGCTTGCGCAGGCAATCCGGAAAGCCGGCGCATTCGATCTGGTGCTGTGCGGAGAACGCGCCACGGACGGAGATACCGGTCAGGTCGGACCGGGAATCGCCGCGTGGCTTGATCTTCCGGTTGCAACCTACGTAAGCAGAATTTCCGAAATCGATTCGACCGGACTGACCGTAGAACGGCTGGTTGAAGAGGGGTATCAAAGACTGAGGTTGCCGCTTCCGGCGCTTCTGACTGTCGTCAAAGAGATTGCTCCGCCGCGCCTGCCAACTCTTGGCGGCAAGAAGCGCGCACGGCTTGCAGAGATTCCGGTATACACCGCAGAGTCTATGCCACTCGACGAATCATTCATCGGTCTGAACGGGTCGCCGACGCGCGTAGTGAAAATTCAGCATCCGAAGGTGGCGCGCAACGGAGTGCTTGTCACGGCGACGGACGACGAGGGGATCGAAACTGCTGTGGATCAACTGCTCGAGTATCTCCGGCAAAAAGAAATCATCTGAAAGAGGACGGCAGCCATGAGTTTTGTCTGGACAATTGCCGAACAGACCGGTGGTCGGTTGAAAAACGTCTCCTTCGAGCTACTCTCCCGCGGCAGACGGCTGGCGGATACCCTCGAAACACGGCTTGCATCCATAGTCTTCGGAAGCGACATTGCGCCGGAAGAGCTCAACCGGCTCATTTATCATGGCGCGGACGAGGTCTACTACGTGAACGATCCACGGCTCTCCGAGTTTGTGTGCGAATCGTTCAGCAATATCCTTCTTTTTCTGATCAGGCAGTACCATCCCCATTCGGTCCTCGCCGCGGCCACGTCTTCCGGGCGAACACTCATGCCTCATGTCGCTGTACGGGCACATTCGGGGCTGACCGCCGACTGTACGGAACTCGACATAGAACCTGAGACGCACAATCTGCTGCAGACGCGGCCGGCAATAGGGGGGAATATCATGGCAACCATCAAGACCCCGCATCATCGCCCGCAAATGGCTACGGTCCGTCCGAAATCATCGCGACCGCTTCCGGAAGACCGGACTCGCATCGGCAAGATAATTGAGGTGCCGGTACCGGAGGAGCTCTTCGACTCCCGAGTAGAAGTCCTCGGATATCGCAGCGAAGGCGAAGCGTTCGTCAATCTGGAAGAAGCGGATATCGTTGTGGCAGGAGGCCGCGGGCTGAAGCGCGCGGACAATTTCAAGCTCATCCGGGCACTCGCTGAACGGCTCGGTGCCGCCGTGGGCGCGAGCCGCGATGCTGTTGACCGTGGATGGATCGAATACCCTCACCAGGTCGGGTTGAGCGGGAAGACGATATCCCCCAAACTCTACATTGCCGCAGGAGTTTCCGGTTCAATCCAGCACCTTGCCGGAATAAAAACCGCCGGGACAATAGTCTCCATCAACGTGGATCCGGAGGCCCCGATTCACAAGATTGCGGATTTTGGCATTGTGGGAGATCTGTTCGAAGTCCTTCCACGTCTTACCCTGCGGCTCGCCAGGGCTTCTGAAAAGGGCAATCCGGCATGACATACAACGCGGTAACCCGAGCAATCGTCGACGAACTTTCGGAAATCGTCGGAAGACAGAATGTGATCTCGGATATGGAGAAGCTGGAGACATATTCACACGACGAGACCTCTGCACAGGAGTACGGCCACATGCCGGAGGTTGCGGTAACGCCGACAACCGCCGAACAGGTTGCGGACGTCGTGAAACTTGCGAACCGGGAACGGATACCGATAACCCCGCGAGGGGCGGGTTCGGGTCTTTCGGGAGGTGCCATCCCGATCTATGGCGGCATTGTACTCTCTGTGGAAAAGATGAACAGCATCATCGAGATCGATTACGGCAACATGATGATTGTTGCTGAGACCGGCATTGTCACCAACGAAATAAACAGCGCCATACGGGAAAAGGGGCTCTTCTATGCGGGCTACCCAATGAGTCTCGAAACCTGCTTTCTCGGCGGCAACATTGCAGAAAACGCGGGTGGCGGGAAGGCGGTAAAGTACGGGGTTACCGGCCGGTACATCATGGGTCTCGAGCTTGTTACGCCGACTGGAGAAATTGTCTGGCTTGGCGGAAAACTCGCGAAGGACGTAACCGGGTATGACCTGAAGCAGCTTGTCGTCGGCTCGGAAGGAACTCTGGGAATTGTAACCAAGGCAATTGTCAAGCTCACCGGGCTTCCCACGGCGAAGGGGGACCTGCTCTGCCTGTTCGGGTCCCCGAAAGAGGCGATAGACTGCGTGCCGCTTCTCATGGGACGAGGAATCATTCCTACGAGCATCGAGTTCATGGATCGACTTTCGGTCCAGACCTCCTGCAGATACCTCAACGAAACACTTCCCTACGACCAGTGCGGAGCAATGCTCCTGATCGAGATCGACGGGACCGATCCGAAACAGGTGGAATCCGATCTGGAGACGACCGGAGACTTGTGCATGAATAACGGGGCAATAGAAGTCTACGTTGCGGACAACTACACAACCCAGGAGCGCATCTGGAGTGTCCGGCGAAACATTGCCGAGGCGTTCAAGGTATACAGCCCGGTCCAGAGCCTCGAAGACATTGTCGTACCCATATCCGCCATCCCGGACATCATACCCGAGCTCGAACGCATCTCCGGCAAGTACGGCATCCAGATCCCGTGCTACGGACACGCAGGAGACGGAAATCTCCATGCAACGCTGGTCAAGAACCCTGATCACACCATGGAGGAGTGGCACGCGATTGAGCCTCAGGCACTTCGCGAGCTGTATGCAATTACGAAAAAACTCGGTGGAAAGATAAGCGGCGAACACGGAATAGGGCTGAAGCGCAAGAAGTACATGTCCGAAATCATTGATCCGACCGAGCTTCATCTCATGCGCGCAATCAAGAACGCATGGGATCCGAACGGCATTATGAACCCGGGTAAGATCTTCGACAGCGAATAGCGACCGTTCGCCACTTCCGCATCCACTCACGGCCTCAGTATGGCTCCCGTTCTGCTTCGCTGGTATACTGAACTCATTGCTATGAAACAGATTCGAGACATCAAACGGATACTTCGACGGTTCGATCGCAATCCAGGTGCCATTCCCGAGGACGATCAGTTTGTCGGAGGGGTGCTCGCCCCCTTCCTGCTCATTGATTCAGAATATCACCTCGTTTTCGAGAAACGTGCCCAGAACATTCGTCAGCCGGGAGAAATCAGTTTTCCCGGGGGCGGTTTCGACGACAAGCACGACCGTTCAACGAAAGACACCGCAGTACGGGAGACGATGGAGGAATTGGGCATTCCGTCGGGTCGCATCCGTGCGTATCGAAGAATCGGCACAGTGGTTACCGGACACGGCGCCACAGTTGATGTGTACCCGGGCATCCTGCGCATAACCGGAATAGATGAGCTCAACCCGGCTGAGTCGGAGGTGGCGGAGGTGTTCTCCGTCCCCTTTTCTTACTTCGTCCGGACCGAGCCTGAACGTTATACCGCACACAGCGAGGTCCGCTCCTTCTACACGGACGAAACAGGCAGGGAGGTCTACACATTTCCTGCCCGGGAACTGGGATTGCCGGAGCGCTACCACCGGAGCTGGGGAGAGCGCGAGCACATTCTTTTTGTGTATTCCTGGGACAAACACCAGATATGGGGAATGACCGCCCGTATCGTGAAGGCGCTGGTTCAGGCGTACCGGGACAAGCGATGAATATTCCCACATGTGGTGGGATGTGTTAGTATCACAGCGCATGAAATGTGTCATTATCGCCGGCGGCAAAGGCACGCGGCTTGGACTCTCGAACATACCGAAACCGATGGCGCCGGTCCGCGGCGTTCCCATCATAGAACATCAGGTCCGACTCGCGGCCCGGTACGGATTCAACGAAGTGGTCATCCTTGCCGGCTACCTGGCATCGGTCATCGTCGACCACCTTGGTGACGGGAGCCGCTACGGAGTTAGAATCGAATACCGGATCGAATCCGAACCGCTGGGCACCGGTGGCGCCCTCCTGCAGGTTGAAGACTCGATCGAGGACGATTTTCTCGTCCTGTACGGCGATGTCTTCGTGGACATGAACCTGCGTGCGCTTGTCGAGTTTCACCGGCAGGTGCCTGCCGCCGGTACTCTCGTCGTGCATCCGAACAGCCATCCTGCCGATTCGGACCTTGTAGAGACCGGTGACGGATGGACGGTTCGCGCATTTCACCCGAAACCGCACAACGAGGGCACGTACCGAAACCTCGTAAACGCGGCGCTCTACGTCCTTGGCCCGCAGATTTTCCGGTACATTCCACGAAACGGTGCCTGCGATCTGGGAAAGCACGTGTTTCCGGCGGTGCTGGCCGCGGGAGAGACCCTTCGCGCATATTCGACCCCGGAATATTTGAAGGACATGGGAACGCCTGAAAGGCTCTCGGAAGTCGAGCAGGACCTTTCGGCTGACAAACCGGCACGGCGAAACCTGGAATCCCGGCAGAAATGCATATTCCTCGATCGGGACGGAATAATAAATACCGAGTCCGGCGGTGTCCTCTCTCCGGCGGAGTTCGAGCTCACTTCCGGCATTGTGCAGGCGCTGCGGAAGATAAACGCAAGCGACTATCTGGCGGTGGTGGTAACCAATCAGCCGTTCATTGCAAAAGGCCTGATGACCGAAGAGACCCTGTATGCCGTCCATGCAAAGATGGATACCCTCCTCGGTATTGAAGGAGCGTTCGTGGACGCGCTCTATTATTGTCCTCACCACCCGGAGAAGGGCTGGCCGGGCGAGGTCCCCGAACTCAAGATAGATTGTGACTGCCGCAAACCAAAGCCCGGAATGATTCTCAGTGCCGCCGAACGGTTCAACATCGACCTTGCCTCGTCCTTCATCGTTGGAGATAATATCCGGGACACGCAAGCTGGAATTCGGGCGGGCCTCCGCGCTTCCCTGTTCATTGGTTCGGTAGCAGATGCGGAGGCTCAGGCGTCCCACCAGGGAGTAGCTGGAGACACGGTCACTGCGCGCTACACCCACCGATTCGATTCCGTCCCTGAGGCGGTGAACTCTATCCTGAAAGGTGCCGTATGATTGTATGCAGAACACCGTTTCGCATCAGCTTCGCCGGAGGCGGCAGCGACCTGCGTGCCTACTACCAGCATGAACCGGGAATGGTGCTTTCCACTTCCATCAACCAGTACATGTATATCTCCATCCACCCCTACTTCTACGCCGAACAGACGCTCCTGAAATATTCGGAGACTGAGCTGGTGGAGAATATACGGGACATCAAGCACCCTATTCTTCGAGAGGTGCTTTCGATGTTCAATGTCTCGGGCGTGGATATTTCGAGCGTTGCAGATATTCCCGCGGGAACGGGGCTCGGTTCATCCAGCACGTTCACGGTCGGGCTCGTACACGCACTCTGTGCATACGCCGGGCGTTTCGCCGGAAAAGAGTATCTTGCCGCGACAGCGTCAGAAGTGGAAATTGGACGGCTCAACGAACCAATCGGCAAACAGGACCAGTACGCCGCGGCGTACGGCGGGCTGAACTTCATAACCTTCTCTCCGGACGAAGAGGTCATCGTTGAACCTGTCACGATGGATATAGCGCATCGGGAGCAACTCCAGGAAAACCTGCTCGTCTTCTATACCGGAGATGTGCGCTCGGCCGGAGGCATCCTCGCCGAACAGAAATCGAACCTGGAGAAACAGGCGGACAAGCGTGCCGGATTGCGGAAGATGACCGGACTCGCCCTGGATCTCCGGCGCGAACTCGAGCAGCAGAACATAGACGCACTGGGAGAGATACTTCACGCATCCTGGCACTATAAAAAGGAACTTGCCTCGGGTGTCAGTAACCCGAAAATAGACCACTATCACGACCTTGCCATATCATCAGGCGCAACCGGCGGGAAGCTGCTCGGAGCGGGAGGCGGCGGTTTCCTTCTGTTTTACGTGCCGTCCCACAGCCGGGAACGCGTCCGACATGCGCTTTCGGACCTTCGCGAGCTGCAGTTCCGGTTCGATCACGCCGGGTCGGTCGTTGTCTACAGTCACTGATCAGAAAGAGGAGACAGGAAAATGGACAGAAAGATCATCGATGAGTACTTCGAGGAGCTGAAGAAGACGCTGGATTCGGTGTCCCGGGATGAACTCATCCACGTGGCCGAAGTCATCCGCGAAGCCGGAGAAAGACGGGCCGCGATATATGTGTGCGGCAACGGCGGATCCGCAGCAATGGCAAGCCACATGGCGTGCGATCTCGGCAAGGGGGCGAGCTACGGCTACTCGCGCCGCTACAACGCCTTTGCGTTGTCGGACAACAGTTCTACCCTTCTCGCATTCGCGAACGACGTTTCATACGATGACATCTTCGTGGAGCAGCTCAAGAACGCATTGCGTCCGGGGGATGTAGTCATTGGGCTGTCGGGCAGCGGGAACTCGCCGAACATCCTGAAGGCTGTCGAATATGCGAACAGGAACGACGGAATCACGATCGGTATCACCGGCTATAAGACCGGTAAGCTGCAACAGACTGCACAGCACAATATCTGTCTGAAAATCGATCACATGCAAATTGCCGAAGACTTGCACCTGATTCTGAACCATAACCTGGTAAACCTCCTTACCGCCGACGCCCTCCGGGTGTAGCAGCGAAATGAAACGCGTACTCATCCCGTACTTCAATGCCGGTTTCGGACACATCTCGTTTGCGCGGGCAATTGAAGCGGAGTTCAAACGCAGGCGCCCGGACTGGGAGGTGCGGCTCATGGATGTCGGAGCCGAGCTGCCCGGCGAACGGCTCACCGATCTGTATGTCAGATCCTGGCTGAAGATTCTCGCCCAACCGAACTGGGTGAAAACAATCCTGTTCAAGTTGAACAGCGTGGTTCCCTGGGCGTTCAAGATTGCGAGTCGTCGGGCCATGAGCGAGGCGCTGCCGCACGTACTTCAGTTCCTGGATGGATATCATCCGGATCTCGTCCTGCCCACCCACTGGGGATGCGGTCACGTTTTCGATCATGCTCGTTCGGCCTCCGGACTTACATACCCGATCTACTATGTTTTTTCGGAGTTCGCCCGCGCCTATCCACAGATAAAATGCGGTGCCGACATGTATTTCTGCCTCTCCGAGGAGGCGCTTGCCTCGCTCATGCATATCGGTATAGCCCGGAAGAATATCCGGGTCATTTCACTGGTCGTTCAGGATGAGCTTCTCGGAGACCTTCCTGACCGTACGGAATCCCGCCGTTCTCTCGGGCTCACTGAAGATCTGTTTACCGTCCTGTTCAGCCTTGGCGGAGAGGGTCTCGGCAGGGCGTTCCCGTTTCTCGACCACTACTATGCGCGAGGCAAAAACGCGCAGATCCTGGTACTGACAGGAAAGAACACGGATCTGCTCGAATCGCTGCACCGCCGCTATCCGTCACGGGAAGGGTATGCAAAGATAGTTCCGGTGGGCTTTCTGCCCGATCTGCGAACTGCGTTTGCTGCTACGGATGTACTGTCGGGGAAATGCGGCACGAGCTTTGCAATGGAGTCAATAAAGACCAGGAAGCCGCTTCTGGTGAACAGTCTCGGAGCACCGAATGAGGCGGATAACCGTGACTATATGGTCAAGCGAGGTTTCGCCGTCTATACGCCGAGACCCGCGGATCTTACCGCACGTATCGAGACACTCGCAAGCGATGAAAAGCTCTATCAGCAGACACTGCAACCGTTTCGAAGCGTGACCGACCGAAACGGCAGCGCAGACATTGTTGATTTTGTTCTGGAACAGCTGAAAGATCAGGAGTAGCAGTTGGATATCTCACGAGCACTGGTAACCGGAGGAGCCGGATTCATAGGCAGCCACATCGTGGAACGCCTGGTAAACGAGGGAGTGGATGTCACAGTCTACGACAATCTCTCTTCGGGTTTCGAAAAGCACCTGAAGGAGTTCGGTTCCCGCGTAAGGTTCATCAAAGGCGATATTCTTGAAACGGCCCGCCTTACCCGGGCCATGGAGGGCTGCGACACGGTATTCCACCTGGCAGCGAACGCGGACGTCCGTGGAGGCGTGGAAAATACCCTCATCGACCTTCATCAGAACGTACTGGGAACACATTCAGTTCTCGAGGCGATAAAGCATACCGGTGGGAAGACCCTTGCCTTCGCAAGTTCCGCAACTGTGTACGGTGAACCGGACACCTTTCCAACACCGGAAAGCTCGGAACTCGTACAGACCTCGGTGTACGGAGCGAGCAAGGCATCCGGGGAGGCGTACATTCAGGCGTATTCAGAATACTACGAAATCAGAACCTTCTCATTTCGATTCGTCTCGTGGATCGGTGAGCGCTACTCCCACGGCGTCATCTACGATTTCGTCAAGAAACTCTCCGCCAACTCAACCGAGCTCGAAATTCTCGGAGACGGCAAGCAGAAGAAGTCCTATCTCTACGTGAAAGACGGGGTAAGCGGTATCTTCTCAGCACTGGAACACTCCCGTGACAGGAAAAACACCTTTAACCTCGGCCACGATAGCTGGATACCCGTTGTGCGGGTCGCCGATATCATCTGCGAAGAGATGGGTCTTGCAAATGTCTCGTACTCGTTCACCGGTGGGGAGAGAGGATGGATTGGAGATAGTCCCTTTGTCCACCTGGATACCGCCCGTCTGAATGCGCTCGGATGGAAACCGCGGACAAGCATTGAAGACGGAGTCCGCAGCACGGTCCGCTACCTTCTGAACAATCCGGAAATATTCCAGAAACGGGGGTAATGGTCCGACGGGACCGTCATCTGTTCACAGTCCTGAGAGGACCTTATCCATCTGTGCCTGAAGTG
This sequence comes from uncultured Spirochaetales bacterium, assembly GCA_964553615.1. Lineage (GTDB taxonomy): Bacteria > Spirochaetota > Spirochaetia > DSM-27196 > DATKUC01 > DATKUC01. The sequence goes on along the minus strand of CAZKMA010000001.1, from coordinate 145,253 downwards.
ACGCATAAATGAACGTGCGGAGCTTTCTCCGGGATTCCCCCGCGTCATCGATTTCGAACAGAATGACGTGGATCAATCTGTCACCGGACTTTCGCGTGCCGGCAATTTTCCCGGCAACCCGGACAATGGATCCCCTCAGGTTGAGCTGAATATCTTCAACAGTGTCTCCCGGATGTAAGTCCTGCTCGTCAACAAACGCGGCTGCCATTCCCGCAACGCTCAGGTCGAGTATCCGCCCTGAAACAAATGCATGATCGCGCCGTACGTTGAACGTGATGTGCTTGTCCTCGGGCACGGCAAGACGAACGAACTTCCGCGTGCCGCGGGCCTCATTCGCCTCAAGCACGGACAAAAGTATTTTTGCGCTCTCTGCAAGCGAAAGCTTCAGCCGTATGAATCCGCACTGCACCGACATCTCCATGATGTAGCGCCGCGCAAGTTGGGGATCATCGTTATAGGAGAGTATGCCCACCCGGATATCGTACGTGTTTTCCGGCCCCGTGAACTGCCGCACGTATACTTCCCAGGACGTATCCCGGATACGCTCGTCAATGTTAATGAAGAGTATTGAACCAGGATAGCGGGAGAGCAAACGTTTCACCTTCGTGTGTTCACGAAGCAGGTACACCTCATACCCGGCTTGAAAGATAAGCTCCATGAGCTGCTCCTGGAGCACGCTGTGCGGATAGAGGAAAAAAACCTTGCGCCCCGCTATCGTGGGATCCAGATAACCGTCGGTTTTCTTCTGGGAATCTTCCATATTTTCCTCGATTCTCCTCACAGCATACGAACAGAATCCCGGAAGATCAACTCACCGCAGAACCTTATCAATTCAATACGTTTTCTTTGCCGGCCCCAATGATGTGGTGTATACTGTGGTCTGGAGGCGTAGCATGCTCGACACCATCAAAGAACTCCTCGATAGCAAAGGCAATCAGGTCTGGTCGGTGACTCCGGAAACAATCGTATACGATGCACTGAAGTTGATGGCGGAGAAGAATATCGGCGCAGTACTGGTAATTGACAGCCAGGAAGAGCTACAGGGAATATTCTCCGAACGTGATTACGCACGTAAGGTAGCCCTTCTCGGCAAGTCCTCTCATGACATTACTGTATCAAGCATAATGACAAGTCGTGTCTTCTATGTGGAACCCGGCGAGAAGATAAACGAATGCATGGCAATCATGACACGAGAACGCATTCGACACGTGCCGGTCATCGAGAACGGGGAGCTCCTCGGCCTCGTCTCTATTGGAGATGTCGTAAAGTCCATCATTTCGAATCAGGAATTCATTATCGAGCAACTTGAGCACTACATTACCGGGGGGCGTGCCTGACAGGACTCAATTTCCCCGGTGACTGTTCCCGACATACTGAAAAAAATCATTTGCTCCGTAGCACACTCAGGGTATAATAACTGACCTGCAGCGTCTGCTTTACATCATTCACATTACAGGAGGGTGTACATGAGTGACTTGCGAACGGGCGAGATTATCAGTTACGGGCTTTCCCATGGGCTCAAGAACATTGCTTCCATTGCCGTCAACTTTCTGCTCTGGATTCTGACATTCTGGATTCCATATCTGAACATCGGCACAACCATTGGACTATTCGTCGGCATTGTTGCCAAATCGAGCCGGGAAGAGCAGATATCGTTCACCGAGATTTTTGATCCCGTGTACCGGAAACAGATGAGCAGCTATTTTCTGGTGACCGGTCTTGTAAGCGCCGGCACCAGCGTCGGATTGGCTCTCTTTTTTGTTCCCGGTATTGTGCTGAGTATTGCGTGGATGCTTGCACCGCTCTTTGCAGTGGACGCTGAAATGGGCCCGATGGAGGCAATAACCCGAAGCAATTCGGTCACCCACGGCAAGAAAGCTGCCATCTTCTGGGCATTCATTGTCATTGGGCTCATCACGGCCGTGGGAGCCCTGGTCCTTGGTCTTGTCTTCGGATTGATCTCCAGGTTTCTCTCTACACTCGTCGTCATTGTATTTGTAGCATTCGCCATGAGTTTCATCGTCTCCGCCCAGGGTTACGTCTACTCTCGATTGAAAGACGAGCTGCCGTAGGAGCAAATACAATGGGATGGATTCCCGAATCGCTCAGGCTCGAAGACAGGAACTGCCGAACAGTACTCTCGCCCATGAAACCATCGGATGTTGCCGGCCTGTATCAGACCGCGCTGGATCCGGGGACCTTTACCTACATGCCGGTCAGCATTGGATCATTGGCGGACATGGGTCTGGTCGTAGAACACGCTCTTGCCGCCAAACTGGCAGGAACCGAGTTTCCGTTTGCCATCTTCGATCCGGAGCGGAATCGCATCGTCGGCAGCACGCGCTATCTCGATATTTCACCGCAGCACCGAAACCTCGAGATAGGCTGGACCTGGCTCGCCGCGGATGCCCGCAGAACCCGGATCAATACCGAATGCAAGTATCTGCTGCTTCGGTATGCATTCGAGTCGCTGGGTGCGGTTCGCGTTCAGATCAAGACCGACAGTCGGAATCTTGTATCACAGCGCGCCATTGAAAGAATCGGGTTTCGAAAAGAAGGTGTACTCCGAAAACACCGAATCCTGCCGGACGGCTATGTTCGAGACACGGTCATGTACAGCCTCGTTGCCGCGGAATGGACAGGGGTGAAGGAGGGTCTCCAACGAATCCTCGGTGTGGTATGATTCCATATGCGAAAGAATCGACCATACGTGCTGTATGAGGCAACCTACGGACAACTGAAGAATCGGAAACCGCGCGTGGCTGTGCTGCCATGGGGGGCAACCGAGGCCCACAACCTGCATCTTCCACACGGAACCGACATCCTCGAGGCAACCGAAATTGCAGAGCACTCCGCCGAGATTGCCTTCGCGCGCGGAGCATTACCGATTGTCCTGCCAACTATCCCGTACGGGAACAATGCACAGCAGATGGATCAGGTGGCAACTATCAGCTTCTCTACCGGAACCGCTGCGGCCATCCTCGAAGACGTGGCTCAATCCCTCCTGTCGCAGCACATAGATCGCCTGGTAATTCTCAATTCACACGGCGGCAATGAGTTCAAACCGCTCGTACGAGATCTGATGCATTCGAATGCCATCCTGTGCGTCGTCGTCAATTTCTACCAGCTCATACCGGAAACCCGATCTTCCGTCTTCGATGCTCCAGGCGATCATGCCGACGAAATGGAGACGTCGTTGGTTATGCATCTGCGCCCCGACTCCGTCGATATTTCTGCGGCCGGTAAGGGTGAGCGATTACCGTTCGAAATCCCCGGACTCACCGCACCGGGAGTCTGGACCCCCCGACCCTGGTCGGCAATCCATCCGGATACCGGGAGCGGGGATCCTGCCGCAGCTACCGCGGAGAAGGGAAAGGTCTACTTCAATGCCATTTGTGAGGAAGTAGCAGATCTGCTCGTTTCTCTGGATTCCGCGAAACGGGGCGATATCCCATATCGTTAGGCAGCGAACGCGGAAAACGTGTCGAGTATGTCACTGCATCAGATCGAGCGCGCTTGCCCGGGCAAGATCTGCGGCTGCAATGCGAACATCCACCTCTTTGTTGATGACCCCGTACTGCGCGCGCAGGAGTGAAACCTCTGCCTGGAGGACGTCCGAGTGCTTGGCAAGACCGTTCTCGTACTTCTGTCTGGTTACGCGCAGGCTCTCGGTCGCCTGGGTCACCATACCCTTCGTCATTCCAAGGTCCTGCTTCGCCTGCTCGTACGAAAGCAGGGTTGTACGCACATCCAGCACCACGGACTCCCTGGCCTGTGCCGCCTGCGCTTCGGCCTTTTTCAGCGCATCTGCTGAAGCGGTGGAGCCTGCTACGTTTGCCGGAAGCTTCCCGACATCGAAGCTCAATGCCACCCCGACATTCCAGGTGCCTTTGAATCCGTCTACCGTTGGGAAAATTCGCTGGTTTGGATCCGCATAGGTGTAGTTACCGATAAGCGCGAGAGTCGGGAAAAGTCCTGCCTGACTCATCATTTTTGCATGCCGCGCACTCTCCACCCCTACCGTTGCCGTTTGTGTCTCCGGCCTATTCGAGAGTGCATCGGAGAGGAGCTTCTGCGGATCTATCGGAGCTTCGAGTTTCGGGAACTGCACTCCGGAGGCCTTCGTCGAGAGATCGTAAACCGGTTTCGCGTCCAGCGAGAAGCCGGCCGATGCGCCGCCCGCAATGAGCGCGCCGACCGAATCGTCTCCCATGAACGACGAAAGTGCAAGGAGTGCCTTGTTCCTCCCGGATATGGCATCCGTCAGCATCAGCTGAGCCTGATTGTACCGGTCTTCCGCCTGAAGCAAATCGGACTGAGTTGCAAGACCCTGGGTAACCTCGTCCTCCACCTCTTTTCGCATAACGCCGACAAGATCGAGATTCTTCTTCATAGTACTGACGGCCGCGGATGCGCGCACTGCCTCCCAGTACGCTCTGCGCACCTCGAAGCGCAGTGCCTGGCGCACAATCTGCACCCCGATCTTCTTCCCCGCCGACTGAAGCTCGGCAAGCTTCACCGCCTCCTTCAGCCTGAACCCGGCGAATATCGGGTACTGCAAATCAACGGCGAAATTGAATGCATTCTCGGGCGACGCCGGGAGGGTTAGAGTCGTCGTCGGTCCGAGGGGGATGCTGGAGCCGGGAACCTTGCTCAGACGCATATAGGAACCGGAGAGCTTAACGGACGGCAACTGTTGAAGCCTGGCCTCCGCCGCCTTCTCCTGTGCGCTGTGCCAGTCGGCCAGGGCACCTTCAATGCCGTTACTGTGTTGAAGCGATGCGGATACCGCCTGCTCTATTGTCAGACTCTTTGGTGCACCTTGTGCGTAAATCGGCCCGGACAGGAACGCCGAGACCAGCGTCATGAGAAAGGCAAACCGAACACCACTGCTCCGGAGAAATTGTTGCTTTCGCATTCCGACCCCTCTTCAGTTCCCGACCGTCACTGCCATGCCGTCCTGGAGCGTGCCGAGGTTGCTTGTTGCAACCGTAACCCCTGCATCCAGTCCGCGGACAATTGAGACCTGCGTCGAGTTCGCGAGTCCGAGCTCAACGGCAACGCGCCGAACGGTGCCGTTCCGGACCTCAAACACGAAGTTTTCACCACCTTCAGCCTTCACTGCTGACAGCGGGAGAAGCACTCTCTCCGGTCCGGTCAATTTGAACGAGGCCATCGCAGTCATGCCGGCAAGAAGCCTGCCGTCGTTCTTCAGACTAACGACCACCGGAAAATACTGACCGGTCGAGGCTGCCACTGGACCGATCTGGATGATGCTGCCAGAGAAGGTTACATCCGGCATTCCGTCCACCGTCACCGTGACCTTCTGTCCCATGTGCATGAGCGGTACCTCAGCCTGCGCAACGGTACCCTGCAGTTTCAGCGTGAACGTATCGGAAATCGTCATGACGGGTGCGGCCATGCTGACCATCTCCCCGGGGTTGACGTTGCGGTTCGTTACAACACCACTGAGCGGGCTCCTGATGATGCTGTTGCTGATCTGCACCTGGATGAGGTCCACCCGGGCTTTTGCCTGGGCAAGACTCGATCCTGTGAGTTGCTGATACTGCTTCTGGGCGTTTTCGTATGCGCTCTGCGCCAGATCGAGCTTATTCCGGGCATCGTCCATCTGGTTCCGGGGAACCGCCTGGCTCTTGAAAAGCGAGTCAATTCGGGCATAGGACTTTTGCGCCAGGTCAAGATTCGCTTTCGCCGTCTGAATCCCGATTTTCGCCTGCGCCGCCTGGTCATCCACCGCCTGCACCGCGGCGCGAGCCACCTCGAGTTGCGCCTCAAGCTGGCGATCATCTATCTGAACCAGCAGCGAACCAGCCTTCACCGGGTCACCTACCGCGGCAGTCACCCTGGTCGCGTATCCTCCAAGCTCGGAAAAGATATTGACCGTCTGGTCAGGGGCGAGAATTCCCGAAAGATTCACGCTCTTCACGACAGTTCCCCTGGCCGACACTGCGGTTGTCACGGTTACCCGATTCGAACTCTTTGCAGAACATGCGCCGAGCAGAAAAACAACCGCCAGTGCGGCGAGCCCGATGCTCAGCCTCTTCAATACAGTCTTATCCACAGAAGTACTCCTTGTATTCATGTCATCACTCCACGTGGATGCGGATGCTGGCGTTCATGCCCACCATGAGATGGGCGCCGTCCATCTGGAGAAGATGGATCTTGATGGGGATGACCTGCGTAACCTTCGTGTAATTGCCCGAGTTGTTTTGCGCCGGCAAAAGCGAAAACGTGGATGCGGTGGCACGACCGATATTCTGAATGCGTCCGGGGAAGGTCGTACCCGGGTACGCGTCCACATGAACATCCACAACCTGGCCGATATGGATCCGGGCAAAATTGCCCTCCTTTATGTCGGCCGAAATGTACAGATCACCGGTGTCCGCGATGATGGCAAGAGTTGTGCCGGGTATGACCATCTGCCCCACCACCGCATTGGACTTGATGATCTGACCGCTTATTGGCGCTTTCAGCAGCGCCTTCTGGGCTATCACACCGCCTACGTTCGCTATGGACGACGGATTCATTGCACCGGATGTCATTGCCGCACCCAGATCCTGCCGCCCGAGAATCTGCCCGGCGGTGACCATATCACCCTCTTTGACATTCCAGACCAGCAGGTTGCCGGCGATTTCCGGCGACACATGGACCAGATCCGCGCTGACCCGGGCGTCGTCGGTGGAAACGTAGCGTGCTCCCTGATATGCATAAAAGCCGATTATTCCGAGTCCTCCTGCGAGAATAGCGGAAATTACAATGATGATTATCTTATTCCTTGACACAATGTACCTCTTGTCCGTCTTCAATATTTCGAGTTCTTTTCATCAGATGTGTGTTATTCGCCGGCAACAGCAGGTGTCTCTGCAACCGAACCCTTCTTCAGGAACATGGATGGAACCACACCGAGGAGCGTCAATCCGGCGGCTATGAGAAATACGTCATCTATCCCTTTCACGAACGCAAGCTTCTGAACATGTCCATAAAGGTATGAGATTGCAACCGATCGGGTCGAAGCCACCGTGCCGCCCAGGCCGGCGGCAAAGTTGGTCAGGTAGTCAATGGTCCCCGGACTCCCGGCGGTTACGCTTTGAGCCATGTTCTGCGAATGGAAGGCTATGCGGTGCGTGAGAACCGATGTGAGGCCCGCAATGCCAAATGAGCTCGCAATACGTCCCAATACGTTTGTCATTGCAGAGGCGCGGCTTACGAGCTCCGTGGGTATTACCGCAAGCGCTGCAGTCTGCGCAGGCATGTTCGCAAGCGCAATGACTCCGCCGCGAAGGACAATCCAGAGGGTTATAGTTGCGTAGGGCGTGTCCAGATTGAGAAAGCGAAAGTTGTAAGTCAGAAGAGCAAGGAGCAGCAGACCCGTCACCACAAGAAACCGAGGGCCAATCTTGTCATACAACCTTCCGGTTATTGGCATCATTATCGCCGATATGAGCGCGCCGGGCATGAGAAGAAGACCTGTCTGCATTGCGCCAAGTCCGCGAATCGTCTGGAGAAAGAGGGGAAGATAGAAAAGCCCCGCGAACATGCCGATCGTTGTGACAATTACGGTCAGATTCGCAAACGTGAACGTTGCATACTTGAATACCCGAAGCTCGAGCAGCGGAGCCGGCGAAGTGAGCTCTATGTACACAAAGAGCGACAGAAACGTGACACTCAGGTAGAGCAGCAACACCGTCTTCTCATCGCCCCAGCCCCAGGCGGCTCCCTTGCTCAGAGCCAGCAGAAGACAGAAAAGCCCGATTGCCGACGTCAGTGCGCCGGGAACATCGAGTTTGCCCGCCTTTCCGGCAGAAAAATCCGGCAACACCGCAAGCGAGAGCAGGATACCTATGATGCCGATCGGAAGATTGATGGTGAAGATCCAGCGCCAATCGACATATTCCACGAGATAGCCGCCGAGTGTCGGCCCTATTGTCGGCGCGACAAGCAGCGCAATGCCGAAAATTCCCATTGCGCCGCCGATCCGGTCTCGAGGCACCATCCGGTAGATCATTGCCATGGTCGTCGGCATGATCATACCGCCGCCAATTGCCTGGATAACGCGAGCGACAATCAATGACGTCAGACTCCAGCTGAGCGTGCACAGCATTGAACCGGCAACGAACACCGCCATAGCGAGGATGTACAGCCGCTTGAATCCAAGCTTGTCCCCGATCCAGCCGCTCATGGGAACTACCACGCCAAGCGCGAGCATGTAGATGGTTGCTATCCACTGCGCGTCCCCGGTCCCTACATTAAAAACATTCATGATAGTCGGTATCGCAACATTGACAATGCTCGTATCGAGGATTGACATGAACGCCCCGATCAGGGCAACGAGCACCGGAGCTATCCAGTGACGCGTCTTCTCGCCACTCTCTCCGGCGCCGTTCGGCCCGCCGGTCATTTTCGTATCACTCACACAGATTCCTCATCTTCGCCTTCAAGACAGTCGAGCAGCTCCTGCAAGTCACCGGCGAGCCGCTCAAGATGTTCATCGGGAACGGCTCGAAATGCAGCCGATAATCGTTCGCGGCTTGCATCCTTCATGGTCTCAAGAAGATCCGGCACGTGTTCACCGACCGTAAGGATTACGGCCCTGCGGTCTTCAGGGTCGGGGACGCGCACAAGCAAGCCCTTCGCAACCAGCCGATCGAGCACTCCGGTCAGGGTGCTCGGCGGCATGCTCACCTCGCCCGCCAGATCGGTGACCCGGCACGCCTTGCGTCTGTTCATTTTCCACAACACAACAATTTCGGTAAAAGAAAGCCCCTCAGCCTCTGCCACGGGCACCAGATATCGGTGCATCCTGCGGCTGACCAGGCTGAGCAGTTCCACAAGCCGGTAGTTATCCACTCTATTCTGCCTCTGCAATCTATTTCGCTTTCGTAATATTCGAAAGCGAAGCAATCAGAATATAAGGATGCTCGAATAACGGGTCAAGCGACATGATGTCAAAGTTCGTGCAATCCGGGTGCATCCGGTGTAGAATTGATAGAAGGTCTCACTATACGGGAGGAGTTGTATGTTCAGACGAAAGAAGATTCTCGTCATGTTCGCCCTCTTTGCAATACTTGCCATGCCGTTGTTCGCTGAGATGCGCATAGATGTGGGCGCAGATATTCCTATCAATATGGGTGTCGCCGTGAGCGGAATCGGCGGTACAACCCAGACACAGAGTATCGATGTGCTTACGAACTATCTGTTCCTCCTGCCGGAAGCAAGTGTCATGTACCAGGTCCCGGTTGGTCCAATGAACTTCGGCATCGGGGTCCGGGGACTCAGCTTCATCGTGGAATCTCTCATATGGCCTAACCTGTTCGCCGAAGCGAACCTTGGCCCTGTTGCCATCGACTTCAACGTCGGCGGTGGGGCATTCCTGTTCTTTGGCCTCTACAATCACCTCGGAACCGGGAGTGTCTGGATACCGGATCTTTCTGCGTATTTCAAGATAGGAAAGGTATTCCGTCTTGGAGCAGGCGTTGCACTCCTTCTTGGCCCCGATGTATCCGCCGGCACGAGCGTCGTCCCGTACGTTTTCTACTTCGGCGGTAAGTTCTCGTTCACCCTGTAGTACTGCAACAACAGTCGAATCGGGATGTGAGCGTTCCGTTCCGGGAAAATCTGATGAAGTTGCGGATCCGGTGGATCCGCAACCGCTGCCGGCTGTAGCACAAACGGCAATTGTCGGGCATAGTTACGGTCCATGAAGGAACGTGCATGCTGACCGGACTCTTTGATCTGCTTACGCCTCAGGCGGCTGTTTCGGCTGTGGAATCCGCCTACGATCTGGTCCTCGACGGAACCGTTCAGCCATATCCGAGTTACATCAACCGTGTGTACGGACTGCGCTCGGATTCCGGAACCGAGTTCGTGGTCAAGTTCTACCGCCCCGGGCGTTGGACCGAAGATGCAATCCTCGACGAACACCAGTTTCTCCTTGACTGCGCGGAAGCGGAAATCCCGGTGGTACCTCCAATCCTGAACACGGACAACGACACGCTTTCCACAGTCGAAATCGTTGACGGGGCAGAGAACGAAGATACCTTTCACTTCGCACTGTATCCAAAAATGGGCGGCAGAAACTTCGATGCAGAAAACGATGAGGACTGGGACCGACTCGGTGGAATAGTTGGCCGGTGCCACGCGGTTGCGAAGCTCCGCCCGGCGCCGCACCGGGTAACATGCAGTCCCGACGGCCTTACCGTCTCATTCCTCGACGAGCTACTGGAGGCGGGGGTAGTGCATCCGGAAGTCAGAGACGAATTCGAGACTATCTGCAGATCAACGGTAGAAACCATTACTCCGCTCTTCCAGGGTGTCCCGATTCACCGTGTCCACGGGGACTGTCACCGTGGCAATATCCTCGATCGGCCGGGGACCGGGCTCCTTATTATTGATTTCGACGATATGATGATGGCTCCCGCGGTGCAGGATCTATGGCTCCTGCTCCCGGATCACGTACAACACTGTGGACGAGAGGTTGCGCTGCTCCAGGACGGATACTCCCGTTTTGCAGAGCTGGATTTTCGTCAGTTTCGGCTGGTGGAACCACTGCGTTTCATGCGCATAGTCTACTTTCTTGCGTGGCGGGCCCGGCAGCGGCACGACTTCTGGTTTCAATCAGCCTTCCCGGAATGGGGCAGCGAGGCATTCTGGATCAAAGAGATCGAAGACATCCGCGCCCAATCCCGCATGATTGAAGAAAGCCTGTCGGACTAACGTCCGCACGACCATTGCCTTCGATCAGCCTGAGAAGTACAATCTTTCACGATGTCTTTTGACCCTTCACCCGACGGCAAGTTCAAGCTCTTCTATCGCAAAGGATGGGCGTATCTCATCGTGTATCCGCCCGCGGCATCCGGCCGTCCGGTTTATCCCGAAGAAATAGAGAACCGGATGAAGCTCCTGCGTGTGCCACCGGTGCGCGGGAAGGTCATTCGAGATCTCATTGAACAGGGAAGCGGAAAACCCGAAGCCCTGGTAGAGTGGCCCGCCGGGAAAGCCCTCGCAGCATCAATCGAGGTCTCTATTTCCGAAGACCGGATGACGGCGTCGGTTGCAGTGGAGCCGCCAAAGAAGGGCGCCGCCTCACCCGTCATCGCAGACGTCCTCGAAGAGCTCAACCATGCAGGAGTAATCTTCGGCATTGACCGGGATCGAATCCAGCGGCTTCTATCCGCACGGGAATACGGCAGGCCGATCAGAATTGCGACAGGAATTGAACCGATATTCGGGAAGGGCCATCGCATTGTCTACTTTTTCAACGTGAACCGGGGAAAGCCGTATCTCGAAATGGACTTCGGCCGAATAAACCTCAAGGAGCTGAATTTCATAGAGAACTGTCACGCAGGTGATCTACTTGCCGAGCTCGAACCGCCAATTCAGCCCGTGGACGGTCAGACGGTCACCGGTCAGATCATTCCGGCAGAAATGGACGGAGAAACCGTGAAACTCCTGGAAGGGGCCAACACCCGTATCGGTTCCGATCTTACCCGTCTCTATGCAACCTGCGACGGAAACGTCAAGATCGTGGACGGCATTGTCGTCGTTGAGCCGGTGGTCTCCGTTGCAAATGTGAACTACGAAACCGGGAATATCCATTTCGAGGGCTCGGTCGTCATAGAGGGCGGAATAGCGGACGGATTCATCGTGGAAGCGGACGGTGATATTCAGGTGGGCAAAGGCGTCGGCAGGGCAACGCTCAAGGCGGGGGGAAATATTCTTCTGAAGACCGGAATTACCGGTAGCGGAGAAGGCACCATCGACTGTGGCGGGGACCTGTATGCCAAGTACATTGAGAGCTCCACGGTTACCTGTCGTGGCCACGTGCTCGTAGAAGAGGCAATCATGCACTCCCATGTGACCGCCTTCAAACACTGTGTCCTGAACGGACGTCGATCCGAGGTCATTGCGAGCGAGCTCATAGTGGGCGAAAGCTTCTGGTGCAAAAAACTCGGCAATATCTACGAGGCGGCGACTCGGGTGGCTATCGGCGTGGAACCCAATCTCCTGCTCACCTATCGGTCAACCATGCGCAACATAGCGGCCAAGCAGGAAGACGCGAACAAGGTCGAGCAGCAGCTCGAACAGCTGGAACGAGTCATTCACGACGGGAGAGCGGACGAGCGCGTACTGGCAGCAAAGAATCAGCTTCAGGCGTCACTTTCTCAGCTTTCGGGAGAAATGGCGGAGCTGCGCGGCCGGGTTCCCAGCTTGAGGGACCGTCTCCGCGCCTCCCGGCGCAGCATAGCGGTGGTGGAAGATATCATGTTCAAGGGCGTCGTGCTGGTATTCGGAAACCTCGAATATCGCGTTCCGGACAACGGCGCTCGGAAGACCATCCTGAAGGCCGGTGAGCACGGAATTGTGGAATCTGGATTCAACTATCACAACAGACCTCGCCTGATCTTTGCCGGCAGGGAAACCGAAGAAAAAAACTCCGCCTGACAACGCATTGGCGAGCTCAGCACCCGTGGCGTGCCGCCCAGTCCGTGGCGTGCCGCCAAGTCCGTGGCGCGATACAACGACGACTGGATTGATTTACCCCCCGGCTGGACCTGGCAGGACACGCGATCCCGACGTGAGCACGATTTCTTCAACGGGCAGCGACGCGCCATCGTTCGGGCCGGCTTCACCTGCTTCCTCATGAAGGACCTCGTCGCCGATCGCCGCTGGACAGGCGTTGCATAACGTACGACAGGATACCGGCGGTCAGGAGTGTCAACCAGGCCAGCGCCATGCCGAACGGCAGCGAGATCTGTTGACCCAGAACTCCTGTGAGCCAGGGAATGATTGCGCGTGCAACGGATGCACTCAGGTATATGAACGCTGAGACACTGCCGGTGGACGCGGGGAACCATGCGCACGTCACGGATATCAGAAGAGGAATGGTTCCTCCGGTGAGCAACCCCGTCAGGAGCGATGCGGCAAGCAGCATCTCTGCCGAATGAGAAAGGAATCCGGCACCGAGGAGGATACCGCCCAGAATACATCCCATTGCCACAATGATTTCAGCGCGGACCTGACGCACCAGTAGCATTGATACGAAGCGGCCGCAGACAATACCAATCCAGAACATTGAAGATCCGAGAGAAGCAACGAATACGGACCCCCCAAGATCATTCTCCACATAGAGGGGAAGCCAGACAGACATGGTCGCCTGGTGTCCCGCGTAAAGAAACATGATCCCTGCGGCCATCCAGAGAGGCAGAGAGCGCATCATGCTGCGGAGAAACCCCGGTTGTATGCCGCGACCCGTCATTCCAGCGGTCCGATGAATCGGAAAGCCCCACCGGTGACGCGAGACATAGAGCGCAAGCACGTAGAATACCAGGACGAATGCACACAGGCCGACAAGCGAGCCATAGGTGGATTGCCACGAAGCATGCGCGTTCAGTACGGCTCGGGCGAACAGTGGGCCCAGGAGGGCGCCGACGCCGAACATCATGTGCAGCAGGTTCAGGGCGGTACCACTCGATGTCGGGTAGAGATCCGCCGTCAGTGCATTGGAAACCGAGTCCACGAGGCGAGTCGTGAACCCAAGCGTAAAGAACAGCAGGAGCAGGAGCGCATGCTCCGGCGCGCGCCCAATGGCGGCCAGTGTCAGCCCATAGCCCGCAAACATCAGGGCGACGAGCCATTTTTTCGAAACACGGTCTGAGACAAGTCCGCCTACGAACGCCGCGATGATACCGCCAATGCTGCGAAAGGTTTCGAACAGTCCCCCGGAGGAAAGGTTCAGTCCGTACCCAGCAAGAATGTCCGGAAGCAGCGGCCCGATCATGGTGACGGAAAAACCGTACGCCATCATGAGCAAGGAAAGCGCGGTCAACGGGATGAATTGTCTGAGCACGGCCATGCAGCGAGCTTAGCACGCCTGACGGCCGCGGAGAAGGACGATCCCCCGGGATCCGCTCAGCCATCAACCCATTTCTTCCAAATATCGTCCAGCAAACAACCGCACGCAGCTTCAGCCTCGAGCTTTACGTCCAGACCGGTGATTTCCCGAAAGCCATAGTCGTGCGTCAATGCGGCAAGAAATGCGTCGAATGCGATCGGACCCATCCGTTCATTCAGTGCCATGAAAAATAGCGGAGCGCGACCGTAGACAATTGCGCTGTATTCCTGAGGGGTATAGGAGCGTACGGGACGGCCGATCGGGATATTCCGATCGGCGACTCGTTGCCACCGTTTGGAGAAGGAGTCCAGAATGTTTCGTCCCGCTCCGGGGCCGTATCGCTCCTGGTAGTACATCCAGGTCGCGTACTGTGCAAGTCCCTCATCGATCCATGGTTGCTGGAGCTGGTTATTACCGACGAGTGCATAGAACCACTGGTGTGCTGTCTCGTGGGCAATGGTAGCCTCGAGGAGCGTCTTCACTCGTGCGACTCTGCTCGCGCTTCCGCTGTTCTCAGTCAGCCATGGAGCAAGGATTACGAACCCGGGAAACTCAAGCCCGAGTGCATCGAGCCGGGAAGCCACGAACGTGAGAGAATCATACGGATACGGGGCAAAGCTCCTGCCGAATATTTCCACGGCGGCACCCGCGTCCCTCAGCACGGATTCTGCGGTCTGGTCATTGGTATTCCGAGCGAAGAGGCGGATTCTGGTTCCGCCGTACGCCCGCTCCCAGTATTGGAAATCCGCGGAGAGTGCGAAGGCAAAGTCCCGTGCAGGTCCATGAGCAATAAGGGTCGTGGTGCGATTGGCTCTCCGCGCCCGATGGAGTTCCGTTCCGGGGGCAGCGAGAACGAGGGTTGATGGATAACTCACTTCCACAACGTAGAACGCCTGCGGATTTGCGGTTATGTCTCCCCACACCGCAGGCCTGCCGAGGTCCCACGGGTTCTGAGCGGGAATGACCGGGTAGGCATACGCGAGCGCAACCACTTCCCCGGAACGTCCAAACCCGCCGAAGCCCGCCTTCCTCGACCCGAGATCGTTCAGCCGGTAGTGGATCGAGATATATGTCTCCGTGGGACCGGGGCTCCGGTCGGGCAGGTCCACCCGCACCATGGTGGATTCATCCATCAGCTCGAACCGCGCAGGCGCACCGTCGACCGTGATCTCCTGAACCTCCATTGCACCGGGCGACTGATTTGCAAGCAGGAGAAAATCCAACGTACCGGCGTGCTGCCGATCCCCGGTGCGATACCGGACGGACATTGAACAGTCTGCACTGTCCAGGTCGTCCGCAAGATCAATCCTGATATGATAGGATGGCGCAGTTTCAAGGTTCGGGTAGGCGGCAAAGAGATCTCTATCCGCCGCTCCGGCGAGAAAGACCGACCGGTCGTTCCAGGGCACGCCGGAAAGCGTTGCATACTCCGTGTTGCGGACGCCCGAGCAGCCCCCGACCAGCGCGACACAGAATAGAACCGCCAGGAGTTGGGAACGCCCGCGAATCATCCACTGCCGTCCAGTCCGGCACGATCCCGCGAGAACTCTCCAATGGAGAGCCGCAGTTCCACCCTCGTTCCCGCGCCGGGCGCGGAATCGATGGATACCGTGCCGCCGAGGATGGACGCCCGGTCGTACATGCCCTTGATTCCAAGGCCGGGATGGGTATGGAGGTTGGACTCGTCGAATCTGAACCCGCTGCCGCTGTCTTCAACCCGAACGAGGAACTGGCCTTCCTGAAGCAGCGCCTCTACAGTTGCCGTACCCGCGCCGGAATGCCGTACGGCATTCATGAGACATTCCTGAACAATCCGATATATCTGGATCCGCGACTCGTAAGGCGGCTGGAATAGTTCCAGTTCCGAACTGATGAACGTCACGCTGAGCGGCGTTGTTCGCGTAATCTTCCGGCATAATGACTGAAGACTTCCGTTCAGCGAAAGGGATGCGACTTCTCCCGGTCGAAGACCCTGCGACAGAGCGCGCACCTTTTCGAGCACCGATTGCAGGTGCTCACGTCGAACCAGGGAGGCCGAATCTGCAGACAATGCAAGGTAGATCTCCTGTGCAATGTCGTCGTGCAGCTCCAGTGCAACTGAATGCATTTTACTCTCGTAGTCTGAGAGCAGAAATCGCGACATCTGCCGCGCCTTCTGTTCCGCTTGCCGGAGATTCCGATTCTTTCGCTCACCGCGAAGGAAGAGAGCCAGAATAATGCCCGACACAACAAGCACAAACGTATTCAAATGAGATACGTACTCTTCCTGTAATTGGGAATAGCGACCGAAATCGGCGGAAACGGTAGAAAGGGCGCGCTCGACCTCAACTGCGGCTTTGGCCGGATACACCGGTGTCGCAGCGTAGCCCCGATTCCGTGCGGATTCGATAATCTGCAGGGCCCCGGCAACCTTCGGATAATCCGGTCCGAGAAAATGCAGCGAACGAACCCGTTCGACGGCGGCGAGTCCATCGAACGCACGTCGGACGAGCAATCGTTCGGAACGATGGGCGGCACTCAATATGTCGGGCGTGGACATGTAGGCCATTGCCCGAGCCCATCGAGTGCGAGACTCGCTCAACTGAAGCTCAGTCTGATGAATTGAATTGCGAACAGAGGAATAGGACACAGAAACCACGACTACCATTCCGATCATGGCTGCAGTGCCCAGGGCAAACAGGGTCGACCGAACAACTCTCCGAGTAGTCATTTGTCATACATGATACCATACTTGCAGCGACTGAGAAATACTCTGTATTCTGGGAGCAGAAATGGAAAGAGCGAATGGGGTGAGCCCAGCGTACATGCTCTACTCGGGAATCCGCAGCAGGATGTCTCTTGTCATTGTTGCTGCCGTCCTTTTCGCGGCAGGGAATGCCATTCTGCAGCGAATCAATCTCCTCCTCCACCTTCCATTTTTCCTGGATTCTACATTCACGGCCATCTCTTCAGCGCTCTTCGGCATAGTGCCGGGCGTGCTCACCGGCGCGTTGACCAATGTGTTCGAAGACGCGGGATTTGGCTTTAATGGACTCTACTGGCCGTGGTCAATATGCAGCATCGCAACCGCGCTGATAGTCGGATACGCCGTCAAGTCAGGGAGATTCAATACGATCCTTCATGCGATCGTTGTCCTGATTGCCGTAACTCTGGCAAATGCGTTGCTGGGGGCAATGATAGCCACTATCGTCTACGGAGGAACTTCCGGCGCCCAGATCGACTATGTAGTTACGGGGCTGATTGCAATCGGGCAGAGCGTCTTCTCGGCGGCACTGTTCTCACGCATTGTCGTGAACCTCGTAGACAAAGCCCTTGCAATTATCCCGGCGTTTTTCCTCTACCGGTATCTTCGAACCGCGTAGGGAGCACGTCTTGACTGTCAGCCATTGCGGCGGTATCTTCGAAGAGCACTCCTTACCGACCGGTCAGTAAGGAATGGGAAATCATTTCTGGAGATACCTATGGAAAAAAAACGCCTGAATCAGATACTGCTCGTGCTGTTCTTCGGCGTGCTGATGGGAGCACTGGACATAGCAATAGTGGGCCCCGCTCTTCCGGCCATCCGCTCGACATTTGCCGGCGCGGGAGATCGTTCGCTTGCCTGGATCTTCTCTGCATACGTTTTGTTCAATCTGATCGGCACACCCATCATGGCCAAGCTCTCGGACATCGCCGGTCGAAGGCTCATCTATTCAATCGACCTCGCGCTATTTGCGGTGGGCTCACTGATTGTAGCGGCCGCGCCGTCGTTCCTGGTAGTTCTGGTTGGCCGGGCAGTGCAGGGCTTCGGCGCCGGTGGTATTTTCCCGGTTGCCAGTGCGGTAATTGGTGATACGTTTCCGAAGGAGCGCCGCGGACGTGCGCTTGGCCTGATCGGCGCAGTATTTGGCCTTGCATTTATCATAGGCCCTGCCCTGGCAGGATTTATCCTGAGCGTAACGACCTGGCACTGGCTCTTCCTCATCAACATTCCCGTTGCCCTTGTAATACTCGTGTTTGGCGTGCGCCTCCTGCCGTCAAAGAAACGCGACGGTCAGTCGGGGTTCGACTGGGCCGGTACGATTCTCGTTTCGCTTGCCCTCGCATCACTGGTGTACGGTCTGAACAACATCGATACTGCGAAGTTCTTTCACAGTGTGGTGAGTCTGGCCGTGCTCCCGTTCCTTGCCGGAGCCGTTGTGGTGGGTTTCCTGGCCTCACTCGTGGAACGGCGGAGCAGGAACCCGATCCTGCCCGCGGCGCTGTTCGCATCGCGGCAACTGCGAATCGGTTATGTGCTCACCGCAGGAGCAGGGCTCGGTGAAGCCGCCGTGGTGTTCATGCCGCTGCTCGCCATTGCGACAATCTCCGGTGTCGGCCCTGGACAGGCGAGTTTTCTGCTCATGCCGGTGGTTCTTGCCATGGCGGTCGGCTCTCCCCTCGTGGGGCGGCTTCTTGACGGAATCGGGTCCAGAATTGTCATACTGACCGGACTGGTCATTACTGCGGCAGGAATGATCCTCCTGTCTACAACGTCCGGATCGCTTTCCATGTTCATGGTAGATGGCGCCCTTGTTGGGCTGGGGTTGTCAACACTGCTTGGCGCGCCAATCCGATACATCACGCTGAACGAGGTGAGCGCGCAGGACCGATCTGCAGCACAAGGGGCCGTCACCATCTTCACGAGTACGGGACAGCTGTTCGGGGCGTCGGTGATAGGAGCCGTTGCTGCCTCCGGTGGAGGAAGCGGAGCCGGGTACACACGAGCATTTCTGATCATGGGGATAGTGAGCGTACTGATGATCGCGGTTGCAGCCGGCCTGAAACACCGGGTGGCAGAATCCTCCACTGCGGAACAGAGCTCTGAAGCACAAGAGGTACACTGACGGGGAGGCGAACAATGAATACCGCTGAAGCGCCGCACACTCTGCGACAACGGGCAATCGAAAGTGCAACGGTCATGTTCGTGGAGGCCGGGTACAACGGCATCTCCATGCGACAGATTGCCGAATCGCTCGGAGTTTCAAAGGCAGCTCTGTACTACCACTTCAAAGACAAACAGGACCTCATGGTGGCAATTCTCGACAGCTACCTGGACAGGATGGAAGGGCTGATAGCCCAGAGTCTTGGAACCGACTGCAATTGCCGTCAACAGATAGCGCGACTTGTGGAAATGATCTTTTCGGAACCACCCGACCAGCGTGCGGTTATGCGCCTTGCGAGCCAGGAGATGGGAAAGCTCGATCCGGAGAAGCGCAGCCGATTCAATGAGGTGTACCACCGGAAATTCATTGAACGGATAGAATCCATTCTGCAACAGGGAGTCGCCAACGGTGAGCTCCGCCCCATGGATACCCGGACCGGTACATGGGTCCTGCTCGGAATGATGTACCCGTTCTTCTACGGGAACGGCAAAGACCCGGAAGGCTCCCTGACAACGCTTGTTCAACAGATTGTGTCCATATTTCTCGATGGCGCCGCGGTGCATCACGGGTGAACCGGTTCGGGGTCGGCGATACCGCCGGACTCCTCGCATGAACCGGGTCAAGTATCGCCGGTTCCCGAACGAAAATCTATGTATGAACCTACGCCTGATGCCCGTGCTGTTCTTCACCCTGGCTACCCTCGCACATGCAAGCGCGGGCGCAGCAGTGCACTTTTCCCACAACCGGAAGTACGCGTTCCCGGTCTCGGGCAACGTTTCTATCATGAGCTGGACCCATATCCACTGGGACGGAGGAAATGCAGTAGACATCGGAATAGCGCCTGAACTCGCCTCGAGTTCGCCACTCCGCGCCGCGTTCAGTCAGTACCATGTGGTTGCGGTGATATCGGGAACCGCGTTTCCGGCCGACAACCAGCTTGGCGGTACGGCGCTGATCCTGCGGGGAGATGACGGTCGACAGTACTACTATGCCCATCTGCACGACACATGGATTACCACCGCAGTGCGGGTATATGCCGGGGAGACGCTCGGAACAGTAGGACGCACCGGCAGGTGGGCGCAGTACCTCGAACCTCATTTGCACTTCTCCATTGCGTCCCGCTGGCACAACGGCATGTACTGGAAAAACGACGTGAATGCAGCCGAGTGGATAAAAGAGGAGTTCGGATTCGGATACAGACAGTTGTCCTTCTCGCCGTATCCGGCCGACACGCCTCACATTGCCCCATTGGGCCGCGGCTACTCAATCATACGATCCTTCAAGAGCTCACAGTCGGTGAATCGTGACCTTGCATCAATCGAACTCTCGCCTGCGTCTGAAAAGACCGGCGGGTCCGAGAACGTTGTAGCCCCGATGACCGGCGAAGTACGCGTGTTCAAAGACACCGTGCTTGGCCTTCGTATCCAGATCACAAACCGGCACACAGAGCAGACAATTCTCCTTTCAGGACTGGCGGCGGTGACCGAGTCCACCGGGTCGGTGGCGCGCGCAGGGCAGGTAGTCGGGAAAGCCGGAGGCCCGATAAATTACATGTACTTTGACAGCGGAGTGCTCACCGACCCCGCCACAGTTCTTCCGCGGCAGTGAGCAGTTGATTCGAAGGGATCAACCGAGCCTATTGCCCGATAACCACCTTGGTGTGATAGGGAATATGACGGTAAAACCAGCGTGCATCGGGAACCGTAAGCCGAACGCAGCCATGCGATGCCTCGCGACCGAGCTTTTCAGCCTCGCTCCGGATAATTTCCCCGTTTCGATTCACTGGCACTGAATGAAACAGGTATTCGCCGTGATGAAGCCACGACACCCAGTAGCGCGCGCCTTCGTGTTCGGATGGTGCATAGAATGAAAGCCCGCGCTCGCGCTGGATATAGAACACGCCCTGCGGTGTCGCGTCGTCCTTCGGATTTTCCAGTCCGGTGGACGCGGTCATGGTGTATATCACCCGCTTGCCGCGCATGATATACACCCGCTGGCGGGAGATCGAAACATGGATGGAGATCGGATCGCCCGGATGCAGGACCGGATAGGGGCCGTCTGAGGGTTTCAACCAGTCGACATGACCCGCCGGCGCGGCTGCCGCAGCTGCCGCAGAAAGAAGAATGAACACCAGTGCAGCCGCTCCAACGCGTATCCGCGATAACACAATGCCGAACATTGAAACTCCTTCTCCCGGAATAGTACGAGTCCCAGGCCCCTGCAGATTACTCAACTGACCTCTCTTCAAATATATTGCCGGGCAGAGCGGTTGCAGTGCAACACACCCTTCATTCTTGCACGTTCGGGGCCTTACGCCGGGTGTGCCGGTTGTGATACCATCGCGTGCGTGACACGTACAGACAGTCTTCATAGTAAACGCTACCGCGTGTTTTTTCGCCTTCTCCTCACGGCGATTCTGGTTTCTGCTACGGTGCTCGGGTGCGCGCATCCTGTGCAGGATTTTACATTCGAAGCAGGCGGCCGGATGGTTGCGCTCAACGCAGATTCGCGTGTTCCGAAAGGAGCGCAGGGCGAGTTCCTGCCTGGCACGACTGATGGGCTACGAACCGCGCTATTCGGCTTGAAACAGCCGGTGGCCGTTGCCAACCGGACAAAGAGCTTTTCCCTGACCTACACGGCACAGGGGTCAGCCATCGCCCTTCACGTCTTCCTCACGGATCCGCAGACCAAGCAGAGCCGTGAGATGACCGCAATCCTTCCGGTTCTCAGCAAACCCGAACCGGTCACCTTTCTGCTGCCACTTCCGGACGGCACCGACGTCAACAAGTTCCGCATTACCAGTACGGATCAGAACGCTACGGTCCACGTGCATGCTGCTGCACTCGTACCGGACTATCCCGGCGTCCGCCTCGGTACCGGCAACCTGCTCATCAGGGACGGCGTAGGACTAAAGGAAAGCCTGGACGGTTCACAGACGACCTATGAGCTCTCTTTCGCGAAGCTGCTCAAGGGCCTTGGAACCGGTCAGGCACAGCTCGCGCTGAAATACTCCTATTCGGGCTCGGGAGCGGACATACACATAACGGTGGGAGATGGGACGAACACGCGCCAGTTCTCCCTCTATCCGCAGGACGGCAATCACACACTCTATTTTTACACTGCAAGCGTCGGAATAAATCCGGAACAGATCACTCTCGTCTCGGCGGCTTCCGGATTCAGTGTCGAGTCGGTAGAAGCCAGACCATTCGGCGGAGGATCGAGCCCCGTTCCCGCGAACTTCGGAACCATCCTGACCTACTCCCCCGATCATTGGAGACAGAAAGACTACGAGGTTTTCTCGTGGAGCCTCGCTCCGTCGGTTCTTGTGTTTGACTTTCGAACCCTCGCTGTTCAATCGAAATATCTCAAGCGACTCGCATACTTCGTCGAGAAGGCGGGCTATGCGGGAAAACTCTGGCCAAACTACGTAATATCCCCGCTCCACGGCTGGAACGCCCACGACTACCGGCCGAAAGACCTCGCGGCATTCTTCACGATGGCGCAGAGTCAGCATTTCCCGTTGAATCCCGAAGAAATCTCGCTTCAGGACATCCTTGTCGCAAATGGCATCATTGTCCGCACGGCGGACGGATTCGCAGCTGGAAAGGGTGCAATCATCGGTTTTTCACAGAATGACCCCTACTGGTTGCGCTACATTCTGCTGACCCATGAAGGCTACCACGGCATCTATTTCACGCATCCCGGCTACCGTGATGCAGTCCACAGGATATGGAACGCGCTTCCCGCCCAGCAACAGAAGTTTTTTCGGATCTTCCTGGGACGTCGCGAATACAACGCCAAAGATGACTATCTGGTCATCAACGAGTTCCAGGCATACCTCATGCAGCAACGCGTCGACGAAGTAAAAAAATACTATCGCGGCAGAGTGCTCGCGTCGTTGTCGAAGGACTTGGACTTCAAGAACGCTGCCCTGGGCGAATACGTGAAAGCGCATCCGGACATGTTTGTATCGATGGCCCGGAGCGTCCAGGATGCCGTTCATGCCGCGGCCGGGGTCAACGCAGGCGAGCTCGTTGCGCTGGTGCCGAAGGTACGGTAACTCGGACTCGAAGACGCGGTCAGCGTGCACATCGAGTCGACGGAATCCGTGCCGTTCGGGACCGGGAATGGCAGATACTGCAACTGCTGTGGGTAGCCCGCCTGGACTCACGCCCGACGGAAAGAACACTTGACCGAGATCAGATTCCCCGGTTGACTGTACCAATGAGGTGCAGACCCGGCTGCGGCGCATGCTGCATTGTGATTTCAATTTCCTCTCCCATCCCCGGTATGGAGCCAACCATCGTGAATGGACGGCCGGTGGGCAAGCCCGCAGGGGTCCGCTGTGTCCAGCTCACCGACAATAACTTGTGCAGGCTATTCGAGAAACCCGAACGCCCGGCTGCCTGTACGAACCTGAACCCGTCGCAGGAGATGTGCGGCAACACCGATGCTGAAGCTTTCGCCTATCTCACCATGCTCGAAGAAACCACGCGCCCCGAATCCCGACCCGCGGGATCCGGGCTCCCACAGCGAGCAAATATTTCCCACCTGTAGCGGACAGGAACTCATTACCCCGACCCCATTGAATCGCGTGCCGCCTCCGGCCCCAGAACGCTCGGATCTTGGCCCGCTTCTTGCTAATGTGTAGATGTCACAGACAGAAGGAGAAAAAAATGAAAAAATCGATGACAAGGGCGATGTCCATTCTGACCTTCGGACTCTTACTCGCGGTCATGCCGCTGTCGCTTCCGCAACTTTCGGCCGAAACAACAGTGTCGGCAAGTGCACTCTCACCGACAGAATTGACCGACCTTCGGTACATGAGTGAGGAAGAAAAGCTCGCACGGGATGTATACCTGGCGCTTTATGAAAACTGGAATCTGAAGATTTTTGCGAATATTGCCCAGAGTGAACAGCAGCACATGGACAGAATACTCGCTCTACTGGATAGTTACGGGCTTCCCTATCCTGCGGCAGATCGCGGCGTGTTTACTGATCCGGCGCTTCAGGAACTCTACACCCGCCTGGTGGATCAGGGTTCGGGCAGCATCGAGTCGGCATTGAATGTCGGGAAACTCATCGAAGAACTGGACATCAGCGACCTGCAGGCGGCAAGTTCACGTACAGACAAGACCGATATCCTCGCTGTCTTCAGCAATCTGGAGGCGGGTAGCAGAAATCACCTGAGTTCATTCTTGCGACAGCTGGGCAATTAGGCCCTTCGGCAAGAGCTCATCAACCGCGGATCGGTTCAGGAGGCTCTCATACCGTCGCGCTTTCAGGAACACGTCAGGTCAGATCGGCCGGACGTGTTCCTTTTCACGAAAGGCATTCGGAGTGAACAACTCCTCCGTTGCCTCCTATCCGTGCTTGCGAAACTTCGTTATTACGGTCATGACCTCATCGATCTTCTCCCGTTTCTCATCCGGATCGTTGCTCTTCATGGCATCTGCGACACAGGTATTCAGATGGTTTTCCATGACGAGGTCTTCCACGCCGTGCAGCGCGGCAATGACAGCGCTTGTCTGGGTAAGGATATCAACGCAGTACCGGTCCTCTTCAAGCATCTTGTGAATCCCGCGGATCTGACCTTCAATCCGTCGCAAACGCGCGAGAGTCTTCTCTGTATGTCGCTGGTCCATGGGGTAATATACCCTACCAGGGTATTATATGTCAAGCGCGCGGGTCTGCAGCGTCGGCATATGCCGTAATTCGTGTTGCGCGATTTCATTTTTGGTGAGATAGTTGCATATCATGGCAGACCGATTCATCCGCGACCTTCAATACTACAAGTTCTGCGTGTATGGTTTCCTGAAGAACCTCCGATTCTTCGAGCCGTTCCTTATACTGTTCTTCCTTGAAAAGGGATTGTCCTACCTCGAAATCGGTACGCTGTACGCCATCAAGGAGATCGCAACCAATATTCTCGAGATTCCGACCGGCGTTGCGGCCGATTCCCTCGGGCGCCGGCGGACTATGGTCTTCTCTTTCGGCTCCTACATTGTCTCCTTTGCCGTCTTTTACCTCTCCGGGCAGTTCGCAATCTTTGTTGCAGCCATGGTGCTCTTCTCTTTTGGAGAAGCCTTCAGGACAGGCACGCACAAGGCGATGATCTTCGAGTATCTGCGGATAAACGGATGGACCGACCAGAAGGTGCACTACTACGGCCACACGCGCTCATGGTCGCAGATGGGTTCGGCCCTGTCGGCGTTGATTGCCATGGGGCTCGTGTTCTTCCGAGGACGTTACGCCTCCATATTCCTGTTCTCGATAATCCCCTATCTGCTTGATCTGACACTCATGCTGACCTATCCCCGGGAATTGGACGGCACCCGGCGAAGCGTGAGCGGAAAGAAGTTCGTTTCCCAGTTCACCTCAGTGGTCAAGGACTTTGCCTACTCTTTCAGAGACCGGAGCCTGTTGAAGTCCATACTCAACCTCGCACTCTACACCGGGTATTACAAGGCGGCGAAAGACTTCCTGCAGCCACTCCTGAAAAGCCTGGCGCTCGCCATTCCAATTCTGACCGTGGTGAGTGCCCAGAAACGGACTGCAATCGTTGTTGGCGTGGTCTATTCGCTCATCTACGTCCTTACATCCCTCGCCTCCCGTTCGGCAGGTGGTTTCACCGAACGTTTCAAGTCTCTCGAGTATCCGTTGAACATTACGATGTTCATCGGGCCGGTGCTCGGCATCGGCGCGGGAATACTCTACGCGCTCGGGTCCACCGTTGGCGCAGTCATCCTCTATGTCGGCATATATCTGATCGAAAACCTGAGAAAGCCGATCGGAATCTCCTACGTCAGCGACAAGATGCGATCCGATATCCTTGCCACTGCTCTCTCGGCCGAGTCGCAGGTGGAGACTATTGTGGCTGCGCTCGTAGCGGTGGCTCTCGGCTTCTTTGCGGACCGCTTCGGACTCGCCAACGGCCTCGTTGCAGTTTCAGTCCTCGTAGGGATAGCAGCCATATTTGCCGTCGTCCGCAAGACCCAGCCAGTCCCGGTGAACGACGAAACATGACCGGTATCCGGCAGTTCCTGGGTCAACTCATATTGACATACGCTACGGGGGTATAGTAACTTATGAACGTGACACCCATGATGATGCATTCGGTCATGTTTCCGCCGGACTTCGGCTGGATATTCCTGCCGCTCCTGATCTACGGGATGTCTGCCCTCATGCACCGGTTGAGACGGCGCCAGGTTGGGAGTGATCAATTTCCTCAGAATACCCGGAACGAATCGGTGCCGGAGGCCGCAATCTACCGCGTTGCCCAGAAACACGGCGGAAGACTCACCGTTTCGGAGTTGATCATCGATACCGGACTTCCGAGCGAGGAAGCGGAGAAACTGCTTCAGGCCATGTCGGACGGGACGCATGTGAGAATGGATGTAAGCAGCAACGGAGTCGTGTGGTATGAATTTCCCGAAATCGTCTCACGGGCAATCGAGGAGACGAAAAGCGATTCTCCATTGGAGGAAAAAGATGGCGATTGATCCTATATGCAAGATGGAAGTGGAAGAGAAGACGGCGAAGTGGACGAGCGAGTACGAAGGCAAGACTTACTATTTCTGTGCGCCCGGGTGTAAGAAAGAGTTTGAATCGAACCCGAAAAAATACCAGCACGAAGACAAAAAGTAGTTCAAGGCGGCCGGTATCGGAGGAGCGCTCCGGTACCGGCTCATTGTGTCGGTGCAGACGTACTGAACGGTCCGGAAGGTCTCCATCCGCGTGCGCGGAGACTGTGTCGTCTCTCCACGATTCGCACCACGCGTGACAACGACTCCGCCACGCGCCGGCACCTTACTTCCGTTGACAATACCATCCGCAGACTTTCCCGGTTCAGTTGCCACAATTCTGCCGGATGCCTGTCGGGATACGCTCAGGCGCTTCGGACTACGGAGGCGGCGGTTCTGTACGCGGTAATCACCCAGAACGCCCACAGATTTGCAAACAGGATCCAGAAGATGACGTCAATGGCCACAATACCCGTGCGAACCGCAAGAAGACGTGTCGCCAGAGCAAAGGCACCCAACGGAAAGGTGAACGCCCACCACCCCATGGTGTACGGAATCCGTTCGAAGATTGTCTTGCGCATTGTCAACACCAGAGAGACGAGATACCAGATAAGGCCGAACCCCCACATGAGGACCGCCAGCGCAAAACTGATATTTCCTATACCCTGCATCGTTTTCATACCATCTGCCACCCGAGTCAGCGACAGGAGTCCGGCGGCGCCTGCTCCAAGTGGCCCCAGACCGACCCAGACTGACGGAGTCATCTGACTTACCGGAAGCTCATGAAAGAAGTACCGGTGAGTAACCGCCGCATTAACGAACAGGTATGCAAAGAAACCCGCTCCCCAACTCGCAAAGGAGAACAGGACCAGAGTCTCGGCAACCGGAGGAGAAAATGCACCGACAACTGCCGGGGCTCCAAGCGGAATAACGAGCAACGCAACCGGGGGGATGAGCCAGCCGAATGTTGAGTGCTGTATCTCGATCCCGGGGCTTGAGAACATTCTGTCCAGAAAGTGGACGGCCAGTGCCACTATTACGAGACTTGCCACAATCCAGAGTACCGCCGGCAGCACGAGTCCGAGACCGGGAAAGTAATCCCCGCGCAGCGCCATCAGATTGCTCGCGAACACCACCAATCCAATCGGGACCGTCGGCAGGAATACGATCATGGATGCATTGTTCACGATCGCTTCGATCTTTTTTGGTGCAACGAACCACATCAGAATCCAGCAAACGAGCGAATACACCAGAATGAGGGCGTTGATTCCGAACAGAACGATTGCAAGAATCTTAAATACGTCTCCCGCTTGAACGGAAAGTATGCTCAAGACTCCTGTGCCCATGACGGCGGCGCCCCATGCGGGATTGAATCCCGCAATTATCTTCTTCATTACCGTGCTCCCTTATCTTGAAATCATCCGACTATCGTCCCGTATGCCATACCCACCAGAGTTGACATAACAACGACGAGTCCTGCATATGTAAGCGTCTTCTTCGCCCCCAGTTCGGTTCCGATAACCAGGAGTGACGGTAAAGACATCGACGGCCCCGCAAGCAGAAGCGCAAGCGCCGGTCCCTGTCCCATGCCGGCACCTATCAATCCCTGGAGAATCGGCACCTCCGTGAGCGTTGCGAAATACATCAGCGCTCCTGAGCCGCTTGCGAAGAGATTGGCAAAGAGAGAGTTCCCTCCGACGACCGCTGCAACCCACGACTCGGGAATCAGCGCCATGTGACCGGGCCGACCGAGAAGAAATCCGGCTACGAGCACGCCGCCGAATAGAAGCGGCAGTATCTGAACGGCAAAGTCCCTCGTGGCTCGAACCCAGTCAGTCAATTCCGCTGCACCGAACCATCGGACCAGTGAGAAGATGAGGACAACACCGAACACCGCAGTAATAGGATATTTCAGCCGATACACCAGGTCCCAGCCACCAACCGACCCGCCTGAACGCGCCCAGTTCACAAACACCAGAATTCCGATCATGCTTCCCATGAATACCGTGGTTTTCCACAGCGGACGCCCTGCATCTTCGGGTGCTGTGAACATTGCCGCGTTTGTTGTACGTGCATTGTCGTCTTTTCGGAAAATGATGTGCATGAGAATCCCTATAACGAACGCGAACACAATGGCGCCGATTGCCCGTGCAGCACCGAGTCTGAATCCCAGCACATTCGCCGTAAGAACAATGGCGAGCACGTTAATTGCAGGCCCGGAATAGAGGAAACTCACGGCAGGGCCAAGCCCCGCACCCTTGCGGTAAATCCCCTTGAACAGCGGGAGAACGGTACAGGAACATACCGCCAGAATGGTCCCCGACACGGAGGCTACCGTGTACGCAACTATCTTCCGCGCCTGTGGGCCCAGATACTTTATGACCGCCTGTTGATTCAGGAACATCGTTATTGCACCGGCAATGAAGAAAGCCGGTACAAGGCAGAGGAGAACATGTCTCCTGGCGTAGTCTCCCAGCATGAGGAATGCCTCGTTCAACGCGATGGACACCCGGGGCTGGGAAAACGGTATGAAGTATGCCGCAAGAAACACACCCACGATTATGGCGAGAGTTACGTTTTTCCGGCTTTTCCAGAAAGACTTCATGCTTACAAAAAAGGCCTGACCGCGCTTCGGCGGCTTCACCGCCGAGTCTTCAGTCTGTACCGTAGACATTGGGGATTACCGTGCGTCGGAGAGGATGGCGCTGATGTCGTCAACGCTCAGCACTTTTCCGGCGTTTTTTACAACTCCGTCTATTGCCAGAGCAGGAGTAAACATGACGCCCATATCCGTGATCCGATCTGAATCGGTCACAGCCTCCACCGTCGCATCCAATCCAAGCAAAGACAGCGCCTCGCGCGCATTGCGCTCGAGTGCGTGACACTTCGGGCATCCGCCTCCAAGAATCTGGATAGTCATAGTCTTCCTCCATACTGTTGTCTTTATTGGCAATATAACCAAATAGCACGCATATTGTCAAGCCGGTCAGCGGAGAATGCGAACATAATCGATGCACAAACAACCTGCGGCGGTATGCAGTTCCGTCCGGGGGGTCCGCTCGGAGGCAACGGGACGAATCACCTGTGAAGTATCAACAACCGTGTTGATACTTCAGTCGGGGTGGCCGGCACGCACGATAATATCTTATTATGTGTAGAACAGGAGCAGCGCAATGAAACCGAGCCTTACAATCATAGTTGCAACTACTCTCGTCCTCTTCTCCTGCGCTTCTGTCCGGCAGATAGCGTCGACACCTCCGATCACTGCGGCATCCATGACCGAACAGCTGCAGAAACTCGTCTCATCCCCGAGCCCGCAGGAGGCTTTTCCGCTCATAGCAAGTTACCGCCGGAGCGGAGAACTGCCTCCGACGACTATAGAAAAATACACGACCGACGGAATCCATGCGATGGAGGACCACCTCAAGGAGGCGCTGAAACAGAAAGAGTTCGCGCGTGCATCGATCTATCTGCATTCGCTCGAAGCCCTGGACTCCGGCAACGTGCTGCCGACTGCTGCCCGATCCACCGGCACAATTTCGATGGATGAATTGCGGCTCAAATCGGCGGAAAAGCATCTATCTATGGGAAATGACCCTGCTGCGCTCTCTCTGTTCCTCAGGATTCAACATCCGCACGGCATTGTGGATCAGAAGCTTCTCGAGAAATACGGCAGGATTGCAATGGAACTGAATGACAGGGAGGGCCTTTCCCGGATCATTGCACTCCTCAGGTCGCTCAAACAGTCCGTTCCCGCAGATTTCTCGCGCTTTCTCAAAGCTCAGGTGGATCAGTCGACCATGCTGAAAGGAATGGTTACGATCGTTGTAAACCGTGGAATTCAGATGCAGAACGGCATCGGGTATGCCGACACGGTAATCGGTAGCGGTTTTTTCGTTGACAAACGCGGATACCTGATCACGAACTACCATGTAATCAGCAGCGAAGTGGATCCCGAGTACAAAGGATATTCACGACTCTTCGTGGAGCGTGCGGATCACCCAGGCACGAAATATCCAGCTCATGTTGTCGGGTACAGCCATATCTTCGATGTGGCCCTCTTGAAAGTGGACATCAAACCGAGCTATGTCTTCTCGTTCGTGCAGAAACACGGACTCCGTGCGGGCACCCCGGTCGTGGCCATGGGGTCGCCCGGTGGACTCGACAATACCGTGACATCGGGCATAGTGTCTGCAACCGGCAGACGCTTCATGCAGATGGGGGATCAGATCCAGATGGATGTACCGGTGAATCCGGGGAATAGCGGCGGTCCCCTCCTCGACTCGAACGGCGACGTTGTCGGTATCGTCTTTGCAGGAATTGCAAAGTTTCAGGGTGTGAACTTTGCAATTCCCTCTTACTGGATCAGCAAACTCCTTCCTGAACTCTATGAAACGGGGAACGTTCCCATTCCGTGGATGGGCGCAGGAGTGGTGGAGACTGAAACCGGTCTCACCGTGGCATACGTTGCTCCCGATTCCCCCGCGCATACGGCGGGCATTCGGGAGAACGACGTCATTTCCCGCATAGACGGCCACCCGGTAACGAAAACCCAGGACGCTCAGGATATCCTGGTGTCCCGCCCCGTTCGGAGCCTCGTCACGATCAGCTGGAAGCACAATGGCAAATCGATGGATGGACTTCTGGTAACCGAGCCGAGAAAGTTCAAACCGCTTGCATCGGCCATACAGTCACAGAAGCCGGAAGAGCTCTTCCCTGCACTGTTCGGCATGGACGCGAAACCGGTTAAATCAACATTTCAGCGGTTGTTCCAGGTGTCACGAGTCTATCCGGGAAGCATCGCCGACGAAACGGGGCTCATACCTCAGGATGTGTTCAGGCTGATAGATTGGAAGCACAACGTCAAACAGAACACCGTTACAATACGAATTGTGGTTCGCTCCAAGGATTCACAACTGGCAGGAAAAACAGTCGAGATTACGGCACCAACCCAACCGAACAATCTCCTGTAACGCCGGGCGGACAACTGGCAATCAGCGCGTGCGTTTGCTATACTCCCAATAGCCATTCCGCCTGATAGTCGATGGCTGCTGGAGGAGTCCCATCAGAACCTGTGTCTGGACTTTCGCGCTCATCCTCACAGGCGCCGTCTCCCTGCCGCACCTGATGTTCGCCGAACGAGCGCCCGGGGTGGCAAAAGCAGCGGAACGGCCCGCCGTCGGGTCAGTCCGGTCGGTAACTACGCTCGGAGGGCCGTGGGAGTACCGCTGGGAACGGGTTGGAGAAGCCCCGTCCCCATGGCACCAGATCGACTACCCAAGCAATCCTCCGGGCCGCGAACAAGAGCGGTCGCTCTGGCTCCGCCATTCGCTTCCTCCGCTTCTGGCGAAAGACGCGGCTCTCTTCATTCCGAGCGTAGACACGGCTTTCGTGGCGCGTATCGACGGAAGGGATATCTATTCCTATGGCTTACCCGGCGGTCGGTTTGACGGTCAGTTCAGCGGATGGCCCTGGCATGTAATACCACTTCCACAAGAGGCCGCAGGGCACGAAGTCGAATTTCACGTCTTTTCAAACTATCGAGACATAGGTCTGTGGGGCAATGTACAGATCGGTGAC
This sequence comes from uncultured Spirochaetales bacterium, assembly GCA_964553615.1. GTDB lineage: Bacteria > Spirochaetota > Spirochaetia > DSM-27196 > DATKUC01 > DATKUC01. The sequence continues at coordinate 113,334 of CAZKMA010000001.1, read as the reverse complement.
CGTAACGGCATCTACCTCACCATGGTGCGACGTGACGCACCGCGTTTCATTGTGGCAGCAGCACTCTGCACCATTGCCATTCTCGGTGCCCTGGTGTTCCTCTTCGCCCGTGAGCGTCGCGCCTACGCGCTGCTCGCCACAATTGTCATCCTCATGATGTTTCGGGTGATTGGCGACAGCTATTTGAAACAGCTTCTCCTCAACAATCCACTCATGTGGCAATACATTGACGCGGCCACCGCATACTTCATACCGGGCTTTGTCGCGTTCTTTCTGGTGAATATCGTGGTACCCCCCTTCAATTTCGTAATGAAGATCACAGGAATCGTCTACCTTTCCGCCGGGGCCGGCGGCACTCTCCTGTCGGTGGCCGGAGTTTTTCCGGTGTTCATGCTTTTCAACCCTTCCGAAATACTGTTCGGTCTGTTCATCCTCACATATCTCGTATCCAGCGCCGCCTCCCTCAGGAACCGTGGCGCCGAAGCCGCCATCCTTCTGGGAACTTTTCTCCTGATGGCGATCTTCAACGTTCATGACATCCTCGTTGCCAGAAGCATCCTGCCGTGGAGCGACACGACCGGACACTACATGATGTTCTTCTTCGGCTGCGGACTCGCCACCCTGGTGGCAATGAGGATTGCATCGCTCCATGCGTCCGTGGAGGTGCATGCAGCCCAATTGTCGGTAACAAACAGATCGCTCGAGCAGACCGTCGCCGAACGGACCCGACAACTCGAACAGGCCAACAAACTGTTGGAGGAGGAAAAAAGTCGCCTCGAAATAGTCTCTACAACCGATGAATTGACCGGTCTGCACAATCGTCGCCATCTCCAGGATACGCTCGAGCACGAAATCCAGATTTCGCGCCGATATCGACGACCTCTGTCGCTGGTCATGATGGACCTTGATTTCTTCAAGAAATTGAATGATACCTTCGGGCACGTCGACGGAGACGTGGTGCTACGGACGGTCGCGTCCATAATTACCGGTGAACTTCGGAGTATTGACTACGCAGCGCGCTACGGGGGCGAAGAGTTCGTGATTCTGCTGCCTCAGACTGGAACGCGGGGTGCATTGCGGCTTGCCGAACGAATTCGTGCTGCAGTCGAGGGGCACCCCTGGCCGAACGGACGTGAAGTGACAATCAGCGGAGGCGTTGCTTCACACAGGCCGGCGCACACCCCCCCCACGGCGGAAGATCTTATCCGCGCTGCCGATGAAGCGTTGTACCGGGCAAAGAATACCGGCCGCAACCGGGTCTGCAGGTAGCAATTCGACCCTTGGCTCTTCTACCGGAGACGGGACTTGAACCCGTACTCGCCTTACGGCGAAGGGGATTTTAAGTCCCCTGTGTCTACCATTCCACCACTCCGGCATTCTGCCCATCGTACCAGCGCCGCCCACAGCGGTCAAGCGCGGGTTCTTTTTCCCGAGGGTTGCTCAGTTCTATTTCTCGTGCAACCATACCTTCAGGATCTCCCGGAGGCGGCCAATGGCAGAACCAACACTCGCAGGAACCATCGATTCCCACACCCACCTTCAGCACATTGCAGATAAGGGGTTGAATGTACCCGAGCTGCTCGAACGCTGTTTCGCAGCGGGCATGACCGCAATTATCGATGTCGGTGTGAATCTGGAAGACCATGGGGAACGAACACGCCTTGCCGAACCATTCGCTGCCGTCCTGCGTGCCGAGGGGCTCTACCCATCCGAAGCGGAGCGTGACGACTTTGAGACGGCTGTGCGCGATCTCGATATTGCACTGGATGCAGAGCGCGTCGTCGCAGTTGGGGAGATTGGTCTGGACTTCCACAGAAACTACGCCACGCCTGATCGTCAGCAGGAACTGTTTCGACTCCAACTGGAGATTGCCCGCGGCCGGGAGCTTCCGGTCATCATTCATAACCGCAATGCCGACGAAGAAATTCTCGCGGCAATCCGGGCCGTCGATCCCACCGCAGGCGGTGTCATGCACTGCTTTGCCGGAGACATCCCGTTTGCGCGGAACTGTCTCGACGCCGGATTCTTCCTGTCCTTCGCCGGAAATGTCACCTTCAAGAATGCCGAAGATCTTCGCCGATCCATGAGATTCGTGCCTGCCGACCGGATTCTCCTCGAGACGGATGCGCCCTATCTTGCACCGCACCCGTTGCGAGGCAGGACGAACCATCCGGGCCTCATCGGGCACACGTACGAACGAGTTGCAGCCGAACGGGGGGTACCGGTTCCGGCTCTCGCCGAACAGGTCAGGCTCAACTTCAATGCACTGTTCGGCTCAAAGTTCTGAAACGGCAGACAACATTGCCATTGCGTCGAATTGGCATCGTGCTATAATTACTGCAAAGGATCCACATCATTATGGCAACTCAATCCAAGTCTCTTGTTATCAACAGGAACTGGTGCAAAGGGTGCAATATCTGCGTTGCGTTCTGCCCGCAGCATGTTCTTGAACTTGACACCGAAGACAAGGCGGTAGCGGTTCGACCGGACGACTGCACATTCTGCAAGCTCTGCGAGCTGCGATGTCCCGATCTGGCAATTTCCATTACCACCATGCCCGGGCTGATTTCCGACCCCGTTTTCGACGAATCTTCACGGGAGAATATCCGACATGAGTACAACTGAACCTCAAACCTACGCCAAGCGCAGCGCTCACGCCGATTTCCGTTTCATGCAGGGAAACGAGGTGTGCGCCCAGGCGGCCATGTACGCGGGTCTCCGTTTTTTTGCCGGCTATCCGATAACTCCGTCCACCGAAATCGCCGAGATCCTTTCCGAACGACTTCCGTCCGTCGGTGGACGATTTATCCAGATGGAAGACGAGATCTCGAGTCTCTGCTCGGTAATAGGCGCCTCCCTGACAGGACTGAAGTCAATGACTTCTACCAGCGGTCCCGGCTTTTCTCTGATGCAGGAGGCTGTCGGATTCGCAGTCATGGCCGAAATTCCCTGCGTCATCGTAAATGTTCAGCGCGGTGGCCCGTCAACCGGTCTTCCAACTCGGGCGAGTCAGGGTGACGTCATGCAGGCACGATGGGGAACCCATGGTGATCATGCAATCGTTGCGGTAACCGCAAGCAACCATCAGGACCTCTTCGAAATGGTCGTGCACGCATTCAACTCTTCGGAGATCTTCAGGACGCCCGTTATAGTGCTGATGGACGAGGTGCTCGGCCACATGAGGGAAAAGATCCGCCTGCCGGAACCCGGGGCAATCGAGCTCACCGAACGTCTGTCGACATCCGTTCCGAAGGGCGTTGATTATCATCCCTATTTTCCGCGGGAGGACGGGCGGCTGCCAATGTCCGACTTCGGCGGCGTCCACCGGTACAATGTTACCGGGCTGGTCCATGACATGTGGGGGTTTCCCTCGGATAAGCCTGACGTGGCAAATGACTTGATCCATCACCTGAACAACAAGATAGAGAACCGAAAGGAGTTCCTGGTCCGGCACAAGGAATATTACCTCGATGATGCGGACGTCGTTCTCGTTTCATACGGCTCATCCGCACGCAGTGCCCTCCACATCATGGAAAACCGACGCGCGGTCGGCATGCGCATCGGGCTGCTCGAACTTCAGACGATTTGGCCGTTTCCCGACGAGCTCGTCCGGGAAAAATGTCGGAACGCACATTACATCATTGTAGTAGAGATGAACATGGGTCAGGTCGTCCGGGAGGTTATGGCTGCAGTGGATGAACCGCAGAGAGTCTTCCTCGCCAACCGGGTGGATGGCAACATGATAACGCCGTCGGATATCAAGAATGTCATCCGGATCGTTCAGGGGAAGGGGGTCTGACATGCCGGTCACCGACTATCTGCGAACTCGATTCATGCCCCACATCTGGTGTCCGGGCTGCGGCCATGGCATTGTTCTGAACAGTCTCCTGCGTGCAGTGGAACAGCTGGCAATCGAAAAGAACAACATTGTAATGGTCTCGGGGATCGGCTGCTCCGCGCGTATTGAAGGATACGCAGACTTTCATACACTCCACACCTTGCACGGACGGGCTCTCGCCTTTGCAACCGGCGTCAAACTTGCCCGGCCTGAACTCTCAATCATAGTTCCAATGGGAGACGGAGATGCGCTTGCAATCGGCGGAAACCACTTCATTCATGCCGCAAGGCGAAACATCGACATGACTGCAATCATAATGAACAACTCGGTCTACGGCATGACCGGTGGACAGTACTCGCCCATGACCGCGTGCGGAGATTACGCCACGACGGCGCCATACGGTAATCTCGACCGCCCGTTTGATGCGGTAGAGCTTTCGAGGGCGGCAGGAGCTACATTCATTGCGAGATCGACGACCTATCACGCGCAGGCACTCACAGGCATTCTCAAACGGGCCATTGCTCACCACGGATTTTCGGTGGTGGAGGTGCTGTCGCAGTGTCCCACCTACTACGGGCGCAAGAACGGCAAGGGAGATGCTGTCGCAATGATGCAATGGTATCGGGACAACACTATTCCTGTCCGAAAGGACGACGTTCCCACGGCGGAGTTCACCGGCACGGACGGCAAGACTCCGATAGGCGTGTTCGTGGACATCGAACGAACCGAGTACACCGATGCGTACGCGTCAGTCATGGAGCGGGCAGCAGCGAAACTCGCAGGCACAAACGGGGGACAACAGGAATGATCAGCCGATTTGTCTTCTCCGGCACCGGCGGACAGGGGGTCATCACCGCCGCAATCCTCCTTGCAGAGGCGGCAATATACTACGAACAATTGAACGCGGTCCAGACGCAGACCTACGGCGCCGAGGCACGTGGCGGAGCTGCACGGGCGGACGTCATCATATCTTCCGAGGAAATCAAGTTCCCCAAGGTAGTCGAGCCGGATGTGCTCATATGTCTGAGCCAGCTCTCGTTTGACAAATATTCATGGATCGTCAGGCCGGGGGGCTTTGTGGTCCTTGACCAGCATTTCGTCCACCGAAGACAGAGCTTGAACGCACGCTGCGTCGAATTGCCTCTGCATGATACCGTCCTCAATACACAGGGCGATGACCGGAATCTCAATCTTGCACTGCTCGGAGCGCTTGCGAGTCTGGTTGATTTCATAAGGATCGATGCAATACGACAGGTGGTGGTTGACCGTTTTGGTGCCGAGGCAAACCGTGGAAAACTGGAAGCGGTAGAAATAGGCCACGGGCTCGTTTCCCGTGCAATGAAAGTATTTTAGCCGCGGAGGGGCAAGCGGATGTGCACGACAGTTCCCGTGCCCTTCCCGCTTTCCACGTCGAGACTCCCGTGATGCGCCTCGACGATGTTCTTGACTATGACCATTCCCAACCCGGTTCCTCCGTCCCTGGATGAAGAAAAGAACGGCTCGAAAATTCGCTTCAGAATTTCCGGTGGCATCCCTTCCCCTGTATCCCGGACTGCAAATGTCAGCAGATCATTGGAGTGTCCCACGTCCACCGTGAGCGTGCCGCCGGGGGACATTGCCTTCCGTGCGTTGTCCGAAAGGTTGATGAGCACGCGAAGCATGCGTTCCTCATCGAAAATAACCGGTGCCGTAACGGTCGAATGGAAGACTATCCGGAGATTTCGGGACGCGAAACGGTCCGACAGATAGCGGCGAAGCTTTTCGAGAAAATCGCCCATTGTGACAATGGACATGTTCAGTCGTATCTCGCCCCGCGAATAGTCCAGAAGCTCGCTTGCAATGAAGTTCAGCCTTTCGGCCTCACGGATTATGTTCCGCGCGTACAGATCCCGCTTTTCAGGATCGTCCGCACTCATGAGCAGCATCTCTCCGTAACTCTTGACAATGGAAATGGGATTGCGGATGTCGTGAAGAATGAGCGAAGAGAACTTGCCCAGGTTCGAGAGCCGTTCCGCGCGCAGCAGTTCTTCCTGAGCCTCCCGCAGCTGTCGATTTGCTTCTTCAAGCTCCAGGTTCCTGCTCCGAAGGTCTTCGATGAATGTGTCGTTGCTTTTTCGCACCATGGCCGAGAGAGAGCGTAACAACGACAGGGCCACGTTTGCGTTCGTTCGAAGTACACGAATGAAGTCGTCCCGATAGAGGAAAAGTACGCGAACACCCGTTCTCGCTACGATCGTTGCGCTTCGGGGAAGATCGTCTATGAGCGCCATCTCTCCGAAAAGGTGCCCCTCGCCGTGTACTGCCAGGATATCTCTGTGGATCGAATCATAGTCCTTCCAGACCTCCACCTTTCCGTCGAGGACTATGTAGAATTTGTCCGCTCGGGAAGTCTCCCGAAAGATTACGTCTCCCGCAGTATAGGACTCTTCCCGGGACAGTTCGGCAATTGTCTGTATTTCTGCATCCGTAAGGTCCTGGAAGAAATATGCACTGCGAAGAAACTTGAAATGAGGTGTCAGCATAGCCCTGCAAAAAAAGAGTCCTCATCTGAATGTGAGGACTCTTGCATGCTCCCGAAGAAAATATAGCGGAACATAGGACTTGTCACCATGTGTCGGGAATATCATCCTTTTCGCGGCTCTGCTGTGCATAAAGGTCGGTCACGGCACGAAGATCATCAAAGTAGACATAGTATGTTCCGTATGTCTCCAGGAGACTCGGATCTATAATGAATCCCATGATATTGAGTCCGCTTCTCCCGGGATAATGAATGTTGTTCTGATCAATATTCGGAGGAATGGCCACAGTCATCTTCCGCCAACCCGTGAAGTTCATTCTTCCCATGCTGATCACATCGATGTTACCGAACTGATCCTCTACAACCAGTTTCAGTTCATGGGTGTAGTTTCTTCCTGCCACCCAGACAGAAATGGTTTTCGTTATTCCGGGAACAGCGAGGGGCCGTATTGGCTGCACATAGATCTGTGTGTTGGCACGGCCAAAGTACTGAGCCTTGACGCCCAGCACATACTTGTCTTCTCCGGCTATGCCGAGCTTCTGTTCATCCGGGATGGGCTTCCGATCCGCAGGAGCCCCGGCAAAACGCCTGCTCTCCACAACGCCCTGATCGATCGGCATCGAAACCTTCCACATTCCAGGGTCTTCAAATTTGGAAACCGAGATTTCCTTGAGGTCCTGCTGTGCGGTATCTGTTCCGAGTGTCGCCGGATTGGGCGCCGCGGTGGCCTGGGCAAACAGAGGAATTGACAGAACAAAAATTATCAGACCTACAAGACCAGCCTTCTTCATCACATACTCTCCTGTTTACTTGCCCTTCGCGTCCGACCAGAGTTTGTCTACATAACTTGGATTGGCCAGTGTCTCACCGTCCCACGGCGATTCGAATGTATCGGTCATTATCTTGATCTGATTCATGTAGGTGTAAAAATCATTCACCGGCTGATTCGGCAGTGTCCAGATTACAAACTTGACCAGGTGGAGGCCCTTCGTTGAGGGAATATAGGTGACGGTCTGCGGTATTGAGCTCGGAATATTGACGTTCAGATCCTGCCATCCGCGGAAATCAAGAGTGCCGAGCCGCAACACGTGCACAATGCCGCGGTAATCCCGAAGCTGCACTTCCATGTAGTAGCTGTGATATGAACCCCACATCCAGACATCGAGACTCTTCAGGCGTCCGGGTATCTGAATCGGGTCAGGAACGAGTGTTCCGTTCTGATCCTTCTTTGCAGGAATAATCTCGATGTAGTTGTAGCCAAGGCGGTCGAACTTCGCGTGAATACCAAGCGAACGAAGGTCCTTTCCGGCCGGTTCTTTTCGGAACAGAGCATCCGGCCATGTCTTGACGAAAGCCGATTGGGGAAACCCCTGGGCTGCGAATTTGCTGCCTGTAACGATCCACTGCTGTTGCTGCGGTTCTGCGAAATTGTCCAGTATGACTGATTGCAGATTCTGCGTCACCTCGTCGGCAAAGACTGCGGAACTCGCTACTAGCAAAAAAACAGCTAACAGGCTTATGGAGAGCAGACCGCCTCGTCTCATTACTGTGCTCCTTCTTCGACGCTACTTAGACTGACTCACGATAGGGTGAATTATATTTCCATAGAAAACCTTTGTCAAACAGTTTTCCAGAAACAATTTACCTCGAATCCCGTACTGCGGAAACCTCGAAAAGCGCGCGCAGCACACCATTCTCACTATCGGCAGTTCCATGCCAAAAGTTGAGCTGTCCGATTTATTACCGGATTGTGGAGTATGAAGGACAGACTACCTGAGCGCGGGCATGAATGACCTGCCCGGTCTCCGACAGGAACGCATCCACCGCCGTGGCAAGGGGTTCTTCGACGGTACAGAGCAATTGGTCCGGATAGGCCTCTATTGCCGCGGAACCGCTCAGCGCGACTTTCGCACTGTCTCCAGCAACGAGTTCCATGCAGTAGGCATCCATTGACCCTGTGAAGAATGCAAAAGCAACGGCGCCTTTCCCCCGCAGAATGATTTCCCGTACCTGATCCCGCGTCGGAACCGTACTGAAAGTCACATACTGAAACCGGACGCCGGGATCGGCGTGGGCGGTCGCTCCGCGGCGAAAGGCCGCAAGATTTGTACGCTCCACTTCATTTTCAGTTGTAAAGAGTACTTCTACCCGCACTGGCGACTGCTGTTCGCCGGAACTGCGCTGCACCGCCTTCGCAGCAGCAAAGGTTGCAAGATGTTCGCCTACTCGTGTCATCGCGTCCGCATCGTCGAACTCAATGACGGAAATCCTTCCCTTCGCCGCTGCGGCCGGAGCGCCAATGATTCCGATGCGTGCCGACGGATACAGCCGGGCAATTGCCGGAGCATCCGGTGCAAGAATGGGTGTGAGCAGGAAACCGGCGGGAGATCGAAGATCAAGCTTATCGTAGAACTCCGTCCCTGCATTCAATGGCACGCGGATTACCGAAATATCCTGCTTGTGGACAGACGCAATTGGCGCAAGTTGTGTATTGAGCGACGCAGCCCCGTGGCTTGCGGAATAGAGCGCATCGGTCATGACGACGAGGCTCGGGCGGGAAGAACACGAGATCAGAACTCCCGCTGAAATGAGAAGGAGCAGGATTGACCGGAAGGTCGATCCCCTAAACGCGAATCGGCAGGTACAATCTGACCATCGCATACGACACCAGCGTTCCCACGACGAAAAATCCCGCTCCGGCGAAATATGCAATTGGAACAGCATTCGTCGTGTGCAGCATAGCAATCGCAGCGCCTATGAACGGGCCGATAACCGCGCCTATGAGGTAGACATACCGCATGAACCGAGGCTCTTCATTAAACGCAACAATGCCGCTCGGAATCAGAATCATGAACGTCAGGCGCATGGCCGGAACCAGAAAGAGGCGGTAGGAACTGAAGTAGTAGCTATGCGTAAACAGGTCGACCACACCGGCCACCGTGTAGTATCCCGCAAAAAACGCCACGAGTCCGATGAACCGATCCACCTTCGTCTCATGCCACAGACCGCGACTGAAAAGAAAGAAGAATGCAACGATCAACACCGTAGGCAAAAGAGTTTGATCCATCAGAAAGTGTATGTAGATCGCCTTCGGATGGTAATTGAGCGGGAAAAGCCCGGAAATAATTGCCATGACCACAACGACCAAAGCGTAGCTGAGCGCACCCTTCACCAACGGCATGACCGTGATACGGGTCGGCGTTGATTGGGCCTCGAGAAGCATGACAACCGTAATATAAGCCAGAGGTATGGCCGCAAGCAGGAACACGAGCATGATTGGGCGAAGCTATCACGAAACCGGCAACTGTTCAAGTCGAACGGAATCCATTCTGCTTGACACACAGATGGTACCCGTCTAGGATTGCGGGAATATGGCTGATACGACTGCCGACACGGAAGACGTCGGCATTGTTATACCGCAAAACTTTACCTTTGGCTCGGTGGGCTCAGGCGTACTTCTGGACAGCGGGAAAGATTTCGGGCCGGTCACGGTAAGATACGAAACCTACGGAACGCTGAACAGAGACCGTTCGAATGCGGTGCTTATTACCCATGCATTTTCAGGCGATGCGCACGTTGCCGGAATCCACTTTGAAACTGACCGCTATCGCGGCTGGTGGGACCCAATGGTGGGGCCGGGGAAGGCCTTCGATACCCGGAAATACTTTGTCATCTGTTCAAATGTTCTGGGCGGGTGTCAGGGCACGACCGGACCGGGATCCGTCGATCCACAGACCGGAGCCCCGTACGGACTGACTTTCCCGGTCATTACCATTCACGACATGGTGGAAGTGCAGCGCATTCTCCTCGATCATCTGGGAATTGACCGACTCATGGCAGTTGCGGGTGGATCCATGGGTGGCATGCAGGCGCTCGATTGGGCAGTGAGCTATCCGGAAAGGGTCGGATCGGCCCTCATACTTGCCTCCACCGCGCAGCTCACGGCACAGGGAATAGCGTTCAATGCGGTCGGCAGAAACGCAATTACGTCCGACGTTCGCTGGAACAACGGGGACTATTATGGAAAAGAACTCCCCTCCCAGGGCCTGTCAATAGCGCGAATGATCGGCCATATTACCTATCTCTCGGATGAATCAATGGGGATGAAGTTCGGCCGCCGTCTGCAACAACGTGCTCAATACGGTTTCGATTTCAACGACCAGTTCGAAGTGGAGAGTTATCTCGAACATCAGGGGACAAAGTTCGTGGATCGATTCGACGCAAACTCCTACATTTACCTCTCGAAAGCCATGGACTACTTCGATCTTGGCGAACGGTTCGATGGACTCGACGCCGCTTTTGCCCACTGCCAGGCAAAGTTCCTCGTGGTAAGTTTCACGTCGGACTGGCTCTACCCTTCCTACCAGTCCAAGGAAATCGTCTACAGCCTTATGAGAAACAGAAAGGATGTCTCCTATGCGGAACTGAACTGTCCGTACGGCCATGATTCCTTTCTCCTGGAGACCGAGCGGCAAACAAGCATGATATCCTCATTCCTGGGCACGGTGTATGGAAACAATGGTCACGGATGAAAACAGGCCGCAGCGCCAGCACTTTCGTTACGACGATATCGTCGCACTCGTGAAAGAAGGATCCAGCGTCCTGGATCTCGGTTGTGGCGACGGCGAGCTGCTCCTGAAACTGACGCAGAAAAAGAACGTGCAGGGTCGTGGCGTGGAAATCGAGGAAAGGCACATCCGGGAGTGCATCTCAAAGGGATTATCGGTTTTCCAGGGTAACCTGGACGAAGGACTGAAGGACTACGGGACCGCCTCCTACGACTACGTCATCCTCAATCAGACCCTCCAGGTAATCAGGGACCCGGTTCAGCTGATCAGGGAGATGCTGAGGGTCGGTCGCATCGTTATTGTAAGCTTTCCGAACTTCGCCTACTGGTCCAACAGACTCCAATTGCTGCTCGGCGGCAGAATGCCCGTGACCAGGACCCTCCCGTACGAGTGGTACAATACGCCCAATATCCACCTGTTCACCCGCCGCGACTTCACCGATTTGTGTCGCACATTGCGGATAAAAATCCTTCAGGAAATCAGTCTCATAGGTTCGCGCATCATCCGTGGGCCTTTGTTGAACATTCGAGCCACCGAAATGTGCTACCTGCTCGAAGGTCAGGCAATGAATCTGGACGAACAATACTGATATCGGCTATACTCTGTTTCACGGTCATACTGATATTTGACTCTTTCCGGGAACAATGATAGATTGTTGACCGCGTTATTCCGCGACCAGTAAGGTCGCTCAAGCCAGTGAAGGAGGTCGATTGGCTACAAACAAGGATCTGCGAACAAATGGGATGATTCGTGTGCGGGAAGTGCGCCTTATCGATGCAGAAGGGAATCAGGCAGGGATAGTGCCGACTCCGGAAGCCGTCCGAATGGCGCAAGAAAAGGGAATGGACCTGGTTGAGATTGCTCCTCAGGCGAGTCCGCCGGTATGTAAGATTCTAGACTACGGGAAATACAAGTTCGAACTCGAGAAAAAGAACCGGGAGACCAAGAAGAAACAGAAATTGGTCAAAATGAAAGAGATCCGGATGCAGCCAAAGATCGAGGATCATGATCTCCGGTTCAAGGCAAAACATGTTCAGCAATTTCTCGACGAAGGAAACAAGGTCAAAGTGACCATTCGATTCCGCGGCCGCGAATTGGCGCATACCGAGCTCGGCAAGGTGGTTCTGGACGATCTTCTAGAACTCCTCGAGGATTCCTACGTGCTTGACCGCCCGGCCCTTATGGAGGGGCGTTTCATGTCAATGATTGTCAGTCCAAGAGCCAAGAAATAGACCATCCTCTCCAATGAGGTAATACCATGCCAAAGATGAAGACCAGAAAGAGTGCCGCCAAGCGGTACAGCTTTACCGCGAACGGTAAAGTCAAATACAAGAAGCAGAGCCTCCGGCATATCCTGACCAAGAAGAGTCCGAAACGGAAGCGTCAACTGCGAAAAGCCGGAATCCTCAGCGCGTCGGAAGTCAAACGTATTCACGTTCTGATGCCGTACGGCTGATTACGGTTGAAGGAGAACTACACCCATGCCACGAGCAGTAGACGGAACCAGGCGAAAAGACAGACGTGAGAAAATCCTCAAGCAGACAAAGGGCTACTGGGGAAAGCGGAGCAAATTGCACCGCGTGGCGAAAGATGCACTTGCAAAGGCCCTTTCCTATTCCTACCGGGATCGCAGGGGCCGCAGACGGGAATTTCGCCAGCTCTGGATTGCACGAATATCCGCTGCCTGCAGGAATGAAGGGATGACCTACTCTCGCTTCATGAACGGACTGTCACGCGCCAACATCCAGATCGACCGGAAGGCACTGAGCAATCTCGCCATCGAGGACGCACAGGCATTCAAGGCACTCGTTGAAAAGTCCAGAGAGGCAGTAGGAGCCTGATATTATGGTTAACCTGGAGCAGATTCGTCTTCTCGAGTCCCGTGTCCAGAAAGCCATCGACTACATTCAAAAACTTCGGGATGAAAACTCGCGCCTTTCGAGCGAACAGGCGCAGCACTCCAGCGAGGCCGCTCGGCTCGCTGAGGAGAACTCGTCCCTGCGCGTCTCCCTTGAGAAGTACGAGAAGCGCATCGGAGATCTCGAAAAAGTAGTTGGTGATTTCAAAGCTGGTCAGGACGAGATCGAGCACAGCATAACAAACGCATTGAAGCAACTCGACCAGCTCGAGGATGCGGTGCTCGAAGATGAAACCGCTCCAGCCGCGCCGATACCCGGATCAGACACTTCAGGCAGTGCACCCAAGCCGTCGGTTGACACCAAGCCGTCGGTTGACACCAAGCCGTCGGTTGACACCGGATCTCCCGGAGAACAGACAGAAGCTCCGGAGAAGAGCGCGGTTCCCATTGAATCCGCCGAAACATTTGAGGCCGACACAGTCGAAGTTGACGAAGATTCGGAAAGTGAGTTCGAGGAGGAGCTAGAACCCTCGAAACAGGAAAGCTCAGAATCTGAGCTGGACATATTCTGAATACCGGAGCGGACCGTGACGGTCATGCGCATTGAGCTCCTGGGTACATCATTCACTCTACAGAGCGATGAAGATCCGGACTACGTGACGGATCTGGTTGATTTCTTCAAATCGAAAATCGAGGAGACTCGCTCGGGAGTCTCAACCCGTGACCCACTCAAACTTGCAATCCTCTCCGCGCTTCTCGTTACCGACGAGCTTTTTAAGGAGCGGAGCGGAAATGCGCAGCAATCTGAACAGGACAAAGCGGAAGTTCACCGGATAGCTTCCGAACTCATTGCTCAGCTCGATGAAACCATTCCCGGAGAAACACAGTAGCCCGGATAGATCATCTTCATTCAGAGACTATAGCAAGCACATCCTCGCGCGATAGCGATTGAAAATCACAACCCTGAACGGTAACGACCCGGGATGCAATCCGGTTTGCGAGCCGGCCGCATATCTCGAGGGGTCTACCCGACAGCCGCGCGTACAGAAAGCCGGCCGCAAATGAGTCACCTGCACCGGTAGTATCCCTCGGGGTCACCTGTTCACCCGGCACTCCGACAAGACCGTCCGGACCCGAGATGAGGCAGCCGTCCCTGCCAATCTTCATCACTACGATCGGAGCATACGACGCTGCAGCCCGGATGACCTCTTCGGGGTTTCCCCGTGACATGGTCATTGCGCGCAGTTCCTCCAGGTTTGCAAAGAGGACATCGATCTTGCCGGGCAGCCAATCGAGCAGCTGCTTCCGGTATCGGTGGGCAACAAACGGATCAGCAATATCGAACGTAATCGGAATTCCGCGTTGCCGAGCTTCGAGAATTGCGTGCTTTGCCGCCTTTTCTTCGTTCGGCGTATCCCACATGTAGCCGGTAGTGTGAAATATCCGGGTTTCGGAAAGAAGTGCCGTGTCGAAATCTGCCACCTCAAACTCACGGCATGCTCCGAGAAACGTAAACATGGTGCGTTCGAAATCCGGAGTGACCACAATTGCCGAGGAACCCGTCGGTACTTCCTTTCGTGCAAGTCGGGTGACAACACCGAAGTCACGCAATATACTCTCGAACCGGTCCCCGTTCTCATCCAACCCGATGGCACCTGCATACGCCGGAGAGCCGACCTCCCCTCCTCCGGAGCCCGCCAGCCATGCCAGACCTCGAATGGTGTTCGCGCAGCTTCCACCCGGCGAATACCCCCGCTCGGAGACGCAGGAGATGACTTCCTCCTGGCGAGAGTATTCGACAAGATTCATACTGCCGGGAACCGCGCCAAATCTGCGCAGGACTTCATGATCCGCGCGCAGAATTATGTCCATGAGCGGGTTGCCCAGCCCGTATACCGATACCATTTCGGCTCCTTCTGAACGATCACTCAATTTTTAATCGCATTGACACCGGGAACGCGGATATCCTAATATCATCGGTGGGCCATGTCTATAACAACAAGCCAGCAAATTGCGCGATACTACGAGCAGTTTAGCGACATCGACGTAACATTCACGAAAGAGGTCATAAAGGCCACGTTGCTCTATCCCAAACAGGTCTTCCTGAAGTGCCTGGGATATCAATGGCCGTGCATTGTGTACTCGAGCTCCATGGTGGGAGCACGGGTTGTCGTAAATCTGCACTCGTCGTTCCACGAAACGGTACGCAAGGCGAAAAGTCTGGTTTCGCTCCGGTTCAGTTTTCTGCAGCGTGACAAGGCAGACCCGGTTACCTTTTTCGTTGCGGCCAAGATTACCGGCTATACACCCTACGGACCTCAGAAGCCGGACCTGACCTTCGTGACGCTGCAATACACCCAGCGCCCACCTGACGGATTGATAGAAATTCTCGGCGAGCTCCTCGAAGCCAATGTGAACTCACAGAAGCGGAAAGAGGACCGGGTGTTCCTTACAGTGGATTCGATGCGAAAGCTGGGTTTTCGGGGAAAAGACACGACCGTCATGGTCCAGGGTGTGCCCCGTCGTTGCATTCTGCGGGATCTTTCGTTTTCCGGCGCAAAAGTTGTTATCTTTGGAATAGCCCAGTTCATCATGAACCGCGATGCAATACTGAAACTGGAACTCGACGATCCACCCGAGACGCTGGATATTCCGGGCAGAATTGTCCGGTTTGAAGCTGTCGAGGGAAGAACCGACATTGCCGCGTTCGCCATCCAGTTTGCCGAAGATAAGGTACCAATGCAGTATAAACTCCGAATCAACAACTATCTCAAGACATTCCGTGTCAAACCTCCGGTCGGGCAATCAGATGAATAGAGCAAACGGCCCGCTTTCAAACATCGTATATATCACCGTTCCTGATCATCTCGAACGCACAATAGGAGAGTTCCGCGTCGATCCGACCCGGAAGCTTCCCGTGGAGGTCCTGGAAAACCAGGAGAACTGGCAACCGTCGGATCTGTCCTGGGAAATGATTATTGCCGGAATGCTCCGGGTGCTCGCCTACGATCCGCTTCACCAAGAGGCGGATTATTATCGGGACTTCATCCTTGCGGCCAAACCGAATATCGTCGATGAGCTTACCGAGACCGCGATACTGAAGGCGCGCAACAAAGATCTCGATCTCGCGGAGGAGATATTCCGTGCGCTGCACGGCCTGTTGCCGCAGGATCAGCGCACACGAATGAACCTGGCCCTCGTCTATGAGCAACGCGCAGATGCATACGAGGAAATTGGAAACGAAGAACTGCAGACGCACTATTCCAGCCGTGCCTTTGAGACTTACAAGGAGCTGTTCGGCGCCGACGAGGTACTGCCGGAAGCGCATCTGAACGCCGGCTTCTTCTTCCTGAAGCAGCGTAGCTTCAACAAGGCGCGCGATCATTTCAGCACCTACATCAAGCTTGGGACCGATCCGGAGAAACAGGCGGAGGCGCAACGCATTGTCAATGAAATAGAAAACCAGAATCTTCTCGACAATCTTTTCAAGGAAGCATACGACTTCATACGCATGGGCCGCGAGCCGGAAGGCATTGAAAAGATCGAGAAATTTCTGACGACCTATCCGGACGTGTGGAACGCATGGTTCATTCTCGGATGGGGACGCAGGCGGCTCTCGGCATATGCTGACGCGAAAAAGGCGTTTCTGAAGGCGCTCGAACTGGGCCCGGAACAGGCGGATACGCTCAATGAACTGGCTATCTGCCAGATGGAACTCGGAGAGCTGGATGAGTGCCGGATTCGGCTG
This sequence comes from uncultured Spirochaetales bacterium, assembly GCA_964553615.1. Taxonomy (GTDB): domain Bacteria; phylum Spirochaetota; class Spirochaetia; order DSM-27196; family DATKUC01; genus DATKUC01. Next base: position 96,804 of record CAZKMA010000001.1, on the reverse strand, counting down.
ACTCGTGCTTATCAACTGGAACCGGAGAACGTCAAAATCATATCGAATTTCGGTATTCTTGCGCTGAAAGAAGGACAACCGGAGGAAGCCGCACGGTTCTTCCGCACCGTTCTGGAACTCGAGCCCGAAGACCCCATTGCCCAGCGGTATCTGGAACAACTCGAACAGGCGTGACAACGCATAATTACCCGCAAATTTTCCGTAAATAAACTCTCAAGTTTGTAGGCACTCCTGCCGATAGCATGATCGGGGTGTGGTCTTTTTTCAGCATGAAAAGCGGCTGCCAAGACTTTCCCCTACTCTAACTATCGGCCGGTCGAACTGATACTTGAGCGAATAATCGCAGATTGATGCGCTTCTTCGCCACAGAGGCGGGGGCCGGAAGGAGGAATCGGAAACAGAAGAAAGGTGGCGGGCGGTCGTACCGACAGAGTCGACGAGCGTCCGGTAGTCCAGACAACCGTTCCCGGCGGCACATCGTTCTTATCCGGCTTGCATCATCAACCTCGGTGCGGCCACTCCGACACGGGCAAGGAAGCCCGGATGTCGACCAGGAACACCCGGAACTTCACGCGCACGGCGCGGCGAAGTCCGGAAATCATCTTTTCAAGGAGGAAACGATGGTCATAAACCATAACCTCAGCGCAATGTTTGCCGACCGGCAGCTCAAACTCAACAATGAGAAGCTTCAGACAGACATTGAAAAACTTTCCAGTGGACAACGGATAAATCGTGCTGGAGACGATCCCTCAGGACTCGCGGTCAGCGAAAAACTGCGTTCTCAAATACGCGGGTTGAAACAGGCATCCACTAACGCGTCGAACGGGATCTCGTTCATTCAGACTACGGAAGGGTATCTGCAGGAGTCCCAGGACATTCTTCAGCGCATTCGCGAACTGGCAGTGCAATCGTCCAACGGAATTTACACCAACGAAGACCGCATGATGATCCAGGTCGAGGTATCACAACTCGTCGCAGAAGTGGACCGCATAGCCTCTCAGGCGCAGTTCAACGGCATGAACATGCTGACAGGTCGGTTTGCGCGTGACACCGGCCAGAATACGGTAACGGCAAGCATGTGGTTCCAGATTGGAGCAAACATGGACCAGCGGACTCGGGTGTTCGTCGGAACAATGACTGCTGCAGCTCTGGGGATTCGAAACGAGAGCACGAAACAGATAATTACGTTGTCTTCACCGGAAAGTTCAAACCGGGCAATTGGTGTAGTCGACACGGCGCTCCGTGTAATAAGCAAACAGCGAGCGGATCTTGGCGCCTATCAAAATCGGCTGCAAAAAGCTACTCAGGGGCTGGATATCGGCGCGGAGAATCTGCAAGCGGCGGAATCCCGTATCCGGGACACCGACATGGCGGCACAGATGGTAGACTTCGTGAAGAACCAGATCCTCGTCCAGGCGAGTACCGCAATGCTCGCACAGGCAAACCAAAAACCCCAGTCCGTGTTGCAACTCCTCCGATAAGGGAGTATCATTATCTTTGGCGAGCTATCCGGAACCAATGGTTCCGGGTGGTTCGTCACGTTAACGCTCTTTGAAAAAAACCCTCCTGGTGTCCGTCAGACGGCACCGTGGACCGTGGCCGAAAGCATTGGGGCCGCCTGGTTGTACCTACGCTCGTGTTGAGCTCAGTGCAATCCGGGGGTCTCTCTGCTGTAGGGGAGATGAACGGAGCAGAAGAAGCGCGAAATCTTCTGGGAAATCCCCATTCGGCACAGGTAGGCAATGGATGCCTGCCAAACACCCGGCAAGGAGGGTCATATGATTATCAATTACAACGTGAGTGCTGCTTTTTCATCTCGCGAGCTCAATTTCCGGAATCAGGCTATTCAAACTGATATTGAAAGACTGAGTTCCGGACAGCGGATCAACAAGGCAGCAGATGATGCATCGGGTCTTGCGGTTTCGGAGAAACTGAAAAGCCAGGTCAGGGGACTTCAGCAGGCGGGGAGAAACATCCAGAACGCCGTCTCGTTCATCCAGACGACGGAAGGATACCTCGGCGAAACAACTGACATTCTCCAGCGGCTGCGCGAACTTTCGGTGCAATCCGCAAACGGTATTTATACCAACGAAGACCGTATGATGATCCAGGTTGAAGTGTCCCAGCTGGTGGATGAGGTGAACAGAATTGCCTCGTTCGCCCAGTTCAATGGAATGAATCTTCTGACTGGCGCGTTCGCACGGAACTCACCGTCAGGTCAGATCATGCAATTTCAGGTCGGCGCAAACATGGACCAGAATAAGCGGGTTTTCATCGGAACGATGACCGCGCAGGCACTTGGGCTCCAGGCAGGTCAGTCCGGCGCAGGCGGCTCGGTATCGATTTCGACCCCCGAAGCCGCGAACAGAGCCATCGGAACGCTTGACACCGCAATGCGCATGGTAAACCGACAACGGGCGGATCTTGGAGCATACCAGAACCGCTTCCAGATGGCGGAGCAGGGAGTAGCTGTCGCAGCGGAAAATCTTGCGGCGGCAAACTCGAATATTCGGGACGCGGACATGGCAACAACCATGGTCGATTTCGTCAAGAATCAGATTCTGCTGCAGGCGAATACCGCGATGCTCGCTCACGCGAACGCAAAGAATAAATCCGTGCTGCAACTGCTCCAGTAGAATTACCAGCCCGTTGACTCCGTTCCGTCAATTTGGTTACCCGAACGTGAAGCGTGATGAGATCTCTGGACGTCATCTCATTCTCGCAAAAAAAAACGGGTGGGAGGGGTCGCGCTCTCCTTCCACCTTTTCTCTTCTTACACGGAGGTAAGAATATGTCAATGGAAATCCACGGCCTGGGGCCGACCTATGACATCCCGGTTGGGCCGAATACTACCACAACGCGGCAAAAGGAAGTTGCTCCGGTGGAATCGCCCGTGAAGACGTCACAGCCTCGGCAGGGTACCGACAAGAGCCTATCGGAACTGCAACACATCAGTGTGCTCTTCGATCGTCGTCTTGAATACGCTATGAACCGGGATATCAACCGCGTTGTCGTCAAGATCATAGACGTCAAAACCGATAAGGTAATCAGAGAGCTTCCGCCCAAACAGATTCAGGAGCTGTATCGAAGCATTCGGGAGGCAGTCGGATTACTATTCGACCACAAAACCTGACATTCAAGAAATCCCTAATCCTCGCAATCGCGGTGGCTTTCGCCGGCGTTCCGCTTCTGCACGCCCAGTCATCCGGTGGTTTCACGATACCCGGCGTCTCGGATCAATACAACACCCAGGGAATGATCGACAAGATCATGAAGTTGCAGAGCGCTCCCGTGGACCGACTGAAAAAGTCGGTTGACGACTACAAAAAACAGAAGGACGCATGGGGAAAACTCTCGCAAAAGATGAAGCAGCTTCAGGACAGCGCCCAGAAGCTCTACGGATTTCAGAATCCTTTCAGTGAACGTACCGCCACCTCATCCAACGATGCGGTTCTCACCGCGACAGCGACACGGCAGGCGACCGAGCACACAAACACAATCGTAGTCAAACAACTTGCTGAAGCAGACAAGTTCCTTTCGAAAGACTTGCCGAATAGCTTTCACGTTCCCGCGGGGACCTACGGGTTCAAGGTGGGCAAAGAGCAAAAGAGTTTCAACTTCCGCGGCGGAAGCCTCGGCGAGTTCGCTGACGCAATAAACAAGAATGTCGGAACCATGGTCCAGGCCCAGGTGGTCCGGAATACCATGAGCACACAGGTCATGGTTATCCAGGCAAAGAAAACCGGAGCCGAAAACGGACTCTCATTCCTCAAGGATGCAGAAACATTCTCAGTGGCTGCGGGTATCATGTCACGAAGTCTGTCCAACAGTCGTGATCTTCCCATCAATTCGGCGTCTGTCACCGCCTGGACTCACCCACTGAGCCCGGACAGGGAACAGATATCCAGCGGAGTGCTCACGCTCAAACCGGGGAGCGAAGCATCGCTACCGGTAACTCCGCCCCTTCAGTTCGCTTCGAAAATGGTGCTTTCGCTCGAGATTCAGGTGAAGAATCTGGGGAGCAGCGGGTATGTCCAGCCCTCTCCTCCTCCGGGTCCATCAATTCCGATTCCCGGCGGTGCATCTCTTGGCGGCCTGAGCATTCAGAACAACCCATCCGAAGTGCCACTTCCGCACTGGCAGCCGCCTCCGCCTCCCCCGTCCGTAGAAGATCACCAGATACTCTTTGCACAGGACGGCAGTTCGGTGGTGCCGTTGCCACAGGTGCAGGACACGAGCGGATTCAAGCAGATAACCATTCCTCTGACCGACTACGTGAAAGGTATGACCGCTCTCAACCTCCGAAACCGGAACACCAGCCGCGAGATATCGATCAAGGACGTCCGCATCTACGACCCTGCAAGTCGCGGAGATTATAGCCCCACACACGCGGTAACCCAGGCGCAGGATGCCAAACTGATGATCGATGGCGTAGAGGCGGTACGCGGGACGAACCAGATTTCAGACCTCGTGCCGGGCACTACATTGAATCTCCAGGCTGCCAGTCCTGCACCGGTAATTCTGACTGTCGAACCGGACAGGAAACTGGTAAAAAATACCATCATCGAGTTCATCGGCCGATACAACCAGGTTCTGACGACCATCAACATACTGACGAGTACGTCCCAAGCGGTAATAGACGAGATCAGTTATTTCACCGACGCGCAGAAGCAGCAGGCGCAGAGTGAGCTCGGAATGTTTCAGGGCGACATGACCTTCAGTATGCTGAAGTCAAAATTGCAGGATACGATGATGAGTGCATATCCGACCGATCTGGGCGACCGCATGTCGCTTCTCGTGCAGATAGGCATCTCTACCAATTCAGGCGGACCGGGAAGCTCACAGGGATTCGACATTTCCCGTTTGCGCGGGTATCTTGAGATCGATGAACAGAAGCTTGACAGCGCGCTCAAGGGGCACTTCAAGGATGTCAAACAACTGTTTGGCTCCGACACGAACGGTGATCTCATAATCGACAGCGGCGTTGCCCTGAAGATTGACCAGATTGTCAATCCTTATGTGCAGGTCGGTGGAATTGTCGCCATGCGGGAACAGAGCCTTGACAGTCAGATTTCACGGTCGAACAAGGAAATAGCGTCAATGAACCGCCGGCTCGATCAGAAGCGGGCGGACCTGAAGGATCAATTTGCCCGCATGCAGGGCGCCATGACAGATCTGCAGAAACAGTCGCAGGCACTCGGCGGACTCGGTGGCTCAACTGGCGGATCACAATCTTCGGGGTCAGGCTCGTCAGGCCCCTAGCACCCCGAAAGGAGCAGAACGTGCAGATTGTGGTTAATGATGAACCAATCAGTTTCACACTCGAAAACGAACAGACTATGGGGCAAATTGTTGATCAGCTCGAGGACTGGCTGACCACGCAGCGGCTCGCCATCTCTTCGGTAACGGTAGACAAGGAAGAGTTGCCACTGTACGCACGAGAACGCTGGAATGCCCATCCGATAACGAATGTCGACAGGGTGCAGGTAACTGCATCGACGCTGCGGGAGATGAAGCTGTCGATGCTCAGGACAATGCTCGAGTACCTGATGCTTCTCGGAAAGGGTATCGAAACGCACCGGGATGCCGAGCTGGGAGAACTGCTTGGCGAATACCCGTACATACGAGCGAGCATCAACAATCTGATCGGCGTTTCGGCTCAGGCGCACACGTCATCCGCTCTTGATTCGTTGCTGCATGAATCCGGGTTGAACGAAGGAGCTATCGCGGATGAGAACGTGAGGGATACGCTCGTTCGTCATATACGAGATATCCAGATCGTTGTCCTGGACAGGATGAAAGAGGTGACCCAGCCCGAGCAGGAGGCCGCTGCGGCAACGGTGCTGCTGAAGGATGCCGTCCCGCAGATCAACGATGTCTCCGTCATGCTCCAGACCGGGAGGGATGCGGAGGCAATGTCGGTCATTGTTCGATTCACCGAGTTGCTCGGCAAGATTGTCCGGATTATCCCCTACCTCTCGGAGACCAACTCCGAGCTGCTGGTAGACAGAATCGAGGGGGCAGACCTTTCCGAGACCGCGAACGAGCTCAACGGTTTCCTGAATGAGCTTGTTGCTGCGTTCGGGGCGCAGGATTCAGTCCTGATTGGCGATCTGCTCGAATACGAAATTGCGCCGAAGGTACAAAGACTGGTGCAGTTTTTCGAAACATGATCAGCGATGGGAGCACCTGATGATCCTCCTGCAGACGAAATACGACTTCTTTTCAAACTCAGATTCAACGACCTCGTATATCGGCCTGGCCGTTTTTGCTGCGCTCATCCTCTTTGCGGTTGTGGCTTCCCTCCTGGGAAACAAGAACCGCGGAAAACGGGGACGCTCGGGAAGCGGCGGCCGAATGTCGTTCGCGCGCCATGCCAAGAAGCTGGGCCTCTATCCCACTCACATTCGTGCTTTGCAACACATGATACGGACACAGAATATCCAGTCGCCCGAAAAGCTGCTCGATGCGGGCGCCTATCTCAACAGGGCAATCCGCGAAGAGCTTGAAGCAATTGATGCCGATGCCGTTCCGCAGGGAGAGCGCGAAGAGCGCAAGAATGTACTCCTCCACATAAAGGCAATTCTGGACGCGAATCGTACCAATCTGAGCATGATTTCCAGTTCACGGAACATTCGAATCGGCCAGGACGTGAAAATTGTGTTCGAGGGCGGTGGCGCGTATGAGACTACGGTAACGTCCAATCTTGCAAATATGCTCGGGTTCGAGCTACCTCAGGATGATGAAAAGCCGTTACGCCCGGAGAAAGGAAAACGTGTCCAGGTAACGTTCTTGCGGGACAACAATCGGGTATACCGTTACATTACCAAGGTCAGAGGTCTGCACACCGTGCGCGGAAAGGGAACTCTGTTCGTTGAACATGTAACCGAAATCAAACAGGTACAGAAACGCCGGTCTCCCCGACGGGAGTTCGGACAATCCGCGTACTTCTTCATTGTACAGATCATGGAAACTGGTACCGGCAGAAAGGCAAAGCGGCAGGCGGTGGTGCAGAAGGCACGCCACTACCTCGGTCGGATCGAAGATATCTCCTCAGGAGGATGCCTTCTCCGGACCCAACGTCCGCTCAAGAAAGGCAGTCTGATCCGCATTGATTTCCAGTCGGATTCCGGTAAGGCCATCTCGGTATTTGGAAAGGTGTGCGGAGTTCAGGTCCGTCCGCCCTACGGCGGTGACATGCATATCCAGTTTACGAAGGTGTCCCAATCCCACATGAATGAAATAATGTCCTTTGTCTACGGTTTCTCTGAATAACCAATATCTACAAAAACTCTCTACACCTTTCTTGACCAGCATGTCGGAATCGGCTACATTTCCAGAATGGAACTGGTCGAGATTCGCAACATTGTGCGAAAGAACGACGCGGTGCTCTACCGACGTTCATTCACGGCGGAGGCGGTCCTTGAGTACTCCGCGGACGACAGACAGTCACGAAGGGTGGAATTCGTCCTGGAGCATACCGCAACGGATGGTGTACTCGTGGAAGTAGCCTTCGTTGACCCGCCGAACTATCCGCTGGTCCCGGTGATCCGCATCCTCAAGGAGCACATATCCAACCTCGACCGGACGGGCGCTCTCCCCTGAACAACAGCCAGACGTACCTCTGTCAGGACGCGGATGCGACCGAACGAATCGGTGCTCAAATTGCGCATCAGGTGCTCGCAGCCGCCGGAGTTCCGCCGCACGCAGTTGTGGCCTTTCGCGGCACGCTCGGCGCTGGGAAGACCACGCTCATCCGTGGATTTGCCCGCGGACTCGGTATTATTGAACCTGTTACGAGTCCGACATACACGCTGGTAAATGAATACCGCTGGACCACTTCCGACGGAGCCGAGTATCCCTTCTTTCATGTGGACCTGTATCGTCTTCACTCATCCGAGGAATTCGAGCTCATTGGCGGGGATGATATTCTCTTCGGTGAATGCATCGCCGCCATCGAATGGAGTGAGAAGGTCGCAGATATTCTGCCGCCGGACCATATGACGGTTAGCATGGAGATTCTCAGCGGCGGCACACGCCGTATCCAATTCGAAGGGGCAGGAATTGAAGATTCTGGCAATTGATACCTCCACAGAGGTGATGAGCATAGCCTATCGTGACGAGGGGAAGACCTATCTGTTCTCACGGGACGGCGATCTTCGCCATTCGGAAACGCTCATGCCGACGCTGCTGCGGATTGTCGGGCTCGCCCGTACGGATGAAACAGGGGCCATTGAGGCCGATCTGGTAGTGTGCACGCGTGGCCCGGGGTCGTTCACCGGTCTGCGTATTGGTATGGCAACCGCGAAGGGTATTTCTGCCGGGGCGAACTGTCCCCTGGTGTCCGTACCGACGCTCGATCTGTTTTCGTGGGGGCACGATGCGTTCGATGGTGCGGTAGTGCCTGCAGTGGATGCCCGGAAGAATCGATTCTACTGTGCCGTGTTCGTCGGCGGCAAACGGCTGACTGAGGACATGGACGCCGGCCCGGGAACGGTCCTGGAAAAGCTCGAGCATCACCGTCGGGTACTCCTGACCGGCCCGGATGCACCGGCACTCGCGGCCGAACTCCGGCCGAGTTTCAGCGGAGAGCGCACGCTCGTGGTGGATCCACTCTGCAGAGCCGGATATGGAAGCGCGCTCCTTGCGCTCGGCATCCGGGAGTACGAGCATCACGGTGCAGCGAGCGAACAGCTCGGACCGGTATACCTGCGTGGAAGCGATGCGGATCTCAGTCTTGGAAGGCCACCTTCTCAGTGACCGGAATCTCCCGTCTTGGGACCTTTTGCGTCCATGAATGTGTTCAGCGCCGGAAACTCGCTGCCCGACTGGGCTGCCTTTCGGTTTTCTGCCTGAATTGCATCGTATATTTCCTGACGGTACACCTTCACGTCCGCAGGAGCCTCAATTCCCAGCTTGACCTGATCGCCCTTTATGTCAACGATTGAGATGAAGATGTTGTCGCCAATGATGATGCGCTCGTTGATTCGTCTGGCAAGTACAAGCATAGGCTAACCCTTAATGCTGGCGAGTTCGTCGAGAATGAGATGACGAACCTGCCAGCGGGGATCCAGCGAAATTGCCTGTCGGCCCAACTTTTTTTCACGATTAATGAGAATCGGTCCCTGGAGATTTGCCGTCATCAGGCGGTGGTCGGAGGGGATGGTTACAATAGAAAAGACGAGGAGCCCTTCTTCGGACTCGGCTCCGATGTCTGCAAAATCGCCCTCAGTTACGCGCAATTCATAGTCCGGACGGAATACCCGCGGCTCAATAAGGATGAATGCCACATCCTGCACATCGAGGCTCTGAAGCCAGTAAAACGGCGGCTGTGACGCATCCATGAGGGCATACTCCTTCAGATGCTCGAACCCGAGAACTCCGGACGGGAAAGTGATCCGCTGCCTCTCGTCGATCTCAATTTCCCCGAACGGCTTTGTTCGTATCAGCATGTCTGTCACCCTGTATTACCGCAGGAAATCGAGCAACGTCGGCGGCAGTATTTTCGCGGCCGTCTGAATGGCTGCCAGATGAGTGTATTCCATCATCTTCAGATCCGTTATTGCCTTGCTCATATCGATATCCACAAGTTGCGAGTTCTGACCGGTAACATCCGGAATCTCCGACTGTGTTCGTTTGTACGTAAGTGTCAGTCGCTCGGACTCCGCCCCGAGTTTTCCGAGGTTCCCCAGAAGATTCTGGAGACCGCTGTCGATGCCTCGAAGGGCGCTTCCACCGACGTCCAGGGTATTCCCGCTGTACAATGCATCCCGAAGCCTGATGACCATGTCGAACATTGAGCCGCCGTACACCCGCGCGTCCGTTGCAAGATTGCGCGGCGGCTGACCATTCACCGCGTTCACTATCCCGAGATCTTTGAGTACGCTGGATCCTGGACCGTCCTGAAGCCAGATCTGATGAGCATTCGTGCCTTGAAGTACCATTGCGTTGGATACGGGATCAAGGTGAGCCTTCACCCCGGCGGAGGAATCATTCACCTTCTGCATAATCGCGTACACGTTATCGCCCTGTTTCAACGGAATTGACACATTGTTGATGTAGATCGTTGAATCCTTCTGGACCACATAGTTTGTAGCGTTCACGGAGGGGAAGATCTGCTGCTGTTCGGCCCAGAAAACCTGATTGCCGGGAAAGTTGAGTGCAGCTGTTGACGTGTCCGAAACATCGGTCCGATTTCTCCCGATGTCTCCGAGATACTGCACGGCCGTTGTCACGTGACCGTCCGCCCCTGGAACATTTCCGCTGAGCACACGGAACGGCGAAGTCTTTGCCTGCAATCCGGAGAATATCATGTTCCCATCCGGTCCGCGTGAGTTGGCAACGCTCACCAGCTCCCCGAGCAGCTGGTTGACCTCCTGCCCCATGTTCCGAAGATCTCCCTTCGTATAAGTTCCATTCGCGCCCTGGACTGCCAATTCGCGCACACGCTGCATGATGTCCACCGACTCCCGGAGATACCCCTCCGCAGTCTGGTGTCTGTCCAGCGCCGTCTGGATATTCCCGCTGTACTGTTCCAGTCGAGCCAGATAGGATTGGAGTCGCGTGGAGTTTGCGGTTCCGGCAGGATCGTCGCTCGGATTGAGTATGCGTCGCTGCGTTGCGATTTTATTCTGTATGTCACTGAGGCGCAGTTCACGATTCCGCAGCTGATACTGCATATCGTCGTTCATCATGTTCGTGCTGATGCGGTTCATTGAACGTTACACTCCCATTCGATTAATGATGGTGTCCAGCATCTGGTTCACGGTTGCGACAAATCGTGCAGCCGCGGCATATCCGTGCTGGAATTTGATCATCTGAGCGAGCTCTTCATCGATATTGACTCCGGAGATCGACTGCTTCATATCATTCAGGTCCTTCATGACAAGGTCCTGCGTACTGGCTGCCTGTTTCGCCTGCTCACTCTTCAGCCCGGCGTTCGCCACGGCATTGGCAAAGTAGTCATCGAAAGTGGCAATCTGCCCCACCATTACCGGCCGGTTGCGCAGGTGCGCTATGGCAAGCGCGGCCGAACCGTCGCCTGCTTCCGCCGGCTTCCCGTCTTTTCCGAATCCGGCTGCAATTGCGCCGGGATCCTGTTTGAGCTTGTCGTTAATGGCCATCCAACCTGATGGATGGAGGAGCGGCGCGACCTGGTAACTGACGCCGGTGGCACGCAACGCGGTCACAGCGTCAGCGTGTCCCCAGTCATATGCGCCTGCCTGGCCGCTCGCTTTCAGAATTCCGGCATAGCCGACGAGGAACTGGCCGGAGTCTTCGATATGGCGGATTACAAAGTCCGGATTCTGGGTGTTTGCCGACGGCGTTGCCTTCAGCGACAGGGCCCCGTTCCGATCCAGACGGGCCACGACCTCCGCGCCTGAGTTGTTTATCCGTGCAAGGATGTCATGCACCGTATCGGTCGGGTTGTAATCGATACTGACGGGTCCGTCGGCACCCGGCAGAGTAATTGTTCCCTTCAAACCAATCTGGGCCTGCGGATCGAGTGAGTTACCGCCGGATATGCGAAAGAGGTAGGTGTGGTCGAATGTCCCATCTCCGTTGCGGTCGAAGTTACCCTGGACATTCAGGACCCCGGGTTTCTCAACAAAGAAATTGGTGCCCGTCTGACCATTCAGACCGTACCCCGCGCGATGAGTCTCATTTACGAGGTCAACAAAGTTGATGGTCATGTTGTCGAGGTTCTGGATTTCTCCGCGGATCTCCTTGTCTCGCAGGTTGAAGAATGCACCGAGTTTTCCGCCGCGAAAGTGGACGTCCTGATTCGTGTTTGCCCAGACCACTTTCGAAAAGCCTTCGTTGTTCTTGTCGGCAACGAGTTTCAGCGGGAGGGCGACCCGGCCCTGTACCAGCTGATACCCGCCGGTATGAATGTTGAACTCATCAGGGTCCTGACCGTTTATGGTGATATTCATGTACTTGGAAAGCTTCTCGACGAGCTGGTCACGCTTGTCAAGAAGATCGTTCGGGTTGTCTCCGGCCGCCTTCACTTTCACGATCTGATCGTTGAGCTTGGCAATCTGGCTCGTCAGATCATTGACCTGTGCGACAGATGTCTGTATTTCGGTATCCAGCATCTGACGGATCTGATCGAGACTGTGATATCGGTTCTTGATCCCGTCCAGAAGAGTCTGGCCACGCTGAAGTACTACCTGCCGCGAAGCAATATCCGATGGATTGGTCGCAAGCTGTTCCCACCCGCCCCAGAATTTGTCCATAAGTGTTCGGACCGACTGGTCCGCGGGCTCATTGTAGGTCTGTTCCACCATATGGAGGTACTTTTCCTTCTGCTGCCAGTACCCTTCCTTGTTTCCCTGCGCAACGATTCGTCCTTCGAGGATGCTGTCGCTAACCCGGGAAATTCGTGCCACCTCCACACCCTGGCCGACCTGCCCGGGACTGGCCGGCCGGTTGAGCCCCGGGATGGTCAGTGGTTCGGCAGCCTGCATTTCCACACGTTGACGTGAGTATCCGGGCGTTGAAGCGTTGGTCAGATTGTGACCGACCGTATCCAGCCCGACGGTGGTTGTGATGAGGCCGCGCTTCCCTATTTCAATTCCCGTGAAGGTTGACAGCATGGAGGCCTCCTATAGCCGGTGGTTGACCACCATCGACGAGGTCTCAGCCATTGAAACGGAGCCCGATCGGGAGTAGATCTTTCCTTTCCGCTCGGGGAAGAGCTCGTCGAGGATGTCCCGCATGGTACCAACGGTTGCAGTCACGTAGGCATCGATTCCGTCGGTGATGCTGCGGACTTTCGCTATGCCGACGCGCAGCTGGCGGTACAGGGTGGCCAGCTCCTGTCGTTCCTCCAACGGGAGTCGGGAAAGGACATCATAGAAGCTATCCTCGGATTTCAGGCCCAGGGTTCCCTTCAGCACCCGATAAGCGTCGTTGCGCTGCATCTCACAGCCTTCAATGTCGTCCGCGATGACGCGCATTGTGCGAACCGCTTCTTCGAGTGCCGTCCAGTCTTTTTCGAGCACCGCAAGCTGAAGGCGTGCTTCCTCACGTGAGAGACTATCGAGCAACACCCCCTGGAGGTGCAGAGCTTCTTTAAAAATCGTGGTCGTCTGTACAACGTTCATCTTGCGCTCCTTTCGGCAGCCGGCGGTCTGGCGCTCAGGCCGAGTTTCTCTCCTATATTTTCGGCTCCTTTTGCCCAGCAATGAGCAGAATCGTAGTGAACAGCGCGTATCGTTTCTGGTATACTTCTGTCCGACGGCGATGTATCACGAGATGGCTATAGACAGACACAGCAGTATTCGACTTTACCTCATCGTATTTCTTGCCATCTCCGCTTTGATGGCGGTTCCTGTTTCCGTTTCTGCACAGCAAAACGACCTGAAACAGTCCGTTCAGGCGGGAGAGTTCTGGGCACCCGGGTCCCCGGACGAGATCGCGGACAAGCTGCTCGCGAGCATGAGCAGCGAAGAAATTGTGTCCCAGGTGTTTCTGGTCGGGTGGCCAAGTGAGCATCCAAGCCCCGGGATCATGGAGTGGATTCGCACACGCGGCATCGGCGGAGTTAAGGTATTCGGCTGGAACGGCGAGAATCCAGAAGTTCTTGCAAAGACAATCGGGACCTTCCAGTCGCTGGCTACATCAACCCATCATGGCATTCCGCTCCTCGTCGCCACGGATCAGGAGGGCGGCATTGTCCGCCACATACGTGGCAATACGTCAATTACGCCTGGAAACATGGCCATTGGCGCAAGCGGTCTCCCCTACGACGCCTATCACACCGGGTTCTACATAGGACGGGAACTGCGCGCAATTGGCGTGAACATGAACTTTGCCCCGGATGTGGACGTTACGAAAAACCCAAAGGACCGGGTAATCGGGCCCCGCGCGTTTTCGAGCAATCCGGTACTGGTCGGCACTCTCGGGATTGCCTACATGAAGGGATTGCTCGACGCAGGTGTCATTGCTACCGCAAAACATTTTCCCGGACACGGCAACGCCGCCGGAGATTCCCACGGAATGCTTCCGGTCATCAACGACACCTTTGAACAGTTGTGGAACCGTGATCTTGTCCCCTACCGGATGATGGTTCATGAAGGCCTTCCAGCCATTCTCGGCGGCCACCTTAATTTTCCGCTCATCACGCACAATGACAAACCCGCATCCCTGTCCCGATTCTTCAAGACCAATGTTCTCCAGGACAGACTTGGTTTCACGGGCATAGTCATAACGGATGATATGTACATGGAAGGTGCCCTGATCTATGGAGATCGCCACCACCTCGACTTCGGACAACTCTGCCTGTTGGCGCTTACGTCGGGAAACGATATGTTGCTCCTTTCGCGTACCCCCGGAGTGAATGGTGAGGTTTGGAATACCATCTTCCATGCCTACCAGACGAATCCTTCGGTTCGTGCCGAAATTCGAGACGCGGTGCGCCGCATTCTTATTACCAAGTTGAAGTACCTGAAGCCTGATGGAAGAGTTCCACTCGAACCGAACGTAGCTGCCCTTTCGGGCGTGCTCCCGGACAAAAGCGGAGAGACGTTCTTCGCGAATCAGGCGGCGCGAGCGGTTACCGTTATCAGGAACAAGCGCATTCCTTTCAAACCCAGGCCCGGTGAGAGGATTCTCCTTGCGGGAAGTGACCCTGCCTTCCTCAGCACGGGAAAACGGGAGTATCCGACCGCGGACGAGTTTCTATTCAGCTCAATGGCGAACGCGCAAGCGCTTCGCTCGGCGGCACGTGCGCACGACACGGTGGTTTTCTGTGTCTCCGATCCGTACACGATCAACCTCCTCAAGGATATTCGATCCTCGGGAGCCCACATTATTGTCTTCTCGACCCTGACGCCGATATATCTCCGGGAAACTCCCTGGGTCGAATCGGCACTTGCCGTATACGGTTGGGACGCGGCGAGTTACAAAGCAGGATTCGCTGCCCTTGCGGGTGATTTCTCCCCTACCGGGAAGCTGCCAATCGATATTGGCTGGGCAGGGGGGAAACAGTAATGTGGAAAGTTGCACGGGAAGACGGCCTGTCGGAGGTCAAACAATTCCTTGCCGAGCACGAGGCGGGATGTGTCACGTTCAGCGCCCGCTTGATGAGGAACGGAAGCTC
The DNA here is from genome assembly GCA_964553615.1 of uncultured Spirochaetales bacterium. Classification (GTDB taxonomy): domain Bacteria; phylum Spirochaetota; class Spirochaetia; order DSM-27196; family DATKUC01; genus DATKUC01. The sequence continues at coordinate 81,698 of CAZKMA010000001.1, read as the reverse complement.
AATTCTGCCCGGACGCAGAGAAAACCGCATTTCGGTCTTCCGAGCAGGACCTGAGCAATTTTCGCCAATCCGTGCAGCAATCCTGCAGACGGTCCACGGATTCTTCTACCCTGTCTTCGACGCGAACGAAGATATCCTGCGGGATTGGCTCAAAGACCAGCACTGGACTGCGGAACTGCGCAGAGTGCTGCGACTGGGGACAACCAGAGTCCACTCTATCATGGGAATTCGGCGGGACGTTGAGACAATTGAATCCCTGGTACCGAAAAAACCGACTCACCAGATTGAGTACTTTCTGATGGTCGAAGATGGGACGCCGAGTTATGACGCCGGGAAGATTCCGTCCGGAAACCTTCCGGCGGGAATCCAGTTTCGCACTGCCACGCTGGCCGATGCACAGAGGATTTTCCCTATTCAGCGCGACTATGAGAAGGAAGAGGTTCTCCTTGCTGAAGATCGTTTCGACCCGGAGACCTGCCTGCTTCACCTCAGACAAAACCTTTCAGAACAGCTGATATTTGTTGCAGAACTTGACGGTCGGCCTATCGCCAAGGCGGGGACGAATGCTCGCGGTTTTCGCTATGATCAGATCGGTGGAGTCTTCACTCACCGGGACCTCCGAAACCGCGGCATTGGGGCCGCAATCATGACTCGGCTCATGGACTCGGTAAGGAAAGATGGGAAGCTCTGCTCGCTTTTCGTCAAGCAACACAACGCGCCGGCAATTGCAATGTACACTCGTCTGGGATATGCAATTCGGGACGAGTTTCGAATTACCTACTACTGATGACATGGAGTCGTTCAACCACCTGGAGGAGTAGATGAGCAAAGTTGAACCTTTAAAAATACTGATGGTAGCCAGCGAGGCTGCGCCTTTTGCCAAGACCGGTGGGCTTGCGGACATGGTATCCACGCTCTCGGTAGAGCTGTCGCGTGTCGGCCATGACGTGCGTATCCTGATGCCGCGATACTATTTCCTTCCTCGCGAGGGGATGTTCAAACACTGGCTTCCACTTGGCGTACCCCTTGGGGCCGAAGAATACTGGAATGGACTCTACGAGTCGAAAATTCCCGGCAGTGACGTACCGGTATATTTCCTCGACCACGAAGAACTGTACGGGAGAGACGGGGTGTATGGATCCAGGACGGAGCCGTTCTACAAGGATAACGCCGTTCGATTTGCCCACCTTTCGGCCGCAGCAGTTCAAATGTGCCGATTCCTTCAGTGGATACCGGACATTATTCACTCGCACGACTGGCCAACCGCTCTGGTTCCCGTCTATCTGCACAACGAACCGGACATCTATCCGTTTGCCGAAACGGGCACGGTCATGACCATTCACAATCTCGGCTATCAGGGCGTCTTCGACCAGAAGGAGTTTTTCAAACTTGGCCTCATGCCCGCCGCGTATCAGTCCTCCGGGCTGGACGACCATGGACACATCAACTTCATGAAAGCCGGTCTTTCCGGTGCCGATATGATTACAACCGTCTCACCGCACTACGCGAACGAGATACAGACTCCAAAATACGGGTTTCACCTGGACGATCTCCTCAGAGCGCGCAGCAAGGAGCTGACTGGAATATTGAACGGCATGGATTACGACCTGTGGAATCCGAAGTCCGACCCGCTGCTCCCTTTCAACTATTCCCGCGAGCGCCCGGACAACAAGGCACTGGTGAAAACGGTCCTGCAAAAGGAGGCCGGCCTCGAGGTGAATCCCAACACCCCCCTCTTCGGAATCGTATCCCGGCTTGCGGAACAGAAGGGTTTCGATGAGCTGTGCTCACCATCGCATGGCAGCCTCTATGATATCTGCAGCGATCTGGATCTTCAGTTCGTGATCCTCGGAACAGGCGAGAGCTGGTGCGAAGACGAGCTCTATCGACTGTCTCAGCGGCTGCCGAATCTCAAGGCATACCTGAAGTTCGATGAACGACTGGCTCACCTCATAGAAGCGGGAAGTGATTTCTTTCTCATGCCATCGCGGTATGAGCCGTGCGGCCTGAACCAGATGTATTCTCTGCGCTACGGTGCCATTCCAATAGTGACCCAGACCGGCGGTTTCCTGGACAGTGTGGAACCATACAACCCCCGGAACGGCCAGGGCACCGGATTCATGATAGATCAGACGAGCCCATCTGCCATCTACCAGGCGGTCGACCAGGCAACCAAGGTCTTCTACAGCAAACCCGACCACATCAAGGCGCTCAGGTACAAGGGAATGGGCGTTCGTTTTACCTGGAAGAAATCCGCCGCGGAGTACGAACAGGTGTACGCAAACGCATTGAAGAAGAAACGACCGAAGCTGAAGGCTGAGAACGGCAAAAAGAACGAAAACGACTGACCTTCAGTGAAGTGTCCGAGACCTGTCCGGTCCGCCTCTGCGGGAAAGCTCTGCACGCTCAAGACGCCGCAAGAGCCGCTCCCGCCTTCGACCGAGATCCTCCCGCCAGGGAGTGGAGTGGGCAAGTTCGATGAGTTCCGAAACGAGCGTCAATGCACGGCGGTGATCCTTCAGCCGGTGCTCATAGATTTTTGCCAGTTCTATCCCGGCTCGAACCGAGTGGTGCGTATGGTACTGACGGCTCCAGACCTCGGCGCACCGATCGTGCATGCCCCGCCTCCGGTACAGACTGGCCAGATACCGCGCAGCGTTCCCGGGAAGCTCATCCGCTGCGCCATGCTCGAGCAAGGCGACCGCCGAGTCTTCCTTACCATGCCGGGCAAGCAGACGCGCGGTCCCGTACGGGTCAATTTCCTGATCCGGTGCCGGGCCGCTGAGAAGAGCCTCCATCCGCATGAGCAACCGGTAGAGCGAAAAGATATCCTCAGCATGGTGAGCAAAGACCGGCACCAGCGCGCCTGAATTGCCCGTGCGAAGATATTCGAAATAGAGCCCGGGGATAAGGGCCCCCGGTACGTCCAGTTGCCGTTCAACTCCAAGCACATCACGTTCGATATCCGAGAGTGAGCATGCGCCGATGACGCGACGAAACATGCTGCGCGCCGGATAGAGCAGATCTACCTCTCCGGGCTTGTCAAAGGGAAGCCGGTTCATGAGAAAACGAGTGGCAAGAAGGTGAGAATCAAACGCACGACCGTTGTAGGAAACGATGAGTTTAAACCGCGCGAGAAGAGAATCCACGCATTTCAGGAACTCAGGTTCCGCCGGGTAGTCGCCGAGCAGAACCTGCTCGATTACGAACCGACCGGAACTGCGGAAACCGACACCGAAGAGAAAGATGTGGCTGCCGGCACCACCCGAAAGACCGGTCGTCTCGGTATCGTAGAACCCGATATCTTCCCACACGGGCGAATGCAGGACATTCCCAAGCAAGACTGACGAGTCGAGACTCTCCGCTCCTGCAGCGTCCTCCGGAGCCAATGACACCGTTCGACGAAAAACAAAAGGAGCAACACTTTCCCATCCCTCCGGTGGCAGTGAAACCGGGACAGCCGAAAACCTGGTCCCGGCGTCGCTCTTTTCGACCGTGTTACCCGCCGCGGGAACCGCTCCCTCTTTCAGTTGCCTCAACCGTTCATACAGGTCAAGTGCCATGGACTTCCTCTGTGGGTATTCGTGCAGGGAGACTTCCGAGCCATCGATCGAGGAACTCTACCACTCCCGCCTTCGGATTCCCGTCAAGCTCTTCCTGCGGGTCCCGTGGACCAACACAGCTCGGACATCCCTCGTCGCACGGACACGCGCGAACGAGATCCAGCCCTGCGCGGAGAATGTCCGGGAGCTTTGTAAGAAAGGCTTCGGAAAGACCGCTTCCCCCCGGATAGGAATCATAGATGTACAGACAGGGTGTTCCCAGGTGAGGATCGCGGAGCCGTTCGGCAACGCCGATATCCTTTGCGTCGCACAGGAGAAAGAACGGTGCGACATTCTTGACGATTGTGCCGAGCCGCGCAATGACTGCGCCGGTAAGCGTCGGATCCAGATTTGCAAGTGCCAGGCCGGACGCATCCGCCTCGTCAAACAGGAGGATAATGCTTCTGGTGTGCATTTCCTCCTCCGGCAGAGAGATCTCGCCGTAACCGACGTTTTCGTGGGTATGGAAACGAATCTTCTTGAACTTCGCCACCTGGTTGCGGACAAGAATATCGCCAACGACAACCGTGCAGCCTTCTGTCTGCAGACGTTCATCTTCATGCAGCACCTTGAGATCCCGCTTGACGATCGCATCGGTGTAATAGTTCACCGTGGATTCCTCGACATAGCAGCGTCGGTTCTCCAGATCGAGATTCTTTACTACATATTGTTCGCCGTGATGAATGTACACCGCGTTGTCGAAAATCAGCTCCTTCGCGCTCGGGCGATCCATCTCTCCGATGACGCGGTTTCGCCCTTTCGTTGCATCCACAATGACCACGTTGTCGGATGTGGCACTCCGCAGGCTGATCTGTTCGGCGGGATATGAGCGGTCGGACCAGTAATAGGTGCCGGCGGACATCCGTACAACGCCGCTCTCCTCAAGGATTTGCAGATACTCAGCGGTGTCCGGTCCGAATTGTTCATCGCTTCTAAACGGGAGTTCGAACACCGCGCATTTCAACTGATCGAGGAGAATATACAGGTTGTTCGGGTCGATGAATCCGGATTCCGGGGACCGGCCGAGGAAGTATCCGGGATGTTTTGCCATGTACTGATCGAGCGGACTCGACGTGGCTATGAGAAATGCAACCGAGATGCTGCTGCGCCGTCCCGCCCGTCCCGCCTGCTGCCAGCTCGAAGATATGGAACCCGGGAATCCTGCAAGAATGGCAGCATCCAGTCCGCCAATGTCTATCCCGAGTTCGAGCGCATTCGTAGACACAACACCGCGGATGGATCCATCACGCAATCCCTTCTCGATTGCCCGGCGCTCGTTCGGAAGGTATCCACCTCGGTAGGGCTCAACACGAATACGCTCGTCGTCCGTATACATATTCGAGAGCGATTCATTGATATAGGAAGCAATGAGTTCGGTACGAACGCGCGAACGGGAGAATACTATTGTCTTTATGCCGGCCCGCAACAGACGCAGCGCCATTCGCTGTGACTCGAGAACCACGCCCCTGCGAATGCCCTGAACCCGATCCACGAGCGGAGGATTGTACAGAACAAAGTGCTTCTCCCCGGCCGGGGCGCCGTTTCGATCCACCAGAACGGAATCCTCTTCGATAACACGCATTGCCAGCTCGAGAGGATTGCCAATGGTGGCCGAACAACAGATGAAGATCGGCTCCGCTCCGTAGAATCGCGCAATCCGTTTGAGCCGTCGAATGACGTTCGTCATGTGCGAACCGAATACGCCGCGGTAGGTGTGAACCTCGTCTATGACCACGAAAGCGAGGTTCTTCAAAAACTTGATCCATTTCGGGTGATTCGGGAGAATACCGGCGTGCAGCATGTCAGGATTGCTGATGATGACCTGTCCGGTTTCCCGTGCTGATACACGAAGACTCGCCGGCGTATCACCGTCATACGTTGAAACCTTGACCGGGAGCGAACCGAAGTTGATATTCTCATTCAATTCGGATTGCTGATCCTGCGACAGCGCCTTGGTCGGGAACAGGTACAGAGCACGGAGCTCCGGCCGCTCGATAAGCGATTGAAGCACTGGAAGGTTGTAACAGAGGGTCTTTCCGGATGCGGTGGGCGTTACCACCGTCGCGTTCACTCCGTCTCTGACCAGCCTGTAGGTCTCTGCCTGATGGCTGTAGAGGCGCGATATGCCACGGGAGCCCAACGCATCCCGCACGCGCGGATCAAGATCATTCGGCAGTGGTGCGTAACTCGCGTCCCGCGGCGGAATAACCTCCCAACGGGTCACGCACGACATGAACGCCGGATCACCTTGAAGAGTTTCTAATACGCTTCTCACAGAATCCATACGAGCTGAGCGCATCATATCACAAACATTAGCGTTTGTGCCAAGATTTTCTTGACCGTTCGCAATTGGTTCCATACAATGAATGGGTAAAGGAAACCCGCAACATGTCCAAAGTACTTTCCATCGTCATGGGCGGCGGTAAGGGAACTCGCCTGTATCCGCTCACCAAAGATCGTGCAAAGCCCGCTGTACCCTTCGGGGCGAAATATCGCCTGGTGGACATTCCGCTATCCAACAGCATTAACTCGGGTTTCAAACAGATCTATGTGCTTACCCAGTTCAATTCCGCAAGCCTCCACCTCCATATCGCTCAGACGTATGTATTCGATTCATTCACGCAGGGATTCGTTGAAATCCTGGCGGCGGAACAGACATTCGAACACTCCGGATGGTACGAAGGCACCGCGGACGCGGTTCGAAAGAACTTCGTCCATTTTCGGACACAGGGACCCTCGCACTATATAGTCCTGTCAGGTGACCAGCTCTACCGTATGAACCTTGCGGAAGTGTTTCGGCGTCATGTCGAAACCGGCGCGGAAGTGACCGTCGCAGCAACCCCGGTAACGCGGGATCAGGCGGTCGGCTTTGGAATCCTGAAAGCGGGTTCCGATGCCCGGATTACGGAGTTCCTCGAAAAACCTCCGCTCTCGATTGACATACCCCACCTGAGGATTCCGCCGGAGATTCATCCGGACAAAGAAAAGCTGTCTGCCGGGAAAGAATACCTTGCAAGCATGGGGATCTATATCTTCAATGCAAATGTGCTTGAGCAGGAACTTGACAACGAGTTCACGGATTTCGGCAAAGAGATAATCCCCCGCGCAATAGAACGGCGCAACGTGTACGCGTACGTTTTCGACGGATTCTGGGAAGATATTGGTACCGTGAAGTCATTCTACGAAACCAACCTGAATCTTGCGAGTCTTCGCCCGGACTTCAATTTCTATGATGAAACAATGCCAATCTACACGCATCGGCGAGATCTCCCGGCATCCAAGTTCAATGCGTGCACACTTTCCCATGTTCTTGCCGCGGATGGCTGCGTAATAACGAATGCGCGTGTGAACAACGCAATTGTCGGAATTCGGACCTTCATAGAGACCGAGTGTGAACTCGACGGCGTCATTTGCATGGGTGCTGACTACTACGAAACCGATGACGGACGAAAGGAAAACCTGTTGCTCGGACGGCCGGATATTGGAATTGGACGGAATTCGGTGGTTCGCAAGGCGATAATAGACAAGAACGCACGGATTGGCGAGGGATGCAGAATTGGCGTCGAAGAGAAGGACCGACCCGATGGAGATTTCGACTGCTACTTTGTGAGAGACGGCGTAATTGTCATTCCAAAAAACGCAATTATCCCGCCGGGCACGGTCATATAGCGTCGGGTGTCCTGTTTTTCACATACCGAAGAACGGACTCGACCAGGCCGCGGTCTGAGTCCGGCAGATCAACTTCCGACAGACTTTCCACCGGAAACCACCCAAGGGAGATGTGTTCTTCGAGCGTCCGGGGCTCTCCCTCAAGCTCAACCTCATAGGCAGTGACCACGAATTGGCGGGCGTCATGCTCGAACTCGCTCTGCCCGATGGCAGACCCGACGTGTATGCGGACACCGAGTTCTTCCATGAACTCCCGCTTGAGCGCCTCCACCGGATACTCTCCCGGTTCCACCTTCCCGCCGGGGAACTCCCACTTGCCGCCGATGCTGCCGCCCATACGGCGCCGGGCAAGAAATACGGTTTCCGATTTCAGGACAATTCCGGCCACCGATTCACCGGCTGCCGGGATCCCGTCCGGATCGCTCACAGGAACAGTACCGACGGAAACAGAAAGTGCATGATCGCGGCAATGATGCCCAGGACTCCGAGGACAGTACGATTCTTTATCAGTACGGCATCCAGAGTCTCGATGATCGGGCTCGAAACCGTCGAACGATCCTTGTAGAACATAACGATAAGGGAAAGCCCGAGAAGGACTCCCATTACGGCCGGCAGCAGATCTCCTACTACCGGGACGTTCCCGGCAGTAACGGAGAGGAACTTGAAAACCCCGACAATGAGTGTCAGTATGCCTACCGTTACTCTAAAACCGGATTGCGCAAATACCTCTCTATTGAAGAAACGGCTCAGGCCGAGTTTCTCATCCAGGGAGTCGAACGCGAGAGCGATACCCGCGAGGAGGTTGAGGAGAATGGAAAGGAAATAGAACTGATACATACGCCCCCCTGATTGGATTGACTTAAGGATACTTCAACCGATAAGGCCGGTCAAGGCGACTACTCGTTCTGCATGACGACCGAAAGCTTTGCGGTATGGTCGGCAGCGCGAACAACAACGAAGACCGACTTGTTCTTGTTCTGCGGGTGCGAAGATTCAGGGAGTGGCTCCAGAACCGCGCGAATTGTACGGACCTGCCCCTTCTTCGCAGGCAGGACATCCTTCTCCGTCACCGAAAGCGAAGTCCCCGGTACGCTCATTGCCAGTTCGACGATATCTCCGGACAGCTCGGGGCTTGCCTCGGTTTGCTCTATGGTCACGGTCACCAGCGCCTGCTGGCCAAAGCGAGCCGCCCGAAGCGTTACCGAATAACCGGGAAGAGAAGCCCTCTGTTCCCCCCCGGTAAGCCACACAAACAGGCCGATCATGCCCACCAGGAGTGCGACATCTACAAGCATGAGAAGCGGCCCGCGATATCGTCTGAAAAACGACTGTTGCCGGCCGGCCTCTCGAAGTTCCTCCGACGCCATGGACAGACGTTCATCGCGGTCATAGTGAAAGTTGAGACTGTTCGGTACTCTGACCTCTTCCTGGCCCTGCTGGCCCGGTTGGCGGCGTCGGTCGCCCCGGCGTTCCATGATAAGGACTACTCCTGCCGCTGGTATCGGCCAAGGACCGGAGAAAGATAGTCCAGAAGGTCCTCGGAAATGAACCAGCCCATCTTTTCAAAGACTTCCCTGCCCGTCTCCAGATGAAGCAGGACGCCCGCACGGGCAGCATCCTCGGCCGGAAGCCCGGATGCGATCAGCCCGGCGATAATGCCGCTGAGAACATCCCCCGATCCACCGGTTGCCATCGCCGGATTCATGCCGTCCACCATCCAGAATCGACCGTCCGGGGCGGCAATCGTGGTAACATGCCCCTTCAACACAATGACGGCACGAAAATCCGCAGCAAGAGACAGGACGGCAGGGACCGGATTGTCCAGCAGCTGCTCCCGCGGAGAATCCGCCGTGGATCCATGCACGGCTGACCACAGCCGGGCAAACTCGCCAGGATGCGGCGTGAACACCCATCTACCGCCAAAATCCACCGCCTTTCTGCGCTCTTCTCCCCACTCTCCCAACAGGTTGAGCGCGTCGGCGTCCAGCACACCGGGGAGCCCCGTGGCAATTATCGCTTCGAGCCAGCGCGAGCGGTCCTCGTCCCTGCCCCAACCGGGTCCGGCGAGTATGGCGGTATATGGCCCGGGGAGCGTGTTCGCAGGGTCATCCGGTCCGGACCATGGGCGGGCCATGACTGAACGGCAGGATGCGGCAACCGCTCCGTAGACCTCCCTGTCTATGTGCAGTGAAACTAGCCCTGTCCGGGTTCGTGCTCCCGCGGTTGCTGCAAGGAGTGCCGCACCACTGGTGCCGGTGTTTCCGGCGAATACCCCGAGGTAGCCGCGCCGATTCTTGTATGTCCACGGCGCGATTGCCGGGAGGAGCGAGGATAGTTCCTCCGGACTCATGATCTCGCCGGGAATATCGGGGGCTTCGGTAAGCTCAGAAGGAAAGGAAATGGGCACATGGATGATTGTTCCGCAGAATGGTCGCGCCCGCGGAAGATAGAGACAGATCTTCGGGAGTCCCACGGTTGCCGTGATGGTTGCCCGCACGGCCGGGTAGTTTTCCCTGAACGAGTCGCCTATTCCACTTGGCGTGTCCACTGCAAAAACGGGCCGTCCGGCCGCATTCACCGCGTTCACGATCTCCGCAACCGGCTGCCTGAGGCTCCCACGTATCCCGGTTCCGGAAAGACCGTCGACAATCCACGAGGCGGCTGCAAACAGATTCCGGCACTCCTCGGCCGCATCCTCATACAGCAGAACAGGAATTCCGAGGGCGCGGCAGGCGGCCAGCTGTTGACCGCACTGGCCCGTCGGTTCACCATGGCTCAGAACCACGTGGACGTCAAAGTGACCATCGATTCTGGCAAGTCGCGCCATTGCAAGTGCATCACCGCCGTTATTTCCCCGACCTGCTGCGAATACCAGTCGTGCCCGCGCTTCGCCGAGATTCCGCGCGTGGACCTTCAGCAGATCAAAACAACGCAACGCCGCCCCTTCCATCAGGACGATACCGGGTATTGAGAAACGTTCCTGTGCGTCGCGATCGATGGAGGCCATTCTTTCGGTCGATACCAGCTTCACGAACCCTCCCGGTCGAACAGCTTGTCCGTCCTCCACCACACCACGTGCGCGCTGCTATCCGACACCAGGAGCGCGCACAGGATGCCCTCTGGGGACAGTGTGAAGGCCTTGTAGACGAGTTTGCTGTCTTCGACGGCAATATACCGCCTCCGTACCACTCTGCCCGATGTGTTCATGATGAGAAGCTGTTCGCGGTTGTTGTCTTCCTGACTCAGGAAGACCAGATACCCGCCCGATGCGGATCCGAGGAGATGGTATTGGTAGTGCACGGTCTGGCGTCCGAAGATATTCCCTGCGCCAACACGCTGGTCGTTTTCGGGAACCTGGACGTAATTCTTGTCATAATGCCCGGTCTCCAGGTTAATCCAATAGATGCGGGAAAAGACGTTCTGCATTCCGACCTTGGCACCGGTGGTGACGTCCAACGCCTGATGATAGTAGTCGAGTTTGAGATAGATACGATTGTTGTTCTGGTCCGGGACAATTGTTTCCAGGGTCGGAATGACCTTTTCGTTCTTCGGAACCGGCAGCTTGTCCAGGCTGACCGTTACGTTATACTTCAATGTGCCCTGTTCGTTGTACCAGAAGACGATCCACGAATCGATGGTTCGCGTCACCACGACAATATCGTTATTGTGGGTAACGTATATCTTTTCTATGTACGGAAACGGGGTTCCGCCCACTCCTTCCTGTCCAAGGAAATCCAGAAGATGCCCCTGATCATCGAAACGCAGAACAACGCGGTCAAGGAGCACACCGAGGTTCTTGTCGAACACCGCACGTTCCTCGGGTAATCGGTCCTCCACCAGGAGTTGGCGCTTTTTCGTTACGGCAATATGCCCGATCTGGTTGAAGTAGTAGGGAAAGGCCCGTCTGTTCGTGGTCTTCGGGTCGGAATTGTTGGTTTGCAGCAGAACCGGTTCCGGATTCTCATCCGGGTTGTAGTACAGGGAGAGAAGGTCGCCGTAGCTGGTAAACTCCATGACCTTGTTTGAACTGCCGTTCGCTACGTAGAAGATACCATCCCGCATGGCGATGGTTGTCTTTCGCGCCATGGGTGCACCGGGAATCTGGAACAGATCCAGCTGGTCTTCCATCTTTCCGATATCGAGCGAAAACAGACTTTCTCTCTGGATATTGACCACCTGAACGTTGTTGCAGGCGAACATCAGCGAAGCTGCCAGGACGATCGTAATGATCGGGAGGACGCGTTTCAGTGGGGCCCTGGTTTTCATTACCGTCATAGTAGCTTTGGCGTTGGACCGTGTCAATCTTACGGAAATCTTGACCCGAAGGTTACAAAAGTATACAGTTTTTCCATGATCCAGAACATCATCGACTTCTTCTTCGGTTCGAAGAACGAGAGCGACCTGAAAAAACTCATCCCCATTCTTCACCTCACAAACGAGAAAGAATCCTGGGCCATGAGCCTCGCCCCGGAAGAGTTCCCCCAAACCACCGAATTGTTCAAGAAACGATACGCAGGTGGCGAATCCCTTGACGACCTGCTGCCGGAAGCCTTTGCGCTGGTCCGGGAGGCGGCACGCCGCACGCTCGGTGAACGATTGTACGACGTACAGATACTTGGCGGCATAGTCCTTCATCAGGGAAAGATCGTCGAGATGAAAACCGGTGAAGGGAAAACCGTATCGTCGGTTACTGCGGCGTATCTGAACAGTCTGACCGGACGAGGTCTGCATGTCATAACAGTCAATGACTACCTTGCGGAACGAGACGCTGCCTGGATGGGCAAAGTCTACTCCTACCTTGGAGTCAGTGTGGGAGTCGTTCTGACTCAGATGGATAACGAAGCCCGAAAGATAGCCTACGCCCAGGACATCACCTACGGGACGAACAACGAGTTTGGATTCGACTACCTGCGGGACAACATGCGCATAGAGTCCGACAGCAAGGTACAACGCGACCATCACTACTGCGTTATCGACGAAATCGACTCCATCCTCATCGACGAAGCGAGAACGCCACTCATCATATCCGGCCAGGCAGATGACGACACCCGGACGTACATGGAAGCGAACCGGATTGTGCCGGACCTCATCGAATGCTCGAAAGACCCTGCAACCGGTGATTATCCAGACGATCCTGAAGGAGACTTCAAGCTCGACGAAAAGGGGAAACGCGTCACGTTCACCGATCAGGGATTGAATCACGTGGAGGAGCTCCTGCAGAAGCGCGGTTCCATCCATGGGTCTTTGTTTGATGACGAGAGCTTCGAGTACATCCACCATGTAACTCAGGCGGTGCGTGCGCACAAGCTCTTTCACCTCGATACCGACTACGTGGTAACCGACGGACAGGTCCAGATTGTAGACGAGTTCACCGGACGTATCCTCTATGGTCGTCGCTATTCCGATGGACTCCATCAGGCAATAGAGGCCAAGGAGGGAATAAAGGTAGCAATGAGGAACCGGACCCTTGCAACCATCACCTTCCAGAACTACTTCCGCATGTACGACAAGATCTCTGGAATGACCGGAACAGCGGAGACCGAAGCGAAGGAGTTCGGCAAAATCTACGATCTGGATGTCGTGGTTATTCCAACGAACAGGCCGCTTGCCCGGAATGACGATAATGACCTTATCTACCTGAACGAAGCCGACAAGTTCGAAGCAATCTGCGACGAGATATCCAGGGTCAACAAGAAGGGTCAACCGACACTCGTTGGAACGGTATCCATTGAAAAATCAGAAGAATTATCCCGCCTGCTCACGAAGCGCGGAGTTCGTCACGAGGTGTTGAATGCCAAGAACCACGCCCGTGAGGCCCTCATCATATCGGAGGCCGGAGCAAAGGGTTCCGTTACCATCGCAACAAACATGGCAGGCCGTGGAACCGACATAAAGCTGGGAGGGAACCCCGAGTATCGAGCGCGAAAGCGCGCAGGTACCGAAGCGACCGAGGCCGAGTATCAGACAGCATTTGAAAGGGAGCGAGAACTCTGGCGACAGCAGTATGCCGAAGTTCAGCAGGCCGGAGGGCTCTACGTCCTTGGAACCGAACGGCACGAGTCGCGGCGCATTGACAACCAGCTCCGCGGACGTTCAGGACGTCAGGGAGACCCCGGTCTGTCGCGATTCTTCATCTCAATGGACGATGACCTCATGCGGCTTTTCGGTGGGGGATCCGGCGGACTGAAGAATCTCATGTCCCGCGTCGGCATGCAGCCCGGCGAGCCGATAAACAGTCCTCTCATTACCCGGAGCATCGAACGTGCACAGACCCGGGTCGAGGAGCGGAACTTCGAAATAAGAAAGCACCTTCTCGAGTACGACGACGTCCTGAACGAGCAGAGAAAGTTCATCTACGCCCAGAGAGATCAGATTCTGGCAAACGAAGATTTGAAGGGCCGCGTACTTCAAACAGGCCGTGATATCATCGAAGACGGACTTCAGCCATACATCAAGAGCCGCGGAGATGACAAGCAGATCTTTGCCGAGTTCCTCAACCTGCTTCGGGACAAGCTGTACTTTACCTCAGATACGCCCGCGGAAGAGCTCGCAGAGCTTACTCCCGACGAGCTCAGTGCTACACTGGCCGAAGAGATGGAACGGGAACTGACGGAGAAGGCGGAGATTGTCGAACCGGAAGTGTTGAACATGGCAATCCGCTACGAGTATCTGCGGAACATCGATGCGCGCTGGCAGGACCATCTGGAGAATCTCGAAGCCCTCCGGGAGGCAGTCTACCTCAGGGCCTATGGACAGAAAAATCCGCTCCTCGAATACAAGCTCGAAGGGTTCCAGATCTTCGACGAGCTGCTCTATGATATCCGCCTTGCAATTGCCCGGAAGCTCTTTGCCGTGAAGGCCGAAGGAATGCGGGCGCGAGTTCCGGATGCGCAGGTTTCAGGACGGCGGCAGGTGGCCACTCACAGCGAAGTGCAGATGTTTTCGGCTGCAGGCGGCGGCACTCAGACCGCAACTGCGCCCGCGCAGGCACAGGTCAAACGTACCTATCCGAAGGTCGGCAGAAACGACCTCTGCCCCTGCGGCAGCGGCAGAAAATATAAATACTGTCACGGTAAATAAGGGTGAAAAACGGTTGAGAATGCCGCGCAGGCTTTGTTGCCCGCGCGGCATTTTTTATTGCTTTGGAAGATACTTCAGCGGATTCACCGGCTTGTAGTTGTGATATATGCCAAAATGCAGGTGCGTTCCGGTGCTGTACCCCGTGCTTCCCATCAATCCAATGGTCTGCCCGGCAACCACGCTCTGCCCGGAATGGACCAACTGCTTCGACAGGTGTCCATAGAGGGTCTGAAAGCTGTTCGGATGGGAGATGATGATGTAATACCCGAAGATATTGTTGTACCCGGCATCTTTCACCACTCCATTGCCGGCGGCGTGGATCGGCGCGCCGAAATAGAGGGCAAGATCAATTCCGGGATGGAAATCCCGAGCACCGGTAAACGGATCGCGCCTGATTCCGAATGTCGAGGTCATTACCGCACCGCGCACAGGCCACTGAAACGCTTCACCAAGCACAAGCTGGAGCTGAAAAGTGCTCATCTTTGCGCCGGGAACGAATAAATCCTGCCCCACATGAAGCACGGTGGACTTCATGTTGTTGGTGTCAAGAAGACTGTTGACGGAAGTATTGAATCGTCCAGCAATTGAACTGAGCGAATCCCCCCGGTGCACGGTATAACGGAGTCCGTTCTTGTTTGGAATTTGAAAGGATGCCCCGACCGGTATTCTGCGAACATCATTGATGTCGTTAAAACTGATGATCGTACCCTCATCAATTCCGAATTTTTTCGCTATACCCGAAATCGAGTCCCCCGGCTTCACCGTGTAGGTTGTCAACTTCAGCGATTCGAACCTCGACAGGTTCTCCGGCGGCGCCACCGCCTGGGACTCGTCCCTGGCAGCAGAAGAATACGCGTCTGATCCCGTCGCCGCATCGTAGCCGGGAACCGCGGTCGCCATGAGCTGCGGCTCGAGCTGCTTGTCCGGGGGCATCTGAAGCTGCGCCGCAGGCGGATAGATGAACTGATCCTTGAGCATGCTCAACCTGCCGAGCACGGCGACAAAAATAACGAGCGCGGCAATCAGAACGGGAAGCCAGTGGCCCATCCGTTCCATCGCATTCCGTACAGCCGTCTCGCCGCGCGACGGAAAGATAGCCGCAGAGGTTGAACGACGCCGATACTCCGGACGAGCCATCAGACTCATACCTATGGCTGTCCGATCCGGCGGGGCAATCCGTGTCGGTCCGCCCACCGTATCTATTCCGTCGTCGTTCATCAGCTCGGCCCTCAGCAATGTTGTACGAGTGCCGCGGTCCGCCGGTATCTTTCGGCTTCGCGGTCGTTCGATCAATCGTGATACGACTCCCGGTTGGGCGAGAGATTGCTCTCCTCGGGAAATCATTGCGTCGGTATTATACGTTTCAGGAGCCATTCGGCTCCTGGAGTCTGAAATGGTACGTCTTTTTGAGACGCGCTGTTCTACGCCATAGGTGACCATGTCCATAGATATCGACAAGATAGGGCGCGCGTATTACAGTGGACTTAATTCTTGCCGATGAACATTTGGTAAGACGGTTTACGGCATGGAAAAGACTAACAATCGTATTCGCTACATCGTTGTGTTCGTCGCGGCGGGACTGTTCGCGATGGCACTCATTATACAGTACGCTTCGGTGATGGTCTTCAACAACAGGAATGCCGCAACCTCAGACGCCCAACCAACCGTAGTCGAACGCGGACCAATCCTGGACCGCAACGGGAAGATTCTCGCAATAGAAACACAGCTGAACACGGTTACCGTGTGGGGCCCGAACGTAACCGACGCACAGGAGACGGCCAATCTCCTGGGCAATGTGCTGAACATCCCTGCTCAGCAGATACTCGACAAGATCCACGGCACAAGCGATTTTGCGGTCATCAAACGAACCATCTCCCCAACTGAGAGCAAGCGGATCCGTGAATTGAAATCGGAAGGCAAGTTGCAGGGGGTCAGTTTGCGGGCAGATTTCGGTCGCAGCTACCCTGAGAAATCCCTCGCGTCGCACCTGCTCGGATTTGTGGGCGTAGACAATCACGGACTGGCGGGAATTGAGTACCAGTATGACAAGCAGCTCTCTCCGGCACCCACGGAAACCCGGAGCGGAACCGTCTATGGCGATCAGATATTCCTCACCATCGATGCAAACGCTCAGTACAAGATGGAGGAACTTGCAAAACAGACATACGACTATCATGATGCAAAATCGGTCATGATCCTCGCAATGAACGCAAAAAACGGCAACGTTCTTGCGTACGCGGCAATGCCGAACTTCGATCCGAATAAGTTCAACCAGTCTCCGCCGAGCGTTCGGCGCAACTTTCCCGTGAATTTCCTCTATGAGCCGGGATCCGTCTTCAAGATTTTTTCGTTGTCCTCAATCATGCAGCTCGGTGGAATTACCGAGAAGGACTATTTCAATGCCGACGGCATCTACACCAAGGTATACCCTCCCGTCACCGATCTGGGCGTGTACGGACGGATCAACGTCCAGGGGATAATCAAGTACTCGTCAAACGTAGGAGCATCATACGCCTCCGAAACGGTATCAAAGGAAAACCTCTACCACATGCTGCGGCAGTTCGGATTTGGAGAGCAAACCGGTGTCAACCTCCCGGGCGAAGAGAAGGGGATCTTCCGTACGCCGGAATTCTGGACTGATCGGTCTAAACCGGCAATCACATTCGGCCAGGAAATCTCCGTCACCGCAATGCAAATGATTACTGCAGCCACAGCAATAGCGAACCACGGTGTGCTCTTGAAACCTCATGTTGTGGAGAAGATAGTCTCCGCTGACGGCAGAGTTATTTCACAGTCCGCCCGCGATCCCGTGCGGCAGGTGATCTCGCCGATAATGGCCGACAAGATGCTCGGGTTCATGGTAACTGCGACTCAAGCAGGAGGGACTGCAATCCGCGCGCATTCTGAGGACTACGACATTGCCGCGAAGACCGGCACGGCACAAGTCTACGACAAGAAGACCGGGACCTACTCGAAATCCGCCTTCCTCAGCTCATGCATGGCAATCTTTCCCGCAGACGATCCACAGATCATTGTGTATGTCGTGATCGATGATTCGAGGAAGAATGGTTACCTGGGAGGCATTATTGCAGCCCCCGTTGCGCACGACGCAGCACTCTTCCTGGGAAACTACTTCGGCATACCGCGCAAGGGGGATAAGGTTGCAAGCAGCAGCAACAGAATCACCGTTATTCGCCCTCAGCTTCCGGCATTTACCGATACAATTCCCGACTTCACCGGCCTCCCGAAGCGAGCACTCCTGCCGTTGTTCGACCGCAAAGACCTGAAAGTAACCATAACCGGGGACGGTTGGGTGACGAAACAGTCGCCTCCGCCCGGGACCAGGATTGCGCCCGGCATGACGCTACAGTTGGAGCTTCAGTAGTGGAGAACCGTTTTGACGAGACATCCATCTGGTCAAGAAACCTTTCCGAACTCTCGAAGGCGTATCCGGACCTCGCCGCACTCATCCGATCAACCTGCGCCTCAGATCAGCTGCATACAATGATCGCACGCAGCGGTGAAGTCACCGCCCGTTACGGGGAAATCAGCCTTCACAGCAGCCACGCTCCGCGCCGGGAGGCCGAACGCATTGTCGCGGACTCCGGAGTTCCGACGGGCTGCTACATCGTCGAAGGTTTTGGACTCGGCTACATCACTGAAACCCTCGTCGAAACCCATCCATCTGCACATGTCGTGGTGGTCGAACCGGATATTCCGCTCTTCGCCGCAGTGCTGAAAGCGCGCGACTTTCGCGAGTTGTTCGCTCGTGAGAGAGTCCATTATCTGTTCGGCACCGATGCCGCCGACCAGATAATGGACATTCTGAATGCCACAGAATCCACCGACTTCCAGACTATTCGGTTCAGGCCGCAATACGACCAGCACCGAGAGTATTACCAGAAGGTCGAGAGCCGCGCCGCGGCCTACCTGTCTCGCACGCGGGTGAATCAAAACACGCTCATTCGATTCGGTGAGCTCTGGGTACGGAATCTCACGCGCAATCTTCCAGTATTCACCCGGTCCCGGCGCCTCGCCGATCTCGAAGGCCTCTTTCCCGCACTACCTGGCATACTACTCGGAGGAGGCCCGAGCCTCGATCTCGTCCTGCCGCATCTTCGGGAAATTGCACGCTCCTGCATAGTTGTCACGGTGGACACCAGCCTTGCCGCCTGCCGCAGCGCAGGTGTGGAACCGGATTTCGTCGTTGTTGTCGATCCTCAGTACTGGAACACCCGACACCTGGATCGTGCTGCAGGGGCAAAAGCCCCCCTCATCTCCGAATCATCGACCCATCCACGAGTCTTCAGACTCCTCTCCGGACCAATACATTTCTGCAGCTCGCTCTTCCCCCTGGGACAGTACATCGAAGCCCGGACAGGCCCCATGGGGAAACTGGGCGCCGGAGGATCGGTGTCAACCAGCGCGTGGGATTTTCTCCGGATCCTTGGATGCACGCCCATCTATACGAGCGGAGTCGACCTTGGCTTTCCCGGGCGCCAGACGCATTTCCGGGGCAGTTTTTTCGAAGAACGAATCCAGACAATTGCAACCCGGCTCGCACCCGGAGAACATCATTCATTCCGTTATCTCCATGAAGCAGGCCTCTTCCCGGTCCCGGACAACTCGGGAACCACGGTCCTGTCCGACAAGCGGATGCTCATTTACCGGACCTGGTTCGAGGGACAGGCCAAACGGTTTCCCGAGTGTGACACTCGCTCTCTTTCACCCCATGCGGTACAGCTCCAGGGCGTATCGTACGCCAACATCGAGGAAGTCCTCAGTCTTCCGGACCTGCCCGGAACAGCGCGTTCGAAACTCGAGGAAATCGGCAAGCTTCACGAGAACGCGTCACCACCCGTGACGAGTACCAAGAACCTCATCGATACCGTCAATACACTCAGGACCGAACTACTCGAAATTGAAGCACTGGCGGTGCGCGGTACGGCAATTGTCACAGAAGCAGAACACACTCTCTCCCAGTCGGAGAACATCGTTCCGAACCTCGAACTTCTGAACCAACTGGACAGCGAGATCTCTGCAAATCCGAACCGCGACATCGTAGGATTTCTCATGCAGAGAAACGTCCGGGAGCTGAATAACCAGAACCCCGAATTGGTTACCGCGGAGAAGGTATTGCAGAACAGCCGGTCAATCTACGAGGGACTCCTCGAATCTTCGCGCTTTCATCGAAAATGCCTCGAAAACGGCCTTTCCTGGCTAAACCATTCTCCCTCTGCCTAAAGATTCTGGGCAATCCTGCCGATACTATAGCCAACGGAAGCTTATACTTCCCAAACGGTATGCTAAGACGTCCAGGCATACCGTTTTTTTTTTGCTGTATCAACACGCTGCGTGATACTTCATTTTGTGCGCGGCATACGTTGCCGAGCTCCCGCCGTTTCTGTACTTTATCAAAAGATAATGCATCTGGAGGATGAGATGAATCAAACCACCCTGCCCATGAACCCGGAACTGTACGAAGCGGCACCAACCTATGACACGTTCGTGCAAAGCATACGGGCGCATCAACAGCTCGTAAGCGAACTTCGAAACGAAGCTGCCATATCGGAGCAGGAAGCGCACGCCTTTGCCGACCTCGTACAAAGACACGGCGGCACCATTCATGTTTCTGTGCTTACCGAAGACAGATGCAGCGATTCGGCCACCAATCTGCCTATCGTCGAGGCAATCGTGAATTCCGTACCTGGAATGGACATGAAAGTCTTTCACATAAAGACTTACGAGGACCTGAACAGGGCATACAACGATCAGGGTCTCGATCATATTCCGGTTCTGACCTTCTACGATGCGAAATGGAAGCTCATTGGTCACTGGGTGGAAAGACCTGCCGCCGCATCAGAAAAACTGGCCGTATGGAAGGCCGCTCACGCCGATGAGATCAAGACGCTTGAAGGGTCAGAAGACCTTCAGGACAAGCGGAAGCTTCGAGACCTCTACCGCAGTGTAGCCGGGGAAATGGCATCATGGTACCGCGCAGGATTGTGGGACGAAACCGTGTCCGAAATCAGGCGAGTTATCGCAGACGGCCACCTGTAGGACCCGCGGGAGGGGTATTCCTTCATGCCGGACATCCGGATCGAACACCTGGCAATGTGGTACGACAAAGTGCCCGCATTGAGTGACGTATCGATCGAGGTAAAGGACGGTGAGTTCTTCGTTCTGCTCGGTCCATCGGGCTGCGGCAAGACAACCCTGCTTCGATGTCTGGCAGGACTCGAGACTCCATCTGGTGGAGATGTCTATTTCGGCGATCGGTGCATGCACTCGGAGCTGACCGGAATCGATGTCTCACCGAAGGACAGGCATACCGGATTCGTCTTCCAGAGCTACGCTCTCTACCCTCACATGACCGTGTTTGAGAATGTCGCATTCGGACTCAAGATTCGGGGCGTCGGGAAACTCGAGACTGCACAACGTGTTGATGCTGCGCTCGATCTGGTTGACATGAAGTCATTCAAGGGGCAGCGTCCGAGTCATCTGAGCGGTGGACAGCAACAGAGAGTTGCACTGGCACGGACAATTGTCGCCCAACCCGACATTCTCCTGTTCGACGAACCTCTTTCGAATCTCGATCCCCTTCTTCGGGTTTCGGTGCGCGCACAATTGAAGCAACTTCATGATCGCCTGGGAACAACTTCGATCTTTGTTACGCATGATCAAACGGAGGCCATGACGTTGGCGGACCGCATCGGCGTTCTCGCTCACGGGGAATTGCAGCAGATTGGTAGTGCGGAGGAAATCTATGATTATCCGGCAACCGTCCAGGTCGCCGAGTTCACCGGCAATCCCCGCACCAACCTGCTGCGGGGCGAAATACACGTCGCGGACGATCGGGTGTTGTTTATTCCTGATGATGATCCGTACTGTTTCCTGTTAGTTCCGCCGGAGTGCGGCGTGTTCAATCACGATAAGTGCATCATCCATGTTCGACCGGAGGCGGTTTCCATGCTTCCGGAGGGCGGACGGGACGAGGGATTGCTTACGGTAATCGCCGTGATGTCCGAAGGTCCGCACACAATGGTTGCGCTTTCTCTCGATGGCCGTACCGAACCACTCTATGCACGCGTGCAGAATAATCGGGCGGAAACTATGCAACGTGGTCAGAGAACGGGGATTCGGTTTCTCCGCGGTAATCTGTATACGCCTGACACAGGAGTTCTGCGGAGCTCATTCGGTTACGCGAATTCAATGTGACTCTCCTCGCCGAAAACTGAGCGCAGAGAGGAGCTGAGACGGCAGGAACAAGCGTACATCCTTGTTGAGTATCTGAGAAAAGACTACGTTCCGTCTGGAACGATCGTGGACAACAGTCTCTTCAGATACGAATCTATCGGAGACAATTACGCCGCGTTCACCGGCTATTTCGATAATAACACCCATTCTCTTTCGATCGAAAGATAGAGCTTCGGGGAAATGTTCATACACCGTATACAATCGTACGTTTTCTCCGCCATAGCGATAGTAGGTAGAGTCTTTTTCGTCATTGAAGACAAATCGACGATCAAGTTCGAAGGTGTCGGAGATGAACACCCGCGGAAGAGCAAGATACTCACCTCGCGCCTGAAGAATGAGGACGGTAATGAGGTTCGTGGAGGCAGGCAGTACGAGCGAAAACACGCATCCCTTCCCCGGGCGGTTCTGCAGCTCAATGCGACCGCAAAGCAGCTTCCTGACAGAGTAGCTTACTACGTCAAGACCAACCCCACGTCCTGAGACTTCAGTTGGTTCCGATCGGGTTGTAAATCCAGCCCTCGAAATTATGGATAGAAGGTCTCGCTGTTCGCGCACCGCTTTCTGGTCGGGATGCATGTCTCGCAGGCCGGAGGATTCGGCATCGATCGATGCAATACTGTCCTGCGTTGAACCCCGCTGCATTTCCGCAATCAAATCTTCCGGTATTCCGTTTCCATCGTCCTCAACTCGTATTGTCAGCTTTTCCGGTCCGCTTGTTACCGATATCCGAATAGTACCTTGCGCAGGCTTCTGCCGCTGCCTGCGCACCTCCGGCGTTTCAATACCATGATCGATCGCGTTTCGCAGAAGGTGGAGCAGCACATCGGTTATCGTGTCGGATACCGGCAGGTATACTCTTGCGTGTTCACCCTGTACGCGCAGGACAACCTGCTTTCCGAGCTGCCGACCCAATTCCTCGACAAAAGAAGATAGCCCCTGAAAGACTTCGGTGAGCGGCGCAGTGGAAAAGCTGGAAATAGTGCTCCTCATCCACGCCGCCAATCGATTCACCAGCAGCAGATTCCACTGGATTCGGGCCTTTATCGAGCTTTCAATTGGCGCCTTTTCGAGTTCAGTCCACTCCTGTCCCAGTCTTGAGTAGATTTCATCGGCATTCAAACACAACTCTTCATACTTACGTCCGGGCATGCTGACCGAAAACAACCGCTCCCCGGGAGCCCCGGCACGGTCGGAAACGCTCTCATCGGCTGAGTTTCGGAGAATCGGCTCATATTCGAGCGGAGAGACTTGCACATGAGATATCTGATCAACATTCACGGCATTCGTGATCTTCTCTTCGGGAAGTGTCGTTGTCAGCAGGACCTGCAGGAATGCACTCTTACCCTGCCGTATTGCGTCGAGGCTCGGGTACATCTTTACGACATGCACGATCTGCTCGAGATTGCTGATGACAAGATACAGCCGTGCATAGGTCATAGGCTCTGACGGATCCACCTCGCATTCCAGCCGGTAAAGCTGTTCCATTCGTCCACGGGCCTCCCGAAGCAACTGTCTCTGGAACGGATTCAGGTGTATTGCGAACTCCGGGTCCATTTCGGCTCTCGGCGCCTTTTCTCGGGGAATGGCGGAAGATTTCTGCGTGTGGGCCGCAGCTCGGCCGGCGGGAACACGCCGCCCGGGTGAATCGCCCGACGTTTTTGGTGCGACCGGACGCGCGGCGGAGGAATTGCCCGATTTTCCCGATGGATTATCGTCCCCGCTCTCTACCGAATGCGTCGCAATGGAGCGGAACAGGCCTTTGATTGTCTGCAGTATTGCGAGGATCCGCTTCGCATCCGCATCGGGTGGTGCCGCTTTCCGTTTCTTCCAGCGGTCAAGAAGCTCCTCGAGAAGTCCGGCGTTGTCAGCGAGATCACTGTACCCGAGAAATGCACTCTCGGACTTAAGCGAATGAACCGCCCGGAACGCCTGTTCGATGAGTGCATTGTCAAATCCACGTTCCTCGAGCTGGTTCACCGAATAGTCAACGGTCTCGATCATCCCGGATCCGTCTCGCAGGAACCTCGATTCTAGCTTCGCATTCATACGGCCCTCTTCTGTCTGGAATAGAGACGAACACATCTGCGGCGAATGGTCCGATTGCCGTCGGACATTCCAGTCAATGCCAGGGACAGGAATTGAGGCTTGTCACCCATCGTCTCGGCGACCTCAATAATTTCCTCTTTCACTCGAAGCGAAGTCCGCAGAAACAACGCTGCAAGCTCACCGGACGCTTGAGCAATCCGCAAGGCACCAATTGCGCGGACAACGGCAATCACCACATCTTCGCTTTCATCGTACAATGCCTTTCGGAGATACGGATACGCCGCCTTCCTTCCGCATCGGCCAAGCATTCGGGCAGCACCAAGACGAATTGTTTCGGAGGACCCGAACTCGAGCTGCCGTCCGATATCGGCAAGGTTCATGGAACGGTTCCGTACGATATCCCGCGAGAGCCGCTCCAAGAGCTCACAATACGCAACACTGACCCGTTCGAACTCCTCGCGCGTTCCGTCCCATCCGCTCACGTCAGGATGCAACCGTTTTGCCAGATCGCGATACGCTCTCTTCACCTCGGATATGTTGGCACCTTCACTCAAGCCAAGAGTAGTATACATCTGCCGAAGTGTCACTGAGACACCTCCGATGATCCGAGTTCAATGTGCAACTCTCCGATTATTGTTTCGAGAGCGAGATGACACTCGTGAAGGGTACGGAGCTCATTCGCTTCGATTGCTGCCCGGGCGGTTTGAACGAGATCCTGAATTTCCGTGCTGAACGACGCTTCGAGCCTGCCCTGTTCCTGCTCGTACAGCAATGTGACGCGATCCACAAGAGCACTCACTCGGGCGGCGACGTCGAACTCCGCTTCTTTCTGCGACCGGTCCCCGGTTACGTCCGGAATCACGGTAATCTTCTGTTCGGCCCCCGTCTCAACGTCACGGGCGCTCACCCACACAAGACCATCTGAATCTACACTGAACCGAATACTCACCCGGGGCTCTCCGCGTGCGCCCACGCGAATTCCCGATAGGAGAAAACGTCCGAGAGAAACATTTCGTGATGCGGTTGGTGAATCGCCCTGCAACACGTGAATTTCTACCGATACCTGACGATCGGTTACGGTGGTGAAGGTCTTCTCTATTTCGACTGGGATTGCGGTGTTCCGGGACAGAACCGTGATGAATTGATCTCCTTCGATTTCCACCCCGAGATTGTATGCGGTTACGTCATTGACGTCGGTCTTGCCGTTCTGTCCCAGAAGCGAAGCCTGAACTGCGGCACCAATAGCAACAATCTCATCGGGGTTTACGAGCGCTACACGATCGAGATTGAGTGCGCGTTTCAGATACGTGTGAACGAGCGGAATACGGCTCGATCCTCCGGACAGAACCAGACTGTCTATTCCTCGAAGCCCGAATCCTGCGGTGCGAACGGCAGTCTTTGTCAACCTGATCGTCTGCTGCACCGACTCATCAATGAGTTGATTGAACAGCGAGCGACTGATAGCCGAACTCAGATGTACCGGTCGTCCATTCGTTCCGCCGCCAAGAAACGGCATTACGATGTGCGCCGACTCGCGTGTTGATAGTTCGATCTTTGCGCGTTCCACCAATTCCGAAAGCTGCTGCAGGAGAACCGGCTCCTCGCGGATTTTCACTCCTGAGTTTCCCTCAAACTCAGCCAGTACTCGTTCGCGCAGCGCGGCATCGAAGTCTATGCCTCCGAGGTGATTGTCTCCCTCTGTAGCGAGAACGGAAAATACGCTCCCACTCTTTTGCAGACAGGTTACGTCGAAAGTTCCTCCACCAAGATCATAGACCAGAATATTCCTGTCACCAGGCGTCTTGTAGGCATAGGCAAGTGCAGCGGCCGTTGGCTCGTTCAAGATGCGTTGGACGCGAAGGCCTGCAAGTCGTCCCGCCTCCTGCGTAGCTCTCCGCTGGATCTCGGAAAAATGGGCAGGAACGGTTATGACGGCGTCGGTAACCCGCGTACCCAGATACGTCTCCGCGTCCTGTTTCAATTTTCGAAGTATGAACGAACTTATCTCCTCGGGTGAATATGATCTGCCCAGAATATCGAACCGTGTTGCACTGCCCATGGTGCGCTTGACCGCAGATATTGTATGACGTGCGTTGACAATTGCCTGATTCTTCGCAGATTCTCCTACCAGAATCTCTCCGGACTCGCTGATGGCAACAACCGAAGGCGTTATCCGGTTGCCACGATCGTTCGGGATGACACGTGGTTCTTCTCCGTCCATGAACGCAATTGCCGAGTTCGTTGTGCCAAGGTCGATGCCGATGATTGCCTTCACTGATGTTTCCCTTTCTCTGGATCCGACCGAAAGCTCAGCGGTCGGAAGCGCGATTGCCCTGTATCGAGATTATGAGTTCAACTTCGCCGATCGTAGAGCCAAGACGGGAGGCAATGACGCTGGCGGAAATACCCTTCCGGTTCAGATCGAGCACCTGTTCCTGAATGCTCAGTTTTTTGCCGTGCCGCTGCTCAGGCGACGCGTCCGCCTTTGCCGCTGCCCCTTCTCCTCCGGATGCCTCAACCGGGTCTGTTGCTCCACGAACCTCGGCAGGCGCCTCCACCGAACCGCCGTCCTGCGCAATCGGGCGTGCCTTCTTCACGATATTACTGTAGATTGCCGAACTGACTTCCTGCTTCTCGGCCTCCCGGCGCAACAACGACAACCGGCGATCTGCGGTCTCGAGGATACCCTTCAGAGAGTCAATGCGGTCTTCAATAAGACCAATATTCCGTTCGGTCGTATGATTCAGCTCTTTCAGAATATCCTCGACTTCGTTGCGAATTCTGTCGAGCATCTCCTTCGGATTCAGCTGAGTATCAATTCTTTTGGTGAGGATAATGTATAGAATCGCAGCAATGAGTATGTTGAGCAGTACGGCCAGTAGTGTTGACATAGGACGCTGGATGGTTACCCGGAGATATCGATATGCTGCCCCAGGTCGGGGTCATGAAAGACGTTGGCCTTCCTTCTCTTTTCCTCTTCTTCCTCTTTCTGCTTCTGGGACTGCTCGCGCGGCTCCTTTCGTCCTTCTTCGTCGGATACCTTTTCGAGTCCTTCCTGCAGTTCCGGTGTCTGGGTAACGCTGGACTGCTGCTGAACGCTCTTCTGGACTATTTCCTGCCCGGCAACCGCCTGTGCCTGCGTGACGGAATCCTTCAGGGCCGCCTGGTCCTGTCCGACCTGCTGAAGCCGAACAAAAAGAGTCTGCAGGTCGATGGGCTGAACTGCCATCATTCCCTCCTGTTCATACTGATATCTTCGTCAGACTCTTCGTATTTGGTAACCTTTACCGTCCCACCTTCAGAAAGGAACGTAACACCCTTGAAATCGTTTCGCACTTCGAGGTATGCGTCCTTGATGTTTATTTTTACGCCCGGATATACCGCACCGGAGGCGGAAATCTTACCCTGCACCTTCAGCTGACTGAGGTAGCTCTGAAGCTCGGTGATTTCCTCCCGCACCCGCTTCTGCTCGCCCAGGAGCGTTATTTTTCGCTGCTTCATATCATTGTATGCCGAAATACGTTCCTTCGGAAGCTGTTTCCTGGCCCGAAGCTGATTTTCCAGCGTCTTCATGTTCAATTGAATATCACCCTGTTCGGTGGTAATCTCTCCGTCGCGTCGAATAAGGTCCGCAAGATGTTCGCGACCCTTCGGATCGTACCCCACCTCCAGGACTGTCTCCATTCCCGCCACGGAGCCCAGGATCTTTGCATTAATCTCCTCGGATGCGCGTGTCCTGCCGCCGACAATAGCCGCGCGCTTGCCCTTACATATTATTCTCCGATTGGCGTACACTTCGGAGTTTATTATGCCATCACTCACCACGACCAATTCACCGGCTTCCACCCGAGCATTCTCGATGAATTTCGACCAGACGCTCTTCCCGCACTTTACGGAGCCGGTGGACTTGCCCGTTATGCCACGATGCACAATGATGTCCCCTTCGGCATCCAGATCCCCTTTGCCGACACTTCCCATCACTTCAATATTGCCGGCGGCCTTGACCGAAAATCCATCCTCGACGTTCCCGGTCACAACGACGGTTCCGAGGAAAAGGATATTCCCCGTCTTCAGGTTTACGTCTCCGGTCACCGTGTATACCGGCTCCACGTGAATGCGGTCTCCTGAGAGAATGACCTGCCCATTCATCTCCGCAACAGCGGTCATCTTGTCATCTGAGAGAATGATGTTCTTGCCTACATCCAGATCGACATTTTTGCCGTCCCGGGCCGGTAGCAGCTTCCCGGTTACCGTTCGGCCGGCTTCCCCGCGCTGGGCAGCAATCTTCCGCGCCAGAACCTGTCCTTCAACAACGTTCTGAACCAGATTGAGCTCCTTGAAATCCACCCGGCCATTTGTTTCCTTGAGCCGGATCTTGGTGGGATCAGTCTCAAAGTTATACACAATCCGGGCATCTTCACCATTCGTCGGGGATAAGCCTTCGGCAACCAGAACGGGCAGTTTGTACTGGGGCGCATCCGAGAACCGTGCAAGGACATCTTCCTTTACGCCCTCACTTACTCCGTTTTGCTGTATGAACTCCTGAAGAGCCTCGAACGACGGATCTGCGCCTCCGGGCCCCGGAGGCAGCGCGGTGAGGAAAGCCTTCATTTCCATGTCGGCGATCTCGAGTGACAGGATGGCATCGTTCGATGGGTTGTGGTCAAAATCTCCGACCCGGACGAACTCTCCGGTCGCGCGCTTGACCAGACGTGCTACTATTCCCCGATCGATCGATTCGCCGGTCCGTGCGGCCAATCGCTCCACCGCCTGGCGCTCTGTTACCCGAGCGCCACTCCCCCTCGGGGCAGTGACCTTCAGGAGCACGCCCTGCGGAGAAAGACGTACGAACACCTCACCGTCGCTGTTTGGATTCTGTGCTTCTCCGCTTTCCGGCATTGCGAATTCCAGGTCATCGATGAACTCGTTATCCTTTGAAGCGGTCTGTTTTGCAGGATACGCCAGAATGATGCATGGTTTCTTTCCGGTGCCGAGGAATCCCTTCGATCCGTTCTCGAGAACTTCGTACTCGATATTCTTCACCGGCATGCCAAGCTCTATTGACGCCTGTCGGAGTGCATCCTGCAGACTTTCGCCGGAAACATTGACAAAACTCTGTTTCCGATCTTCTTCAGCCTGCTTCTTCATGAAACTTTGCAGTTCATCCAGACCTATCATATAGCCAACTACATAATGCCCTTACGGATGTTTGTAAGTTTTGCCCGAAGACGCATGATCGCCTTTGTATGCAGTTGAGATATGCGCGACTCCGTGACTTCGAGCACCTGGCCGATTTCCTTCAGCGTAAGGTCCTCGTAATAGTAAAGAATGAGAACCTTCTTTTCCTTTTCCGGAAGCTCATTGATCGATCGAATAATGACCTGCCGGATCTCATCTTTTTCGACAATGGTGTCGGGATTCAGGCTCTGCGGTGATTCAATGCTGTCTGCGATTGAGACTTTGTCGTTGTCGTCGCCTGTGTACCAGACATCATTGAGGGAAAGGATGGACGTTCCGCTGATCTTCAGCATGAGTTTCTCGAACTCGCGTACGGTCATGTTCAGCGCCCGGGCAATTTCCCGGTCCGTTGCAGAACGTCCAAGGCTTGCCTCGAGTCGGCGAACGGTTTCCTCAATTTCCCTGCTTTTCTGCCGAATCGAGCGCGGCACCCAGTCTATTGACCGCAACTCATCGAATATCGCACCGCGTATTCGGGTAACCGCGTACGTCTTGAACTTGACGTGCTTCTCCGGGTCGAACTTCTCTATCGCATCAAAAAGCCCGAATACTCCGTATCCCACCAGATCATCGAACTCGACATTGTGCGGCATCCCAATGGCGACCTTCCCCGCCACATACTTCACCAGCGGAGCATACTGTTTCACGAGAGCATCACGGATTTCCGGATTACGCGTCTTGCGGTATTTTCGCCAGAGTTGCTCCTCAGTCATTTCCGCCAGCACGTTGTCGCCCATACCGTTCCTTTCCTTTCTTACCTACGACTCGTCCCGTTTCAATACCGTCCGCAATGCTCGTGCAATGGTTTCCGGGTCTCCCGGGTCGATACCAGACGAGCTATTCCCGCGCGTCGGTCCCGCGCCGAAGCCATCCCGCGCCGGCACTGCCGATTCCGGTCCTTCGGTAAAGGACCCGGACAATCCGGCAATATCCGGCAAACTTTCATCTCCCGACTCGAGCAGCTCTACAGTCTCCCGATCGCTCACTATTTCTTCCGCACCGGCGGATTCGAAACGGCGGCGTTCGGAAACCTCGTCGGCTTCCGTGAGTTCGTTGTCTTCGCTTCCTTCATCTCCGGATGCAAGCTCTTCAACCTCTTCGACGAGCGCATCTCCTCCGAGACTGCGCTCTTCTCCGTCGTCGGAATCATACTCGCCGATACCGTCTTCCATGGACGATGGGCGATAGTTCAAGTCATTGCTTTCTTCCGGAAGAACAATATTGACCGTCTTACCGATTTCATCTTTGTTTTCGGTGGATTGGCCCGGTGTGCTGCCGAGCAGACTCCCGAGCTCCGGCAGGTATCTGGCAATGATGAGGGAAACGACGGCACCGACAATTCCGAAGGCTACGGCACCGACTATCGCGCGCAGGAGTACCAGGCCAAAGCCGACGCCGGCTATCGCCCCAATCAATATGGACAGGATGAAGGCCGCTCCCGCGAAAACGGCGCTTACTCTCCAATTCGCTTCCATAATACCCCAGTTTACTATTCCCACGTACAGCTTAGGCCAAATATCTATGCCCGTCAACAGAATCGCCCCTCGCGCTATCCTCCCTGCTTGCCGAGCAATTTCCGCAGAAATCGCCCAATTCCACCATTTTCGCCGACACTCACCTTCTCCAGACGTCCGACCATATGCTGAACACAGATAGATGCCTTGCCCTTGGCATCCATGGCAAGAAAAGGACGCTGACGGAGAACAGCCTGATGAACAGCCGGATCGTCATAGACGTAGCCAAGATAGTCCACCTTCAGGTTCAGAAACTGTCCGGCAATATTGATTACCCGCTCCGCTACCTTCTTTCCCTCGGTTACTGAACGAACTCGATTGACAATGAGCTTGAGATTGAGACTCAGATTGTCTATCTCGGTGGCAATAATCTTGATAATCCCGTACGCGTCGGTAATGGCGGTTGGCTCCGGAGTTGTCACAATAATTGCCTCGTCCGCCGCCGCTATGAACGAAAGCACATTGTTCGAAACACCGGCGCTTGTATCAATGATAATGACGTCTGCGCTGGAGAGTTCAGACAATTCGTGAATGAAGATTTGCCGTTCTTCCTCCGAAAGGTTTGCAATTTTGGCAAAACCACTGGCCCCGGCGACTATCTGGATACCGTAGCTGGTATCCATCAGGATCTCCCTCATCGTCTTCTGCTTCCGAATCAAGTGATACAGGTTGTACTTCGGGATAATCCCCAATACGACGTTCACATTCGCAAGACCCAGGTCGGCGTCCATCAGGATTACGCGTTTCCCGATTCGGGCATATGCGATTGCCATATTCGTGGCAATATTCGTCTTTCCGACGCCGCCCTTCCCACTTGCAATGGCTATTATTCGGGTCTTGTTGCCATCCGAACCCTTCCCGTCGTTACGACCGCCCGCCGCGGCATCGCCGGCCGGCTTCTTTTTCATCATCTCCCGCAATGTTTCGGCCTGATCTGCCATGTCCCTCTCCGCCTCAAGATCTTTAGCCAAACCGAGCTTCCAACCGGTCGCGGTTAATGCGGAAGCCGTCCAGATTCATCAGAAGTTTCATAACAGACGCCCGGGAGATATCCTGAGGCACTCCCTGCCCGTCGGTAACGAAGGAAATCGGTTTTTGCTTTTCCGACAAGATACTGATTATGTTCCCGATCCGCGTAGTCTCATCCAGCTTTGTCAGGATTACCGACTCATAGTTGAACGGTTCGAACTGACGAAGGATCTCGTACACGTCTCCACTCTTGGTCGTGGCACTGAGCGCCAGGTGCACGCTGCTGCCGGAACCACACTGCTGCAGAAGCTCGCGCATTTCGCCGAGCTTGGAGAAATCTTTCGGGCTCTTCCCGATCGTGTCCACGAAAATCAGATCGACATCGGTGTACAGATCCAGGTATTTCTTCAGGTCCTGCGGGGATTCAACAAATGCAACGGGAATCCCCATGATCTCACCATAAATCTCGATCTGTTGCTTGGCGCCAATTCGATAGTTGTCGATGGTAAGTATTCGGACCTGGGACGACCTTTTCTGAGCGCCGGTTATCCCGTACATTGCTGAGAGTTTGGCAATTGTCGTTGTTTTGCCCACGCCGGTCGGGCCGACGAGTATGAAGACAACGGGTGCGCTGTTCGGACGCACTGTCTGCTCCGGACTCACCTCCGGTACCGGATCGTGAATGCGGATTGTTTCCCCTATCCACTCCACCATATGATCGAGCGCCTTTGCGGGATCTTCAAGGTCCTGCACTGAAAGCTCCGACCGCATCCGGGCAAGCATCTGCTCAGTGTACTGCGGTGTAAAATCATTCTTAACAAGCAGGGCCTCGACCTGTTTGAGCGTCGGATGAACAGAATCCTGCCGCACGTGTTGCCCGTTCCTATTCTGGTCGTTGGTAATCTGTTCCTTGATGGATTGGATTTCTTTCAGGACAAGATCTATGGTCTTCTCGGATTTCACCGCATTGAGGATCTTTTTTTTCTCCTCTTCAATGTCCAGCGGCTTCCGCTTTACGGGCTCGTAGGAGTAATATCCCGTCACCTCTACTCCCTCCCGTGCAAAGAACCCGAGAAACCCACCCAGGCGTACTGTCTTGTGTGACAGAACTCGAGCGCTTTCCCCATACTTAGTCCGGACCCTGTCCAGAGCTTCGCGATGGGTCGGGGCCTGTTCAACGAAGTATTCCATCCGCACCTACCTCATCCATCGAGCTTTATTTCTCCGACCCCTTCAACACGGACATCGGGTATGATTTCAGACACCGAAAGGATTACCAGATCGGGTATCTCGCGTACGGTGCTGGCTTTGACAAGCGGCCGCGCTGCTTCCGAGCACAGAATAATGGGATACAGGCCCTGCTCCTGTACTCGACGAACCATGTTCGTCACCGCGTTTATCCACTTTCTCTGGACTTCGGGCTTCAGTGCTGGAATGACTCCACCGGAAGTCTCGACGCGAGAGTCGATGATGTTCTGTTCCAGCTGCGGATTGACGGTAATTACCGAAAGCCGCTTATCATCATCTGCATATTGGAGACAGATTTGCCTCGCCAGACCCTGACGAGCCTTCTCAATGAGATACCCAGTGTCCTTGGTGATTGTACCATAGTCGGCAAGCGTTTCCAATATGACCACCATGTTCCGAATGGACACTTGTTCCTTGAGCAATCCCTGAAGAACCTTCTGGATGTCTCCCAGGGAGAGCGAGCCTTGCACCTCTTCAACTACGGCCGGATAGTCTCTCTTCAGCGTGTCGAGAATCGACTTCACCTCCTGACGCCCGAGAATCTCGGATGAATGCCTCTTGATGACTTCCGTCAGGTGCGTGGCAACAATTGAAGGGGCGTCGACAACGGTATATCCGGACCGTTCGGCCTGCTCCCGATACTCCTCAGTTATCCACTGAGCCGGAAGATCGAATGCGGGATCTTTCGTCTTCTCTCCCGGAATTTCTTCCTTTTCGCCCCCAGGATTTATTGACAGATAATGCCCGAGTCGAATGACACCGCGTCCGACCTCCACTCCCCGTATCTTTATGCAGTACTCCGAGGGTTCGAGCCGCATGTTGTCAATAATTCGGATGCGCGGCACGACGAGGCCCATGTCGAGAGCAACCTCACGGCGTATTCGTGTGACCCGATCGAGCAGCTCTGCTCCCTGATCCTTGTCTACCAGGGGCACGAGACCGTATCCCAATTCGAGAGAGATCGGATCGAGCGGTGCCACAGGCGAGACTTCAGTTGGAGCACCTTCAGCGGTTTTCTCTCCGGACTTTGCCTCTTCGTCTGCTCGTTCTTTCGCTATCTGCCTCTGCGTAAGCCTGACCGCAAGGAAGGCGAACAATCCGGCCATGGGGACAAGCACATACCACGGGAAACCCGGTAGAAAGGCAAGGAGGAGCAGAAACCCGGCGGCAATCCAGTAGACCCGGGATTGGGCCGAGAACTGTTGTGTGACATCCTCTCCAAAGGTCCCATCGGAAATTGCCCGGGTAACGATCAGACCGGTTGCAGTCGAGACCAGAAGCGCTGGAAACTGTGTAACAAGGCCATCTCCGATGGTCAGGCTGGTGTAGGTATTTATTGCGTTCTGGAACGGCTCACCGTGGAGCGTCATTCCAACGATGATACCTCCCACCATGTTTACCAGGGTAATGAAGATGCCGACCTTGACGTTGCCTGAAACAAACTTCGAGGCACCATCCATTGCCCCGTAGAAATCGACTTCCCGCTGCAAGTCGTTCTTCCGCCGCATCGCCTCTTCTTCGGTAATTGCTCCGGAATTATACTCGGCCTCTATAGCCATCTGCTTTCCCGGCAACGCATCCAGGGTGAACCGCGCTGCAACCTCGGCTACGCGGGTTGCACCCTTGGTAATAACGATAAATTGAACGGCAATCAGAATAATGAAGATGATCAATCCGATTACCAGACCCTGAGTTCCGTCGGTCCCGACGACAAATCGTGCAAAAGCACGAACAATCTTTCCGCCGAAATGGCTGCCCTGAGAAAGGATGAGCCGCGTGGAAGAGACATTCAGTGCAAGCCCGTAGACCGTGGTGACCAGAAGAAGAGTAGGAAATATTGAGAACTCGAGCGCTCGTTTCGTGTACAGAACAATGAGTATGGTCAGCAACGAGAGTATAATGTTGAATGCCATTAGCGTATCCAGCAGGACTGCCGGAAGTGGAATGATGAGCATCATCACGACCACTATGACACCAATGGCGACGAAGAAGTCGCTCTTCTGTTTCAGAAAAGAGGCTCCGAAAAGAGTCCGTACATCAGCCATCGATTACTCCTTCAGCCGACCGTCTGACCGGCCGAACGTTGTGCGGCTGCGCCGACCGACCGCCGCGAGGCTCGGTCGGGACCACCGTTCATACGATAAACCTGTTTCAATACTGCCACGACCGCTTCATAGTATTTCTCCGGAATCTCGTCTCCGATTTCAACATCGGCGTACAGCGCTCTTGCCAGGGGACGATTTTCAATGAGTGGCACCGCATGTTCTGCCGCCAATTCACGAATGCGCAAGGCAATGTTGTCCGCACCTTTCGCCGTGACGGTTGGCGCGAGCATGTACTCGCGCTTGTATTCAAGAACAACGGCATAGTGCGTCGGGTTGGTGACAACCACGTCTGCTTCGGGAATCTTCTGAGCAAGGTTCCGGCTGAGCAACTCCTGCATTCTCTTTCGGAGTCTGCCCTTGACTTGCGGGTCTCCCTCATACATCCGCCGTTCTTCTTTTACCTCCTGCTTGCTCATCTTCAACGACTCCATATGCTGCCGTCGTTGAAAGAAATAGTCCACAACTGAGAGAACCAGCAGCACTATCGACGACTCCAGGAGAATAGTAAAAGCCAGAGACGCGATAATCGAAACCGCTTGCAGGAACGGAACCATGAGCAGCGTCACGAGCTTTCCGATTGCACCCGTAATATTCACCACCGCAATTCCAATGATAATGATGATCTTCCCGATCGATTTCCCGAGATTATAGACCGCTTCGGTCGAGAACAGGGAGCGCTCCAGCCATTTTCCGATTCGCGGCGCCACCCGATTGAAGTCCGGCGTAATGGGTTTGGTCGTAAAGAGAAATCCAACCTGCAGAAAATTCCCGAGCAGGGCGGCAACGAATGCGACTGCGGCAATGGGCCAGACCAACCGTATAAAATAGGAGATGAACGCCTGTCCGAGGATAAAATCCACTGTTGGATCGACAGTCGCAGCCCGTGAGATAAAGTAATGCACCATATCGGCCATGGTGCCCAGGAAGTACTTGCCGATAATTCCGAGCAGAACAACGGTAAATAGGAGAACGATCGATTGGGTCACATCCTGGGACTTCGCGACCTTTCCATCTTCACGCGCCTTCTGAATCTTGTGCTCGGTCGGTTCCTCGGTCCGCCCTTCATCCTCCGCTGCAAACCATTGCAGATGAACGGCCGCGAGTTGCCGGATCAGGAGGTTGTCCTCTTCCCGACTCAACCTCTGTGGCTCCACCATCAGCATGGTCATTGTCCTCCTCCGACCGCGCCCACCGCGGACGCGTGAATCCGGGTAAACATGCCGGTGATTTCCTCGAATCCGAGATCGATGATGTTCCCGAAGAAACTCAGGATCATTGGAAGCGACAGCAGTATCATCACAAAGGCCATGATGATTGCGAGCGGAAATCCGAGCATCAGCAGGTTCAGCTGGGGGGCGGCCTTTGCAAGGAGACCCATTACCACCTCAACGAGGAACAACGTTCCCAGTATGGGCAGGGAAATAATGAGCGCCTGTTCGAAAAGTCGCGACAGGCTCCCGAGGAGAAGAGATACAAAATCGCTGTGATAGGTTGCAAAGTCTATTGCCCGCATTGCATGGAAGGAACCAATTACTCCTGTCAGAAATAGTTTCTGGAAACCACCCACCGAAAGGAAGACAAACATTGCAGCGAGATTAAAGAACTGACCCATGATCGGGATTTCCACCTGCGCAAGCGGATCAAAGACCGAGGATGCACCAAAACCCATCTGGAGCGAGAAGAATTCTCCGGCAACCTGGAACGCCGCATAGATAACTGTAAGGTAGAACGACGTAATAACGCCGACGAGTGCTTCTCCCACGAGAAGAAGCACGTACGCGAGCACTGTATTCGGGAGAGGCGTGTACACCGCACGCAACGACGGGAGAAGCAAAGCGGCGCACGCCATGGCAAGACCGACCTTCGCAAGACGCGGAACACCCGCCGAGGAAAAAAGTGGCGCAATCTCCAGCATCGCAATGACTCGAGCAAAAATGAGAAAGAAGATCTCTGCGTTCAAGGCGAGCGTGCCGAGGGTCACTCCCTAGTTACCCGACCATGCTCGGAATCTGGTCAAACACATGACGCGCGAACTGTACCATTGAACCAAACATCCACGGTCCGAAAAACAGAAGGGCCGCAAAAATCGCCACAATCTTGGGTACAAAGGTCAACGTCTGCTCCTGAATGGAAGTCGTCGCCTGAAAAATCGAAATAATCAAACCAACCACCATCCCGATTAGCAGGATGGGGGCGCTGATAACGAGAATCTGAATAACACCCGCACGCATCAACTGAACAGCGGTACCAAGGTCCATATATCACCTCCCACGAATATCGCCCCTCACGCGCTTCCCGTCTTAGGAGAAACTCGCGACCAATTGCCGGGTAATGAGCCCCCAGCCATCGACAAGTACGAAGAGTATCAGTTTGAACGGCAGACTGATCATGACAGGCGGAAGCATGATCATGCCCATTGACATCAGTGTAGACGCGACCACCATGTCTATGACGATGAACGGAATGAACAGCAGAATTCCAATTTTGAACGCTACGGTGAGCTCGTTGAGAATAAATGCTGGAATCAGAACGTAGGTCGGAACATCCGCGAGATTCCTTGGCTTCGGTAGCTTCGCCATGTTCATGAACAGCTCAATGTTGTCGGGATGCGAGGCCATCTGTCGGTACATGAAGATGCGCATCGGTTTCTCGAAGCGCTGGTACGCCTCCTGCACACCGATCTTGCCTTCCGAAAACGGCTTGTACGCGTTGTCATAGACGTCGGTGACTGTGGGCCACATGATGAACAGCGTCATGAACAGTGCAATTCCCATCAGCACCTGGTTCGGTGGAACCTGCTGCAGCGAAAGTGCGCGCTTTACAAAGTCGAACACGATGGCGATTCGCAGAAACGACGTCATAAGAATTATGACCGACGGTGCAAGGCTCAAAACCGCAAGCATAAGAAGAAGCTGCAGGGAAAACGCCACCTCTTTGTTGTTCTGAGGTTGTCTTACCTGGAGATTCACGAAGGGTATGTTGATTGAAGAGAGACCGTTTCCGCCGGGCGCTCCTGGTTGCGTAGTGCTGGGTGTTGTCTGTGCAAAGAGGGATCCCGGAGCGATGCCCGCGAGCATTACCGCCAAGATCGCAATTGCAGCTGCCTTTTTCATGTGCCCCTCCCAGTGGCTAATAAAAAAGTCGGCTTATTCCTGCAGCCGCTTCAGCCGGTCCCGCTGCTGACGCAGAAAATCGACCGGACCATGTGTTATCTTCGACGTGTCGCCGTTCTGCGGAGACCAGAGCTCCGGCTCATCGGCCATGGATGAACTTGATGCGTGCTGGACGCTACTTCTCGGACGCTGGCCGTTTCCGGTCCCCTCGGCGGCAGCTTCTGCAGAAACTGCCGCGTTGCTCCGATGGGATAGCCCGGCACTCGCGAGCACGCCGGATAGAAGTTCGGAAAAATTTCGACGTATTCCCGGTGAAGCGGTCTGGTACTTGAGATGGATATCGTCGAGACTTTCCTGATCGGTTATTTCGGAGATGAGCGAAACGCCATGTTCGCCGCCGCCAACAAGGAACACCTGTCGCCCGGCCTCCACAAGGTGCAGTGTACGGTTTCCCGGAAGTTGCAGGTTTCCGAGAACCCGCATCGAATTTGATTCCGGTAATCGGCCGCCGGCACCGCGTTTCAGAAGATAGAAGACTCCATAGATTAACCCCACCACGATGCCGAGGATAAGAACCATGCGAACCAGATCCCAGATTCCGAACGCGGCTACAACTGGCCCGGCACTTGTCGCGGGCGACTGCGAAGGACCGCTCTTGAAGGTGAGATTCTTTTCGTTCACGTTCTCGACACTTGCCACACCGGAAGCCTGACCGCTTCCGGTAGGCAGGATTGACCCATTCCCGGGAGACTCAGCGGTTGACTGGGTCGTACCAGTCGAAGCCTCATTCACCGGTTGTGTGGACGAATTTCCTCCAGTAGCGGTCTTCGCCGACGACTGAGTCTGAGATTTTGGCTGACTGCTCGAATTGCCCGAAGAGGCGGACGGCTTCCCCTGCGAGAGTACGGCAAGTACTGCAAGCACGGCGAGCCCCGCCACGAGAATAGCGGCTTTCTTTTTGATATGTCCCCTCCCAACACCGGCTTTTGCAGGTCTGCAGTCCTGCGTGGCCTGTTACTCTTCCATCTTACGTCATATTGTTTAATCTTTCCATAGTGGAAACGATCTCTGTTACTCGAACTCCAAAGTTTTCATCGATCACCACTACCTCGCCCTTTGCAATGAGTTTGTGATTAACGAGGATATCCACAGGTTCCCCTGCAAGTTTGTCGAGCTCGATAATGGTGCCTTCTCCCATTCCAAGAATTTCTTTTATGAGTTTCTTAGTCCGTCCAAGCTCAACGGTCATCTCCATGTAGACATCCATCAGAAGACTGATGTTGCCTTGTTCGGATTGCATGTTTCCGCCCTGAAGATTCGGGAACTGTACCGATTGTACCTGCGCTCCGCCGGGTTGCTGCATTCCGTAACCCTGCATACCACCAAACGCAGGTTGTCCGCCAAAGTTGGCCGGCTGCTGCTGTCGGGGCGCTTCCTGCTGCGGAGCGGGGCGCGGCGGGGCTTCGGTTCTCAAGCCTGCACGGTCAAGGATCTCCGCAACGGTGGCTGCATCGAACAGTTCGACCAATTCGAAGGCGTCGGATCCTTCCATGGATATTGGATAGACAACCTTCACGAACTCTCCGGATGGCAGTGATAGCTGTGCCTTTGCAGCGTGAACGGACTCCGGGACGTCAGGCAGGACTTGGGCTCCCACACCATCGCCGATCGACGTCAGGAGTGGACTGCTTACCTGGGAAAACGCTTCCTGGAGCGCATTGAGCGCTGCATCGTCCAGGTCCGCATCTTCCTGTCCCATCATTGAACCGGCAATCTGGGTGGCACCGGATTCCGGCAGAATATACGAATGGGCACCCGAAATACCTTCGACGAAGTTCAGGGATATCTGGACAAGGTTGTCGTCCAGATCCTCCAGGAAGGATGCCGCATCGACAACATCAATAAACGGCTTCTTGATCGAGACCGCCTTACTCACGAGCATTGAAAAATTCGACGCCTGCGCATCAACAGTCTGGGCAATAAGCCGCTGAAAGGCTTTGCGGTCCTGGTTTGATATTTCTGCGCTTGCTGTCTGCCCGGGGGCGGATGGCTCATCGAACTCCATTCCCCCTGATCCCTGCAACAGCGCATCTATTTCATCTTGAGAGAGGGATCCATCACTCATTACTCTTCTCCTTCGACGACCAGTTCCTCAAAGTCTTCCTGTTCGATATCCTCGAGTTTTTTAATGATCTGCACCGCCATCTTATTTCCGACCTGCCCCGGCTTGCACTGGAACTTCGGCCGGTTCCCGATTTTCAGGATCATCGGATCGTTCACTCGAACATTCGGGAGCCGAATTACGTCCCCCGCACGAAGCGAAAGCACATCGCGCACGGTAAGGTCCATCTGTCCAATCTCGGCCACGACCGTCACCTCAATGGTAGAAAGACGATCGCGGATAATATTCAGGTTTTCGGTGGTGGCTCCTCGTCTGATCGATGAATACATGTATTGCGCAGAAAGTTTCGATATGATTGGTTCGATGGTAAGATAAGGAATACAGAAGTTCATCATCCCCTCGACGTCACCAACCTTCGTTTCGAGGGTAACCAGGACCACCATTTCAGTTGGCGGCACAATCTGCGCAAACTGCGGATTTGTCTCTATCTGACCAAGTCTGGGCCGAAGATCAATGACCTGGCTCCACGCTTCTCGCATGTTTCCCAGAATCCGTACAATTATGCCTTCCATAACCGACTGCTCGATGTCGGTGAGTTCACGCGTAACCTTCGGACCCTCGCCCTGGCCGCCGAACAGTCTGTCTATTACTGAAAAAGTTATTGCAGGGTCTATCTCGAGGATTGCCGATCCCTTCAGAGGATCCATGTTTATTACGGCAAGAGTGGTCGGATTCGGAATGGAACGAATGAACTCTTCGTAGGTGAGCTGATCAACCGACGCAACATGTACCTGAGCAAGACTCCGGAGCTGAGCACTGAGCGCAGTCGTTGTCAGGCGAGCAAAGGTTTCATGCATGATCGAAACCGTTCGAATCTGTTCCTTCGAAAACTTGTCCGGCCGCTTGAAGTCATATATTTTGATCTTCCGCTGGTCAGCCGGCTGATGAATTTCTTCGGTTTCGATGTCCCCTGACGAAATTGCCGTAAGCAACTGATCAATTTCGTCCTGGGATAGCACTTCCGTCATGTTCGTCCCCGCCTTA
This sequence comes from uncultured Spirochaetales bacterium, assembly GCA_964553615.1. Taxonomy (GTDB): domain Bacteria; phylum Spirochaetota; class Spirochaetia; order DSM-27196; family DATKUC01; genus DATKUC01. The sequence goes on along the minus strand of CAZKMA010000001.1, from coordinate 40,691 downwards.
AGAGCCCCTCCCCGGGGTTCACCCTGAATTCATACACACTATCGATTAAAATTCAACCACGTTGTAACTCTTAAAGAATACCTCCGCAATCTTCCCATTTGCCAGAATTCGATTTATCTCCTCCCGCAGATCGTCCTTCACTCGCTGCATATTCGCCTGACCATCAAGCTCCGACGCGGTCTTTGAAATGAAATAACGGATAACGATGTCCCGGATCTCCGGGACCCGCTGACCGAGCTCCGCCTGCAACGCTTTGTTATTCGGGTCGAAGCCGAGAACCGGATCCACGATCACGGTGTGCGGAACCGAGTCCGCGGTCCGTCCACGAATCTCTCCGATTTCCGAAAAATAGGCATAAATCGGTTTCGTTGCCTGATATTGAGCCGACAACGGCTCCTGGCTCTGCGCCTTGCTGCCGCGGTTCAGGATGTTCACCGTTATGACCACTACGGTAACAATGAATATGACGGCGCCAAGAATGATTGCCACCCACTTGAGCATCTGGATGACCACACCGGGCAGGAAGCCGACCCGTTTCTTACCGGCCTGATCGCCTCCACCCACATCTTCTTCGGCTTCAAACAGTTCATCTGACATCTCGAATCTCCGCTAACAGTAGTATAGCATCTATCATCGGCACCGGTCAGAGAATTACAGATTGCCACTCGACAGGACGACAATGTCAACCCGTCTGTTGTAGGCTCTGCCCTCGGGCGTAGCGTTACTCATGAGAGGCACGGTGTCGGCAAGCCCCATGATCTGGAACTGCTTCTCGTTCACGCCGAAGTCCACCAGATAGTGGAGAACGTTCGCCGCGCGTGCGGCGGAAAGTTCCCAGTTAGATGGCCATGGCCCGTTAGGATCCGTTGGGGCCGAATCGGTATGTCCTTCTATACGAAACTTCCGTCCGGACAGGTCCTTACTCGATAACAACGTTGCAACGCGTTGCAGGAGCGACCTGCTTGCCTCGATATTCACCTCCGCGCTCGCCGGCCTGAAAAATGCGTCTGCGGCGAGACTGATGACCAGTCCCCGCTCGTCCTCGGTAACCCGGACGGTCTTGCTTCGGATTTCCGGCTCGAAGAGCGAAATTGCCTGCCGTCGTGCCTTGTCGAGAGCACGACCGGGCTGCATTGACGGAAGGCTCATTACGGTGTTGCCAAGCTCGGCAAGTTTTCCATGCTGAAGAGTGTTCCCGCCGTCCAGTGACCCGAGGCCCTGAAAAGCAGCAAGAATAAGCTGCAGCTTGTAACCGTTTATTTCCGCAGTAGTGAACATGAAGATGAAAAACGTCAGCAACAGCGTGGTCATATCGCCATACGTAACCATCCAGTCCGGCGTTCCTTCGCTCTGCTTCTTTTTTCTTTTTGGTGCCGGCATTGGGCCTTCCCCTACTCTCGAACCGTCTCCTGCCGCAGGGATTCACGCTGCCTTGGCGGCAGGAACGAGATGAGCTTTTCGAGCAGGATCCGCGGGTTGTCGCCCGACTGGATGGAGAGGATCCCTTCTATGATAATCTCCTTTACCCGCGTCTCATCCTTGTCTCGATCTTCCAGTTTATTCTTCACCGGAATAAGCACCAGATTCGCAACCAGTGCCCCGTACAAGGTCGTTATCAGTGCAAGCCCCATGCCCTGCCCGATAGCGGTCTTATCGCCACCGAGGTTTGCCAGCATTGCAATCAGTCCGATCAATGTTCCGATCATACCGAATGCCGGAGCCAGTCTCCCCCAGTCGTCAAAAATCTTGATGCCACTCTCGTGTCGTTCTTGAACCTGATTCAGCTCGTTGTACAGAATACTCTTGATTATTTCCGGGTCGGTACCGTCAACGACCAGCTGGATTCCCTTCCTCATGAACTCGTCTTCTACCTCGTCGAGATTGTCTTCCAGCGCCAGGAGTCCCTCCCGCCGCGCGCGTTCGGAAAACGCTACAAGATCACTGATGATTTTCTCTTCCCGGAGATCGGGAATTCGAAAGGCATGATTCAGGTATCGGATCAGTCCCAGAATTCTGCTCAACGGATTGCTGATCATCAGTGCGCCGAAAGACCCACCAAATACCAGGACAAATGAACTCAAGGACAGATAGATATTGAACCCGGCGCCGCCAAGTGCGATCGAGATTATGACGAGGGCAGATCCTCCAATCAAGCCGATGATCGTTCCGAGATCCATTCTGCTTACTCCTCGTTCTTAAAGGCACCAATCTGGCGACGGTAGGCGACGATCGAATCAAAAACGGTCTGGTAGTCCTCTCGGACCACCAGACGCTTGCCGGAAAGCATGATAAGTGTTGTGTCTGGATTTATCTCGATATATTCGATCTGATGGGGATTCACATAGTACGAAACTCCATCAAGACGCGTTACTTTTACCATTTACGCAACACTATACCTCGTTACCTTTTCAGTGTTAAGAGCTCCTGGAGCATCTGGTCGGACGTCTGTATTGTCTTACTGTTCGCCTGGAAGCCACGTTCGGTGACTATCATGTCGGCAAACGCCTGTGCCAGATCCACGTTGCTCATTTCAAGCGCACCCGCGATAAACTTGCCCCGTCCCGCAAGTCCGGACGGTGCGATGTCCGCCTCTCCGGAGTTGATACTCTGGACGTACGTGTTTTCGCCTGCCTTCTCGAGTCCGCCGGGATTTACGAAGTTCGCCATGGCCAGCTGACCGAGCGGACGTTTTGTTCCGTTGGAGAAGACTCCGGTGATCACGCCACTCTGGTCAATCCGAAAGTCCTGCAGGTACCCCATCGGGTAGCCGTCCTGTTTGAAAATCTTGGTGGAACTTTGTGAACTGAACTGAGTCATTGAATCCGTGTACGATCCAACGGTTCCCAGGTTCATGCTGAACGTCTGATTCAACGGTGGCCCAGGCTGTCCTGCGGCATTAACCGGGGTAGTCTGATCCGGGACCGGGAAAGTTACATTGACATTCAGTGCACCAGTGTTGTCCACGCCTCCGGCCGCGTTTGTTACCGACTGTAGTGTCCCGTCATTGCCAAATTGAACCAGTACGGTATTGTTCGGACCCTGAGTTCCTCCAATTGAAACCTGGGGCGTAATAGGGTTCGCGGTGTTCGGGTCTATGGTTACCGTTCCCTGCCACTGGTTGGGTGCGTTGGCAACTCGGCTGAACACCATCTGCAAATCATGTTTCACGCCGAACGGATCAAATACCTGCTTGGTTACCGTCCATGTACCATCACGAGTCTCTGCGGCCGTTGGGTTTGGCGGAACTATTGGAGTATTCTTGTTCAGGTTGCACATCAGGTCCACCTGCGTGGTTTCGTGCGCCGGATCCTTGCCTCCCACCGGAATCTGCAGGTCGGTTGTATCGGCCGACGTGTTGATGAAAGTCTGTCCGTTCGTGGTCTGCGCTTTCCAACCCTGGACGCGCATTCCGTTGGCGGGATTCACGAGCACGCCATCAGCATCCAATCCGAAGGCTCCGGCCCTGGTGAAGTACTTCTGATCACCCTTTCGAAGGACGAACATTCCGTCTCCTTCAATGGCAACGTCGGTTTTCACCCCGGTAGTCTCAAGGGAACCCTGGGTATGAATGGTGTCTATTGAGGCCACGTTCATTCCAAGACCAACCTGTTTCGGATTCACCCCGCCAAGGTTGACCTGAGGTCGTGAAGCCCCTTCCATAGTTTGAGAAATCAGATCCTGAAATTGCACACGCCCTTTCTTGAATCCGGTGGTGTTTACATTGGAAATGTTGTTACCAATGACGTCCATTCGGATCTGATGATTCTCGAGACCGGAAACACCGGCCCATAGTGATCGCATCATAGGCTCACGTCCCCCTATTTCTTAATATGTACAACCTGGCTGTAATCATAGAAGTTTCCGTCTACAAGAACCTGTGGGTACTGGCCACTGGACACCTGATCGACGACCCCGGTTATAGTCTTGTCACCTGCCGAAACGTCCACGGTCTTTCCGAGGAGATTCATAGCCTCGCCGGATTTCAGCAGGTTCGAGATGTTGGTGAACCCTTGTGCCATGTTCGTCATCTGCTCGAGTGTGGAAAACTGCGCCATCTGCGCAATGAATGCCTGATCTTTCATCGGTTGCGATGGGTCCTGATGAGTAAGCTGCGTGATAAGCAGCTTCAGGAAATCATCCTTCCCGAGTGAGTGCTTGATTTTTTTTCCGTTGTTCAGCGTTGCGTTGAGCGTGTCGACCTGCATCTTGGTCCTGGCAAGGTCCTGGCTGTTCATGGTAGTACTCAGATCCATATCTCACTCCTACACTACGAGATTCACGAGGCTCTCGCCATACGAGGCATCCACAAGCCGCGGCACACTCCCTTCGAGCATTCCGATGGACGCAATTCGTGCGGCCTGGGAGCCGGGCTGGCTTTGCGACTGCCGGTGTTGCAATTCCTGGCCGCCATCATTGCCAACGGCTACTTCGAGCATCCCGGTATCAAAACCGCTGTCCTGAAAAGCCTGATAGAGCTGGTTCAAATTCTGCTGAAACACTTCTTTCACATTCTTATTGTCGACAAAAATCTGCCCGCCTATACGATTGTCGACAATATGAAGCTTAATCCGTACGCGACCGAGAGATTCAGGCCTCAGCGTCATTTTGATTTCACCCGAATTCTGATCTTTCAGTGTGACTTTCGCTTCCCGGACGATGTCGGTATTCAGGTTCTCCCGCAGCTGTCGTGCCAGTTCGGTGTACGCTGCCGATTGTGGCGCCGAAACGGGACGGGCATTCTGTCCGGCCTGCGCTCCGGAACCTGCCGAAAGCGGGAGAATCCCCTGACTGTTGCCGGTCCCGGGTTCGCTGGCCCTATGTCGATCGCTCGGTGCCTGCTCGGCCACCTGCTGCCGCATGCGAACGAGCTCCTGCGCAATCTCGCTTCCAGCCCGTGGAACCGACTGGACTTGCTCCTGGCCCCCCGAGTGTGAATGTTGAGCACCCGGGTGATTGCCTGCGCCATTACCGCCGGCCTTGCCACCCGAACTCCCGTTCGCTGACGCATGAAGGGCGTTGAGGAGAGTGGAGGTAAGGCCGCTTCCCGCCCGCACGGCATGCGTGGCGGCGTTTGTGCCCGACCGCAGATCGTGAACCGCAAGCAGCTTGCCGTTTCCAACGAGGTCACCAACGCGCGCAATTGTCGGTTGGCGTTGTGCATGCGTCGCGCCCTCCCTGACGGGATTTTTCGCCGCATTCACCACCTTGCCAACATCACCTGCGGCCTTCTCTGCGTTGTGCAGGGCAGCCGAGTTCCGGGCCCCCTCTTTGGTCTTCTTCGAGTTGTTCGTGGCGACATCCTGCTGTGCATGTTCTGATGGCTGCTTCACCTTACCCACCAGACTGCCTGCTTTCTTCCCGGCATCCGCCGGTTTGGCACTTCCACCCGTCTCTTGCGGAGTGCCTTTCACGGTCTGCGTGGAACTGTTCCTGCCGGCATCCTGCGCCGGGTTGGAATCTTTTGAACCGGTGGTACCTTCTGCCCCGCCCGACTTCTTTTCTCCGCCGCCGGACGCCGGAGAACCGTCGGAGATGCCGGAAGAACTCGAGCCGGCGCTATGGGTACTCTTTGCGTCCGAGGAGACACTGTCGCTACGCGACGCAGGCTTTTCTCCAGACCCGACACTCTTTGACGGGAGTGAATCCGGCGTGTAAATTGCCTGAACCGCTGCCGATGAATCGTACGGGCTATCCGGGCTTCCCGGTCTGGGACGTTCATGAGCCGTTCTCTGTATCGAGGTAAGGGAATCCATAAGTGACTGAAAGGACGTGGAACCATTCGATTGCTGAAGGAGGCCAAACGATTCAGTTTGAGTTGAGCTCTTTCGAGAGCCACTCAGCGTGTAGATCAGATTTTCGGGCTGGCCGACGGTCACACACTACCTCCAGCTATTGACTGGGTTTGATGGCCATCTTGTTCTGTATTTCCGCAACCCTCGCAGGCGGCAGTTTCGACAGCCAGTATGGCACAAGCGAAGCCTTCCCTGACTGTTTTGCCAGCTCATCCGTTACCCGCAGGGTATCGATCAGAAGCTGATCGTCGTACTTGGCCATAATGGCAACCGCCTGGTCGGGCGGCATATTCGTCAAGTACTCCGAGTTCGTAATCAGGTTCGCTCTTCTATTGTCGTATTGTTTCAGCTTTTCATTGAACGATTTTTCCTGATCTGCAAGTTTCGTTTCCCGGTCCTTGATTTCCGCTGCCTTCGTGTCCAGCTTCGTCGATTCCTCTTTCAGCAGCTGTTCCTGCTTCTGCAGGTCCTGTTCACGAATCAGAAGCGATTCCTGAGCCTTCTGCAATCGAGCTGAGTCAAGCAGAAGTGGACTGTCACTTGGCGGAGGAGCCGTCTGCTGTTTTATCCCCACAAGCGAGAGGACCGGCGAGAGGACCGGTTGAAGCGTCGATTTTACGTCAATAATTCCCAGATAGTCGAACCAGAGGAGCCCTCCAAACAGGAGCACGAGGACAAGCAGTATGAGAACAAAAATGCGCGGGAAAGAACCAACCCGCCTGTAGTCAGACACGATCTTCTCCTTTCTGCCGATTCCGCACTACCGAGTTCCCGGCAATTTCGTCAAGGAGGATCCCGGACTGCCTTCCCGCGGAATGGTGGTATTCCTGTTGCTTCCGCTCTTTCAGCTTATCGAGCACCTTCTTCAGACGGGAAGCCTCAGAAAGTTTTTCCCGCACCTGTTCCCGCTCAAGCTCCCGTTCCGATAGTGTTGCATTTAAGTCGGCTACCCTATGATCGATCAATTCGAGATATCTCTGCCGCGTCAAACGGTCGTCTATATCGACGACGGACGCCTGCGTCGGATCGACCTCTTCCCTGCTCGATGCACTCTGTTCGAGGGTGCCCGTCCGTTCCACCGCAAGGGATTCGAGCTCATTCTCAATCCGGACACATGCACGCGTGGCATCGCCCATTCGGATTTCCCACTCCCGTTCATGGTACTCGCGGACCTTCAAAAGTCTGTCAAGACGGAACTGGAAACGCTTCATTCTATTCCTTCATCCGGCGGACCATCAGCATCTTCAACAGAATCCTCAACAGCATCCTCAACAATATCCTCGTCGGAATAATCGGCTAACGGTCGATTCCGTTCACCCATCACCAATTCCGGATCGGCACCTGCAAGCAATCTCAAGGCCGCGTGAGTCTGGTCAAGTTCAGTACGTTCAGCTATTCCCTGTCGAAGGAACTGATTGATGACTGGGACTTTCTGCAATGCCTCGTCAATTTCCGGATTGCTTCCCTGAACGTACGCTCCCACATTAATGAGATCTTCTGCATCGGCGTAGACCGACAGCATGCGTCGCAGATAACCCGCGGCCTCCTGGACCTCAGGGCTCGTCACGCGCGTAGCCAGACGGGAAATCGATGCCATTACGTCGATGGCCGGATAGTGGTAACGGGTCGCCAACTTGCGGCTCAACACCAGATGTCCGTCAAGTATGCCGCGGACGGTGTCTGCTATCGGTTCGTCCATATCATCCCCTTCGACAAGGATGGTATAGAAACCCGTTATAGTGCCTCGATCGGAGGTACCGCACCGTTCAAGCAACTTCGGCAATATCTCGAACACGCTCGGCGGAAATCCTCGGGTTGCCGGCGGCTCCCCGATAGCAAGTCCAATCTCGCGTTGAGCACGTGCGAATCGGGTTACCGAATCGAACAGGAGCATGACGTCGTTCCCCTGGTCCCGGAAGTACTCGGCGATGGCAGTTGCAACATAGGCACCGCGAAGTCGCGCAAGGGGCGGGGTGTCGGAGGTGGAAACAACAATGACCGATCGCGCGAGCCCTTCGGGGCCAAGATCGTGTTCAATGAACTCCCGAACCTCACGACCACGCTCACCGATTAGCGCAATGACGTTCACATTCGCGGATGTATTCCGTGCAACCATTCCGAGCAAAGTTGACTTTCCAACACCGCTTCCGGCAAAAATACCGAGCCGCTGCCCTTTACCGATGGCGATCATTCCATCGATCGCCCGTACCCCGGTAACAATCTGCTCCGTAATTGCAGACCGCCGCATAACATCAGGCGGGGAGTTAATTGCAGGATAGACATCTTCGACCGGAATATCCGGTCCGCCGTCTATGGGCTTACCGAGACAGTTCAGGACTCTGCCGAGCAGTTTATCGGACACGGGAACCGAGAGCGTATCTCCGGTGCCAATTACGGTAGACCCCACTTCCAGGCCTTGAGTCTCAGAAAATGGCATGAGCTGAACCGTCCGGTCGTGGAGCCCGACGACTTCCGCCCAGACGGTACGATGAGATGAAGGTATTTGCACCTGGCAGAGCTCACCGACAATCGCCTGCGGACCCCGACTCTCTATGAGCAGGCCCTGAACCCGTTGAATATGACCGGTGTATTTTATCGGTTCGAGCTTCTCGACTACCTGTGTGTATTTTTCGAACACGCTGGCGTCCCCCTGCAATCGTGCCGACGGTGCTTTGATCACTGGCGTTTCTCTCGTTCCTTGATAGGAACCATCTCCAGGATCCGCTCTTCTATTTCACGCAGCTGCGAGCCAATTCGGGCATCGATCTCGCCGAAATCTGTCTCAATTATGCAACCGCCCGGTTCTATAGACGAATCTTCGAGCACGGTGACGTAACCGACATTCTCCATCTTCCGTGTCAGATCCTTTGCATGATCACTCGTCAGCTCGAGATCCTCGGTATTCACCCGGATCGTAATATCGCCTTTGTGTTTCAGCTTCTGAAGTGCCTGAACAATGTTGTGCATGACAACCTGTCGCTGATTCTCGGAGAGAATCTTCACGACCTTCTTTACGATGGTCAGAACGAGCTGGACGACCTGCGCTTCCGACTCTTCGAGGATTTCGTTGCGGCGTTCGATGGTCTTATTCAACACCGCGTGGACGCGGTCGATGAGTCGGTCAACCTCCGACTTCCCCTGGGCGAAACCTTCATCGCGTCCGCGTTGAACACCTTCCTGATATGCCTGGTCCCGGACCTCGGCCGCGTGAGTCTCCGCCTCCCGAACAACCTCTTCGGCGTTCGTCTTTGCCTCGGCCGCGATCTGCTGCGCTTCGGTCTCGGCAGATTCACGAATAGCCTGCGCCTGATCGTTCTTGCGCTTCACTTCCTCGAAGGCGGTCTCTTCGGCTGCCTTAACGATCCGGTCGGCCTCCTCACGCGCAATGCGGATCATCTCTTCCTTCTGCCGATCCCAGTCCTGACGGAAAAGTTCAGCCTCCTGACGAAGATCATCTGCCGTGGGACCGGAGTACTCTTCTATTTCGTGAATGGGCTCCGGCTCAACCGGCTCTACCGCCCGTTGCGACGGTGGAGCGATGTTCACTTTTCCGTCAATTACGGTGACTTCACCGGATCGAAAGACATTCTTAGCCATGGATGCTCCTCGTCATTTCGGGAACCCGCCCTACACGACAAGCTCGTCTTCGCCTGCGCGCGCAACCACGATCTCTCCCTGCTCTTCGAGCTTGCGAATAATTGAAACAATCTTCTGTTGCGCTTCTTCGACATCCTTCATCCGGATTGGTCCCATATACTCCATGTCTTCTTTCAGAAGAGTGGCGGCCCGCTTCGACATGTTTCTGAATATCTTGTCCTGAACCTCGGTATCTACGCTCTTCAGTGCCTTGGCCAGTTCGCTGGTATCGACCTCACGCAGAACCTTCTGGATTGCCCGGTCATCCAGCATGACAATATCTTCGAACACGAACATGCGCTTCTTGATGTCTTCGGCGAGTTCCGGATCCTCTTCTTCAAGACTTTCAATGATAGTCTTTTCAGTCGACCGGTCCACGAGGTTCAATATTTCGACGATGCTTTCAACTCCACCGGCAGCGGTGTAGTCTTCGCTGGAAAGTGTCGAAAGCTTCTTCTCGAGCACCCGTTCAACCTCGCGCAACACCTCCGGAGAGGTACGATCCATCGTCGCAATACGCTTTGCCACATCCGACTGGATGTCATGGGGAAGACTCGACAGAATGACCGACGCCTTGTTCGGTTCGAGATAGGCAAGAATCAGCGCAATTGTCTGCGGATGTTCCTGCTGAATAAAGTTCAGGAGATGTGTCGGATCCGTCCTGCGAATAAAATCGAATGGACGAACCTGGAGGCTCGAGGTCAGGCGGTTAATGATATCCACCGCCTTCTGCGAGCCGAGGGACTTTTCGAGGAGCTCACGCGCGTATTCGATGCCGCCGGTAGTTATGAAATCCTGCGCCATCATGAGCTCCTGGAATTCCTGGAGCACACGATCCCGGTCTTCGGAGTCCACAGTCTCCAGCCGGGCAATCTCAAAGGTCAGCGCTTCAATCTCGTCTTCACGGAGGTGTTTGAAGATCTCCGATGAGACTTCCGATCCGAGCGTGACCAGGAAGACGGCCGCCTTCTGGCGACCGGTCATATCCTTGCGATGAGAAGATCCTTTCTTGGCGGCAGGAGAGGATGTGGACCCTGCCACGCTCCCTCCCCGTGGTGATTTTGCCATGCTACTCCTCCATCAGCCAGGTCCGAATCAGTTGGGCAACGTCTTCCGGATGTTCCCTGGCCATATTCATGGCGTTCTCCTGCAATTCGAGTCGAGCGCGCTCTTCAACCGACATCTCCACGTCGGTTCCCTCTTCTTCCGCACTGCGCAACGCGGCTTCCCGCATGGCTGCATGCTGACGGGCGAGTTCTTCTTCGCGCAGCCGACGGCGACGTTCGATCTCACGGGAAATGAGGCGGAATGCGATAAACGAAATGAGGAGCACAGCCAGACCGACAAGGGCGTAGAGGATGATCATCTGAAGCTGGCGCGCCCGTCGGTATTGGTCGTCTTCCTTCTGGAACTGCGAATTCCGATCGAACTGGATGTTCTGAACGGTAACCGAGTCTCCGCGGGATGGATCGTACCCGACCGCATTCTCCACCAATGTGGTGGCCTTTGCGAGCTCCGGTGCCGGAATCGGAACGTAGTTCCGTTCAATGCTTCCGTCAGGATTGACCATCAGCTGACCTTTGTCATTATACTTTTTCTTCCAGACACCGTCCAGCGCGACCGCTACCGTGATCCGTTGGACCTGCGGGGTAATCTCCTCGTAGACCTTCCGGCTGTTCACCTCATTGTTGATCTTCTGATCGGTACGGCTGTAATTCCCGGCAGTGCTCTGGAGGTCTTTGTAACCCGGAGGCGTCTGTCCCTCCTGCCCGGGAGGCCCCTCGGGATTGAACCCGGAGCCGCGAAAGTTCTCCTGGAAGTTTTCTGTAGAACGGGGGATACTCAGGACGAACTGGCGCTCGTTGTACGGCGTTGCCGGATTATCGGGAACTGTCGTAATGGGAAAGTACTCCTGCGTCTGAACGGTGTGCTTTCCGAGGTTCATCTGCACATCGATATTCAGAATCTCCACGCGATCCTTGCCGTACATCTGCGAAAGCGCGCGGTATATTGCACTCATGTACTGAGTTTCAATCTCGCGCTTGATCCGCAACTCCTTCTGGGTCATGTCCAGTCGATCGACCCCCTGAAGGTTGGAGAAGTCATTCAAGACAACTCCATTCGTGTCGGCAATGGTAATGTTTTCCGGTTTCAATCCTTCAACGGCAAACTGGATGAGTTTCTGAATTCCTTCTATTTTCTTCCGGTTCGACTCGATGTCTGATCCGGGATGCGGTTCGATAATGACCGAAGCGGTTACCGGGTTCTGGTCCTGGCTGAACAGCTGTTTCTGTGGCATGACCAGCGTAACGCTTGCCCGATCAACATCCTGCAAGGCCTCGATATGCTGTTCGAGACTCTTGGTAATGGCACGCCTCAAATTGACGTTCCGTTCGAAGTCGGTAATGGTCCACTGGGGCGTATTGAAGATATCCCACGGGCTGGTGCCCTTCGGAATAAGATTGTCGCGAACCAGGATCGCTCTCTCCCGACGCGCAATCTCCTCGTTTGGAACGAGAATTCGCTTGTCGGGCGATATTGTGTAGTTCACATTATCTCGTTCGAGACGCGCGGTTATCTGATCCATGTTGTTCTGATCAGTAATCGGCATCCCCAACAAGGGCACCATTCCCGGCGACGCCGTGACAGATACGAGCAATACCACTCCGGCCACCGCTGCAGCAATGACGCCAAATAGAATTGCTTTCTGGACGGCCGTCCATTTTGACCAGAGCTGCTTGAGCTGGTCAAACACTTTCCTCAACCACTCGTTCATGTCCCCTCCCTTGCTGAACGCAGTGATGCTATGTAACGCGGGTTATCCAGTCTTTTCTATCGAATATTAATTATGTCCTGATACGCCCGGATTACCCTGTCGACAACATTCTTCGTTATACTCAACGCCAGACTCGCCTTCGCCTGAGCAATAGTCACGTCATGGGCGTTTACACTTTTCGGATCGGTGATTGCCTGGATGGTAAGTTTGGACTGCTGATGCTGCAGATCATTCACCTGATTCAGGCCATCCATCAACATCTGTCCAAAATTCTGTTGCGCTCCCGCGCCATTCTGCGCGCTGTCTCCCGACCCGGCCACATGCCGCGGATCGGTCCGCCAGAGATTTATCGTCTGTCCCGACACCTGTTCGGGTGAAAAGAAGCTCACTTGTTACCTCCCAATCTCAAGTGCTTTGAGAAACATTTGTTTTGCGCTGTTGATGACTGCGGAGTTTGCCTCATAGGAGCGCGACGCAGAAATCAGATCTACCATTTCGTTGACGATATTTACATTTGGCATCTCCACGTACCCCTTCTTGGGCCCGGTCTTGATGGCATCCGGATGCGTCGGATCCCACACGAGCTTGGGGGGGGAGTTATCCTTCTGGACGGAAACTACCCGAACGCCATCTCCGATACCGTTGTCCAGAGCAGTCGGGAGGAATTGGCTCCTCCAGTAAGGCTCGTTCACCCGCGGACGAACCACGACCCTACTCCGTCGAAAGGGCCCTCCCTCGGGTGTCCGTGTTGTTGTCGAGTTCGCAATATTGTTCGCAATGACGTCTTCTCGCAGACGTTCTACGGTAAGACCGCTTGCCGCTATGTTAATTGTCGAGTACATGCCCATCGATCACCTACTTCAACACTATGTTGACATTCGCGAACATGTCGCGAACTGACTGTGCCATGAGCGTATAGGAAAGCTGATTATTCAACTGCAGCATTGCCTGTTGCTCAAGATCAACATTGTTTCCGTTATTCTGGCTCGTAGTTTGCCAGTCCAGGTACTTTCGCGGCATGACAGACCTCCAGTCGGTGGTGTGACCGAACGGGATATCGCGCGGATTCGTGAGCCACGCCTTGAATGAGCTCTTGTGGTTCTCGGAATCCAGTGCCGCTTTCAGGGACGACTCGAAATTGATGTAAGAAGCCTTGAAGTTGGGCGTATTCGCGTTTGCAATATTGTTCGCTATCACGTCCTGACGAAGGACCGACACGTCCATAGTTCTCTGGAGTATGTCGACTGTCTTTCCGAATGTGTTATCAAGAAACATCGCTTCCAGTTCTCCTCATCTTCTAGATTCGGTCAATATCGACTCGACCCTTAGCCCAGTTTGAACCCTTCGCCACTTTCAGGCGAATCGCTACAGAATGTAACGCGAAAGATCCTGATCCTGTACGATATCCCGCAACCGCTCCTGCACGTATTCTGCGGTCACCGGGATTGTCTGTCCGGTGAGGTCGCTTGCATTGAAAGAAACATCCTCGAGCACGAGCTCCATGATGGTGTGCAGTCGTCTGGCGCCAATATTCTCGGTCTTCGAGTTCACAGCCTCTGCAATATTAGAGATCTCTCTGACCGCCTCGTCCTTGAAATCGAGTGTGACCTCTTCCGTTTTCAACAACTCAGTATACTGGGTTATCAACGCATTCTTCGGCTGGGTCAGTATGCGATAGAAGTCGTCGGAACCGAGCGGCTCGAGCTCGACCCGGAGCGGGAATCTGCCCTGAAGCTCAGGAATCAGGTCGGAGGGCTTGCTGATACTGAAGGCACCCGCGGCAATGAAAAGGATGTGTGAGGTATCCACCATACCGAACTTTGTGTTTACCTGACTGCCTTCGACTATTGGCAGTATGTCCCGCTGGACACCCTCGCGGCTCACATCGACACCGCCACGGTTCTCCTTCGAGGCGATCTTGTCGATTTCGTCAATGAAGATGATGCCCATCTGCTCGACCCGTTCCCTGGCCATCTCCGCGACCTTGTCCTGATCGATCAACTTATCGGTCTCCTCGTTGAGGATAACCTCCCGCGCGTTTTTCACAGTCGTCCGTTTCTTTTTCTTCCGTCCACCGAGCATATTCGAAATATTGCCGAGGTTCAGATCCATCTCTTCGAAATTGCTACCGGAAAAAATCTCGATTGCGGGAAACATCGACTTCGTGACATTGATTTCGACTTCCTTTTCGTCGAGTTTCCCGTCACGCAGCCGCTGCCGGAACTTCTCCCGGGTTGCCGAGTGTGTGTCAGACTGAGGTGCCACACTGAACCCCGTTTGAGACGAGGAGTCTTCGGTACTTTCAAGATCTGAACGTTGATCGTTGGACTGACCTACGCCGGGCAGAAGCAGATCGAGGAGCACTTCCTCGGTTCGGTGTTCGGCCTGTTCCTTGATTCCTTCGCGAAGCTCGGCCTTTACCATGTTTACCGAAACGGACATGAGGTCGCGAACCATAGCCTCCACGTCGCGGCCAACATACCCCACCTCAGTATATTTCGTGGCTTCAACTTTGATAAACGGCGCGCCGGTCAATTTCGAAAGCCTTCGGGCTATCTCAGTCTTTCCAACCCCGGTCGGCCCGATCATGATGATGTTTTTCGGAGCAACCTCGTCGCGCAGATCCTCAGGAAGCCGCTGTCTTCGAATCCTGTTTCGCAGGGCAATCGCAACAATCTTCTTTGCCTTTTCCTGGCCGATGATAAATTTGTCGAGTTCCTGGACTATTTCACGTGGTGTCAGCGTTTCCAGATCGAGTTTCATGCAAGTTCCTCCACCACGATTTCCTGATTGGTATAGATACAGATGCTCCCGGCTATCTTCAGCGAACGTTCGGCAATCTCCTTGGCTGAAAGCGTTGAGCTGTCAAGATAGGCAAGAGCCGCAGCGTGAGCATACGGACCGCCGGAACCGATCGCAAGAACCCCGCTCTCCGGCTCTATGACATCGCCCGTACCCGAGAGGAGAAAAGTCTTCTGTCGGTCGGCCACGAGCAAGAGCGCCTCCAGCCTTCTGAGCATCCTGTCCGTTCGCCAGTCCTTCGCGAGCTCGACGGCGGATCGCATGAGATCCCCCGAATACTCCTTGATCTTCTCCTCAAAACGTTCGAAGAGCGTAAACGCGTCCGCTGTAGCTCCTGCAAAGCCCACAAGCACCTTGCCATCGTACATTTGGCGCACTTTCCGCGCATTGCCCTTCATGACCGTATTGCCCATGGTAACCTGTCCGTCACCGGCCATGGCCATCTTCCCATCCCTGTGCACGGCAATCACGGTTGTGCTGTGTATATCGCTCTTTGCCATTCTTTACCTTTACCTTTCCTTTTTTTTTGTCTCTGCCGCGCATCCGGGAATCACGGCAGTCCGGGGCCGCGTTCCTCCGTGCGGATGGGCCCGAGCGTAAATCTCCTTGAGCCTGCCCAGGCCAAGGTGCGTGTATACTTGAGTCGTAGAGAGGCTCGCATGTCCGAGAAGCTCCTGAACAACCCGAATATCTGCTCCGTGATCGAGAACGTGTGTGGCAAAACTATGCCGAAACGTATGAGGAGACGTGTTCTTCAGCAGTCCGGTCTCGAGAACCCGGCGTTCGATTATTCCGGAGACGCCGCGCTGCGAGAGTCGTCCACAGTGATGATTCAGAAACAATGCGGTTTCCGGGAGCAGCTGTTCAGCGCTCGCAGTTCGCACCCGTTCGCGCCGAATAGCGAGGTAGTCGTGCAATGCGGCAATTGCTCGACTGCCGAGAAACACCATCCGGTCTTTTCGGCCTTTCCCGTGAACGATGACGCGTCCCCGTTTCATATCGATGTCAGAGACGTTCATCTGAACGAGCTCACCGACGCGGGAACCTGTCGAATAGAGCACCTCAAAAATGGCGCGATCTCGAAGACTCGTGAAATCGTTCCCTTCCACCGAAAGAATCCGGTCCATTTCCTCTTCAAAAAGGAACTCCGGAAGCGAACCGGATTTCTTCAATCCTCGGACACCATCCAGCGGGGAAGTCTCCGCAACGCCCTGCCTGATCTTGAACCGAAAGTACCCCTTCAACGCCGAGAGTACACGGTTGATAGAAGATGTGGCCGCGTGCTGACGGGAAAGATGACCGATATAGCTACGCACCGTTTCCAGATCCGCCGCGTCTTCGGTCAGTCCCTCGGTTTCGAGCCAGCGAAGAAATGCCCCGATGTCGCCACGATACGCCTTCACTGTCGCAGGGGTCAGGTTGCGAACGCTTGTGAGATATTGAAGGTACAGGGTGGCGTCTACCCGGCTCATTTCTTACTCTTCCGCCTCCGCTCCCACGAGAACTTCCTCCCCCTCTTCTTGATGTGAGTGGAGGTATTCGCAATCAGGATTGATACATGCCTTGTAAGTGCCACGGCGCTTGTCGGATTTTTGCACCAGAAACCAGCCACACTTCGGGCAGACGCTTGAAGTCGGCTTGAAGTGGCTGATGAAGTCACACTCGGGGTAGTTCGTGCACCCATAGAACTCTTTTCCACGGCCACCCTGTTTCTTCCTGGCAACAATCTTACCGCCGCAATTCGGCCGCGGACAATCGGCGAGCGGGACCGAGCGGGTATTCATGCACTCGGGGAAACCGGAACATGCAAGGAAGAATCCGTAGCGTCCCAGTTTCTTGAGCATCTTGCGTCCGCACTTTTCGCAGACGTATTCGGTCTCTTCATCCATTACGCCCTTGATGGATTCCAGAGTCTCCATGACGTGATCCACTCGATGCTTGAATGGCTGGTAGAAATTGCGGATCATGTTTACCCACTCTTCCTGAGAATCCTCAACGCGGTCCAGCCGTTGTTCCATTTCCGCCGTAAAATTTACGTCAAGCACATCCGGAAACGAGGTCGTGAGGATGCCGCTGATGATTCGGCCGAGTGGAGTTGCCTGAAGCTGTTTGTTCTTTCGTACGACATAATACCGGTCCAGCAAAACCGAAATGATGGGCGCATAAGTCGAGGGTCGGCCAATACCCTTTTCTTCGAGGGTCTTTACGATGGATGCATCGGTGTAGCGCGGCGGACCGGAGGTGAAATGCTGCTCGGGCAACAACTGAATGAGTTCAACCGGGTCTCCGAGGGAGAGTGCCGGTACACGTTCATTCTTTTCCTTGGTGCCAAGGAGCTTGAGAACGCGCTGGAATCCCTTCTCCACAACCTTGGTGGTCGTAACGCGGAACACGCCGTCGCCCGCCTGAATTTCAATCGATACAGACTTTGTCCGCGCAGGCGTCATCTGGCTGGATACAAAACGCTCCCAGATTATCGAATAGAGACGATGCTGATCCTTTGTAAGGCTTTCCTTGATGGCGTCCGGTGCGTAGGCAACCACCGTCGGTCGGATTGCCTCATGGGCATCCTGCGCGCCCTTGCCCATGCTGTAGCTGTTCGGCTCCCCAGGAAGCTCCTTGGGAAAGTTCTCTCCGATGTGTTTTCTCACTTCGTCAAGAGCAGATTGTGCCACGCGGGTGGAATCTGTACGCATGTAGGTGATAAGCCCGATCCGGTCTGAACCGAGGTTTATACCTTCGTACAGCTGCTGAGCAATCTGCATTGTCTTCTTTGAAGTAAATCCGAGTCGGTTCGCCGCCGTCTGCTGGAGCTGGGATGTCGTGAACGGTGCCTTCGGGCGAATTGTCTTCTCACTCTCCTTCACGTCCACAACCGAATAGGGTTTGCCGGAAAGTGCTTCCATGATCTGCCGCACGGCCGATTCATTCTTGATTTCCGGTCTCTCGTCCCGGAACTTCACGAGCTGTGCCCGGAATTGATTCTTCCCGACGCCGAGATCCGCGTCCAGCGTCCAGTACTCTTCGGGAATAAAAGCTTCAACTTCCGCCTCCCGGTCGCAGATCAGCCGCAACGCAACCGACTGGACTCGTCCGGCGGAAAGACCGTTCTTGACCTTCTTCCACAGGATCGGGGACAGATTATAACCTACAATCCGATCGAGTACGCGACGCGCCTTCTGCGCGCTCACCTTGTCCTGATCCAGTTTGCTCGGGTGCGCTACCGCTTCGCGGATTGCCGTCGGCGTGATCTCATTGAACACGATTCGCTGGATATCCAGATCGGGGCTCTTGGTCAGGAATGCCCGCTGAAGATGATAGGAGATAGCTTCTCCCTCACGGTCATTATCAGAGGCAAGCAGCACATGTCCCGCCTTTTTTGCCTTCTTCGTCAGTTCCTTGAGAATCTTGGCCTTTCCCCGAACGGTAATGTATTCAGGCTCAAACGAACTTTCCACGTCAATCGCCAATCGCGACTTTGGAAGGTCTATGAGATGCCCCATGGATGCCTCAACCGCGTAGCCTTTCCCGAGATACTTCTCGATGGTCTTGGCCTTCGCGGGAGACTCCACGATCAACAACGTGTGAACCTTCTTTTCTGCCATCGGTCGCTTCTCCTGAAATATGCTCCATAATATGTAGTGACGGTGCCTGCAAGCTCCCGTCGCATCAAATCTGCCAGTGCAGTTCCAGTCCGCACCGAATTATCTACCAGATCAGTCTCCACCAATTCTGGTCGAATGTCTTCAAGCTCAAACTCCAATTGTCCCGGCGCCGTCGATCTCGCCTCTCGCTGCTTGCGGCGCAATATCGGGCGCTCTCCTGCACGCACGGGCCCATTCGGTGGAGTTTCAACAGACCAGTCGCGCAGGATCTCCGTCGGGCTCGAAACAATAACTGCACCGTTTCCGGCAAGTTCTGCGCAGCCTTCCCTGTTCGGTCCGGCCAGCCCGGACTGGTGCACATACAGATCCCGTCCCTGCTCAAGGCAAAAATCGGCGGTTATCAGCGCTCCTGAGCGTACAGGCGCCTCGACAATGACAACACCCCGGCTCAGGCCACTTATTATCCGGTTCCGACCGGGGAAATGGTGTCGCAGCGGAGGAACGCCCGGCGCAAATTCACTGCAGATCATTCCGCCAGACGTCAGAATGGATTCGGCGAGCCGCCGGTTCGAATCCGGGTAGATCCGATCTATTCCGCTCCCGAGCACTGCGACGGTTTTCCCACCGCCGTGGATGTTGCCCCGATGTGCCGCGGCGTCAACCCCTCGAGCCAGTCCGGAAACCACGGAGATATTTTCGCTTCCGAGCTCGGAACCAAGTTGAAATGCGGCACGAAGTCCGACTCCGGTTGGGCGGCGGGTTCCAACTATTGCCAGGAGCGGACGCGACGAGTCCGGCAGGTGTCCACGGTAAAACAGGACAAAGGGCGGATCGTAAATCTCGCGAAGCAGCGGCGGGTAGTCCCCGCTCCAGTAGAATGTGTATGCAATTTGCGCTTGCGTCAAGTATTTCAGATCTTTTGATGCCGCCTGAAGGAGTCCTTCGGGCCGAAATTCTCGAATTTTCAGCCTCCGGCCAATAATTTCTTCGACTTTCCGACGTGAAAGACGAAGAAAATCGGATTCGGTTGTAACCGTGTCCAGCAGCGAAAGCTTCTCCGTTGTATGGAGAGTCTCGAGGGAATGGATTGCGAGAGTAACAACCGGTTCAGCCATTTCCCATCCTCTGCAGGAGCTGCTTGCGATTCTCCTCTGCATGGCTGCGTGCCTGCGGATCCTTGCTGGATTTTGCTATGCCGTCATACAGCCGTGCGGCATCCTCCGTGCGTCCGGTCTCCACGTAGATCCGTGCGAGCAGGAATTGAGCGTCGGTATCGTTGGGCTGGAGACTGACCAGCTTCTTCACGATGGGCTCAGCCTGACTCGGCTCGTGCAGCTCAAAAGTCAGAAGGACTCCCAGTCCGTACATTGCTTCGCTGTAGGTAGGATCGAGAGCCAATGCACGGCGATAGGACTTTTCCGACCGTCCGAAGTAGTCTCTTGCGGCCGTTGGATCCAGGTCCGCCTTCCCCATCATCCCTGCGGCAATCCCTGCATAATAGAAGAGAACAGGATTTGCCGGCTCGAGCCGGACGGCACTCGTCAGAGCATCCAGTGCAAGTCCGTACATCTTGCTGTCCAGATAGGCAAGTGCGAGCATCTTGTAGTATTCGGTTTCACTGTCGGCTGCATTGACCTTTGCGTTCACCACCTTCCGATACTTCTCAATTGCGGCCTTCAGCTTCTCTATATGTGCGGTTGAGGCGGGCTGCCCCTTGTACCCGGTGCTGTCGAGTGAACGGAGCCGATTCACGATGGAGTCCATGTTCCGCTGGCATCCTCCAAGGACAAGCAAGCATGCGCATGTGACGATTATCATTCTCTTCACCGGTTCGCCTCCATCAGGTATACACCCGATTTATGCCCCTGCTTCCAGCTTCAGACTCATCCGCGGGGATGATAATCCCGATGGTAGGTCTGAAGATCATCTTTATCGATATGCGTGTAGATCTGGGTTGTACTGATATCCGAGTGTCCCAGTAGTTCCTGAACCGCACGCAGATCCGCTCCGCCCTCCAGAAGGTGTGTCGCGAAAGAGTGACGAAGCGTATGAACCTTTGCCTCGATACCGCTTCTTCCCGTAATTTCGCGAAATCGCTTCCACATGCCTTTTCGAGACAGCCCGTTTCCAAGATGGTTGAGGAAGAGCTTTTCCGTACGATGGTTCGAACGCGTCAATTCCGGACGGCCGAACTCAAGATAGCGGTTCAGCCACGTAATTGCTTCACCGCCGACCGGGACCAGTCTCTCCTTATCTCCCTTTCCGCGCACTCGAATGAGACCCTCATCCAGGAACAGATTGCGCACGCTCAGTTCGACAGCTTCGGAGATGCGCAGCCCACAGGAATAGATGAGCTCAAACAGCGCACGATCCCGAAGCCCGTTCGGCGTGTCGGTTTCAATTGTTTCCAGAAGCATCTCAACCTCGTCTACGCGCAAAACGCCGGGAACTCGATGTTCCATCTTCGGCATTTCAACAAGCAGCGCCGGGTTGTTGTTCCGCCGTTTGATAACCACCAGGAATTGAAAGAAAGAACGCAAACTCGAGACTACTTTGGCGATGGTGCGCTGTTCGAGCCCCTGTTTTCCGGTCTGCCGGCGTATCAGATATTCAATGACGCCGGTGCTGTCCACCGCGGCCGGATCCATTCCTTTCGCATCGAGATAGTCCAGAAAGAATGAACATTCCCGAAGGTATGTTTCCACGGTTCGACGCGCCAATCGAAGCTCTACTATCAGGTAGTTCTGAAATCGCAGAAGGACATCCTGATTCGCCATACGCTCAGACTCCGCTCCCTCCGCCGGTCGCATTTCCATTGACCCCGCCGTTCGAACCATTGTTGCGCTTGTAGCGCAGCACGGCCGGGATTCCGAGCTCCTGTTCCTCAAGATCTCCGGTCCGAAACAGCTCATCCTGCCCCATCGCGATCCGCTCACGCCCGGCGTGATCCGAGTGCTCTTTGCCGCTGTGGCCGCTCGTCATTTCGATCCATGCATCGAGAGAGATGTAGTCACTCTTTTTCTCTTCGGTCCGCGCCGGTTTGTCGTCAATGTTGTATGATTTGAACCCGGTCGCGATTACGGTGACCTTGACTTCGTTGTCCATGAGCTCGTCTACCGCACTGCCTGCTATTACCAGCGCGTCGTCGGCGGCATTTGCGGTAATTATATTGAGAACCTCTTCGTATTCGGTAAGTGAGAAGTCCGATCCGCCGGTCACGTTCACGAGTATGCCCTTGGCACCTTCGATTCGGGCGTCCTCGAGCAGCGGATTGTTTATGGCGTTCGTGGCAGCGTCGACAGCACGATTGTCTCCCTCGCCAAGTCCGATGCCCATAAGAGCATCTCCCTGCCCGCTCATGATAGTCTTGACGTCGGCGAAGTCAATGTTGATCTCGCCCGGTTTCGTAATCAGATCCGAGATACCCTGAACGCCCTGACGAAGAACGTCGTCGGCGAGAAGGAACGCTTCCTTGATAGGAGTGCGCCGTTCCACGATCTTGAGAAGGTGCTGGTTTGGTATCGTTATGAGGGTATCAACGTTTCCGCGAAGCTTTCGAATACCCTCTTCCGCAAGCTGCAGCTTCCGCCTGCCCTCGAAATCGAACGGTTTGGTAACCACCGCAACGGTGAGAATTCCCAGTTCCTTCGCAACACCGGCAATCACCGGTGCGGCGCCGGTACCGGTCCCGCCGCCCATTCCTGCGGTGATGAACACCATGTCGGCGCCCTTGATCATGTCGGCTATGTCGTCACGATCTTCGAGCGCGGCCTTTTCGCCCACATCAGGCTTTCCGCCGGCTCCGAGGCCTCCGGTCAGCTTGGACCCGAGCGGCATGCGCGTCTCGGCGTGGGATAGCTGCAGCGCCTGCAAGTCGGTATTGACCGCGATGAACTCAACATTCGTCAAACCGCTGGCAATCATCCGATTGACTGCGTTACTCCCACCGCCGCCAACACCGACAACTTTTATGACCGTAGGACTGCCGAAGTCCGCTTCGAAGTCCCGGCCATCTTCGAGAATCTCAAATTTCATATCCCCTCCCCTTTGAGCACCCTACGCGAGCATCTAAATCTTCATTCGAAAAAATTCCTGATCCACTTTCCTAGCGCATTCATGACTCCACTCGATCGTTCGTTCACCGGCGCCTCTCTTCCCTCCACCTGAGCTACGCTTGCTCCGTACAGAACCAGCCCTACTGCCGTTGCGTAGGACGGACTCTGATACTCGTTGCGCAATCCACCGTTGTCGGACGGCTGCCCGATTCGCGCCGCCATTCCGAAAATCTCCTGAGCAAGATCCACGGTTCCCGGAAGGAGTGCCCCACCGCCGGTCAAGACGATTCCACCGCCGAGTTTGCTCAGCAGTCCCTTCTTCTCGACCTTCTCTTTCACCATACTCAGGATTTCCCCGACCCGTGGCTGGATAATGCTACAGATATGCCTTCGTTCCACCGCAAGCGGCGGGCGACCTCCCACGCCTGGGATAATGACCGGTTCGTGGTCTTCAACCAGGGGCATATAGCAGCATCCGGACTCATGTTTTATCCGCTCGGCGGCATCCACCGGCGTCTTCAACATAATCGAAAGGTCTCCGGTCACCTGTGCGCCGCCGATGGAAATTACGCTGGTGAAATAGGGTGCACCGTCAAAATAGACAAGGATATCGGTTGTACCGCCTCCGAGATCAATCATGAGCACGCCCAGTTCCTTTTCATCTTTTGTCAACACCGCGCGGGCTGCTGCAAGCGATTCAAGGACAATTCCATCTACTCGGAACCCGGACCGATTTACGCACTTGATCAGGTTCTGCGCAGAGGTTACCGACCCGGTGATGATATGAACCTCCGCCTCCAGCCGAACTCCAATCATGTCGAGCGGGTTCTTTATTCCGCCCTGCTCATCAACTATGAACTCCTGCGGGATTACGTGGAGAACTTCCCGGTCCATCGGAATGACTACCGCTTTTGCGGCTTCCAGAACGCGGTCCACGTCCGCC
Organism: uncultured Spirochaetales bacterium; assembly: GCA_964553615.1. Classification (GTDB taxonomy): domain Bacteria; phylum Spirochaetota; class Spirochaetia; order DSM-27196; family DATKUC01; genus DATKUC01. Next base: position 17,082 of record CAZKMA010000001.1, on the reverse strand, counting down.
TGGGTGATCTCTCTTCCACGCCCCGTCACGGCGACGACACCACGGGAATTGAGCCCCTCAATGTGTCCGCCGGCAATACCGGTAAAGACACTCTCCACCTCGCGCCCGGCCATCTGCTCTGCCGCCTCAATTGCCGCAGTAACAGATTTCAGCGTGGATTCGATGTTGATAACAACCCCGCGGCGAAGGCCGAAGGATGGGCTGGTGCCGATTCCGAGAACTTCAAGAGCGCCGTCTTCGTTAAACTCCGCAATAACGGCACATACCTTGGTGGTTCCGATATCAAGCCCAACAATCAGGGATTCAGAAGGCAATTACCCCTCCTTATCCATCGTGTATACCACATCGCTCGTTCGGAAATCAATCTCCTTCACTTTCCCGAGCGCGCCTTCACGATCCATGACCTGAAGCGACCGAAGAATGTACATGCAGAGCGTCCGATTAATATGCGGCCCAATCTCGACGGCCACGTGGTGATGTACTGGATAGAGGAGCACATCGAATTCATGGTCGTTACGAGGAATAATCTTGTACTCCGAAATCAAATCGTAGAGAGCGGGAGAAGAGAGTTTGAGCTGATGAACCTCGCGAATGAACTCCGTAAGCATGGGCGGAAGCTTCACACCCAGACTGAAGTTCTTGAACTTGATTCCGGAAAAAACCGGGAGGTCAAGATCCGCAACCTTCTTCCCGATCGCAAAGACAACACCATCTTCGTCAAACGCCACCGGAGCTTCCCGTCCGTTCTCTTCGGCCATGGCAACGCCGACAGGTTGCCTTCCCTCCACACTAATCCTCAGCGTATCGGGAAAGACCTTCACTACGGTCGCGTGCTTTACCGGTGCCCATGCCTGGAGCCTTTTCTGTATTACCTGAGGATCAACCTTGAAGAAGTAGTGTGTTCCATCCAGTCCGGCAATCCGCAGAATTGTCGTCGAAGGAACGTTGAGATCACTCTCCACGTGGTAGGTACGCATAACCATTCGTGGCGCAACCACATACTGAAAGAGCAGAACAATGCCGACAATGGTGAAAACCCCGAGAACAAGCCAGATAAATGCATGGCCGGCGATTGCGCTCTGTGCGGAACTTCTGTTTCGAACCGTGCGAGCGGATCGGGCACCGAGACGCTGTCTCTCATCGGTGTGGTCAAATCCGCGAGTAAATATCAACTGATCAGCCACCTCGAACCTCCTCAGCGGCATTTCCTGCATAACGTGAGATATTGATCAACAGACCGCACATGACCATGGAAACCAGGATCGAGGAACCACCGGCCGAAAAAAACGGCAATGTGATTCCGGTCGCCGGCACCAGGCCAACAACTACCCCCATGTTGAGAAAGGCCTGAAACACCAGGCTACTCGTCAGACCGAACGCCAACAGGGAGCGGAATGTATCCTGTGTGTAATAGGAAATCCGGTATCCCCGGTAGGCGAGAAAAAGAAAGAGCGCAAGTATGAGGACTACGCCGACGAACCCGAGTTCTTCCCCGAGAATCGAAAAGATGAAGTCCGAATGGGCCTCGGGAAGACCGCCGAACTTCCGGACACTCTCACCAATTCCACGTCCCCACAGACCGCCATTAATGAGCGCCGACTTCGAAGCAAGGATCTGATACCCTATTCCTGCCGGATCGATGTGCGGATCCAGAAAAGCGATAATTCGCTTCACGCGGTGCTCCCGGGTCAACAGGAGCAATGTCGCAAAAGGAATAACAGTGAGACCGACGGTCAGGAAGTATCGCAGTGGCACCCTGGCAACAAAGAACATCGTGGCAGCCACAGCGAGGACAAATATCGCGGTTGAATAGTCATTCTGCATGTAGATAAGACCGGTGAACAGGATTGCAATAATGAATGGGGGCAGCAGACTGTTCACAACATCGTGAAAGTTCTGCTGCTTCTTTTCAAGTATGTATGCCAGATAGATGACCAGCGATATCTTCACAAGTTCCGAGGGCTGAAATGAGACACCGAAAAGGAAGATCCATCTGCGCGCACCGAGATACTTCGTTCCAACGCCCGGAACAAACGTGAGCAACATTGACGCAAGCGTGATGAGGAGGATCCACGGAACAGTCTTCTTCAGGAATCCCATCGAAATTCGGCTTGCCAGGAATCCAAGCACCAGACCAATGGATACCCAGATCAATTGACGCTTGAAGAAGAAGTACGGATCCTGCACGAGAGTCTGGGCCCAGTAATAGGAAGCGGAGAACAACATGGAGAGACCAACCCCGAGAAGCAGGAAGAGGACGCCGGAAAGCGCAAAATCCGCGGGAGTTCGTTCTATTCTTTCGGCGCTGAAGATATCAGCCACGGTTACTACTCCGTTCTCCGCGAATGACCGGCGTCAGTGTCTCGAGACCGAGGCTGCGGGACCCCTTCAGGAGCACAAGGTCGCCCGTCTGCACATATGTCCGCAGTGCGTCGGCAAGTTCATCCGTTGTCTTTGCGAAGAAAAGATCTCCGCCGAACCCGGCATCCTTTACAGCACCCGCTGCCACCTCCATCTCGGGGCCCACCAGAAAGATCGCATGCGGTCGGGCCTTCGCCGCGTCGCGGCCAACTTCCCGATGCAGCGTCTCGCTCTGCTCACCGAGCTCCATCATGGCTCCGAGCACCAGGATTTTCCGCCCCCGCCATTCCATCCGTTCAATCGCGGATATGCTTTGCGAGACAGAATCCGGGTTTGCGTTATAACAGTCCTGAATCAGCGTTACCGGCCCGCGTATGACTTCGCTCCGCCCGAACTGCGGGGTCAAGCCCTGAAGCCCGTGCTGAATGACTTCTTCCGGCACGCCGAGCTCGAGCGCCACTGAAATTGCACCGAGCGCGTTCAAAACATTGTGCTCACCCGGAAGCGGGATGTGAATATCGAATCCGTGCCAGTGAAGCGTCGAGCCGTCAATTCCCCGATCGGTAACACCGGTTACGCCCGAAGTGCTGAACCTGCCATACAGATGGACTCGCCCGTTAATTCCCCGCGAGAGGAATTCAAGATACGCATCGTGTTCGGGCAGGAATGCCCGCTCCTTGCCACTATACCGGGAAAAGATCTTTTTCTTTTCCTCCGCAATACGATCCTGACTTCCCAGGAGGCCGATATGCGCGCGCCCGATGTTGGTAATGAGGCCGATATCCGGCCGGAGGATATCTGAAAGCAATTCCATCTCTCCGCGATGGTTCATAGCCATCTCGAATACTCCGTACCGGTGTTCAGCGGACAGTTCAAAGATCGAGAGCGGCAGCCCTATTTCCGAGTTATAATTACCCTGGCTCACGCAAGTGGGGCTATGCAGCCGCAGAATTGCTCCCAGCATCTCCTTCGTGGTTGTTTTCCCGTTGCTCCCTGTTATCCCGATTTTTGTGATTGACGAGAACTTCCCCAGGTAGTACCGCGCAAGGTTCTGAAAGCATTCGAGTACGTCCGGTACGACGAAATACGCAAACGACAGTCGATCGGCGAGCTGACGCACATGATACCCGGAGTTACGCATGAACTCGGTGGAAACAAGAACGAAAGTTGCGCCACGTGAGACGGCATCCTCGATAAAATCGTGCCCATCGGCAAATCGACCACTCAGCGGGACGAACATTGAACCCGCCCCGCATTTTCGTGAATCTATGTTTGCCGAGCAGATCGGTGCGTCACGATCACTCCCTTCGGCAAGTCCGTGAGATGGGAAATAGAGCTCTCCGTCGATCAGGTCCGCCACTTCGCGCACTGTAAACAGTGTACGGATCGATGTCACGGCTTGCCTCCCGATCCTGTACCGTTAGAAACATACATTCCGGTTGGGTCGGCTTTGCCCATGGATCCCGGGGGATCCACAACGATTGCGTTCTGAGGGAAGCCCGGCACCAGATCCTTCTGCTGTTTTGCCAGCGCATCAATGCGCGCCGGCGAGCTCAGGACCGCAATGCTGGCAATGGCGCGTTTATTTTCTTCCAGCTTGCTTATCTGGGTATTCTCCTGGCGGACAACCTTCAGCGACAACTCTTCGTAGCGGTAGGACTGGTATACGGCGCCAAAAAAGACGCTGACCACGGCAACAAGCAAGAGCGTGATTTTCCGTCTCTGTCCCGACTCCAGATTTTTCACTCTGCCCCCCACACAGGAATCAATTACAACTTCTCGGCCACGCGCAACCGCGCACTTCGTGATGCGGCGTTTTCCTGCACTTCGTCAGACGCCGGACGAAGGGGCTTCTTCGTGAGAATCCTCACATCACCCCCCTCTCTCATAGTCGGCCGAATTGACTCTGTCGTAGAGCCCCGTGCCCGTTCGCGAAAGATAGTCTTCACTATCCGGTCCTCCAGAGAGTGAAACGATATCACCGCAATCCTCCCGCCGGGAAGGAGAAGGTCAATAGCCGCATGGAGCGCGCGGCTCAGCCTGTCCAATTCCTCGTTCACCGCAATTCGGAGAGCCTGGAAAGTCCTGGTCGCCGGGTGAATCCTCCCATGACGGTATTCAGCAGGTACGGCGCGGGAGACAATTTCGCTCAGCTCCGCACTCGTGCCAATTCTATGGGACTGACGCTCGCGAACAATTCGCTCCGCAATGCGACGCGAATACCGTTCCTCACCGTACGCAAAGAGCAGATCAGCAATTTCCCGCGCACTGGCCGAATTGACAATATCCGCAGCAGACTTGCCGCCGCCGGCCGTCTGTCTGCCGCCGGCTGTCTGTCTGCCGCCGGC
>CAZKMA010000001.1:0-12273 GCA_964553615.1 uncultured Spirochaetales bacterium | reverse complement strand
GTCTGTCTGCCGCCGGCTGTCTGTCTGCCGCCGGCCGTTTCCCTTCCGCCGGTTGACCCGACCGAGTTCAGGCGCATATCAAGGGGCTCATCTGTCCTGAAACTGAATCCTCGTTCGGACATCGCGTAATGGTATGTTGAGATCCCCAGATCAAACAGGATCAAGGCCGGACGAAGTTCCGGAGCTGCAGCTTCGAAAAACTCGTCGAACCAGGTGTTTCGCACTTGAACACGATCACCATACGGAGCAAGACGCTCCCGGGCTCGATTCAGGATGTCCGAGTCGGCGTCCAGGCCCATCACCTGAAGATCGGGGTATCGCTCGAGGAAGAGGACCGAGTGCCCTCCCTCGCCGAGCGTTGCATCCACCAGCGTAGCGGCAGGATCATTTGGTATGAGATACTCCAGCACCTCACGCCCCATGACGGTGTAGTGAACAACTTCCATGCGGCCGTTCCCCATCTCAGAAAGAGACGAGGCCTCCCAGTTCTTCGGCCGCTTCCTGGAACTCGTTCTCGTTGTCGTTCAGATACTGCTGATATTCTGCTTCATCCCAGATCTCAATATACTTTTCGATTCCCAGAACAATGCTTTCCTTCTTGAGCCCGGCGTACTCCCTCAGAGTGACCGGGATCGTTATCCTCCCGGTCCGATCAATTTCGACCTCCTGCGCAGGCGCAATCAACTTTCGTTGGATGAGCCGTGCCTTGGAGTTGAAAGGGGATGTATTCGCAAGAAGGTTCTGCGATATTCGCTTCCATTCCTCCGGGGGAAAAAGCCAGAGACACCGATCGATTCCCCTCGTAAGAACGAGTACGTTCCCGCTAATTTCGGAACGAATTCTCGCCGGAATCATGAGTCGTCCTTTCTCGTCCAGCGCGTTCCGAAATTCTCCGGTTATCATCCCCAGTCCACCACTACTTCCTATTTTTTCCCACTTTCTCCCACCCGTTGCTATCAATAGTAGCTTATACAGCTTTATTGTCAACCTTGGTAGACAGAATAAACGCGGCGAAATTATCCGGTTTCGTCAATTATCTACATGTATGTGTAGTAAACGGGAGAAAACAGTGAGAAAGAGGGAACAATGAGGGAAAAAACGGTTAACGCCGGACGATTTCCGTCGACGTGCTCGCGGTCCGGACGCTGTCCGGTCGGAAAACACGGTAGTCCATGTTTGGAAACACATTGTTCTTCTTTTCGAGATGAGTGAGCCACTCGGTGCTGACATTCCCACGTCCGAGCGCCTCGTAGACCCGATCGAAATTCAGAATATGTTCCTTAACCCGCTTCGTGGCGTATGTAACTGTGGTTCCGGCACGCAGGATGAACGGCCAGTCGGAAGCCTGACTCAGCAGAACTTCCCGCGCAGCCTGGTTGAGTGCCCGTTCCTTCAGCCCATGCTCGTCCGGAAATCGTTGCACAAGCTCCATCATCCGCTCAACTGCAGTATGGGTGTGTCGATAGATCCAGTCGTTCGAACCATCGAGCCACACCTCCGAGTATCCATTGTTGCCCCAGCTCGAGAAGATTGGCTCTATCGTTGTCTTGGGCGGATACATCTTCAGAAACGCGGATGGAGTTGTCAGCTCGAGCTCACCGTTGGTTTCCGTCAGCTTTCGAATTACCGCCTCAAGCCAGATAGTCCCCTCGAACCACCAGTGACCGAAGAGCTCCGCATCGTAAGGACAGGTAATGACTGGTGGTTGTTTCATGAGCGGAGCAAGTTTCTTCGCCTGCTTCAGTTGATGATAGATGAAGTTCTCGGCGTGCTCCACGGCCTTTCCTGCGGCCACAGCGGGATCATACGGTTGCTTCTGGTCTGTGACTCCGGTAATTGCGTAATATTTTATCCCCGTATTAATCCGGATGTTTCCGTCGTGTATGTAAGGGGCAATATAGTCCAGAGGCAAGTCGTAGCCGATGTCGCGGTAGAAATCCCTGTAACTGAAATCGCCCGGGTAACCATCGTCCGATGACCACACCATGTTTGCCGAAGCCACGTCCCGCGCAAAAACAGCAACGCCGTTCGGGCAGCTCACCGGCTCGTAGACGCCGGCAGGGGGTCGCTTTTCGGCGAACAGTACTGAATGGGCGGCACCAAAGAAATACCTGATACCGTTGTTCTTCAAATGCTCTTCGACTCCGGGATAGTAACCGGACTCGGGAAGCCAGAAGCCTGTCGGATATTTCCCGAAAACACTCTGCTGAAACTCCGTCGCAACTTGAACCTGAGCGTTCACTGCCACCGGATACTGTTGATAGAGAGGAAGAAAGGCATGGGTGGCAGCTGCGCCGATGAGCTCAATTCGCCCTTTCTTGTAGAAATAATCGAACCCCTTCAATATGTTGCGTCCGTATTTGTCCTCAAAATCCACCAGAGCCTGGCGATAGAGATCCCGGTACATACAGGCAACGGAGTGAAACTTCGGATCATTCGCAACACGTGTCACCTCACGTTCAGCGAGCTCTATGTGTCGCTCGAGGTATCCGAGATATCGCGTCTGAAGGAGCTCGTCCTGAAGCATTGTGACCAGCGTCGGGGACAGGGACAAACAGATGCTGAACGGGACTCCGTCGTCATCCAGGCGCTCGAGAACTCTCAGCAGCGGAAGGTAGGTCTCCGAAATTGCTTCAAACAACCAATTCTCTTCAAGAAAAGTCGGGTATTCGGGATGTCGCACAAAGGGAAGATGTGCGTGGAGCATCAGAACAAGATAGCCGTTTGCCATGAGAAAAAAACCTCTTTATTGAGCTCGGCCTAGACCATTTACGGTTGATCCAGGTGGGCGAGAATCCGCTGCGGAATACGATTCCCAAAAGCTGAAACGCCAAGATGCTCGATCCCGGACAGCGCGATAATGGCATCCTCCTGGGTCGAACTGTTCGAATCGTCCGAAAAGTATCCTTTTGGCACCGTCAGAATGTTCGAAAACGCGAGCACCTCTTCGCCATAGTCATAACTCGCAATCAGCTCAAGCCGGTAATGAGTATCCTGCTCCGGAAGATTGATATACCAGCGGTTGTCGGATAGCTGGACCGGAATATCAAACGAGTCAACGACCGCCTCGGCATCGTCCGTTGGATCGGACAGCTCGAAAACTCGAATGAGAATCTCCCGAAATTCGGAACTCTTTCGACACTTTTCCACCAGACTGTCTTTCAGATCCCAATACGTATACGCCCATGCCGGATCCCGCAACATGAGGACAATTCGGGTTTCATTGTAGTTTTCCGGCAGTACTTCGTCTTGTTCAGCCGGCTCCGTATCCGCCTCATCGTACTGGACGCCGTACTTCTTCTCTTCAATACGGATGGCATTGTTGTTGTCCGAGTCCCGCTCCTGACGGATTTCCTCGAAGGTTTCGAAAATGGCGTTTATGAGTGATGGCCGGTCGATCTCTTCAGGCAAATCGATTCCGTATTCACCCGCAAGCTTTTCCAGGGCCTCCACTGTGAGAGTCTCCAGTTTGGTCCGGGTCATTCAGCCTCCAAACGTCCTCAGTATGTAAATCCTAGGCGAATGGGTAGGAGGTGTCAAGCCCTCACAGTTTGCGTGCCACGTAGAGAACGACGTCTCCAAAACCGAATGCCTTCGCAAGTCTGTCAAGGGGACCCTTGAGCATAGCAGGTGCCATTCCCTTCGCGATTCCGCCCCAGGTTTTGAAACGCAGGGGTTGAAAACCGGTCTCCGTGAGAAGTCGCTCCAAACCCCGGCGGGAAAACAGATTCATGTGGTCAGCGATCGCGGACCTCCATTTCTCACGAAACAGATACGCCTGAAGACTCTGAACATTGGGAGTAACTACAACGACGTAACCCTGTGGTCGCAGAACACGTTTCACTTCGAGCAGGAATGCCCGTGGATCTGGAACGTGCTCGATAACATGAGAAAAATGTATGAACGAAAAGCTATCCGAAGGAAAACGCGCCTCTTCCAGTGTTCCGATGTGGATTGGAACGCCTCGATGCTCAATACCGTACCTGGCCGCCGGCTCGCAGATTTCCACGCCTTGTACCCGCCACTCCCTCTGCTTCAGATACGCTAGCAGCATTCCCGTGGCACATCCAATATCGAGAAACCGCCTGTAGTCCTCGACCGTACGTTCAAGTTCAAAAAACGATGCATCTTCGAGCCCCTTGAGCATGAGTTCGAAGAAGTTCTTGTCATTCTCCAGTTCATAGGAAAAGTATTCTTCTCCGTAGCGGGCGCGCAGGTCGCTGAAGACTGGTTGTGGGTTCTGATACAGATGTCCGCACTCGGTACAACGCGCAAATCGAAAAGATTGGCACTCCCACCCGGAGATAGTCCGACTAGAGCCGCACACCGGGCAGGCAACTGGACTGAATTGTTCCGCGGCACCCGGAACCATCGAAAAGGTCTTCACGGCTTAGCTCCCGCCGGTGCGGCCGGTAACGGGGAAGGTATTTCGGCGATAATCGTCCTATTGACAATCGTTTCGTGACCGGCGAAATCAGTGGTACGCAGCCGAAGCGAATGGGTTCCTGCCTGCAGATCTGGTTCTCCCAGGTTGTACAGTGACCTGCCGAGGTAAAGTGCATCAAAATTCCAGCGGTAGGACGAATCGAGAAAGAGCTCACCTTTCCTGAAACGAAGATCCTGGAACTCAACGTGGCTGATCTGTGTTCCATCGAGTGAGAGATCGAGACTGTAGGGCGCAACAGGTGCCGGGGCGCCGGTCCCCTGTCCCTGATCAGAGATATCGGCAAGCACGCTCCAGCGTCCCGGACGAATGACCAGACCCTCCGTAAGTGGCGCTAAACCGGTACTCTTCAGATATACCGCGTGAACTTCAGGGTCGAGTCTGTCTCTTAACGACGGCAACACAACCAGAGGATTTACCAGACGGTGACGCTTTGAATCAATGACCCTCAAACTCAGACCGCTCTGCTCCGAGTATCCACTTTCGCCGCTTCTGCCGACGACCGTATGCTGGGTAACCACCTTCAAATTGGAGCGGATCGATGCGGGATCGAGATGACCATAGATTGACCGGAATCCCCTGTCATGCTGGACTACCACGAAATCACCGAGCGGAGATGGGACCGGACCACGTTGGCTTCCTTTCTGAAAAACAAAAACTACCGTTCCCGGTGCAATCGGACGCACGGGTACATCTGAGGCATGCAGGACATCCTCAACACGGAAACCCTGACCGGCATTCCCCCCGAACCCCTTCACAATCGAAACGTCCGAGACTGGCCATTGCCAACCGGAGGCAATTCCGGCCGTCAGCGCCAGGCCACAAACTACGCGAAGGAGACACCCGAAGATCGTCCGTTTCGGTCGCATGTGGTCACCCAACCGAAAAATCGATCTCAAAGAGCGCACCCTCGGCGCCGAAGATCAGTCCGTTCGCTGATGAATGCATGAAAAGCGTGGATGCAGGAAATCTCAGTCGGAATACGGAGCGCCCGTCGGGCAGGAAGAACGCCGCGCGGGCAACCCCCTGGGTGCGGTCTGTACCAGCTTCGCCGGAGGCGGACTTCTCGAGACTCCCAGCGACAATGAGCCCCTCAATTCGATGTTCGACAATGGACTGCAAGGTACCGGGAAGAACCACCGTATGGCTCCCGTGAGATTTCTGGTCTATGAGTTCAATACCACCATCTGTCTCAATAGCGGTAACTTCACTGTCGTCAATGCATCGAATAATGACTGGTCTACGGAAATCACTCCTCATGCTGCGCGTGTCTGTTGGTGTGAACCGACCGGCCGCAACATCGTAAATGGTCACGATTTGCGGCTCAATTCCGGATATGATCGCCATACGGTTGCCGGACTTCGACAGCGAAATGCCCAACACCACCGGCATGGAGGAACTCCCGGGGGTCTTCTGAAACACCGACACCCCGGCGTTGTTGAAAACGTCTACCTGGCCGTTCAGGAGACCGACCGCAGAATACGGGTGTGCAGCGTCGGCAGCAGTTATTACGCTACCCATCTGGTGAGTCCAGAGCCGTTTTCCGAAAGAGTCGTAGGCAGTAATCGTGTCGCCCTGAGGGCTCAGAAGGTAGAGCTGATTTCGAAGGAACATCGGGTATCCGGCCTGTTCGATGGTTGCCAGAGTGGCACCGGCCGGATCCTGGACAATGACACGCCGAGAAAGGCTGGGATAGTTCGCAAACCGGTCCGAGCCGAGTGCGACGCCGTACTGTTTTCTCCCGAGATAGTGTATCCGGCCGGCTCCATCGATGAATCCGAAGTCGTTTCCAAGCTCGAATGCAGTCAACGGTCCCGTTGTGTTCCCTGCCGCTACAATAGGTGTGACAGCGACGGAACCTGCGGTCGGATTCGAAACCTCGGGTAGCGATGGCAGAGAAGTGGTCCATTTCGGAGAGACAACAAGCTCCTTGCCAACACCGTGGGGGAAAAGTACCACGTAGGCACCGATCAGGAGCAGGAAAAATGTAATGGAGGTCTTTCGCACTTTCACTGGAGCTGTACCAGCCTCATTCCGCGGCTTTTCATGTGCCGGGTAATCCTATACTATTGGTTATTCACATGTCAACGAACCCAAAATGAGGAGTGTACCGTGGCCGCAGAGGAAGACGCAATCATTACACTGCAGAACGAAGCCCGTGAAGCTGCCGAATACTCGTACTCACCCTACTCCCGCTTTCGAGTCGGGGCAGCACTCCTTGGTGCAAGCGGAAAGATCTACCGCGGCGCCAACATTGAGAATCGTTCGTTCGGCCTCACGAATTGTGCCGAAAGATCCGCTCTCTTCGCAGCACTGAGCCAGGGGGAGAAGAAGTTTCTGGCAATTACAATCTACTCTCCGGATGGGGATTATCCTCTACCACCCTGCGGAGCATGCCGACAGGTAATCAGCGAATTTGTTCCGCCGGATTTCCCCGTCTATTTCAGCGGCAAGGACTTTCAGTTCGTCCGCGTCTCCATTCAGGATCTACTTCCGCATGATGCTCTCCACGAGCTTGCGGATCGGTAAGCGGCCTCAGCGCTTTTCTGCCTTCTTTTCGTCAGCTTCCATCTTTGTCCGCCAGACATCGCTTTTCTTGCGTATGATCTCCGCCTGATTGGGCTCACCGAGAAGAGCATGGAGCCGGCGGAGAGAGGTCAGATAGGCGATAGCAAGCTTGAAATCGTCAATACGGAGCGTAGACAGCTCGTATTTTTCGCGGTACCTGTCCGCCGCCTTCTGCATCAATTCCTTGGCCAGGCTGAGATGGCCGACCCTGTCTGCATACCCGGGAACACGGGGATCGAGCCCGGCAATCACCGTCTTGAGATTTATCAGGTTCTTGGCGATTGTTGCAAACCGGCCTTCCAGCTCGACAAATGACCATCGCCACTTGGAGTTATCTCCGAAATCATCCTCGACGGACTGAATTGTCAGGCCGATCTTGCGCACAAGACGATAACGCTTGTCGTCGGCGAACTCCTCAATCAGTGCCAGATGATCCTCATATTCGGAAAATGGGACGTCGATGAAGTTGGTAACAACTTCTTCGAGATAAATTATGCTCTGGTAGCAACTCTTACGAGCGTCGTTCAGGAACGCCTCGTTCTTGACACCGAGGAGGGCTACGGACATCCGATTGAGAAGCAAGTACCAGGATGCGAGATTGAGCCGCTCGTCCGCGAGCGTAATTCTCTTGTATCCGGCACGGTCGTCGTCATCTTTCACAGACAGGAGAAGTTTCTTTTCCCGACTTGCGAACTGATCGATGTTCTGCCGGTATTCCTTGACCTTCTCGAAATACCGGCTCTTCGCTTCTGCAGAAATCTTTCCCATCCACAGCTCCTGCTATGACGCAGCAGACTTCCGAAGAAGTTCTTCTGCGTGAGTCCGGGAAACCTGGCCGGTACGATCGCCGGAAAGCATGCGAGCTATCTCTTCTACTCTCTTGTCACCGGCCACAACTGAGATCTCGGTCACGGTCCGGCCCTCCTTTTCCCGCTTTTCCACTTTTATATGATTATCGGCTCGCGCTGCAATTGACGCGAGGTGCGTTATGCAGAGGATTTGCTTGTACCGCGAAAGGTCGTGCAAATGGTGGCCGACGGCCACGGCGACCTCGCCACCGATTCCCGCGTCGATCTCGTCGAACACCAGTGTCTCGATCTGATCGGTCTGGGAAAGGACAGTCTTGATTGCGAGCATGACTCGTGACACCTCGCCTCCGGATGCGATATTCTTCAGAGGCTTCAGGGGTTCACCCGGATTCGGCGATATGCGAAAGGCAATCTGGTCGAGACCATACGGGCCGCATGATGGTGTCCCCTTTTCGGAGAGCCGCCGGTCAACTGCAATGGAAAACCGGGTCTTCTCCATGCCGAGGCCACGGAGGATCTCTTCAATTCTCGATTCCAGCTGTTTCGCGATCTCCCTCCTGCGAGATGAAAGCTCGCCTGCGGCACCGAGAACCGTCTGCTCAAGCCCCTGAATCTCCTTCTGAAGCCGTTCCTTGTCCTGATCCAGGTTTTCGAGACTCTCAAGCTGCTCCCGTGCATCCGCACAGTAAGCGAGCACTTCACCGACAGTCGCTCCGTATTTTTTCTCGAGGCGATGAATATTCATGAGCCGTTCTTCCACGCGCTCAAGACGGTCGGGGCTGAAGTTGAGGCCGCTCCGGTAAGTGCGGACTTCTTCGGAAGCGTCTTCCAGCTCGTAGTACAGATCGTCCAGCCGTTTTGCCAGAGGAGAAAGACCGGGATCTATTCCAGTTATATTGTCCATTGCCTGACGGGAGCTTCGTATGAGCGACAACGCTCCACCGCGATTTTCGGAAACCGATTCGTAGACCTCATCGAGAAGCCCGAACAACTTCTCATGCTGGGAGAGAATGGAACGCTCTTTCGTGAGTTCTTCTTCCTCACCGTCCTTGAGATTTGCCTCGTCGATCTCACGCACCGCATACTGCAGAACGTCGGCCTCCCGCAGTCTGTCACGTTCACTCTTCTGAATACGGTCCAGTTTCTTTCGCAGCGTTGAAAGCTCCATGAACTGCGTGTACAACGCATCCGCCTCCGGTTCGAGTCCGCCGTACCGGTCAAGGATGCGTCGATGATTGTCTTCCGAAAAGAGCGACTGGTGCTCATGCTGGCCGTGCATGTCAAACAGATGGGAGGCAAGTGTTTCCAGATCGCCACGAGTGGTAGGTACCGATTGCACGTAGATGGAACCGCGCCCCGACTGTTTGATTGTTCGCCGAACGATAACGCGATCATCCTCAGGTTCTATCCCGTGTTCTTCGAGCCAGCGTCGCGCATCGGTGTTGTGGTCAATCGCGAATACGCCGGAAACCATTGCCTCGTCGCAACCCGTTCGGATAACCGAGGTTTCACCCTTCGCACCGTGCAGAAGCCCGAGAGCTCCCGCGAGTATCGACTTTCCCGCTCCGGTCTCACCCGAAAGCACGTTGAGCCCACTCGAGAACTCGAGTGCGAGGCGTTCAATGAGGGCGTAGTTCTGAATCGAAAGTTCCTCGATCATACCAGCCTTTCTTCCGCAATTCGTTCTGGCGGCAACTCACCGTCAGCGGCGAGGCTCACCCGACCAATTCAGTTTCGCCCGAAGAACTTCATAAAAGGTCCGGACATCCGAGCGTACAATCCGCGCCCGAGTCTTTGCCTTGCAGACGCGTACCACGTCCCGAGACAGGAGCGGAAACACGCTCTGACCGTCTACGGTCAGAATCACATCGGTCCGTTGATCCTCTTCGACTTCAATATAGATCAGTTCATCCGCGGGGACAACAAGCGGGCGATGAGAAAGCGTGAAGGGACAGATCGGGTTCAGAATCATCGCATCCATCTCCGGATGAAGGATCGGGCCACCCGCTGCGGCCGAGTACGCCGTGGAACCGGTGGGAGTAGCCACCATTATCCCATCCGCGCGGTACCGCCCAATGGAGGCCCCTCCAAGCCTGACCGATAGCTTCACGATCTTCGAAATCCCGCCGGCCGAAACAACCGTGTCGTTGAGCCCGGTAAAGTGAGCAACGTCCTTTCCCCGACGTTCCACGGTAATGTCCACCATGAGTCGCTCACCCACACCCAGGTCGCCGTTTCGGTACTGCTCAAAGGCACTTGCCCATTCATCCCGTGTCACTTCGGTGATGAAGCCGAAGTCTCCGAGATTCACTGCTAGAATTGGGACTGCAGAGTATGAGAGAATGCGCGCACTGAAGAGCACGGTTCCGTCTCCGCCGAGCGAGATCGCCAGATCGAACGCTTCCAACGCGGGCTGAGCGGGTCTGCCACGGTAACCGAAAACCACCACATCGATTCCGCAGCCTTCCAGATAGCTGCGAACCTCTTCCGCGACTTCTCCGACACCCTGTTTCTGCAGATTTGCAATGACTAGAACACGCTTGATGTCTATTGCCATGAGATCGTTACACTATACAACACAGCCGATACTCCGTAAAGCTTCGGCCATCTATGGAAGAGTGGTCAGAACTTTCTCGATCCGCTCAACATCGCGTTTCGCCAGCGAAGGGTAGAGCGGAAAAAGAATGCAACGCAGATAGAGACTTTGCGCCTTCGGAAAATCTTTGAGTACGGATTCCACATCCTTCTCGAAAACCGCGTCCTGATTCGCTGGAGCGCCCGAAAAGACAGGAAGCGTTGACCGGGAAGCTATCTGACCGAGAATCGAGAACTCGAAGGCACGTACCGCTTCAACCTGCTTCTTGCGGGCATACTGAATGACCTCTCGAGCACCGTTTGCCAGCACTACGGCGAAAGAATAGTATACATTGTCCGCCTCGCCGGCCTGAACAAGCATCTTGTGGCGGCCTCGAAGTATGGCGCGATGATAAATCGAAGCGATTTCCCGTCTCTTCTCGATGAACTGCTCGATCCGCTTGACCTGCTGGATACCGAGCGCTGCATTCATATCCGCGAGGATGACCTCACGCGGAATATCGTCCGTCGCCCGTTTCAGTTCCGCACGTTCCCGCTTGCCAACGGGAAGAACCACGGCCCCGCCGCCGGCGGTCACGACGTGCTCGGCCTCGAGACCGACGATGGTGTACTGCCCGTAGGTACCGATTTTCCGCTCAGCGGTAATGCCGCCGAATCCCTCGGATATGTCCTCAATTATGGGAATTCCCAGCTCGGTCAATGCAGATATATCCGGGATTATTCCCATCGTGTAGTGGACAATGATGGCCTTGACACCTGGACCCGACGCATTCGCAACTGCGTCCGCCGTGAGAGCAGCACTGGAGGCGTCCACGTCGACCATCCGCGGCGTAATTCCCATTCTGATCAGAACCGAATGATATACCGCCGGTGCAAGGGGAGACAGGATCACCTGATCTCCGGGTTCGACATTCAACGCCTTGAGGCTTAGCTCTATTGCGGTTGCGTAGTCGCGCACGCACACACCAGGATCCACGCCCAGATACGCGGCCAGATCGCCGGCAAGTTGATGAGAAAGAGAGCCCGGGCCGATGCTGTCGGACACCAGACAGGTGAGTACGGCATCCATGTCCCGCCGTCGAATTGTTGGTCGGAAAACTGTAACTGACATTTTCTGTTTCTACCGCCGGCCTATTGTCAGCCGTTCATGCTGTTCAGTTGCTGTAGTTCCCGTACGTTGAACAGCCGCCTGGTGTCCAGGATAATGAGATAGGTCCCGTCCCGATTGACAACACCTTCGATGTATTCAGCACCAATACCGGACAGCATCTGCGGCGGCGGCTGAATTTCTGATTGTTTGACTGCTACAACGCGGGAAACCCTGTCAATAATTATGGCCAGCAGCATTCCGTCGATGTTGATGATTACAAAGCCGCTCAGGAGCATTTCCTCTTCGCCAAGGTTGGCTCGCCGAATGTGGAAGCGTCGATGAAGATTGATCACGGGAATGATATCCCCGCGGAGATTGAAAATACCTTCAACGTATGCAGGAGAGTTCGGGAGCGGACGCACATCTTCTACTTTCACAATGCCTTCGACATCCATGATATCGATTCCGTACTGCTCTTCGCCCAGCTGGAACGTGACAAGTTGTAGTTGCCGATCCTCTTCCGCCATCTCGCCTCCTGCTTTACGCGATAGGATACTTCACTCATCCAGCTTGTTCAAGCGGATCTCCAATCATGAGGCGGAGCCCCGGAGAACAGGAAAATCCTACGAATTCAATTCGACTGAACCACCCGGCGCAGGTTATTCACCGCATGCATTTCACTACAGCGATGATTGCTCGGTCCATGATGGTTCGGGAAACAGAGTCACGCATCAGCGGAGGGCAGGGAGTCGCGTGGTTGAATGGGC